>JAAYXB010000034.1 GCA_012516125.1 Bacillota bacterium | reverse complement strand
CCCTTAGGGACCACCCCTCGTGGCGGTCAGGGCGCCCTGGTCACGAGAGGATCAGGACATGGTGTCAGGCTGGTCCCCAGAGGACCATCGTCACGCGAGATCTGGTCCCTGGTGCTCCACCTTGCCTGGTTTTGGCGAAGGGGGGTGGCAAGGGTGGTTCCCGGAGGACCAGATCCTGCGCCGGGCTGGTCCCCATAGGACCAGGTCTGCCGGCAAGTTGGTTCTCGGGGGATCAGCCATACCTAGTTGCCAGCGGGCGCATGCTTGCCTGTAAACACCCAGCATCGAACCTATAGGTGCCTAAGCTCGAACTCGTAGGATGCTTGCGCGCTCGACGGCAGGCGCTCGACGGCACAGCGTCCGGGCAAGCACGGCATACGGAGAGTCGTTGTTGTAGTCTCGAACTTGTTTACCTATAAACTCTTAACACCTCGGCGGCTGCGCGGCACAGCGCGCCCGACTACGCACTCATATGGCCGCACGCTCGTTCAAGTTTGCTTGGCGTTTGACAGCGATCTCTGTAAGTCCAGCTCGTGCTGGATCTGTCACATGGCACAACCTCGGGGCCAGAAGTACTCAGAGCGTCTCGGCCATACACTCACGGTGGACGGCAATTGCTGGCTCTCGAAATCACGTTTCAGCTCGGCTACCTGGAGCAGCAGCAGGGCCCGCTATCTACAACAGGGGGGACGTCATGCCTCCCTGACGTGGGCCTGGGCAAAAACAGAGAACCGGCCCCCTCCCTGTTGATTGGGTAGGGCAACCGGTTCGGTTCTGGAATGCCGCAACGCCCCCAACGGGCGGCAGCAAGCCGCACCAATGGGCTTGCTCCCCGGAGAAGGTCCCCGCCTGGAGAAGTCGCTTTCGCAGCCTCGAGAAACGAAGGCTCTAGAAACCTGTTCCCAGAGAGAAATCCTCTCCTCGAACGGAAGGCTTTTTACCTCTTAGAGTACTGAGGTGCTTTGCGCGCCTTCTTGAGGCCGTACTTGCGCCGCTCCTTCATACGCGGGTCCCGCGTGAGGAGACCGGCCCCCTTCAGAGCTGGGCGCAGATCAGGGTTCAGGGCCAGGAGAGCCCTGGCGATGCCATGGGTAACGGCTCCCGCCTGACCCGTGGGGCCTCCACCCTCGACCTTCGCGATCACATCGTACCTGCCGGTGGTCTCCGTGACCACAAACGGCCGCCTCACGAGAATCTCCAGGATCTTCCGACCAAAGTACTCAGATACGGGCTTCCCATTGACAATGATCTCTCCGCGGCCGGGTTTCAACTGCACCCTTGCTACGGAACACTTGCGTCTGCCTGTTGCGAGCACGGCTGGTGCATTGCCGATCTCAGCTAGTGCCATGCCTTACCCCCCTTTCGTGCCTGTGCCATGGTCCCCTCATTCCTCGATCTCAAGGGGTTTCGGCTTCTGCGCCGCGTGCGGGTGCTCCGCGCCGCGGTACACTTTCAGCTTCTTCCAAAGAGAACGCCCAAGCCGGTTATGCGGAAGCATTCCCCTTACAGCATGCTCTATAACAGCCTCGGGCTTCTTTGAAATCATGACTTCGTAAGGAACAGCCCGAAGCCCGCCGGGATAGCCGCTATGCCTGTAGTATATCTTCTCCTTCGCCTTGTTGCCGGTGACCTTCACCTTCTCGGCGTTGACGACGATCACGTGATCGCCGGTGTCGAGACTAGGCGTGTATGTGGGTTTGTGCTTGCCCCGCAGCACCCTGGCAACCTGGCTTGCGAGCCTGCCAAGGGTTTTCCCCTCAGCATCGACCACGTACCATTCTCCACCCTGTCCATCGGGCCTGGGCCCAGTGCCAGCCATAAGAGATTCACCTCACAACACTTTGACCTGATAATCCCGGTGCTACCTGTAAGCCCTGAAACGCACCGTAAATTGCGGCCAGATAAACCAAATACGGGCCGCAAGCCCCAAGGCGTATTCTAATATAGCCTGGGCAACGTGTCAAGAACGAAGCTACCTCGCTGCAGCGCCCGCCCGCTATCCCGCCGCCTTCCGGCCCGCCGGCGCCTTCCGCCTTCGGCCCGCCCTTCAGTCTTCGGCCTGCCGTCCCCCTCCGGCCTCGGGCGGGCCCGGCCGCCCACGCGTCACGCGTCATAGTCGACACGCACTAGGCACAGCCCCTTCGCAGGGGCAGTGGGCCCCGCGACACGCCTGTCGCGAGCGTCACGAATCCTTGCCACGTCGCGTGGAGTGAGTTTGCCCACACCGACGAGCACCAACGTCCCCACGATTATCCGCACCATGTTATAGAGAAACCCGTCCGCCTCCACGGTTATCTTGACGAGACCCTCTCCAGCCTCGAGGGCGCACCGCCTCACCTCCCGGGTGAACGTCTTGGCCCCCCCGCCCGATGCAGCAAACGACCGGAAGTCGTGGCGCCCCACGATATGGCTGCATCCTTCGCGCATCGCCTCGAGATCAAGAGGGAATGGCACGTGGTACGCGTAGTTCCGGAGAAAGACCGACGGTACGGGCCTCGTATCCATCGTGTACTCGTCCGTCTTGCCGCGGGCGTCGTACCGCGCATTGAACTCGAGCGGCACATCCTCGGCCCGAAGCACCCTGATATCAGCAGGAAGCACGCTGTTGAGCGCCGGAACGAACTTCTCCGCGGGCATCCTCGCGTCTGTACGGAAATTCACGACTTGGCCCCGAGCATGGACCCCAGCGTCGGTGCGTCCCGCACCGATCACGTTCGCGGGCGACTTCGTTATCACTGCCACAGCCCGCGCCAGCTCTGCCTGGATCGTCCGCAGGCCGTCTTGACGTTGGAACCCGCAGTACGCGGTCCCGTCGTACTCGAGCACAAGTTTGATGTTTCTCATAGGCTGCTCGTCTAAGCTCCACCAGAAGTCCGCGCCACTTCTCAGCACCCAAATCCATTCAGGGTTGCCAGCCTCGCTCTCCTCGCTCTCCGAGGATGGCGCGCCCGGCGCGCGGCGCCCGGCACCCGGCGCGCGGCGCGCGAGCGTGGGCGCGAGTCGTCCGAGTTCGGCGCAAGAACAGACAAACGCCCACAGCCCGTTGTGTAAGCACCGGCGCAGCCCTGGCGCCCCTGCCAAGCGAAGGGACGAAAACGCACCGTGCCGTGTTTAGAGATACACCGCCACGGCGACCAGCGCGGCCGTCGAGCCGATAGCTGCAAGGATGTCTTTCGCCCCAACGCGAAGTTGCTTCATTCTGGTCCGTCCCTGTCCCCCGCGGTAACACCTGGCCTCCATTGCCATGGCGAGTTCGTCAGCCCGCCGGAACGCGCTCACAAAGAGCGGCACGAGCAGCGGGACCAGGCTTTTGGCCTTCTGCACTACGTTGCCGGTCTCGAAATCCGCACCCCTCGCCATCTGGGCCTTCATTATCTTGTCGGTCTCCTCGAGGAGCGTTGGGATGAATCTCAGCGCGATGGTCATCATCATCGCGAGCTCGTGCGCTGGAACCCCCAGAACTCTCGCCGGCGAGAGAATGCTCTCGATGCCGTCGGTGAGCTCGATGGGGGACGTGCTGAGCGTCAATATGGACGTAGCCAGCACGAGCAACACCAGCCGCATCGACATCGCGAACCCCTTGAACGCCCCCTCGTACGGCGCCACCAGAGGCCCCACCCGAAAGAGCACACGGCCTTCGTTCATGAAGAGGTGAAGCCCGAACGTCAGCACGAGGATGAAAAGAAGCGGTCGCACGCCTCGCATCACGAACCTCATCGGCAGGTGGGCGAGAAGCACGGCGCCCAGGATGAAAAGGAGAACCAACCCGTACCCCGCCATCGTGCTGACAAGGAAGAGCACCGTAATGACGACCAAGGTGATGAATATCTTCACCCTCGGGTCCAGCTTGTGCACCAGCGAGTCGCCCGGTATATACTGACCTATGGTCAGATTACCGAACACGGCCCTCACCTCGCAAGAGCCTGAGGAGCTCCGCCTTGGCCTCTTCGACCGTGAGAACGTCCGTCCTGACGTCCTTTCCGCGTCTCGCGAGCTCGTGCATGACCTCGGTGACCTGTGGCACTCCGAGACCTACCTCCTTCAAAAGGTCGGTCATGCGGAACACCTCGCGCACAGGCCCGTCTGCCACGACCTTCCCTTTGTGCATGACCACGAGCCTTTTCGCGAGCCTCGCGACATCTTCCATGCTGTGTGACACCAATATGACCGTACACTCAGACCTGCGGTGCAGCCTCGCAAGCTCTTCGAGCAACTCGTCGCGGCCTCGCGGGTCCAGTCCCGACACTGGTTCGTCCAGCACGAGCACGGACGGCTCCATGGCAAGCACCCCGGCTATGGCGACTCGCCTCATTTCGCCGCCAGAGAGCTCGAACGGGGATCGCCCCTTCACGGCCTCGAAATCAAGGCCCACCAACTCGAGCGCCCGCCTGACCCGCGCGTTTATCTCGTCATCACCCAGCCCCATGTTTCGGGGGCCGAACGCTATGTCCGCGAAGACGGTTTCCTCGAAGAGCTGATGCTCCGGGTACTGAAAGACCAAGCCCACTTTCGTGCGGATGTCCTTGAGCCTGACGTCTTTCTGCCATATGTCCACGCCGTCCACGAGCACACGCCCGCGGGTGGGCTTAAGAAGCCCGTTGAAGTGCTGGATCAAGGTGGATTTCCCCGACCCAGTCGCTCCTATGAGGCCAATGAATTCACCGTCACCAATCTCTAGGTTAACGTCGTCGAGCGCCGTCCGTGCGAGCGGCGTGCCCGGATTATACGTGTAGGAAAGGGTCTCGACTTTGATAGGCACGGTCACCAATCACCCGCCCCCGCACCAGGCCGTGGCAGCACGACCCCGGCAGCCCGCCCGATCGCTCCCCTCACTGTTCTTGGCCCTTCTGTCCCGGGCGGGATCAGCGCCCTCGCGTACGATGCTCATCGGATGTGCGCGCCCATCTTCTGCGCCTTCCATCGCGCGGGACTCGTGGCTCGCGCCGGCGATCGCGTCGGCGAACTCCTCCACCGTCAGGATACCATCGGGAAGCCCGGCACCCTCCTTGTTCAGCTCGTAAGCAAGCTCGGTCACTTGCGGAACGTCGAGACGGAGAGCTCTCAGGGTTTCAACCTCGCTGAAGACCTTGCGCGGATGGCCGTCCAGCACTATCCTGCCGCTTTCCATCACGATGACCCGGTCGGCCTGGACGGCCTCATTCATGAAGTGCGTGATGAGGACCACGGTGATGCCCTCGTCCCGGTTCAGCCGGGTGATGGTCCGCATCACCTCTTGTCTGCCCGACGGGTCCAGCATCGCGGTGGGCTCATCTAGCACGATGCACTCAGGCCGCATCGCGACCACGCCCGCGATGGCCACGCGTTGTTTCTGCCCGCCCGAAAGGAGGTGCGGGGCGTGTCGCACATACTCCACCATGTCCACGCATTCAAGCGCTTCCCGCACCCGCCGCCTGATCTCGGCAGGGGGCACACCGAGATTCTCGGGGCCGAACGCCACGTCTTCCTCGACGGTGGTGGCCACGATTTGGTTGTCAGGGTTTTGGAAGACCATCCCCACAGTCTGGCGGATCCTCCACAGGTTCCGCGGGTCGCTGGTCTTCATACCCTTGACGGTCACCGTCCCTGAGGTGGGCACGAGCAAGGCGTTGAAGTGCTTCGCAAGCGTGGATTTGCCCGACCCGTTGTGCCCTATTATGGCCACGAACTCGCCAGGCCGTATGGAGAGGTTTATGCCGCGAAGCGCGGTATGCCTCATATCCCCGGCAGACCCATATTGGTACCCCAGGTTTTCGGCCCTGATCATCTCCTCCAAGCAGGTGCCCCCTTAAAACCCACAAAAAGTGCGCAATCGCGCACTCTTGCAGGATGGAATGGTTCGTCTTGGTTGATGCGACACCGAGCCCGCCCGGGTCGTCGGCCCAGGCCGCACCCTGCCATCCACCCTCGGCCACCGCGTGCACACCCCCCAGTGGCTCGAGGGCTCAAGGCTACACGAGCTCCACTATGACCTCGGATGCGGCATCGCCGCGGCGCTCGCCGAGCTTCACGGTGCGAACGTAACCCCCTTGGCGATCCTTGTAGCGCGGCGCGATGGTGTCAAAAAGCTTCTTTGTGACCGCGTCGCTCCTGACGTAGCCCGCCACCAACCTACGGGCATGCAGGTCGCCTCTCTTTGCGAGAGTAATGAGCTTCTCTGCGACCGGCTCGAGCTGCCTCGCCTTGCCCTCAGTCGTTCGGACGCGCTCGTGTTCGAACAACGAGGTCACGATGCTCCGAAGCATTGCCTTCCTATGAGCGCTGGTACGCCCCAATTTCGCCTGGTTCATATCGAGATCCCTCCCGGACCAGAGGTCCTAAACGGTCTTGCGGTCTCGTTCTCGTCCGGCTTCGCGTTCCGATGCCCCTAATCCTCTGCCCTCTAGTCCTCCTGGTCGTCAGACGGACGGAGGGAAAGGCCGAGATTCGCGAGTTTCCCCTTGACCTCTTCGAGCGATTTCTTTCCGAGGTTCCTGACCTTCATCATATCTTCCTCGGTCTTCCTGATGAGCTCCTGCACGGTGTTTATGCCCGCTCTCTTCAGACAGTTGTAGGACCGCACCGACAGGTCGAGTTCCTCGATGGGCATGTCCAGGACCTTGTCTTTCTCGTCCTCCGCCTTCTCCACCATCATCTCAACCCGGTCGGACGTCTCAGTCAAGCCTGTGAAGAGCGCGAGATGACTCGACAGGATCTTGGCCGCGAGGCTCGTGGCCTCCTTCGGTGACACGCTTCCGTCGGTCCAAACCTCCAGTATGAGCCTATCGTAGTCCGTGATCTGGCCGACACGTGTGTTCTCAACCTGATAGTTCACCTTGCGGACGGGCGTGAAAATCGAGTCCACGGGAATGACACCGATCACCGGCTCGCCCCTGCGCTTCTCGGCCGGGACGTAGCCCCTGCCCTTCTCGATGGTTATCTCGGCGAAGAGCCTGCCGTCTTTATCGAGCGTGGCGATGTGGAGCTCGGGATTGAGTATCTCGACATCCGGGTCAGCGATGATGTCAGCGGCCCTGACCTCTCCCTCGCCCTGGGCTTCGATCCTTACCACCTTCGGCCCGTCCGAGTGCAGCTTGACGAGGAGTTCCTTAAGATTTAGGAGAATATCGATAGTGTCTTCCACAACCCCGGGTATCACGGAGAACTCGTGAAGAACCCCTTCTATTTTCACGGACGTGACCGCCGCCCCCGGGAGGGACGAAAGGAGAACCCTCCGGAGCGCGTTCCCCAAGGTTATGCCGTAACCTCTCTCGAGAGGCTCGACCACGCACCTGCCGTACTTTTCTGTGGCCTCCTCACACTCGATTCTGGGCTTCTCAATCTCGATCATCCGCAGCTCTCCCTTCTGGTTTGTGCGGACCGCGCGCCGTTCGCCATCAGCCTGCCACTATGCGGCACCACGCCCCTGCGACCCGTTGGATGGCGCTGTCATCTTATCTGGAGTACAGTTCAACCACCATGTGTTCCTGAACGGGCACGTCGATCTGGTCCCTTGTGGGCAAGCTGAGCACGGTCGCGCTCAGGCCGTCCGGATGCAGGGACAGCCACGCGGGCACCGTACGACCTTGACCAGCTTCCGCCACTTGCTTGAACCGCGGAAGTTCGCGGCTTCCCTCGCGCACGGACACAGTATCTCCAGGCTCCACGAGGTACGACGGTATGCTGACCTTGTTGCCGTTCACGGCGATATGACCATGCCTGACCATCTGTCGCGCCTCGGCCCTGGAGCTCGCGAAACCAAGCCGGTAAACCACGTTGTCCAGTCTAGATTCGAGTATCTGAAGAAGCGCTTCTCCTGTGACGCCCCGTTTCCTGGAGGCCATCTCGAAGTAGCGTTCGCACTGCCTCTCGAAAACCCCGTATATTCGGCGTAGCTTCTGCTTCTCCCGCAACTGGATCGCGTATTCGGACATCTTCTTGCGCCCCTGCCCGTGTTCGCCGGGGGCGTAAGGCCTGCGATCAACCGAGCATTTCTCGGTGTAGCACCTCTCGCCTTTCAGATATAGTTTCATACCTTCACGCCGGCACAACCTGCACACGGATCCTGTGTACCTGGCCATTTGAGCTTCCCCCTCCTGATGTTGCCAACGCCGTCCCGGTCAATCAAACCCTCCTGCGCTTCGGCGGCCGGCACCCGTTGTGAGGGATCGGGGTCACGTCGCGGATCATGTTCACCTCAAGCCCCGTAGCCTGCAGAGACCTGATCGCCGCTTCCCGGCCCGCTCCAGGGCCTTTCACTAGCACCTCCACCTGGCGCATGCCGTGGTCCATGGCCGCCCGTGCGGCTGCCTCCGCAGCCATCTGCGCGGCAAACGGAGTGCCCTTCCTGGAGCCTTTGAAACCCTGCTTCCCCGCGCTCGACCACGCGATCACAGCGCCCTGAGGATCTGTTATCGTGACGATGGTATTGTTAAACGTCGACCGGATGTGGGCAACCCCGCTCTCGACGTTCTTGCGCGCACGCCTTTTCGCTTTGGTCGGCTTCCTCGGCACGCTTCATGCTCTCCTTTCTCACTTGGATCTCCTCACGCCCACTGTCTTCCTGGGGCCCTTTCTCGTCCGGGCATTGGTCCTCGTGCGCTGGCCCCTAACTGGCAAGCCCCTTCGGTGACGAAGGCCCCTGTAGGTGCCGATATCGATGAGCCGCTTGATGTTGGCTGCTTGCTCGGCCCGCAGTTCGCCCTCGACCTTATACTCCTTGTCTATGACCTCCCGTAGACGCGTGATCTCCTCCTCGGTAAGGTCACGGACCCTGGTGTCGGGGTTTACGCCGGTTTTCTCGAGAATCTGCCTCGAAGTCGTGAGGCCCAACCCGTATATATAAGTCAGGGCTATCTCGATTCTCTTGTCTCTCGGAAGGTCAACCCCCGCGATCCTAGCCATTCCTTCATCTCACCTCCGCCCTAGCCCTGGCGCTGCTTGTGCTTGGGGTTCTCGCAAATGACCCGGAGCACGCCTTTGCGCCTTACTATTTTGCACTTGTCGCATATCTTTTTGACCGACGGCCGAACTTTCATCTTAACCCCCCCTGGTG
>JAAYXB010000005.1 GCA_012516125.1 Bacillota bacterium | reverse complement strand
GGCCGGTATTCCTACACAAAGAGGAACGGGTACGGGGGCTGGCGCTGGTTTGCTTCATAGCACTGATCGCCTATTGCCTGCTGGAGCACCTGGCGAAGAAACACGACCGCAAGCTCACTTCACATCAAGTGCTCAAGAAGTACGTGTCCATAACGTACACAGCAGGCCAGACGCTGAACGGCGAGAGATTCGCCACAGTCGTCAACGTCACTGGCGAGCACATGAATCTCATTCGCAGGCTTGGACTTGCACGCGGGAGTTACAGCAAACTGGCAGATGATTCCACGTGAACAACGCCGCTGACCTCGGCACCAATTCGAAATGCCGGACCTGCGAAATATCGGCTAAGCATCTTCACCATGAGACGACTCCTCCGCAGCCTTGGCTTTAGGTGGAGAAGGCCGAAACTCATTGCGCTGAAGTCGGACCCCATAAGTGATTTCGAGGTCGCACTCATAGACGAGACGTATTCCTCAGGGCATTTGGCTCTGCCTGTACTGTGTTCTACCAGGACGAGTGCCACTGCGACCTACTACCCAACGTCCGGTCCTGCCGGATGAGACGAGGGTAGCAAAAGAAGATCATGACACCAGGCACCAACGAGCGGGTGAGTATGTATGGTGCCCTCAATCCCAATACCGGAGAGTGGATACATTCGGTATTCAAGAGAAGGCTCGCCAAGAACTTCATCGCGTTCCTCGTGGTCGTTCCTTCGTTGGCGCAATGTATGTAAAGACCCCTGAGTGTCTGGAGACCTTGGCGTGCGTGGTGCTGCTCGCGGCATTGGTGCAGGCGATCGTTGAACGACGTGCGAGGCGATACGCAGAGGCGACCGGTGAGAAGCTTCCGATCCCGGGCGAGAGGACGTCGACGCGGCCGACGGCTCGTATAATCCTCGACTCGCTCGAACCGATCATTGTGGTCGTAACGCCCGACGACACCCAAACGCTGGCCAAATCCCTGCTGTTTTCCCATAAGACGCTTGAAGCCTTAGCCATATTCCCATCCGTATGCCTGTGCGCTCCACAGGGAAACTCGGGCCCTTGGAACCCGAGGAGCCGCGCGGGTAACGGTGGAAAAGATGGGTTCTATCAACCGATCATCACTCTTAGGCGGGCAATTGCCTCCCCCTATCACAGGCGGCAATGTTGAAGCAATGTCTTGAACCTGACCGCCGGTACGTTCCGTCCTTACTACTACACCGCCCATCCCGCGTCATCGCCAGTTGTTCCAAGCATTGCGCTCTACTGCGATGGTCCCAACACGACAAACAGCCCTGAACCAAAGAAGCAATCCCGCAATTTCTTCCTCGCTCCATGGTGTCAGAATGCACCACAAGTTAATCTTCCAACGACACATTCTGATGCTCTGCGGTGAAGGCGCAGGGCCGAAAGGCTCTGAGTCCTTCTGACCCGTAAAGTTGTGCCACATGCTAGGTCCAGCACGGGAGGGGCTTACAGAGATCGCTGTCAAACGCGAGTTTGAGGGCATCTTGATGTCTCTCCCTCTTTGTGGCCGCATAGCGCACCTGCCGGCCGCGAAAAGTTCTGAATCTAACTACCGACAGTTATGAAGGATTTCTCGAATGAGTGTCCAATTAGTAGTATAGAATATCATAACATGACCAGGACGATACTTTGTCCTTCAAAACACCCCATCATCAGGCGCGATTTTGCGTCCCGGGACTCCAAGGAGGCATACTCGAATGCGTACCGAAACCGCCGCCGACCCGGTTGCCCGACGCACCGCTGATTATGCGACGCTGGCCACCATCAAGGACAAGATTGAGTCGAACCTCTCGCGTATGCCGCGTCGCCAGGCGTTCCTGGGCCGGTATATCCTCGACCACCTGCAGGAGGTAGCGTTCATGCCAGCTGCCGACCTCGCCGCGCAGGCTGGCGTCAGCGAGCCGACGGTCATCAGGTTCGCGAGGGCCCTGGGGTACGCCGGCTACCAGGATCTTCGACGAGAGGCCCAGAGGTTCCTCAGATTCTATCTCGGCCCGGGGGACAAGATACGCGGATTCCTGACGCTCACGCCGGACCACAGGGCGATTCTTGACAAGGTGTTTGACATTCAGGAAACACTTCTGCGGGAGACTCGCAGCTTGTTGTCGCACGAGGCGTTCTGGTGCGCGGTGGAGGCCATCTGCAAGGCCCGGTGCGTCTTCCTGTTCGGTCAGGGGGCAGGCGTCATCCTCCCCGAAATGCTAAACTTCCGCCTGCAAAGGTGCGGATTCCATACGTACACGCTCACCAGTGGCGGTCGCGACATTTTCGAAAAGCTGCACCTCATCACCGAAAAGGACGTGGTCGTCGCGTTTACTTTCTTCCAAACCGATGAAGACGCCGTTATCGTCCTTGACCAAGCCAGGTCCGCGGGAGCCAAGACGATCCTCGTGGCGGAGTCGGTCGAACCGGACCTGGCAAACGGGGTCGACGTGATACTCTTTGTGAAGCGGGGCGATGTGGGCACCTTCCGCTCGTATGCGATTCCGATGATTGTTGTGGAGGCATTGGCGCTCGGCGTGGTCGCGGCAGACGAAGAGCGTTGCCTTGCAGCTCTGGACAGGCTGCATGAGATCAGGGCCAGCCACGCACGGGTCCGGTAGGCATTCAGGCAAGCTCATGAGTCCCAGGGCGAGGTGACTAGCTTGAGAACGGTGTCCCAAGGGTACCAAATCGGCAGCGCCACGCGGGCCTACGCCTTGTATCGTGTCAGGCGTTTCTTGCACACACCGTATAAGGTGGTCGGGGCTGTGCTCATAATCCTGCTGGCGTACTTCATAATCGGGCCGCTTCTAGCGATGGTGGAGACTACCCTCACCTGGCAGAGCGAAGACCTCAGGTACGCCCCTGGGGCATCGCCTGGCGCTTTCACTCTCTTTCATTGGTCAAGGGTCCTGTTTGGAAGAACCTCGGTGCCCATGCTGTGGAGACCTCTGATGAATACGATGGCGATAGCCATCGGGGTCTCGGTGCTCTCTCTCGCGATAGGTGGGATACTCGCCTGGCTTGTGGTGAGGACCGACCTGCCGTTCAAACACTTGGTGTCGGCACTGGCAGTGATCCCATACTCGCTTCCGTCCTGGGTAATCGCCCTCGCGTGGATCGTAGTTTTCAAGAACAGACAAATCGGGGGCGCTATGGGGCTGTTTGAGTATATCACAGGAGTAAGCCCGCCGAACTGGCTAAGCTATGGGATCATCCCTATTACGCTGTGTTTGGCCTTACATTACTACTCCTTTGCGTTCACGCTAATCTCAGGAGCCTTGAGTTCAGTAGACGCGGAGCTCGAAGAAGCCGCTGAGATGGTGAAGGCCACAAGAGCTCAGATCCTGAGGAAGATAACGTTTCCGATAGTCCTTCCGGCCATCTTGTCCGCGCTAATCCTCACGTTTTCGCGCGCCGTGGGCACCTTCGGGACCCCCGTGTTCCTGGGACTGCCCGTGAGGTTCTACGTGCTTTCAACGATGCTTTACGCAAATATGGACAACAGGTTTGTATCAAACGCATACATCCTGGCCCTGCTCATGATCCTTATCTCGGCCGCGACGGTGTACGCGAACAACAAGATTATCAGGGCCAGAAGGAGTTTCGTGACGCTCGGGGGCCGCGGCTTCAGGCGTAGATTGGTCAGGCTTGGGAGGATGAGGGGAATAGTGGCGTTCCTGGTCGCGGGTTTCCTGGCGGTGGGAGTAGTGCTCCCACTTGGGATCCTCGTCTGGCAGACTTTCATGCTGGTTGAAGGCAACTATAGTCCCGCCAACTTCACCCTTCACTATTGGGTCGGCCGCCCGAATCCCCGCTATGCGCAGGGGGAAGCCGGCATCCTCAGGAACTCAATGATACTCGGCGGGGCGTGGAACAGCGTCAGACTCGCCCTTACGACAGCGCTCATAACAGGAGTCGCAGGGGTCCTGACGGGTTACGTCGTGGCCAAAGGCCGGCACACCCTGATCGGAAAGGCTGTGGAGCAACTCACTTTCCTGCCGTTCCTCATGCCGAGCATCGCTTTTGGCGCAATCTACCTCACAATGTTCTCGACGCCCCACTGGATCATCCCGAGTCTTTACGGAACGTTCAGCATACTGGTGTTGACTTGCGCCATCAAGAGCCTGCCGTACTCTACGAGGTCGAGCACCAGCTCAATGCTGCAGATCGGGGGTGAGCTGGAGGAAGCCGCAGAGGTCGCGGGCGCGTCGTGGTCTATGAGGTTCCGAAGGATACTCGTTCCTCTCAGCAAGCGCGGCTTCCTGGCGGGGTTTCTGCTCACTTTCATCACGATTATGCGAGAAATGAGCCTGATAGTCCTTCTGGTGTCCCCTTCGACACGCACGCTTACCACGATGACATACAGGTATACTGAGCAAGGCGTAGCTCAGATGGCGGACGCCGTCATAGTACTGCTCGTAACGCTGATCCTGATAGGCAACTTCCTAATCAACAGGGTGCTGCGGTCGAGGGAAGAGACCTCGTAGCGGGGAGGAGCTTAAGATGCCGGGCATTACCCTGAGAAACGTGAGCAAGAAGTTCGGGAAAGTCACAGCGGTGAACGACGTCAGCCTTGAGATAGCAGACGGTGAGTTCGTCGCGCTCCTCGGCCCCTCGGGATGTGGCAAGACCACCATATTGAGAATGATAGCCGGGTTTGAGGAGCCAGACGATGGGGAAATCACAATAGGAGACCAGACGGTCTTCTCGCGACGCAAAGGCATCTTCGTGCCGCCGGGAAGGCGCAATGTGGGCATGATCTTTCAAAGCTACGCCCTGTGGCCCCACCTGACCGTCTTCCAGAACATCGCCTTCGGGTTAGAGATCGCGAAAGTGCCAAAGGACGAAGTTCGGCGCAGGGTCCAAGCAGCACTTGACATGATGCGAATCCAGGGGTTTGAGGACCGGTACATCAACGAGTTGAGCGGCGGCCAGCAGCAACGAGTGGCTATAGCGCGGATGCTGGTCACACGCCCGCAGGTGTTCCTCATGGATGAGCCCTTATCCAACCTCGACGCGAAGCTGCGCCTGGACATGAGGGCCGAGATAAAGCGCCTTCACGCCGACCTCGGCACGACGTGCGTGTACGTCACGCACGATCAGGTCGAGGCGCTGACCCTTGCGACACGGATCGCGATTCTCGACAAGGGGACAGTGCAACAGTTCGCACAGCCCATGGAGCTGTATAGGGTTCCGGCCAATCTGTTCGTAGCGGATTTCATGGGTAATCCCACCGTTAACGTCCTGCACGGGACACTCAGCGAAGGGAGGCTCGTCCTCGAAGGCTTCGGTGAGCTTGAGGTGCCCTTCGACAAGCTCCCCAAACCAGGCTGCGCCGTGATAGCCACCCTGAGGCCCGAGGACGTTGTGGTCTGTCACACCCGCGAGCCTGGGTCGGTGGAGGCCAGGGTTCACTCGGTGTTACCTACCGGCCCGGAGATAATCGTGCGCGCCTTGTGCAACGGGATAACCCTCACCATCAGAGAGTCTCCCGAATCCGCCGTGGCGCCGGATCAGGTCGTTTATATAAAGCCGAGGCAGGGAGCGGTCAATATCTACGACGAGCGTTCCAGGGCGCTGGTTTGCGCCTGCGTGTAATGAGAACCATGTGGAGGTGATGGCGCCGTGTAGCCGTGGTGGACCCTGTGCCGGCCGTCTTCCGTGCGGAAAAACCTCAACGAAAGGAGAGAACAGACGTGTCAAGGAGGGTCGGGCTTTCCATCCTGGTCGTTCTCGCACTGGTGGCGCTGCAGACGGGGCTCGCGTGGGGAGAGACGCCACAAGAGAAATGGTTGAAAGATGCGAAACTAGGTCCTTACGCCCCGGCTGCCGAGGACTGGAAGGCGATCGAAGAGGCTGCCAAGAAGGAAGGCAAAGTCGTAGTATACTCGATGTCATCAAGGGTATTCCAGCTGAAAACGCTTTTTGAGAAAGCGTACCCCGGTATCGAGTTGGTCCCGTACGACATACCTACGAATACGCAAATAGAAAAAGTCAAGCGGGAGCAGGCCGCGAAGGTATACAACGCCGACGTTTGTCTACTGACGGGTGGTTCCCTCATAGTACACGAGCTGGTGAAGCCGCGTCTTCTGTGGAACTACATCCCCCCGGAGGTGCGGGATGTCTTGCCGCCGCAGTACAGAGAACCGATCATGGGGCATCACATCTCCACGAAAGTGGTGATCTACAACTCCGAAAGGTATTCCAAAGCTCCAGTAAACAGTCTCTGGGACCTCACAAAGCCTGAGTGGAAGGGCAAAGTCATCTTCAAGGACCCGTTCCGGGATACCGGAAACATGGAATGGCTCATGACAGTCATCCAGCATTCCGAGGAGATGGCTGCCGAGTACAAGCGTGTGTTCGGGAAAGACATCACGCTTACCACAGAAAACGCAGGCCGGGAGTTCATCAAGATGCTCGTTAAGAACGGGTTGGTTCTCATGTCGTCCGACGGAGACATCGCAAAGGCAGTGGGTACCAGAGGGCAGAAGGATCCTCCGATTGGAATCTGCGACTACGGCAAGATGAGGGATGTTATCGACGGCAAGCTTGTCTTCAATGTCGCCTTTGACGTAAAGCCGGTTGTCGGTGTCTTACAACCAGCTTTCGTTGGAATCGTGAACCAGGCACCACACCCGAATGCTGCGAAGCTGCTGATAAAGTTCATGATGGGCGACAAGGAGGGCGGTCTCGGACTCCAGCCATGGCACGTGCCCGGCAACTATTCCGTGCGGACCGACGTGGTGACCCCGGCGGGGGCGAAACCCCTTTCGGAGTTGAACTGCTGGATGCCGGACTTCGACTACATATACTACCATACCGCCGAGTTCTTTGATTTCTGGCTGTCTCTCCTGTAAGCATTCGTTCCACGTTACAGTCGAGTGCCGGGCCACCGGAACCCGGCACTCGGGTCCTTGCTTGCTGGCCTGAACGTCGGGCCAGACGAAACGAGAAAGGAATCAGAGCATGAAAGAAGGTCTTACCTTAGGAGCTTCGGTGTTCTTCGACCCCAAGTTGTCGTACCAAGATTTCTGCGAATTCGTCGCGTCGCACGGGATAAGCTGGATTGAGATCAAGCTCGAACCGGTGTTGTACTACCAAGGCGTGGCTGAAGAGGAAGCGGTAGAGTTCCTGCGTCGGTTCGCCACCAGGGTTCCAGTCTCGGTCCACGCTCTTTACCAAGAGCTTAACGCCGGGTCGGTAAACCCGCACGTAAGACAGGTGACTCTCGAGGAGTTGAAACGTTCGGTCGAGTTTGCGGCCGCGATAGGACCCGGCACGATTCTGACCGTACATCCAGGGGATAGCGCTGAAGCTCCCGAGGGGCTCTTTCCAGCTGTGAGGCAGAATACTATTGATGTGCTCCGGCAGGTGCTCGACTTGGCCAGGCAAAGGGGTGTGCAACTTAGCCTCGAGAACCGGGGTCAAGTCAAACGCAACACGTACAAGTACGGCAGGTCCTTCAGTGAGCTCAGTCAGCTCAGGAGCTACCTGGGCGAGGACGTGAAGTACACGGTGGATGTGGGCCACCTGACCTTCGTGGGGCAGGAGCCAGAGAAGTTCGTGGAACGGCTGGGCGCGAAGAATGTAGCCCTGGCCCACATCCACAACAACCGGGGCATCGAAGACGAGCATGGCGCGACACCGGACGGACTTATCGACTACAGAGCCTTTCTTGAGGCATACTACTCGAACAACTGGGACTTTCCCCTCGTTATCGAAGTCAAGACCATGCTGGCGCTCTTACAGAGCCTGCAGCATCTATCATCACTGTGGCAACAGGTGTCCCGGTCTTGCCGGCGGATAAGAAGCTGCACAGCAAAGTAGCCTCCGCCAATATGTTCTTTCACTCGTAAACTTGTCCCGGTGCACAGCTTCCGAGCCATTAGCCAGAATGGCGAAGCACTCAAGATGAGCGCGGCGTTTATGCGGGAGATCAGGGAATCGAGAGGGGCAGTAGACGAGACCATCCTTACGACCCTGTCGGTTGCGGGATCCCCTCAACGCATCGCGGCTTACCATCAGGAATGCCGACAGCAGTGTCATCGATGAATCCGGCGCGACCCCTGGGGCTGCAATTGGGCCCCAATGGCCGCGGATTATGGTCGAATCTCAAGGAAAGGAGTGAAGATGATGTCGATCATCCCACAGCGGCCGGCGTTCGCTGGAGCCCGACGTCGTTCACTCGCTCTACTGGCGATCCTGGGTGTCTGTATCCTGGCCGCCCTGTCGGCTCAAAGCGGCCTCGGGCAATCAATTCCAGAACGAGCGATCTCCTGCGTGCATCTGACCTTGAGCGACGACCCGACCGTCGTCAACGTCACCTGGCGCTCGAATCAGGTCACGGAGGACGGCGTGGTCAAGGCCTGGCCGGCCCAACTCGGGGAGATGCCGGCCGACGAAGCACAGGTGGTCACCGCACAGGCGGTTCAGCACAGTTACAAATTCGCCCGTGAGACGGTGAACATCTACGACGCAACGCTCAAGGGACTGCGGCCGGACACGGTCTATAACTACATCGTGAACTGCGCGGGCGAGTCCAGTCCGGTGTACCAGCTGCAAACGGCGATCACCGACGTCGAGGCCGGGTATACCTTCGTGGTCATGGGCGACTGCCGGGGGAATTACGGCCTGTTCGGCAAGTTCATGCGCATGGCCCGCGAGGCTGGAGCCCGCTTCGTCCTCTTTACCGGGGACATGACAGACGGGGCCACCCAGGCCGAGTGGAACATGTGGTTCGAAGCGGCCGCCGACACCCTCCCGTACCTGCCGCTCATGCCGGTCTTCGGCAATCACGAGCGGGGTGCCCCCCGGACGTATTTCGAGCAGTTCGTCCTGCCGGGCACGGAGAAGTCCTACTCCTTCGATTACGGCATGGCTCATTTCGCCATTGTCTACGATGTGACCAACGCTGAACTCGAGGAAGAAGTGCCATGGCTCGCCAAGGACCTGGCGGGCAGCGACGCCGTTTGGAAGTTCCTGGCGTTGCACCGGCCGTTCTACGCTTCCTCGCCGGAATGGGATGAGTCCCAATCGCCCAAGGACATCCTGTTGCCGGTGGTGGAAAACAACGGGGTTTCCATGGTCTTCAGCGGCCACGTCCATCTCTACGAACGCTCCGTGCCCATGCTGGGCGGAAAACCCGCGAAGGGAGGGATTGTGTACCAAGTGACCGGTGGGGCTGGCGCGCCCTTGTACGCCTTGGGTACCTCAGAAACGACGGCGAAAACCATAAGGACGGAGCACATGATCATCTATAAGATCACGCCCCGGGTGTTGTCAGCGACCGTCGTTGACTCAAACGGCGGTATTCTTGACGAGTATACCGTGACGCCAAGAAAGTAGAAAAGAGAAAGGGGAGATTGCCGTGAAAACCGGTAAGAAGCTGGGATTGTTCGGGGGAGTGTTCCTGGTGGCGGTGATCCTGTCTGTCGCCCTGCCGGTCACCGCGGCTGACCCGGCCGTCACCGAGGGGCCGCCACTCACTTACGCCCGAACCAAGTGCGGGGTGACGGTGCTTGACGGCAAGATCTACGTCATTGGCGGAAAAGGGGACGACAACAATCCAACGCCGCCGATTGAGGTCTTTGATCCGGCCACCAACCAATGGCAGGTCCTCGGGCCCAAGTCCTGGCCGCAAAACTCCGGCTACAGCGGGCACCAATTCGCAGTCGGGGGCAAGCTCTACAGCTTCGGCGGCAAGAGCGTGGATGGCAAATCCCGAAACAAGAAGGGTTACGTCTTCGATCCCACCACCGAATCCTGGCAGGAGCTGCCGGGTGAGGCCAGCATGGGGCACTACGACGGCCAGGGCGCGGTCGTTGGTACGAAGATCTACCTTTTCGGCGGCGAGGACGATGCCTTGACCAACGAGGCCTTCGACTACGCCAAGGCGGTGGACATATACGACACCGCCACCGGCGAGTGGTCGGTCGGGGCGCCCCAGCCAAACCCGCGCCAGGATGCCTACGCCGTGCCCTTCGGGAACAAGATCTACATCGTGGCTGGCCAGGGCGGGAACAAGGACGACGCCACCACGGACACCATGGAAGTCTACGATATCGAGACCGACACCTGGCAGACCGGATTCACCATTCCCTATCCCTGGGAGGTGCCCCGCGCCGTCGTGGTCAACGATAAGGTTTATATCCTGACAGGCAAGGGCGAGGGCTCCATGTTCATCATTGAGTTCGACCCGCGGGCGATGACCTTCAAGGAGATGTCGGCCACGCTCAAGACGCCGCGGTACGAGGGCGCGGTGGTGGCGCTCGGCAACAAGATTTACTGCATCACCGGCAAAAGCCTGGAGGGCGATCTGCTGACCTCTATGGAGATCTACGATCCAACCAAGGATACCTATTATCAATAACGGTCGATCATAAGAGGACCATATCAAACCGCTCTCCCTCTTCTCTTGCCCCCTCCCCCGCGCTACGGAGGAGGGGGCGGGGGGCCTTCTCTAACTGTAAGTTGGTCCTCCGAGAGTCGATTACCGGGGCGTTCAGCCCGCCGCTGACTAAATTACGATAATCGGACAAGTGATTTTGATAGTAATGGGGGGAGGCAGATGTCGACATACGATTTTCTGATCATCGGTCATGTCACCAGCGATATCCAGGAGTATCAAGGCAAGAGAACCAAGTTCACGGGCGGAGGGGCATTTTTCTCGGCCATCGCCGCCAGCAGGTCCAAGGCCAAAGTCTGCGTGGTGACCAAGATGGCCGAGGAACATCGGGGCGTTCTCGAGATACTGAGGAACGAGGGAATCGATGTAATATGCCTTCCCTCACCGCGGACCACCTCCATCGAGAACACCTTCGTCTCCGACGACGTCGACAAACGCAAAGTCAGGCTGCTCGCACATGCGGATCCCTTCACGATCGAAGACCTGCCCGACGTGAAGGCGAGGATTTACGACCTGGCGGGGCTGTTCATCGGGGACATCCCGCCCCGGATGATCGCTCACCTGGCCGCGAAAGGCCCGGTGGCCCTGGATATGCAGGCGATGTTACGCTACAGCGAAGGAGAGAAGTTCGGCTTCAGGGATTGGCCGGAAAAGAAGGAGTACCTGCCGATGGTGACCTTCCTCAAGGCGGATTCCCAGGAATCCGAGGTATGCACAGGGACGGCCGACCGGGAACGGGCCGCCCGGATCCTGTTCGACCTGGGGGCCAAGGAAGTGATGGTCACCCACGCGTCCGAGGTCATCGTGTACGACGGCCGGCGGATTTACCGGGCGCCGTTCAATCCCGCCAACCTGTCGGGACGGAACGGAAGGGGGGATACATGTTTCGCGTCCTATATGACGTGGCGGTTCGAGCACGACGTCGAGGAGTCAGTCCGCTACGCGGCAGCGCTCACCAGTATCAAGATGGAGAAGTTAGGCCCGTTTTCCGGTACCGTCCAGGATGTGCTGACACGGATGCAGACCCTGTAATCCAAACGCTGGTGCGTGAACAAATGGGGATACCGGTTCCCCGCCACTCAAAATGGAAATCTTTCTGGGGTTTTCACCGGTCCCGGCTCCGGCGAGCCCGCGCTCACGCGCCAGTCATCAGGCATGATCAATAGACCGAGAACGTCACCGTTCTTGCCTGCCCCGCACCCAGGCGAACGACCTGGAGGAGCTAGAAGGTGTTAGCTGCGACATGGGGAACACTGGCTTTCGGGGGATGGTCCCCGACGCTGAACTGAGTGAGGACGGACTGGAACATCCGTTTCCCGGTGCAGCCAGGCCTTCCCAGAGTAGCAAGACACCTCAGAATCCTGTAATGCCGCGACGTAGGGGGTGGCCGACATGTCTGTGCGAGTCGGTCTGATTGGCGCTGGCCACATGGGGCGGATCCATGGCATGATCCTGGCTCAGGACAAGAGGGTCGAGATTCGGGGCGTCGTGGACGTGCAGAAAGAGCGCGCGGACGCGTTGGCTTCAGCGCTGAACGCGAGATCTTACCCCACGCTCGACGATCTGCTCGAGTGATGTCGATGTGGCACCGCAGCGCGGCGCAGGCCCGTGGGTGGTATCGCACCCATGGGCAGACCATCGCGAAGAGCAGGTGCAACAAGTCCTGGGCCAGGAGGCAGCGCAGTTTGAGATACAGGCTTCTTGTCACCGACATAGACGGAACATTGGTGGATTCCCACCAAGAAGTGCCTGAGGCGAATGTAAAGGCAATAAGGCGGCTGGTAGCGGCCGGAGGGTTGTACACGTTCGCCACAGGCCGCAACGAGGAGTCAGTGCGGCCTTATGCGGAGGCTCTCGGGGTCAACGCCCCCGCAATTCTGTACAACGGCGCCAAAGTGGTGGACTTGTCCCGCAATAAGACCCTGTTCGAGCATTGCCTGTCGAGGGAGGCTGCACGCTTCGTCCTGAGGCTCGTGTCGTCGTTCGATGTCCATCCCACCCTTCACCTAGGCGGTCATGTATACGTTCAACGTGCGAACCAGGTCGTTCGTGACCACATGGCAAGGAACGGGATACCATGGATAGAGGTCGGGGACCTCGCACGCTTCCTCGAGCGGGCGCCACACCGGGAGAAGCCCACCAAGATCCTCCTTATCGGAGCTGATTACGTGCTTGAAGGCTTGCGCCGAGTCATACAAGCTGGGCTTCCGACGCTATCCGTCATGAAGTCGGAGCCAACCTACCTTGAGGTGCTGCCGCCCGGGATCTCCAAAGGCGCAGCCCTTCTCGTTCTATGTGAGCATCTCGGGCTCGACCTACAAGAGGTCGTAGCCATGGGCGACGGCCCGAACGACATGACCCTCATCGAAGCTGCAGGACTGGGTGTGGCAGTCGCAAACGCAGCCCCAGAACTTAAGGAGCGCGCCGACTTCATCTCGAGGTCGAACGAGGAATGCGGTGTCGCCGAAGTGATCGAGACATTCTTCTAGAAACCTACCAGACTTCCCCGCCTGGAGATGGCGGGGAAGTCTGGCACCGTGTCTCACGCGGTGTTCGGCTTTCGCCGCGGCAAGGCTGCGCGGCTCATGGCCTCAGGCAACTCAGGCGCGACGCACTGGGATGCCGTACGGGCCGTCTTGCAGGTAGGCGATCGTCGGGGCAGTGCCTCTTGCCTTGCACTCAGCTACAGCTTCAGCCACGGCGAGTTCGACCATCCGCGCCGTGTCGTCGAGAGAGCGCGAGTACCGCCTCTGAGGCGGCAAGAGCAGGTTGCCGTCCCTCCCAGGGAGGATGGCTGCGTCTTTGGGTGTGATGTGCGAGGCGCAATAGGTGAAGTTCTCCATCGGGATCTTCGCAAATACCTTCGCCCACATCTGAACCTGCCATTGGTCGGGTACAAACTTCCAGTTAGGACTCATGATTAGGCGCACATACGCGTCCGGACCGTGCAACGCAAGGAGGTGCAGGACTGTCCTGTACGTCGGGCTTCCCACCGGATCCGTATCCACGTCATTGGCGCCCAAGATAAGTTTTCCACCGGGCTTCAGCACAGGTATGGCGACAACCGCGGCCTTCGCGGCCTGATAATGGTTAATCCCCACGAACCCCGCATGAGTCACCACGATATCGTACTCGCGCTCAATCGGGATGCTCACGTATTCCGCGAGCTTCCTCACGGCCGCGAGGTGGGCTTCCTCCAGGTCCCCCGCGTACACGCCGGTGATCTCGAATCGGCTGTTCAAAGTCACGTTGACTATGAAGTCAGCCCCGGCCATCTTGGCTACCTCAAGAGACTCCTCGTGACACGGGTTCCCGTCAAGAACGAGATCCCGGGCATTCGGCGACGACAGGAACGACGGCCCGTGGAAGATGTATGTGCTCTCCTCCCCGATGAGTCCGGGGCAGACAGACTTGCGGCCTCCTGACGCCCCGGCCATGAAGTGGCTCTCCACGAGCCCGGTGAGGATCTTCACGTCCGACTCCAGGTAAGTCTTGTTGATGAGCACGTGGGTCCCCCGCGACGTCGTGCCCAGGCTCGCGAGGCTCGCGCGGTCGCGGCAATCATGGCACACGATCTTGACCCCGCGAGCGGGAACAGATGGATCGATCATTTTCTCCAGTTCGTCCCTGGAGAGCAGCCTGTGCGTGCCCGTGGCCGCTATTATCGTGATCCGGCCCGGCTCAATCCCCGCACCAATGAGGGTGTCCACGACAGGCGCGAGGATCCCTGACTCGCCACGGTACGGCACTGGCCTGGTGTTGTCCGAGATGACTATGGCGGCGGTCGCTCGCGGCTTGCCCTCCGCTTTCTTTCGCACGACCTCCGCGAGGCTCGGCGAGCCTATCGGCGTCGCAAGAGCCTCCCGGATCGCCCGGGCCGGGTTCCCGAGCGGCCCGGGCTCTGACATGGAGAGGCACACCGTCTCAGCTGGAAGCTCGACGTCCACCGATTCCGTCCCGAATACCATTGGAAACCTCGGCATGGCAAGGCACCGCCTATCATTGACGATTCTTACTTCATATTCTTGATCAGGCTAAAGTCCCCGGTTTTCGCAGCAAGAAGGATCGGCCTCATGTACTCCTCAACGAGCGATGCGGAGAGCGGCACGGGCATGTTCTTCAGCTTCATGTCGAGCTGAGGATCCTTTGCCGCAGTCATGGCGCGCTCGATGTGCTCATCGGTGAACCCCGGGATCTCCGAGAGCGTCGTCGGGAAGCCAACCCTCATGCTCAGGTTGACCATCCCCTCTGCGATCGCCACCCCGAGTTCGCGGCCGCTCAGCCGGTCGAGGTCGGCTGTGATGTACCCATAACGCTTGTAGATGTCGCCGACCACACGCAGCTGCCTCTCCACAGCTGGCGCGAAGAACACCGTGTAGTAGGGGTTCATCACCGCGCACGCCCGCCCGTGGCTGGCGATGTCCACGAGCGAGAAGCTCGTGAGGTGGGCGCCGTTCGTTCCCCCGACCATGATCGCGTATCCGCCGAGGTCTGTGGCGAGCCCGAGCGCCTCACGGACCTCATCGCTCTTGGGGTCTTCGATGACTCTCTCCATGTTGGCCACGGCAAGCTCGATGCCGACCTCTGCGATCTCTCTCGCAAGGTCGTACTTCTGCGGGCCTATTCCGAAGAACACCTCAAGGCAGTGCGCTATTCCGTCAAAGGCGCCATCTAGTGTCATTCCTTTCGGCATGCTCTTCGTAACCGCATAATCGAACACAGCGCGCGATGGCACTATCGCCTCGTCCACAATGAGCTTCTTCTGCCCGGCTACGGGATCGGTCACGTTGGAGTACTTCGTTAGATGCGCCCCCGAGCTCGCCGCGCTCTGGACCGCCACCATCGGCAGAAGCTTCTTGCCCGTTTTGGCCAACACCGCACTAACCTGGCCCGTGCCGAAGTACGGGTCGATCTCCGGCTCATACTCGCCCAGGCTTGCGAGCACGTTCGCAGCCTTGACAGCATCGATGGTGCTGCCTCCCCCGACAGCTATGAGGCAGTCGGGCCTGAACTGGAGCACGTATGTAGTGATGCGGTACACGTCTTCCCTTGGCGCGTTGGGAGCCGCATCCGGGACGATTCGGTCGCCCGCGAGCCTCACACCCCTCTTGGAGAGCGATTCGAGCACCGCGTCAACCACGTGCCTGAACCAATCGCCGCGGTTTGCCACGACAAGAGCGCCATTCCCGAACCCAGAAGCGAATTCTCCGACCTTGTCGAGAACTCCAAGGCCGAATGCGTAACCATCACCCTTGAAGCCCCTCAGAAGCTCCCTCGCTCGAGCCTTCAAGTTTTCCATCTGAGACATCCTTCAGAAACCCTCCATTCCGACTACTGCTGTCTTGCCGATCTTGCCACTCGCTGCGCGCCATATGAGACGATTTGGACGAGCTCATCGACGGAGATCTCGTCTTTAGCGAAATCCCCGACCTTCCTCCCGTGCTCCAGAACGACTATCCTGTCTGCCACAGGATACACATGATACAGGTTGTGCGTGATGAATATCACCGCGAGTCCGCGCTTGCGGACTTCGTCGATGTAAGTCAGCACCTTGTTGGTCTCGTGCACTGAGAGCGCAGACGTCGGTTCGTCCAGTATGAGTAGTTTGCCGCCGAAGTGCATTGTCCTGCCGATCGCTATCGCCTGACGCTCGCCGCCCGAGAGGACCGAAACTTCGTCGTTTGCAGACCTGACCGCGATGCCGATGTCTTTGAGTGCTTCCTCAGTGACGAGCCGCATCTTCCTCACGTCGAGCAAGTTGAGAATTCCGACTTTCCGCTGAGGCTCAGCGCCCAAGAAGAAGTTCCTCGCGATGCTCATGTTCTCGATGAGCGCGAGATCCTGATACACGGTCTCGATACCGAGCCTCCGAGCGTCCTTGGGCGACGCAAACTCCACCCTCTGGCCCTCGAACCGCAGTTCTCCTTCATCGGGGCGGTACACTCCCGTGAGGATCTTGATGAGCGTGGACTTGCCTGCGCCGTTGTCCCCTACGAGCCCGGTGACCTCGCCTCGCCTTATGGCGATGTCGACCCCTTCGAGAGCGGTCACCTTCCCGAAACGTTTGCAGAGGCAGATCCCTTCCATGAGCGGGGCCGTGCCCTGCTCAGCATGGTTCGGCGCAACCGAATCTCGCATCACCGGTGCCACGAGATCACCTCCCCCAACCTCACGTTGAGCGCGACGGCAGCCACGACGATGAAACCGACGAACGCCATATAC
The DNA here is from genome assembly GCA_012516125.1 of Bacillota bacterium. GTDB lineage: Bacteria > Bacillota > SHA-98 > UBA4971 > UBA4971 > UBA6256. The sequence continues at coordinate 41,508 of JAAYXB010000005.1, read as the reverse complement.
CAGTACGCCGGCGCTCCCACCATTACGAGACCGATCCTGATGGACGCCATAGTGACCGCACCGAGCATGGCCCCCAGTATGCTGCCGACGCCTCCGGTCAGGGAGTTGCCGCCGACGACTGCCGCTGCGATAGCTTCCAGCGGCAAGTCCTGGCCCCACACCGGCGACATCGAACCCATCCTGCCCAGCTGAAGACATCCAGCCAGGCCGGCCATCACACCTGCAAGGATGAAGTTGACCAGCTTGACCCTGGTGTCCGGGACGCCGAGCGCGCGTGCGGCCGCCCTCTTACCCCCGGTAGCGAACACCCAGTTCCCGTAGGCCGTTTTCTGCAGGGTCACCCAGAACACGGCGCCGATTATGAGCCACCAAACGGCGGAGATGTGGAACGTGTGGTACACCTTTGCTCCTCCGAGCCATCTCAGAAGCGGTACATCGGCAAACACGCTGATCGGCCAGCCCTGCGTCAGATAGAGGGCCACCCCTCTCCAGAACATCATTGCGCCCAACGTCGTTATGAACGATGGGATCCTTGCGCTCAAGGTCACCAGGCCGTTCAGTGCGCCGATCCCAGCCGCGCACGCGAGAACGACCACGAAGGCGAGGTGTGGATTCCACGAGAAGCGCGTGATGAACATAGCCAGGAGCATGCCCGTGAGGGCAAAGTTGGATCCGACGGAGAGGTCCATCTCCCCAGCTATCATCAGAAAGCTGACTCCCACGGCCACGGTGCCGAGCTCTGCTGCGACGGTGACGATATCCCCGAGCGTTCCCGCGCTGAGAAACTCCTTCTTCATAGACATAAAGACGACATATACTACAACAAGTGCCACGGCCACTCCAACTTCGCGGTGGCCCAGCAGCGCCTTTATGCGCATGCCCACCCCTCCTTGGCAAAATGCGGGGAGGACCACCTCCCCGCATTCCTTGCGAGGCACACCGTGCGGCTCATCTATAGCCCTGCTTCACAAGGGACGCGACCGCGTCCGCGGTTTCCGCGGTGACGAAGCCCCGTCCGGTGTCATAGTCGGCAGGGTTTAGCTTGTACTTCGCATACAGATAGAGCTCTACCACCGCCATGTAGCCCTGGAGGTATTGCTGCTGGTCAACGGTTCCCTCGCAGATCCCGTCCGAGATGGCCTGGATAACCGTCGGGTCAAGGTCGAATGATACCATGAGGACCTTGCCCTTCAGACCGTCGTCCCTGATCATCTTGATGGTCGGGATCGCCCCGAGCGGGCCCAGGGTAAAGATGGCCGCTGTGTCAGGGTTAGCTTTCAGGTAACTGCGGAGAATGCCGATTGCCTGCGTGGCGTCCTGAGTGATATCAAGTTTGTCTACTTTCCCGCCGATCTCCTTGGTGATCACCTCGGTGATGCCCTTTGCACGAGCCTCCAGGCCCACGTGGCCCGCCTGGTGAATCGCCACCACGACCCGGGCACCCTTCTTGAGCTTGGGCAACAGCTGGCGCGCCGCCATCTTGCCAGCCTCGTACTCGTCCATGCCGATGTAGGCCATGTAGGGGATGGTACCGCGAAGCTCCTCGGGTTCCTTGCAGTTGATGGCTATGACAGGGATGCCGCGCTTCCTGGCCTCTTTGATAGGCTCGGCCCAGGCCCTCGCATCGCTGATCGTTGTGGCAATCCCGTTCGCCTTTGCCTCCACAGCCGCACGGAACATGGCGACCTGCTCCGGGACGTTGTAACCCGCTGGACCCTCGAAGATCGCCCTGACTCCGAGCGCCTTTCCGGCATCCTGCACCCCACGTTGCACCACTGCCCAGAATGGATCGCCCGGGCCGGCATGGGCTATGACATAGAACGTCATCTCATCCGCCGCCAACGTCGCGGAGCCAAACCCGCCTAGCACAAGAGCGCAACACAACACCAAGACCAACCCGACAAGCCTCTTCATCCGGAAACCCTCCTTTTTTGATTACGGGAATGTGACAAGCAGCGACAGTGTCAAACTCCACGCCCTCGAGGTTTCCTTCGCTAAGCTCCTTGAGATCCGCAGCGGCGCACCGACTGTCTCCCACCCCCTTCTTCCGATGGGAGACCGGACGGTGATCCCGAGTCGCCAAGGGTCGCTTCCAGCCTGTCCGTCTGCAGTGCTTTGACTCTAAAGGTTTGCGCAAGTTGCTGAGTTGACGGCAGTGAATGCGTTTGCGTGTGTCGGGTGGCTAGCGTGTCGAGCGCCCAGATCCCCAGATCATCGTGGCCATCCGGCTACGCGGCTCGCCCGGCAACTCGCCGACACCTCCGGCCTTCACGCCTTCACACGAATACGCTCAAGCCTCGCGTACGGCGGCAGCGGTCCGCCGATGAGAGGCGACGCATACTCCACGAACGCTCGGGTGACATCGTTCCCCGCTTCGTTTATGAACTCATCGGGCACATACTTCTCCTCGTTGGCGACGGCTTCGAGGTCGCAAGTTCCCATCTCCGCCTCATAGCCCGGCCCCGGCTTCCTCATGATGGTCACCATTTTGTCGGTGATCCCTTGGACCGCGCACCTCACGGCATGCCGGCCGACCTCATAGGCTTCGGCAACATCCACCGGCGAGGCCAGCGCCGCGGACACCCTTTGAATCGTGCCGGGCTTGTCGCACCTCGCCTTGAGCTTCAGGTTCGTCGCCACAAGGTTGCAGAGGAATTCTCCGACCCCACCGAGCTGCTTGTGGCCGAATTTATCGGTGTCGATGGATCGAGACGAAGCTGTGACGTATGTCCCCGTCTCGTCCTTCAGTCCCTCGCACACCGTCACCACGCAGTGCCCGAGCTTGTCGTAGACCGCCTTCACGTCCGCGAGGAACTTCTCAGCGCAAAACGGCCGCTCCGGCAGGTAGATGAGGTGCGGTGCGGCGTCCGCGTGGTCCCTTGCGAGCGCGGTGGCGGCAGTGATCCACCCAGCGTTCCTGCCCATAACCTCAATGATCTTGACGTTGTCGACGACTCCGATGGCTTCCGTGTCAAGCCCCGCGTCCCTCACCGCCGTCGCGACCCAGCGCGCGACGCTGCCGTAGCCCGGGGAGTGGTCGGTCACTGCGAGGTCATTATCTATCGTCTTGGGGATCGCCACCACGGCGAGCTCGTACCCTGCTTCCTTCGCGGCCTTACTCACCTTGTTGGAGGTATCGGCGGAGTCGTTGCCGCCTATGTAGAAGAAGTACCGAATGTTGTACTTCCTGAAGATCTCCACGAGCTTCCGGCAATCCTCCGCCGATACCTTGTAGCGGCATGATCCGAGGGCCGCAGAAGGCGTGCTGCGAAGCCCGCGAATGACAGACGGGTCCTGTTTGCCGAGATCGATGAAGTCCTCCTTGAGCATCCCCAGGACGCCATGCACCCCGCCATAAACGCCCAGGACCTCGGAATGCTCGAGAGCCTCCTCGACTACCCCCGCGAGACTCGCGTTTATCACTGCGGTTGGCCCACCGGATTGTCCCACAACTGCGTTGCCTTTCAACGGCATGCCCATCATCCTCCTGTGTCTGGCTGCGGCGCACCACTCGCCTACCGTCAAGCGTGCCGCCAGCCGCGCCGGCCCGATTCGGTAGTGCCGGTCGGACTCAGTCGCACCGGCGCCCCGTCATCCTTAGCCCAGATAGCGAGTAATCGCGTCCATGTCCTTGCCGCGAGTCTCCATGAGCACTCGTGTGGCAGCCTCAGCATCGAGGCCCCTATGGACTATCTCGTTCACAGCGACCGCCACGGCACGAGGATCGTCCTTGCCAGGGAACGTCACGTTCCTACCCACAAGCGCGCCCCTTACGGTGGCCCCTGCATGCATTCCGGCGGCGAACTCCTGGAGTATGCCAGTTGGATCGCCGGTCGACTCTCCGCCCAACATGAGTATGGGGCAGGTGGTGGCCCTGGCCACTTTGTCATAGCCCTCGCAGTACGGGATTTTGAGCCATGTGTATGCACTGGACTTCCCAAGCCCGGAGGCTACGCCTACGACCTTGATGAGCGCCTCCGCCTCTTTCAGGGTCTTGAGTTTCCCGTCGGCCCTCTGCATCATGAGGGCTTCCAGGAACACCGGGATGCCCAGATCAACGAGCTCGTTGATGACCTCCACGCAGTACATGATCGTCTTGCCCGAGTCGGGGTTATCTGGATCCAGCCTGAACATGATCTTCGCGCCATCGAGCCCCATCTCGGCGATGGAGTCCGTGGTATAGGCTGTCATCCTGTCATCCATTTCGAATGCCACACCTGCAAGCCCTCCCCGGTTCATACACCCGAGGATGACCTTCTCATCGAGGAACGAGGGCCCTCCAGCCTCTTGAACGAGGTAGTCCAGAACCAGCAACTCCTCGATGATATCGGGCGTCGCCATCACCCCGTCGAAGCCAGGGTCGGTCAGCACCCTCGCCACACGGGCAAGCAGGCTGTACCGGTCGCCGATGGCCACGGGGTTATCGCCCACTTTCGTCACCATACGGGCGGGATGGTCCGTCGCCAGGATGGTCAGCTTGCCATCCCGTGTCAACGCGCGGCGCCTCTTGCGGCTCTGGGCGGCTTCCCTTATAAGCCCGGGCTTACTCACCCTGATGTCAACGATTCTGTCGCATATCCTTGCAGGAAGGAAGTCCTCCGCCTGAAACTCATATCCCTCAACGGTGTACCCAAACCGTCCTGGCATGCCTTGTACCCTCCTCTGCTCTGCCATTGACAGCAGCACCCGTAAGCGGCATCTCGCACCGACAGCGCAAGCGTGACAGCGACAGCGTCGGCGACGTCGTTGGCTCTCGGCGCGTCTCTCTATGCCAATCGCCCCGCTAACCCGATGAGGGGCGCCAGGTGCTTGTAAGTTCCCGTGTAAGCAGCACGAACGTCAGGCCTGTGCATTATCTCGGCAGAAAGGTAGCCTTCGTACCCCATGTGGTCCAGCGCATCTACCACCGCCTGGAAGTCCAGGTGTCCGTAGCCTGGGGCCCACCTATTGCTGTCCGCCACGTGCACATGCCAAACTCGCGACGCGGCATCCTGAAGCGAACCCGTGATCGACGGCTCCTCGATATTCATATGGAACGTGTCGACCAGTAGCCCAACGTTATCGCCCGTTGCCTCAGCGATCACGAGCGCGTCGGCCACGGTGTTGATGATGTCCGTCTCATAGCGGTTTATGGGCTCGAGAAGGATCTTCACTCCGCGCGTGGCGGCATATCCCGCGACCTCGCGAAGGCCTGCCGCGATGCACTCGATGGCACGGTCCCGGCCCAGGCCGTCCTGGGCGCGACCGCGGATGAGCCCGACTATCACGTAAGCGCCGAGATCCCCAGCCAGGTCCACGTGGGCTTTCAGGCGCGAAACGGCGCCCTCACGCCGCGCAGCGTCCGGATGGGACAAGCTGAGTCCCTCCGCGTATGCAGCCCCCGTCCCGAGCGCCGGAACCTCGAGGCCGCGGGCCGCCAGCACATTCTTAAGTGACGCCGCGTCCAGGCTTGCGGGGTCTTTTATGGCGAGCTCAACGCCGTGGAATCCCACCTCTGCTGCAAGCGCCATCGCTTCTTCAAGCGATGTGTCGGCAGCGAGCGACGTCGCTCTGGGCGTCGCGTTGACCACGATGCTCAACTTCATTCCAGCGTCCCCCCGGTCACTCTCGCGTTGCTCCCGCGGCCTCTTCCCGGGAACCGGTCGTGAAGTTGTCTCACGCAGGCGGGTACACTAGGGAGTAAATGCTCCGCCCACCGGGCGCAAGGGGTCCTTTGAGCACGGCTTCGATGTCCTCGCGACGCCGCTGGCTCATATCCTCGATCGGCGGCAGCTTGCCAGGCGGGAACGCCTTGAGGATGTCGTCATGCAGCTTCACCATGTAGTCCAGGAAGGCCTCGATGCCAGGCTTCGCCTTCTCCGGGTCCGCCAGCGTCGCCCTGCCCACACATCCCTCAGGCGTCGCGGCATACTCCGCCGGCCCGCACCCGATATGCCCGTACCAGGCTATCGGCCTGTGAAGCAGGTTGCCCGCCTTGTCCACGTGACCCTCAGGCAGGTAGCCCCTCGGCTTCGTGTCCACCGCCTTCGACTGGTCCATCAACTCCGGGAACAAAGCAAGGCTCCACGATGTCTCCACTTCGTCGGCGTGAATGAAAGGAGTCTCGTACACTCCGCCCTGGTCTTTCAGCTTGAAATGGTCCTGCACAGCGTGGTACCAATTGACGTTGATGATGATCGCCGGCACCTGATACGTCTTCCCGAACTGATGTATCGCCGTGGGAATCACATACTCCTGGCCGTGCCCGTTGAGGAGTATCATCTTACGGAACCCCATGTTCCAGAATCCCGCCATCATGGACTTGAGAAGCCCGCAAAAGATCTCCTCAGGCACTATCACCGTGCCGGGCATCCCCATGTGGTGGAACGGATGAGAACCGTACCAGGTCGGCTGAGCGACGGTGCAGCCGGTCCGCAGCGCGACTGCCTCGGCCATCCTCGTCACGAGAAAAGTGTCTTCGCCGATGCACGCGTTGGGCCCGTGGTTCTCCGTGGATCCAACCGGGATGATGAGGATGTCATCTTTCTTAAGACGCTCCTCAATCTGGCTCATCGTCATGTTCTGCAGGTACACACCTGACGGTTCGTCCATGTGCCCCTTTTTCGGGGGTAGCTCCCATTTGCCCATGCTGACATGCTCCTTCCTTTTACTCCGGCGTCACGACCACCTTGACAGCCTTGCCGGACCTCATCGCTTCAAAACCGTCGTGTATGTTCGCAACGCTCACGCGATGCGTTATCAGCGCGTCCGTTTTGACAGCCCCACTCTCCAGCACCTTGATGGCCGGCGGGAACGTGTACTTGGCTATGTAGGTGCCGAGCACGGCAACCTCGTGGCGGGTGATGTAGTACTGTGCAACCGGAGGCGCAACCGACTGGTTCATTCCGAAGAGGAGCACCTTGCCTCCGCGTCTTACGAGATCCAGCGCCACCGGCAGGAGCGTGCCCACGGCATCCACCACGACATCCGCACCGATGCCTGTTTCAGCCATCACCTTCGCCTTGATGTCGGTGCTACGCGGATCGATCACAAGGTCCGCCCCGCTCCGTCTGGCTGCCTCTGCCCTCACTTCGGCCATCTCGGAGACGATTATCCTGCCCGCGCCGGCTGCGCGGAACACCTGTATGAACAGGAGCCCGATCGGCCCCGCCCCCAGCACGACCACGGATTCGCCCGGATGCAAGCGCACCTTCTCGGTGCCGTTGACCACACATGAAAGAGGCTCCGCAAAGACCGCCACATCAGCAGGAACCGTGTTCGAGATCTTGTGGAGGGCCCGCGCCGGTGCTACGTTGTACCTCGCAAACCCGCCATCGAGGAAGATGCCGAGTGTGGTCATGTTCTCGCACATGTTCGGCATTCCCATGCGGCAATACCGGCACCTGCCGCAAGTAAGGTTGGGATCGATCACGACCCTGTCGCCTTCCTGAAGCCCTTCCACAAGCGGACCCGTCTTGAGAACGGTCCCAACGTATTCGTGGCCGAGGATGGAACCGGGTGTCGCCGGATGGCCCGGCGGGACCTCCAGGATGTGTACGTCGGTCCCGCAGATGCTGGCAGCCTCGACTTTGAGAAGGACCTCATCGTCCTTGCGAATCGTAGGGACTGGGACCTCCTTGACGGCAAGCCTGCCGTTGCCCTCGAAGACCGCCGCCAGCATGGTCTTGTCTTCCATCAGAACCCCTCCCAAGCCTAGATGAGCGCCGTTATCTTGCACTCGCTCCTGTCCGTCTGGAGCCTTATGATGTTCTCCGGCACTTCATCCAAGGTGATCCTCTTGGTAACGAGCGGTAGGACGTCCATGCCCGACGCGATCGAGCTTATGACCCTTGGGAACGTGCCATGGCCGGAGTGGCCTTGCGAGCCCACAATCCGCGCCCGCCTCACCTGGAAGACCTCTCCCGTCACCGGGATCTTCGCATCGGCGCGGGCAACGATCGACACCGTGGCCTCTATCGTCTTGCCCTCCCAGATTGCCTGCTCGATGCCTGGCCACACCCTCGCCGGTAGTCCGGTGGCCTCGAGGTACAGGTTTGCTCCCATGCCCCGTGTGAGTTCAAGCACCGCTTCGGTGAAGTCCTGCTCGGCGGGGTTTATGACGTAGTCGGCACCCATCTTCTTGCCGAGCTCAGCGCGACGCTGCGAAGGCTCCGAGAGTATGACCTTCGCCGCGCCGGCGCGCTTCATTATTGCCACGGCAGCAAGCCCGATGGGCCCTCCGCCGCATATGACCACGTTGTCGCCGGGGCGGATCCCGCCTGTTACGTCGATCACAGCTGTGTATGCCACAGACGTGGGTTCCACGAGAGCTCCGGCCACGAACACATCGTCGCCGGAGTACCTCTCCTTGAGTTCCTCGATGCTCCAAACGTACCTGGCGTCTACCGTGATGTACTCTGCAAACGCCCCGTCGCAGCTGAAGCCGAGCTCCTGAAGGGCCTCACACTGGTTTGGATACCCGTCCGCACATGGGCGGCATGACCCGCACCAGAGCATCTCCTCGGAGCACACTGCCTCTCCGGGCTCGAACGGCTTGCGAGTCCGCTTGTTTATGGCATTCTTGCCAGCTTCGACGACAACGCCGGAGAACTCGTGCCCGAGCGTGCACGGGAACGCGGTGAGGCCGGGATAGAAGATGTAGCCTTCTTCGTCGGCCTGAGCCATGTGCACGTCGCTTCCGCAGATTCCGCAGGCCTTCACCTTGATCAGAACCTCGGTCGGGCCTGGTTTGGGAACCTCCTTCTCAACCACCTGGAGTCTGGGGTTGCGCCATACCTTGCTCCCAAGGTATGTGAGCTTCCCATCGATGTCCTTGGCCCCAAGCTTGAAACCCTGCCTGGGCTGCCAGTCACAAGACAGAACAACGGCTTTCATCTCCCTCTACCTCCTGTCAACATCTAGTCGCCATCTGCTCGGACCCACTGAGAGCGCGGAGAATGTCGTCTTACCCTGTTCGACCCATGCCTCTTAGCCCAGTTGACTCTCCCGACTCCAACACGGTCGGCCTCTCCCGGTCCCCCGGAAGGGCGCGTCCTTCTCGTGAGAGATTACGTCCTCATAAGAGCCTACGTCGTCCCTACCGGAGGCTCAGCCACGCGTGATGGTCTGTTCGGTTCCGCGAAGTCGCGCTGCCCAAGATACTCCCCGCACGTCCGGCGGATCACGAGACGCGGAGGAAGGACCACACGGCGCGACGGTTCATCCTGGGCCTTTCCGTCGATCCTCTCGAACAACATGCGTGCGGCTATCGCACCGATGTCGTACTTGGGCTGGGCCACGGTCGTGAGTTGCACAAGATGGAGACGGGCGAACGGGATGTCGTCGAATCCCACAACCGCGATGTCCTCTGGCACTCTCAAGCCACGCTCATATATGGCTTCGAGGGCGCCCATGGCCATGTAGTCGTTCGCCGCGAACACAGCGGTGATGCCCAGTGAGCGATCCAAGAGCGCGCTCATGGCACGGTACCCGCCTTCCTGCTTGAAATCTCCTTCGATCACGAGCTGGGGATCAGGCTCTATCCCGGCCCTGCGCAGCGCCTGGCAGTACCCTTCATGCCTGTCCATGCTCGCCGAGACGTGGGAAGGACCGGCTAGATACGCTATTCTCTGGTGACCAAGCCTGAGGAGGTGGTTCGCAGCCTGGAAGCCACCAAGGATGTTGTCGACCACCACGCTGTCAGCCGCGACGTCCGGCAGCGTGCGCCCGGCAAAGACGAATGGAATCCGCCTTGAGCGCAGATTCGTCATGTCGCTTTCGTCTGTCTTGACCGACGTAAAGATGATGCCATCGACCCGCTTCTCGACGAGCAGGTCTATGTAGGCAGCCTCCTTCTTCGGCCTGCCGTCCGTGTTGCACAGGATCACGTTACTGTCGAAGTCCGAGGCCAGATCCTCCACACCACGCGCCACCTCTGCATGGAACGGGTTGGTTATGTCCGATATGATGAGACCGATCGTGCCGGTCTTTCGCGTGTTCAGCCCACGCGCGAGCGCGTTCGGCGTGTACCGTATCTCCTTTATCGCAGCAACCACAGCGTTCCTGGTCTCTTCGGCGACGTTCGGGTCGCCGTTCAGGACCCGCGACACAGTTGACTTCGAGACACCAGCAAGCCTGGCGACGTCTCGAATCGTCGGACCCAAGTTCATCCACCCCGATCCGTGGGCTTGATGCATGGATAAGCGCGACAACTCGGCGGCTTACGGTCAGGACGAGGCTCTTGCAGGCCTCCCCGCTCCGCCACGCCGCACCGCCTCTTGCCCCACCGTTGCCCCACCGTATTGGAATGTATGCGGGACCGGTCCCAGGAAGGACTATTCGCCGTTCGTGCCTCAACTCCTCCTTAAATCCAAAACAAATCTCTGCATAACTGCTCCCGGCGAGCCAGGCAGGCAGGAAAGCTAAAGCGTACCGGGCATTTCGCTCAGTGTGAGCTAGACGGCGTGAATTTGCCAGCTGGATGGCTCACGGCTGGTGCGGGAGTGTGGTGGGAGCGGTACCAGCGAGCCTGCACGCGGAGGCCGCGCGGCGCCGTACGCTTCGAGCACTATTTGCCTCTCCACGCTCATGGTTTCGGGCATGCCCACTTAGAAGTTTGCTCCAAGAGCGGCCGTACTTGCAACGATAGCCTTATCGGCTCGCGATTTCCAGGGAGTATATGGTAGCCAACTCCTACGGATCCGATGTTATTTCTGGTACAAGCGGGTGGTCTTGCATGGATAACATCCTTCCCATCACCCAATATCCTGTATTTGCCAGGCCATGGAGACACTTATCCCGCCATGGCTCCTACAGGCTCTGTCTTCCTGGCAAGATTCCTGTAGAGTGCGACGATGTTGTGGACCGCCGCGATGATCTGCAACTGAAACCGAGTCTTCTTCCGTCGGATATACCGGGCCTGCCTTGCACCGTGGCCCGTGAGCCACGCAATTGCCCTCTCGACGTAAGACCTCCTCCTGTATTCCTCCTGGAACTCGGAGCTGGCTTGCCTCATCTTCGCCACCGCGCGCTTCGTCTCGTAGTAGCCGATCCTTACGGTCCTCGGATTACTCCCCCGTACACACTTGTCTCTCAACGGGCAGATAGAGCGCGCTTGGTTATCGAACACGAAGAGCTGGGTTCTCCTGCCTGTGTGGTCCCTGGTCTTGCGAGTCTTGTATGTAACCTGGCCTGCAAGGCAGCGGGCCCACATCTCATCAAGGTTCAGCTCGAAGTCACCCTTCGAGCGGTCTTGTGCCCATGCCTCATCTCAGGATCTGTGACGGACACTATCCTATCCTTGGCTACCCTGCGTCTTATCTGTATCTTGCCGTCCTTCTCCTCGATGTCCTGCTCGGCCACGCGATGCAGAAGCTGGGCAGCATGTTTGAGCTCACCAGGCACGCCCTCAAGGTGGGAGACCACGTCAACCACGCGCCGGGCATCCTTGACCGGAGATTCCACAAGGGCTCTCTTTTCCTCCGGATCACCCCAGTTGATCTTCGGCTTGCCTTTCTCAAGGTAGTCCTTGCGCTCGAGCACGCGAACGATAGGCTCCTCAAGCTCGTCGCGAGGGATCTTCTCGCGGCAATCCACGAATACGGGAATAATGGACCGGGATTCATTCATGGTGAGCAATCCATATCAGCCTTTCTTGCTATATCGCATGCTGTCTTGAGGGTGCTACTACTTGCTCTACATTACAAGGCTAAAACTGCCAGACTGGCCAGATCCTCCGGTCCAAAACTGGAAACTCGCCCTCCACCGCCGTCTCTATCACCATTCGGTGGGCGTTTTGGAGCGGGCTCCTAGCGAGAATTGCCACTCCTACGGATACGCCTAAGGGGCGAGGTTCTCAATGCCGCCGCGAGCGAGGCGACAAACGCGTGGAAAATCAATCAGGGGTGCCCTACGCGGATTTCCACGATGACCGGGACAACCTCGGGGCGCCGGGAACCGCAGGGTCTTCATCTCCTCCTACTTCCCCGATCACTTCCGCCTCTTCTCCCAGACTTCAGGGTTGACGAGGTTCGGCGGAACTTCGCCCCGTATGACAGCAACGGCGTTCTCCGCCGCCATCGTCGCCATCTTCGTCCTGGTCTCCACAGATGCGCTCGCGATGTGTGGCACTATAATGACATTGTCCAATTCCTTCAGTTCAGGCTCACACTCCGGCTCGCGTTCGTACACGTCAAGCCCCGCGCCGGCAATCTTCCCAGCCTTGAGCGCTCGCACCAGAGCCTTCTCGTCCACGACAGGACCTCGCGACGTATTGACGAGTATCGCCGTCTTCTTCATAAGGTCGAATTCTTCGTCGCTGATGAGATGGTAGGTAGACTCCGTGAGCGGCACGTGGAGGCTGATGAAGTCTGACTCTCTGAGAAGGTCCGCTAGCTCACGGAACTCGGCGTTATACTTGTTCTCGACTTCCCCGGACGCCCGTCTGGCATCGCTATAGAGTATCCTCATGTGGAATCCGGAAGCCCTCTCGGCCACAGCCTGACCAATCCTTCCGAACCCGACTATACCTAGGGTCTTGTGGTGGATGTCCTGACCCAGGAGGAGCATCGGGGCCCAACCCTGGTACCTGCCCCCCCTCATGAACTTGTCCGCCTCAACTACGCGCCTCGCAGTTGCCAGGAGGAGCGTAAATGCAAGGTCAGCAGTCGTGTCCGTAAGGACGCCAGGGGTGTTCGTGACAGGGATTCCGCGCCGAGTGGCGGCGGTGACGTCTACATTGTCGAACCCGACCGCGTAGTTCGCGATGACTTTGAGGCGCGGCTCGGCGTCCATGACCTCGGCGTCAATCTTGTCCGTGAGCAGGCAAAGGAGAGCGTCTTTTCCCTTCACTCCGGCGATAAGTTCTTCCCGGGTCACAACCCTATCATATGGGTTGACCTCTACCTCGAACACCTCGGCCAGGATGTCGAGGCCCGGTTGGGGGATCCTTCGAGTGACGTAGATCTTCGGCTTCATCCTTGCCATCTCCTGACACATATGTTTAGGTAGGACGATTCTACGCTAATAATCCGAATCCTTCCTCACGCTGCTCACGATGCTCACAGGCCGACCATCTCGATCTCGAGGCTACTCAACAAGCCGCTGGTACGACATAGGCTCGCGACCGAGAACAGCGTCGGTGCCGGGAACGATCGCCTTGCAACGGGCCTCAGCCGCGGGCAGCATCGCGGAAACGGCTTGCTCCCGACCACCAAAAGCCTGGGCGAGCACAGCGCCACGCGGATCGACGATCAGGCTCTCGCCGATCCCGTGCTCGCCAACGGCATTGGCTACCGCCACGAAAACACGATTTTCCACCGCACGGGTGCGGGCAAACCAATCATGACGATTGATCTTGAAACGACACGGCCACAGGATGACATCGGCACCCTGCAAGGTGAGGATCCTTGCCACTTCGGGCAACAAGCCTTCGTATCCAAGCATGATGCCGAAATTGCCGCGCCTGCCGCGGACGATGCAATAGGCCCCTTGTCCGGGGGCATAGGCGGCCCTCTCAGTGGCATCCAGGTGCAGCTTGCGGTACTTGGCTATTACGTTCCCTCTCTCGATGAAAAAGGCTGTTCGGTACCATTCACCGGCGTCCACCTCGTCCCCGACGAGAACCACGCCCAGATCTGCCTCTGCCGTTGTCTTCGAGATGAGGCGCATGAGAGCGTCAGTCTGTTCAATCTGCGCTTTTCCTGCGGGTGGCTCCGGCAGGACAACTACGTGCACCCCCTGCATGGCGAGGCTGCGCAAGTGGCGTTCGAGCTTGGTAGCCAGGTGCTCGGCGGTCCCGCCCATGTCGAGCTGTAACACCGCCACGACGGCAATCTTTTCCTCGGGAACCATATCCTCCTTGATGGTGCGGGCTACCGGGAGTTCCGAGAATGGGTGCACGAGGTCACCGTATGTGTCGGGGCGGCGGCTCTCCGTGGGCCAGAAGACGCCGTCGACTGCTCCAGGCGGCTCGAACGGCAATGGAATGTCCGCCGTTATTATCTCGGGTAGATGGGCACTTCCTTGCGCAACCACGTCACCCTGCGGCGAGACGACAAGGCTTCGGCCGCAGTAGACTATGCTGTCTTCTTCCGTCCCCACCTTGTTGGCCATTGCGATCCAGGCCTGGTTCTCGATGGCCCTGGCCTTGAGCATGTATTCGGCTTGCGGGTTGGTCAAACGCGTCTGGTCTTTGCCGGTTGAAACCAGGTTCGTGAGATCTATGAGGAGGCGTGCGCCTTTCAGGGCGAGCACTCGCGGGATCTCGGGAAGGCGTCCGTCAGCGCAGATGAACATGCCCACCCGGCCCCAAGGTGTTTCAATGGTGTCGCTCGCCTTCCCAGCAGTGAACCAGTGGGAATCGAAGTGCCACAGGAACTGCTTTCGTGCGCTTCCCACCAGTTTGCCTCCGGAGTCGAGCAGGAAACCGGCGTTGTATGTGTTGCCGTCGGAGGACTCCTCGGCCATTCCGACTGCCAGGTAACAGCCGTATCTTTTTGCCTTCTCTGCAAACAGGGCCAGCACCTCCGAGGTGGGTCTGAGAGAGGCGCGCCGCGACGGCCAGCCGGACAGGTAATAAGCCGGATAAGTACACTCGGGTAACACCATGAGGTCGGGCTTCGTTGTCGCGGCTTCATCCACCATTTCCAGGGCGTGGGCCAAGCCCTCCTCTGCGCGGTCGAGCGGATACGCATTCAACTGCACACAACACACCGTAAGCTTGGCTTTCATGCTGCAAACCTCCTACCCCGATTTGCTGTAAGAGATGAGTGAGCAATGCTGAAGACGATATCTTTGCTTACATGGCGTTTCCGCGCGAGCACTGGCGGCAGATATACTCCCCTAACACTCTGGAGCATTTCCGGAAATTCGACGCGTCCGGTGGCTGGCGGATTCTGCTGCGCCTACGACTGCGGTTTCTAACCCGGTTTACCCTTCCTGAGTTGCCAGCCGTCTGATAGACTCAAGCCCTTCAAATGGTTACGCCTTCCGTACCTGCCGCCAATCATGAAATTCACCCAGCGATGCGTTGAATAACTCACCCACCCCGCGCTTATGTAATTCACCCACTCGGAGTTCGCGGCGTCGGCGCCGCTGCGCGTTCTAGTTCTAAAGGATGTCGTCGTAGGGCACAGCCTCCTTGGTAATGGCTTTCAACTTCAGACACAGCGCCGTCTCGGCCGCAAGCGGCCGATGTGGCAAGTACCGTGGGATTTCCGCCCTTCTACTCGCGGACCTTGGCTTGGACGAGCATCCACCCGCTAGAGTGGGCCTGTATCTCTTGAAGATCGATTTCCGGACGGTGCATCTGCAGATCCAGAAAGGCCCGGTCCCTCATCACAATGAGCGTGGGCCCTTGAGCCGCCATCCGGCCGAGTTCGCCCGGCTGCCCGACGAAAGGCACAGGACGGCCTACGTAATACTCGTAAATCAGCTTCTCATCCTCGCTTGGAGCCCCATATGGGAGTTTGCCGTCAGCCTTGTACCACGCCAGCTGTGTCCCCGGCCGCAGCATGGCCCGAGCCTCCAGGCCGAAAGAACGCCACGGCGAAATCTGGTCCCACTTGTAGCTCACACTGGCAAACAGTGCAACATAACTCGCCACGGTGCAGATGACGAAAAGCACAATCGCAACGCGCTCACGTCGCCATGACACGGCAAGGGTAAAAGCGGCGAAGATGATCATGGACGTCAGCGAAAAAGGCAAAATGAGGCCTCTATAGGGCTGTAGACCGGCGTCCAGTCGTTGGGTAAGGAGATAGACGTTGATCAGCAGGAAGACCAGCATCATCGCTCCGCTTATTGCGGCTGAAAGGGCAAAGCTGCGACGTTCCCGCAACTTCCGCGTTATACCGACCGCCATCAGTATAGCTAACGGCGGCAGCACCGGTAGGAGATACCGAATTACACGCCAGGCGCTGACGTGCGGCACAAGAAAGGCGACAAGAAACCAGAGCGACATGAAGAGGAAACCATCCGATTCTCGAGTTCGTACCCGATGTAGGAGCCGAAGTCCCTTTACCCCTGTAACTATGCCGTCTGGAAGAAAAATCACCCACGGGATCGCTGCCAAAAGCAACTGCGGCAGGTATGTAACACCTAGCCATGAAAGCGGCCTCCCTCCCGGCCCCTGAAGGAATGCCAGGTTGCGTCTACCGAAAAACAAGTCCAAAAACGGCCGGCCGAGATGCATGTATTCATAAATGTACCATGTCCCACCTACGGCGGCAAAGATCATCAATCCCAATAAAGTCCGCCAAAGCGCGGACCGCCATGACCCAAAGAGGTTCTTGACCCGGAAGTCATCTCTGCCAAGAATTCCGGCGGCAATGATGCAAGCCAAAACCACCCCCAGCGGAATAACCAGGGCAATATGCCATCGATTTAGAAACGAAAGCGAGAGGGCCAGCCAGGCCAGATAGTAAGCGACTGGATTGTGAGTCTGCCAAAAGAGGACGAAAACATAAGAGAACAGGGCATACGTAAGAAGGTTGAGGATGTCTTGCTGCACTACCATTGTACAGTAAGAGAAGAGGAGGCTTGTAGCAAGGATCAAGGTCGCCAGCAGGCATTCCCTGCGGCCGAAGAACCGTCGTCCGACAAGATAGGTAAGCGCTAGAGTCCCGAGAGATAGCATGACCTGCCACAGGCGGGTCGACCAATCATGCCGGCCCCAGAGCCGGTACGATACGGCAATCGGCCATATTGACAGGGGTGGCTTGTCCAGGAGGTTGCCCCCCGTTCCCCGGAGAGTCATCCAGTCTCCTGAATCCACCGCTCTTTGCGCCGCAAGGCTGTAGTAGGCTGTATCCGCGTCTGTTACCGGAAGGTTGACCCAGGGCAAGTACAAGAGCGCTCCAAGGAGGAAAATCAGGAGCAGGTCCTTGGTTGTGGTTTTCGCCGCGTTCATATTCGCTCACCCTTCATGTTTCTCATCTTTCCCTGCCCTTTCGTCGCCATCGCCTCTCATCCTCTCTCATCCTCTCTGGTCCTCTCTCATTTCCCCTCACCTGCCCTCACCTCTCCTCATCTGACCTCATCTGACCCTACTGACGACGGCCCCCGTCGCTGGCCGCCGTGCTGATACCAGAGCAGGAAAATGGTACCAATAAGAACTACAAGATAGTAGGAAAGAGCCCGGTCGAGCAGCACCGCCCCCCGTTCTACCCCCGGCGTAGCCTCTCCGATAACAAAGAGCCGAAGAAACGCAGCTTGGAAAGACTCAGTAACCCCCAATCCCCCTGGTATGAAGGAAATGACGGCGACGAGAATCGAGGCCATGTATCCTATAGTGAGGCCCCACGGAACCACTGTTAGACCCATACTCCGGAAGACACAATAAAACCTTACCACCTCGGCTGCCAGCGAAACCAGCGAGAGGACCAAAAGCGGCCAGAAATGCTCGTGTCGACGCCATGTAAGAAGGCTCCTTCCGGAGCCTGCCACTATGCCGTTTATCCGCCTCTTGAAGTGTTCCGGCCATGGCAATACGGCCACCGCCCACCCGATTCCGCGCAAAAACGTCTGTGGGAAGGTTATACCGGCGGCAAGCAAAACCAATAGCACGATCGCCGCTGCGGCTAGCACATGCATGGCACTGCCAACAGCAGGAAGACGGACGAGGGCAAGCAAAAAGATAATTGCGACGCTGAGCATGTCGAAGGCCCGCTCGACCAGCATGGCCGTGGTGGACGGGGTGAGCGGGATGCGGTGGAAGCGCTTTAGTATCAACGGTTTAGCTACATCGATCGCCTTTCCGGGGACCAGGCTCGATGACGCGACCCCGGCGTAGACCGAGCCTACCGACAGCATAAAGGATACCCTCACGGAGGTCGCAGATCGAATCAGGCGCTGCCAGCGCACCGCCTTAGTAACGATATTAAGGAGAGAGGCCAACACCGCTCCCAGGAGGAAGAATATGTTGACCTGCTTTATACTTCCTCGCAGAGTCGTCCAATCCAAAGTCATCAGGAAGTGTAGAAGCGCCGCGAGTCCCAGGAAGAGTAACGCGTAACGCAGGGGATTTCTCATACTCCGCCGCATTCCCTCTTTGCCAGCCCCCGGGGCTGCCGAGAGGCAGCCACGCGGAACATCATCCGGAAATAATCGAGGATAGTCTGGGCGACTTTCATTTTGCTGCCGCCCTTCTTCTGATCGTAGCGGAGAACCAGCGGCACCTCCCGCGCCTTTACGCCGATGCAGCGCAGCTTCAGAAGCAACTCCGCGGTGGCGCTGAAGGTAGTGGCCTCAATAAGACGCGCACCATACACTTTTACCGCCCGCCGTAATGCCTCGGCTCGATACGCCCTAAATCCCGACGTATAATCTGTGACCCCTGGGATATTGAAAAACGCCTTTAGCATTAGGTTGACAACGCGGCTCATCGCCCGTCTTGACAAAGCGAGTCCGACTTCTTGTCCACCTTTCTGATAGCGGGATGCAATGACTATGTCAACATCACCCCGGGACTGGAGCCAATGAAGCATTTGAGGGACAAGGATCGGTTCATGCGTATTGTCGGCATCCATTGTTATTAGAACGTCTGTATCGTCAGCGGCTGATTCCAGGAAAGCCGCGATTCCGTCCTGGAGCGAAGCCGGCAACCCCTGGTTGACCCTGTGTGAGATCACCTTGACCGGCATCAGGCTCTGTCTCTCACGTACCCTTTCCGCTGTGGCGTCAGTGCTGCCGTCATCCACGACCAGCACCTGATACCGGGGGAGCTGCGGATCAAGCGCACGTATCTTATCCAGGAGAGCACCTATATTCGCTTCTTCATTGTAGGCGGGTAATAAGAAGTATAGCAATTTACGTCACCTTTCTTGCGCCGGCACCAATTGATTATATCATACATTTGTTCCTCATCTATCGATCACCGCCTTTAGCGCCTCAACGCATAGGGACTGGGCTTGCGGCGGCCTATCTGTGGATTCCGGATGGATGCCCAGCTCCACCAGAGCCGACGCCGCGGCAATCTTCCGATCCGCATCGATGCCGGCCCTTTCGTTGACGAGGCTGCAGCCTTGCTCCCGATTTCCGCCAATACAGAAAACGGTCACCGCCTGGTGACGTCCCACGGCGGGAGCCGGCATTGCCAGTGGAGGGCGTTGTACTTGCGTAGAACGCCAAGAAGGTCGTCGATGTCGATGGCGTCTGCCACATTGCCATCGCGGCCCACGACTGTTGTGGCGCGGAGGATAGAGTTTATGACCGCCTCCTCGGTAGCCTCTACCGCGGCCAGGAAAAGCGCGGACATCGCGTCGTTGCTCACCACCTCGTGGTTGAGCGTCAGCGGTGGGCGATGCGGGACGTGCCAGGCAGTGGAGAATGCGATGAAGAAATCGCCCGACCCATTGCTGCTGAAAAACCCGGTGCGCGAAAGTCCCAGGCCAGCACGCCTCGCGAGCCGTTCAAGCTGCCTGTGGTCGAGGGGCGCGTCGGTAGCAAGCACCACTATCACGGAGCCGCCCTGGTCTCGTTCGTCGAGTTCGCCGGCGGTCCCACCGGGGCCGCCTGGAACGCCAGTGCCACCAGAAACACCAGGACCATCTGAACCGCCAGGACCACTAAGACCGCCGTGACCATCGGGACGGCCCGGGCCACCGGAACCGGGAAAAAGGTGACTCTCGCCCGGCGGGCATACTTCATGCGGGCATGCCGGGCGCGGCCGGCTTCCAACGGCTACTGATGGGTTAGGCTCATAGGAGAAGTCGTCCTTGAAGGCGTAACGGCCGAGCTCGCGCCCCACCGGTGCACCGTTGACTGTCAGAATGCCGCCGAAGTTCGTCAGGACGAGCGCCCCCACTGTATATCCACCCCGCCGCTCGGGCAGCACGCGCGACGCCGTGCCTATCCCGCCCTTCCAGCCCATGCAGCACGCGCCCGTCCCGGCCCCGATTGAGCCTTCCTCCACGGGCACAGCCCTGCCGAACCGCGCCGGCGGGATAGCTGCCGCTCCCGCCACCGCTCCAGCTCCAGGTCTAGCTCCACCTCCAGCCCCGGCCCCAGCCCCGGCCCCAGCTCCGGCCTCAGCTCCGGCCTCAGCCCCAGGTTCGGCTGCAGCTTCGGCTCCAGCTCCAGCTCCAGCTCCAACCGAGGTAGTGGACCCAGTTCCCGCACTTGCACAAGACGCGTCCAGCGCGCGGGCTATTGCCTCCAGGACGTGTTCTTTCCTGACATGGCGGCCCTGGATGTCGTTCAAGAAACCATCGTTCACCTCGCCCACCACAGGGTTAACCGTGCTGGTGGTGATCCCGACGGCAGGGTTCCGACTGATCGACCACTCGATGAGCGCGTCCGCTACGACCGGCGTATTCAGGGTGTTGGTGAGCGCTATGGGGGTTTCGAGATTGCCGAGCTCATTGAGTTGCGCAAGTCCGATAGCCTTTCCGAAGGCGTTCAGGGCAAAAGCGGCGGCGGGCATCTTCATTTCGAACAAGTTCGCCGCATGCGGCACAACCACGGTGACGCCGGTTCTCACAGGTCCTATGCCCGGCACCAGTTTCCCCTCGCCGCTCACCAGCGTGCAGTGGCCAACCCCGACGCCGGCTACGTCGGTGATCGCATTGAGCCTCCCTGGTCTCAAGATGCCAATGTCTATCCCGATATCCCGGGCCCTCGGCCTGATGTCCCTGGCCTCCGGCGCCGCGGGTCCGGCGGTGTCTGGAGCGTAGTCCTTGATCGGCCGTGCATCTCCTTGCATCTCTTTGAGCATCCCGCCCCTTGGACGCCTAGCCTTTTGGGCATCTTGCACTTGGGCCTCTCGCCCTTTCGGCGTCGCGCGCTGTGGACATCCCGCACTGCGAACGTTCATAGGGTTCATAGGTAACCAAGCTCGAAGCTACAACAAGGGCTCCGCGTATGCTGTGCTTCCCCAGGGCGGCGCCGTCGACCGCACACGCGTTTAGCAAGTTCAGGACTAGCCACTTATGCGTGTGTGCTCCTCATGCGCACGAGCGCACACGATTCGCCAGGCGGCGCCAGCGGCTTGCACAGGAAACGCGAAGGCGCCTCCTGTCCTCGAGTCCGCACGCAGATCTGGGCCAGCGGGACGATGCCTCCCATTCCCTCTTGAGCATACCACAGCAGCGTCGCGCCTGGAAGGCGGTACTGGTTATCTTACGGATGATCGGTAGACACTCGGGCAGACGCGCATGTCAGCTACCCCACGGGCTCAGCCGGGGTTAACTCTGGCCCCGGCTCCCCGAGCCCGAGGAAGCCACTAAGTGAGAGTGCGAAAATCCCCTCGACTTTGGGAAGGGTTGCCGGTGATTGCGCAGAGGGTGTCAAAATCCGGCCACTCGCCTGACGGGCCGGATTATGGCGAAGCGCGCCCCACTTGGGGCGCCGTCCCCGAGTGCAACACCGGCAACCCAGCAACTACTGGAAAAAGAACTAATGCACGAGACTGTTGAACTTCCCCGGCAGCTGCCAGTTTGGTCGAGCACGGCGACGGCTGTGGGGCGACTCAACCGAGTTGCGTTGCCATGATGTGGGAAAGATCAACAGTCTCATGCACCCTCACTTAGAAATCGCCAGCTCGGGGCTGCGATGGCAGGCGGGAGTATGGTGGCGAGACCGGCGGGAGGTTCCTGGCCCAGGCTGCAGGGAAAGGCCCTTTTACGAAGAATTAAGCTACGTTTAGTAGGTCGATTGTGCCAAACCGTAATTACCTATGGCGCTTGGGCTTACAGATTCATACGAAACACCGCTCGGGGCGGAGCATAAGCGCATAAGATGGAGTACGTCGCACGCCCGCGCAGGCTTCGAACAAGCGTCGATCCAGCCGGCCGCCCCTGGTTGCCGGTTCGTGCAAGTGCTGGGACCGGAGGGCTGCATACCGAAAGATTTCAAAGGAGCGTCCATACCTCGATGCATCCCGGCGCAACCGATTTCACCCACGGCAGCATACCGCGGCACCTCATAGCGTTTTCCATACCAATGCTGCTCGGGAATTTCCTCCAGGCGGCGTACAATACCGTTGACAGCTTCTGGGTGGGCAGGTACCTTGGCCCCCAGGCGCTGGCGGCGGTATCGGTGAGCGCGCCCATCATATTCTCGCTGATCTCGCTGGTGCTCGGCCTGACTGTGGCGGTCACCGTCCTGGTAGCCCAGTTCTACGGAGCCGGCGAGAAGGACCGGGTTCGTCACGTTGTCACGAACTCCCTGGTGTTCCTCACCGAGATCGGCGTCGTCCTGTCGATCATCGGGATCTTGAGCAGGAACGCGCTGCTACGGATGATAAACGTGCCGCCTGACGTGTTCGAGCACGCCTCCGCCTACCTTGGGATCTTCCTCTCCGGGCTCGTGGGGATGTTCCTCTACAACGCCGCAAGCGCTATACTGAGAGGCCTTGGCGATTCAAGAACCCCCTTGCGCTTCCTCGCGTACGCTACCGTGACGAACATGGTCCTCGACCCGCTCTTCATCCTCGGCGTAGGCCCGATCCCGAGGATGGAGGTAACCGGGGTAGCGCTCGCCACCATACTCGCCCAGGCCTTTTCCGCTGTGATCGCCCTCGTGCACCTGCACAGGGTCTCCGGGCTGTTGAAGCTCGGGCGTGACTGGTGGCGATTGGATCTCCCGCTTCTGGGTCTAATCTCGCGAATTGGGCTGCCTGCCGGGGTGCAGCAGACCTTCGTTTCGCTCAGCGGCCTTGCCGTCAACTCGATAGTGAACCGCTTCGGAAGCATGGCCATGGCAGGCTATGGAGTAGGCCTCAGGCTGGACCAGTTCGCTTTCATGCCCGCCATGAGCAGCGGAATCGCCGTCACATCCCTCGTCGGGCAGAACCTCGGGGCAGGACGCGACGACAGAGTGTCCGAAACGGTCCGCTGGGCGGTTGTGCTCAGCGGCGGCGTCACCGCGGTCTTGTCAGTGGCCGTGCTGTCGGGCCGCGCAAACCTCGTCGCGATCTTCACGAGGAACGCTGACGTCATTGCCATCGGCGCGGAGTATCTGAGATACGCCGCCCTATCTTACGTTCCCTATGCCCTTATGTTCACGCTCTCTGGAGTGCTTCGCGGAGCCGGGGACACCGTCACTAGCATGCTCGCGACTTTCGCTTCTCTATGGCTGGTGAGGGTCCCTATGGCCGCTGTGCTGTCTCGACTCCCCGGCCTCGGGGTCAAGGGCGTCTGGATCGCCATCGTCGCCGGGCCGGTCTCAGGGACCATGCTCAACTTCGTGTACTATCGGACCGGTCGCTGGAAGAGGCACGTCGTCGCGCGACGGCCTTCTCCCGAGTGAGCGAACAGGACGAGGAAACTTGAGAACTTTCCTTGCCTCGCCTCACACTGTCTCGTCTTGCCTCGCCTCGCCTCGCCTCACCTTGCCTTGCCTTGCCCCGCCTGGCCTCGTCTTACTTTGCCTTGGCGCCGCGTTTCACGCCAGCCAACGCAATTGCCCATCTCTGAGCATGGTGATGCCGTGGAGGTTCCTCCGAACCAGAGCGCTATTTCTCGGATGTGGTACGCCGCTGCTTGTCCCGACGTGTCTCGTAACTCTGGCTCCGCAGCTCCTTGAAGAACTCCGCTTCTGACAGGGAGTAGGGAACATTCAGCGGTAGCGAGTCCGGCGGTCCGTATGCCTTAAAGCTCTCCCTCTTCTCTTCAATCTCGTCCAGCCGTTGAATCAGGCTCTTGAGATTCTCGATTTCCTCTTTAACCTCGACATCATCGGTCCTATGCTCGTCACAGCGCACGCTCTCGAGAGCTTCGAGCCTACCCTCGAGTATCGTCCTGCTCTCGTCCAGGTTCCCTTCCTTGCTCTTATCAACGGCTTCATCCTTTTTTCCCTCTTTCCTTCTGCCCGCGCCTACACGTGCCACGGCTCTGGAGCGTTAACGTAGACACCGGGAAGGGCCACCATTCCCAACGTCGGCGCACAGCTCAAGCATCCCGTGGTGAGCCCGGACGGCATCAAGCTCGCTTACGTCCTCGACAACCTGTATGTCGTGGACGTCCGCACCGGATGGACGAGACCCGTGGCCGCTTGCACGCGGTTTTGCAGGCCCTTGTCCGAAAGCAAGCCGGTGTACGGATGCAATGGGCTCACCGCCTGCCGCTCGCGTGCAACCGCCCAGCTTCGTGCTGGCTCCGCCGAATGCAGCCGCGAAAACTGAACGTCCCAGCCAAGAGCGCTCCGATACGGCACATCAGCACATCAGCTCTGATACGTTACCTTTCCCTTTACTGATATCTCCTTCACCCGATCGTCCAGGGCTACCGCCTCTCTTAAGGCCCGTCCGAGGGCTTTCGCGGAACATTCGATCTTGTGGTGAAGATTGCCATCCTGAAGCACCTGTATGTGCAGCGTGGCTCCCAGCCCGCCCGTGAAGGCCTTGAAGAACTCCTGGATATCACAGTGGTCCAGACCACCGCCGGGCGAAAGGTAGAATCCCGGTCGGCCAATGAGATCCACGGAAATCAAGATCAGTACTTCATCAAAGGGGATTGCCGCCCAGCCGAATCTTCTGACTGGAAGAGTTCTTGAGAGGACAGCTTCACCACGGTTTGCGCCTTCTGGCGGTTCGGCGGGGTGTTCAAGGCACTGCCTCAATGCGGCTCCCAAAGCCCATCCCGTGTCTTCCGCGCTGTGGTGGAGATCGGGCCTACCCGACTTCACTTCCAGTTCAAGGTCGAAAGAAGCATGTAACGCCAGCGTCTCGAGGAAATGGTCCAGGAAAGGGAAGCCGCTTGCCACTTTGGAACTACCGGTCCCATCGATCCTCAGGTATACGCTGACCGACGTCTCTCTGGTCGTGCGAGTAAGCTTTACGGCTCTCCGGACTCCAGGAGTGTTCTGTGGAGCATCCATGCGATCACCTCTTGCAAGCCTTGCAAGCCCAAGGGTCTCCTCACAACTAGCCGCCGTCGTCCCAGGTGTTGAGCCGGCATGAGGCACCGGTGTCGCACTCCCGATGGGGCGTCCCTGTGAGGCGAAACGCTCAGGGCATCCTCCGTCTTGGCACGCTGACGCTGAATATGTACCTGTCCGCCCTGTAGTAGCAGTCCACGAAGCAAAGAGGATGCATGTTCTCGAGATAGGTCACATTCTTCATTCTCAACACAGGGCTACCCGGCTGAATGTCAAGGAGCCTCACCACCTCCGGGGGAGGGATCTCGGCCTCGATCGTCTGAGTCGCGCCGACTATTTTGTACCCCAGTTTACCCTCGACAAGCCGATAGACTGAGATCTTCTCCAGGTCCTCCTTGTCCAGAGACGGCGCTATCCCCACTGACAAGAACATTGTTTCCAGTGCCATGGGCTCGCCATTAGCGAGCCTGAGTCGTCTTAGTTCCCACACCTCTTTCCCCTCGGCCAGAGCAAGAGATGAACGGAGAAAGGGCTCGGGTACCTTCTTCTCAAGCAAAAGTACCTTCGAGGAAGGCACGAGCCCTCTCTGCTCCATTTGCTCTGTAAACCCCTGAAGAAAAGAGAGGGGATAGCTGTACTTTTCAGACCGAACGAAGGTGCCCAGTCCTGCTTGCCTGTATATCAGACCGTCCTTTTCCAGAGACGACAAGGCCTGTCTGATAGTATACCTGGACACTCCGAACTCCCGGGTCAGCTCGTATTCAGGCGGGACCCTGTGCCCAGGCAGCCATTCACCTGCCCTTATCCGCTCTCTCAAGGTCTGAGCTATCTGGTAGTACAGAGGCACGGGACTTGTCCGGTCAATCACCCATCCGGTCCGTCCTTTCCCTTTCCTGAGTTTTATGGCTGGTCCTGTTCAGCCCCGTTCCGCAGAAAAACCCTCACCGTATCCCTGACTGCCTGCCTGGCGATATCGTCGAACGCCGTCCCGACAACCAGGATGTTCACTCCGGTCTCCCTGAATGCCCTGAAGTTCTGCAAGTTGATGCCGCCTTCTGCCAGGGTGGGAGTATTGACCGATGTCACGAGGGCCGTAAGCCTTTCCCTGATTAGCGAGGGAATCTGACCCGCCTCGACTCCTTCATAGCTCATGCCTGTCATGAGGCCGATCATGTCGACGCCTATGGATTCCATTTTCTTCGCCGTATCCCTGACTTCCTCCGTCGTTTCCGCAGGAATTCCAAAAGGATGGAGATCAGCAGGATGAGCCACGTACGCGTCTACCAGAAGACCATTGGCATGAGCAAGCTCCACGACCTCTCTCAGGTCGTCCAGGTCACTCTTGTGCACATGGAGCCCGTCAGCTCCCGCTTCGGCTATGAGCCTTACGTCCTCTTCCGAAAGGGGCCGGGGCAAGACCTCGGTGAAGCCTCCCGGTATTCCTACGGTGATGAATATCTCCGGTCCCACCACCTTACGGACGCCCGCTGTGACTTCGGCCATTTGCTCGATGGATATCTCGTGCCTGATGGCCTCCGCGTCGTGCATGTTCGTTACGCCTCGGTAACCCCTTGCCAGAGCAACCGCAGGATGATTGGGTTCCAGCATCCGCGCCCCTGCGTCCACCGCGGCCTTTGCCAGCCGCGCGTCGTCTCCAGTAATGCCAGTGGAGAGAAGAGTCGTGCCGCCATGCATCTTGATGGCTGAAAGTACCTTCCTCATGGCGATTTGGCGTTTACGATTCATGTCCCCGCGAATCATGGAAAGCGCCCCCCAACGATTCATTGTGTTTTGTGTGCACCGCGAGTGACCTTAGCCAGGTGACATGGTTCACAACTCATGGCCATGATAGCCAGCTACACCCAGTGTCTGGCGGTATTGATACGGGACCCCCCACGTTCCAGTGGGAACAGGGGCGGTCTCCTTGGTCCGCCCCGCTCCCAACGAGTTCCGGAAGATCAGCTTCGGTTTGAACGGCCTCTCGCCCTCTTGTTCGCTATCAGGGTGAAGAAGAATGCCGCGCCCATGGCTACCGCCATCGACACAAGGAATCCCAACGGGTTGTTGGACATGGCTGGGGCAACCACGGAAGGAACGTAAGCCGTGCCTCTTACGTTAAAGGCACCCACGAACGCGCCTGCTAATGCCGCGGATAACAGGGCTCCGCCAAAGACGAGCCTGTCCGAGAACATGAACGGATAAGCCGCTTCGACGAATGTGCCGAATCCCACATTGACCATGAATCCCGGAGCGGCGACCGTCGCTTCGTCTCTTGTCCTGGGGTAGATGATGTTTGCCAGGGTGATGCCCGCGGACACCATGACGAGTCCTGTCATGTCTATCGCGCCCAGGAAGCTGTTACCTGTCTTCTCCATCTCCAGGAGAACTATGGGCAGTATAGCGGCGTGGTAGACTCCCCCAATGATCGCGGGCCATATGAGAAAACCCGCGACCGCCCCTGCTGCTATAGCATTGATGCCCACGAGGGTGCTTATCAGCGTCCTGATGCCATTTCCTGCCCAGAGGGCGACGGGAGCGATGAGGAAGTAAACCAAGAGCCCAGAACCCAGCCCCGACAAACCACCCGCCACGATGTTGGCGGTGGTCGCCGGGAAACGCCAATTGAAACATAGGCTGAGGAGATATGGTACAAGCAGCCCTGCAAGCACACCTCCGATGATTCCGCCTATGATTCCGCCCTTTGTCGATAGCGTACCAGCCACGACTCCCGCCACTATCGCTACCTCATCGAGGCCGGAGACCTGCTTTGCGGCGACCGCTGCCACGATCACCGGCAAAGCTGCTATCATGGTATCAAAAATGGTTCCGAAGATCTTAAACCCAGGGATCTTGCCGATAGCCAGGGTGAGCGCCATGGCGATAAAGCCTGGTAGAGAGGCCATCATGATACCGCGGAAGTTGACTCGCTGCCACGGACTCCCTTGAGATGTAGGTGAGCCAGCCTGAGTCTTACCTATGGCTGGCCGGTACTTCAGGCCCCAGTGTCTTGCCAGGGCAGACATCCCGGCTATGGCTCGTGTCCGGTTGGTGGTTCCCGTGGTGCCTGATACGGAGATCACGGTGAGCCCGAGAGACTGGGCTTTGGCCATCGAGGTGCCACCCGTACCAACCACGACGAGTTTTCTGCGTGCGGCAGCCCGAATGCTCTCTCTGTTTACGCCGTCTGGGTCCGAACTCACCAAAAAGAGCCCATCGATTTGGCCCGACTCGATCGACCTGGCTATTCCCGCATCGAGTTCTCTGGCTTTCTCATTGACCTGCGAAAGGGTCCCGTTGAAGGAGACCTTCGGCTGGCCGTCCTCGAGCACATAAAGGGCTGCCGGAGTGTCAGGCCCAGCCTGATCCATCGAAGCCTTTGCTCCTATGAACAGCACGCTTGCAACTTCTACACCGGCAGCGTCCGCCTGTTTCAGGATCTCGTCTATGAGGTTTACAGGGTCTTTGCCTCCGAGGTTGTACAGGTTTCCGCCGCTTGAGCCGATTAGAGCGATGCGCTTGGGCATAAGATTCCCTCCTCGTGTGGTTTTTCGTGCCGTGTGTGGGCCCTTGCCAGATGTCCGTACATCTGGACATCCGGTCACATACAATTATATCATCAACCGTGGCAAGATCAACGCTTTTCTTGGATTCTTGGACTGGCACTCGTCTCTTGATATGGGCTTGCAGCTACCTACCATCCAGGCGAGCATAGCGTGGGCAAAGCCATTGTTGTGGATTCGAACCTGGTTACCTATAACACGGTGGTGAACAGCTTAGTACGGGAGCGGCCTAAAGTACGAGAAATGCTATTGAAGTCCCGGCGGTCGAAGTTCAATTCATTGATTCGTTCGGGCACATCCCAAGCGCGCCAAGCGTGCTCTGCGTTCGTGGCCCGCCGTCGAAAGCGATTTCTCGAGTCCGGGCTCGGGTATCCACACAACCGTAGAAGGAGTACCTTACGCAATACACAGTGTTGGTAATTGACCGAGCATGTCTCCGCCTGTTAGAATATAACCGTAGATTGCCCCATTTCTTGGAAAGGGAGTGAGATCGATGTCAGGCAAGCCAGGAAGAAGTGTAGTAGTGGCCCTGTGTGTCGCGCTTTCGCTCACCTTCTTGCTCCCGGTTGCGGCGGCGCAGGACAAAGGCCAGGTGGTCAAGATCGGCTGGATCGGCTCTCTCACAGGCGACCAGGCTGTGTGGGGCCAGTGCGAGTTCAACACCGTGAAGATGCTGGTTGAAGAGCTTAACGCGGCCGGCGGGCTCCTCGGTCGGAAGCTCGAAGTGATAGGCTACGACACGCGCGGCGACGCGATGGAGGCGGTCAACGCCGTGCGGCGCCTCACCAGCCAGGACAAGGTCGTCACCATCATCGGCCCCAACGCCAGCGGCCAGGCGATCCCCATTTCCTCCATCCTTGAAGAGATGAAGGTCCCCGACATCGCGACCGTTGCCACGAACCCCAAGGTGACCGTGGTGGACGGAAAGGTCAAGCCGTTCAATTTCAGGGTCTGCTTCATCGACCCATACCAGGGGGCGGTCGCGGCGGGCTACGCATACGATGTCCTCAAGTTCAGGAAGGCCGCGGTGCTCTATGACGTTGCCGACGATTACTCCCAGGGCCTGACGGAGTTCTTCATCAAGACCTTCACCCAGAAGGGCGGCAAGATCGTCGCCAAGGAGGCCTTCAAGTTTGGTGACACGGACTTCCGTCCGCAGCTGTCAAAGATAAAGGCAGCGAACCCCGAGGTCATTTTCATGCCTTACTTCTTCAAAGAGGTGGCCCTCAGCGCCAACCAGGCGCGCGAACTCGGCATAAAGTGCGTGCTCATGGGCGGCGACGGTTGGCCCTCCGAGGTGCTCCTCGAGATGGCAAAGGACGCTATCGAGGGTAGCTACATCGTGAACCACCTGGACTTCGAGGACCCTGAGGTGCAGGACTTCAAGCAGCGGTACATGAAGAAATACAACCGAAAGGTGGAACTCAACGGTTACCTGGCCCACGATGCGTTCCTGATGTTCGTAGACGCCGTGAAGAGGGCAGGCAGCTTTGACCCGGTGGCCATCAGGGACGCGCTCGAGACTACTGACATCAAGGGCATAACAGGCAGAATACGTATAGACAAGAATACTCATAACCCAGAGGGCAAAGAGGCTGCCATCATCAAGATCGTAAACGGCAACTACGTGTTCCAGCAGAAGTACGCCCCGTAACCCGGGAGGGGCCCGCCAGCCCTCTGTGCCCGAGACGCCCCAGAAGTGCCGGGCGCTTCGGACGCCTCGGACGTCTCGGACGGTGGTGAGGGCGGCGCAAAAGCCCCGGATGCCGGATGCCGCGGATACTAGAAGAATGCTCCAAAACGCCCTCCAGACGAGGGGCAGTTCCTCATCGTGCCTGGTAGACGCGATTTGAGGATCCGCGTCTTCGGCAAGAAGTCGGCTTTGGAGCTAGCTTCTAGGGCTCCTGGTACGCCGATCATCGTCGCAGTATGTCCGGCCGGCAAGGTCGCCGCAGACGACCCACCGCCTTGCCGGCCGCGCCGCGCGCCGTGACGCGGATGGCGCCGCGCACCGTGACGCAGACGGCGCCACGGCACCCCGGCACACTGGCACCCCGTCGCCGCGGCACCCCATCGCCACGCAGAGTGGCGCGCGCGTATCCCGCCATGTATCGCGCTGCATATGGCGAGGAGGGCTTTGATGGACCAGTTGCTCCAGCAGTTCATAAACGGCCTGTCCATCGGAAGCGTTTACGCCCTGATGGCCGTGGGATATTCCCTCGTATACAGCATCATGAACTTCAGCAACTTCGCCCACGGCGGGATCATAATGCTGGGCTCCTACTTCGGGTTCTTCCTTTTGACCCTTTTCAAGCTGCCCTTCTCTGCGGCGTTCCTCGGGGCCGCACTGGGGGCCTCGGTCCTGGCGGTGCTGGTGGAGCGAATCGCGTACAAGCCGCTACGGATGCGGAACGCGCCGTTCCTTTATTTCATCATCTCGGCCATGGGCGCCTCAATGTTCATTGAGAACTTCGTCATCGCAACCATCGGGCCGACGTTCAGGACCTACCCTGCCGTGTTCTCCCGCAGCCCCTTTCAGGTGGGCCCCCTCTTCGTCGGACGCCTGGACACCATGATCTTCGTGACGTCGGCAGTGTGCCTTCTCCTCCTGGTCTACTTCATCGACCACACGAAGATGGGTAAAGCTATCCGGGCCACCGCGTTCAACGCGCGCGCCGCCGCCCTGATGGGTATCAACACCGACATGATCGTAATCCTCGTTTTCGCCATCGGGGGCCTGCTCGCGGGGATTGCCGGCGTGCTCTTTGGCATGAAGTACACGGTCTATCCGCAGATGGGGGCGATAACCATCAAGTCCTTCATCGCCGCGGTGTTCGGAGGGCTCGGAAGCATCCCGGGGGCGGTCCTCGGGTCGCTCGTGCTCGGGGTCGTAGAGACCCTCGTCTCGGGGTATTTCTCGTCGCAGTTCAGAGACCTCATCTCCTTCAGTTTGCTCATAGTGATACTCGTGTTCCGCCCCATAGGCCTCATGGGGAAGCCGGCGGAGGAGAAGGCATAGACGGACCTGGTAGCCACGATAGGCCTGGCAGCCACCGGGGAGGGTTACTGGCCCCGTGGCGCGGCCCACCTAGATTGGGTTAGGCCGGATTGTGCGCAGGAGAGATGGCAATGGACTGGTTCTACATAAAAGGCATCCTGATCCTATCGGGCATAAACCTCATGGCAGTCCTGGGGCTTTCGCTCCTGACGGGCTTCACCGGCCTCTTCTCCTTCGGACACGCAGGGTTCATGGCGATAGGCGCCTATACCGCTGCATACCTGGGGGTCAAGATGGGCCTGCCCCTCACCGTCGCCCTCCTCGCCGGAGGCTTTTCAGCAGGCCTCGTGAGCCTGTTCATCGGCAAGCTCACTCTGAAACTAAAGGGCGACTACTTCTGCATCGCAACCCTCGGTTTCGGGGAGGCGATAAGGCTCATCCTCGACAACGTGCAGACCTTCGGCGGGGCGCGCGGGTGGCCCGGCATCCCGATAAGGGTCGACCTGTGGAACGTCGCTCTCGTGAACGTGGTGGGAATCGCCTTGCTCGTGAATCTCGTGAACTCCAGGCATGGCAGGAACATGATCGCGGTAAGAGAAGAGGAACTGGCGGCCAAAACGATAGGCATTGACACGTTCAGGTATAAGATGATCTCCCTCTTCATCAGCGCGGTATACGCCGGCGTGGCGGGCGGGCTCGTGGGGTATTACACGGGGTTTCTGCAGCCCAAGATGTTCAGCCTTAACAAGTCCACCGAGCTCACAATCATAGTCATCTTCGGCGGCATAGGGAGCATCTCAGGCAGCGTTCTGGGAGCGCTGCTCCTCACCGCTTTGCCGGAGATACTGAGGGCGTTTGCCCTATGGAGGCTCGTGGTGTACGGGGCAGCGGTCATCTTCATCATGATAAGCAGGCCCGAAGGCCTCATGGGCGGCAAGGAGATCACCTGGAAGGGTATCGCAAGCCTTCTCCAGCGCGGCTTGCGGTTACACCCGGCAGCTAAGTCACAGGCCGGAGCAGGGGCGCAAGCAAGCGTCGGCGACAGGGGCGGAGACAGGGACGGGAACGGGAGCGCGAGCGGGAGCGGGAGCGGAGACAGGGCTGCGCAATCCATAAAGCCGTCATTCTGAGTTCTAGAAGCGTGCTCCGAAACTCGCGCGCGACTCTAGCGACTGCAGGCTCAGCCCGCAAACCCGCAGCTAGGCAGCGTACCGATTGTCCCATGGGCGCGGCACGGGCGGTTTTGGAGCAGACTACTAGCCTGGGCACCTGTAGCCGCAACCGCGCGGCAGGCGGGAGCAGGAGGTTGCCTGATGGGGATCCTTGAGGTAAGAAACCTTACCAAAACGTTCGGCGGCCTTGTCGCTGTGGGCGACGTCAGCTTTGCGGTCAAGCGCGGGTCAATATCCGGACTCATCGGGCCGAACGGGGCCGGCAAGACCACCGTCTTCAACCTCATAACGGGCGTATACAAGGTTACCAGCGGTGAGATCGTATTCGACGGCCGTCCCATTCACAACCTCGAACCCCATGTGATCGCCAACATGGGGATCACGCGGACGTTCCAGAACATACGCCTCTTCAAGCGATTGTCGGTGTACAACAACATCCTCACCGCCTGCCACAGGAATGCCCGCTATAGCATCGCCGACGCGGTGCTAAGACTTCGCGGGTTCAAGGCCGAGGAGCGGCGCATGCGCGAAGACGCCGACGCGCTGATGGAGGTCATGGGCCTTACGAGGTGGCGGAATAGCGTCGCCCACAGTCTGCCTTACGGCGTCCAGCGGCGTCTGGAGATCGCGAGGGCGCTCGCGGTGAAGCCCAAGCTCCTGCTCCTCGACGAACCCGCCGCGGGCATGAATCCTGATGAGACGCAACAACTCATGAGCCTCATATGCAGAATACGCGAGGAGTTCAACTGCACGGTGCTGGTCATCGAGCATCGCATGGACCTCATAATGGGAATCTGCGAGAACATAATCGTGCTCAACTTCGGCCGCAAGCTCACGGAAGGGTCGCCGGGTGAGATCCAAACCGATCCCCGGGTGATCGAGGCGTACCTCGGAGAAGGGGCGAAGATCGGTGCTTGAGGTAGAGAACCTCCACGTCCACTACGGGGGCATTCACGCTCTCAAAGGCGTGAACATAACCGTTGAGAAGGGCGAGATCGTCACCATCATCGGTGCGAACGGCGCGGGCAAGTCCACGCTCCTGAACACCCTCTCCGGCATCGTAAGAAGCAGTGAAGGCAGGATCACCTTCGACGGCTCGCCGCTTCCGACGGCGCCGCATCGCATAGTGAAGGCAGGCATATGCCAGGTGCCCGAAGGACGGCTGGTATTCGCCAACCTGACCGTGGAGGATAACCTGATGCTCGGGGCGTACCTGAGGCGTGACGCGCCCAGCATCAAGAGGGATCTCGAGAGGGTGTACGACTTATTCCCAAGGCTCAAGGAACGCCGGAAGCAGATGGCAGGCACCCTTTCCGGCGGCGAGCAGCAGATGCTCGCCATCGGACGCGGACTCATGAGCGACCCCGTGCTGATGCTGCTGGACGAACCATCGCTTGGCCTCGCGCCGATACTCGTGGAAGCGATATACGAGGTCATCGAGGGAATCAGGCGGATCGGCAAGACCCTGCTCCTGGTGGAGCAAAATGCCTACAAGGCGCTTTCCACGGCGGATAGGGCGTACGTGCTGGAGCAAGGGCGGATCGTAAAGTCAGGGCGTGCGGTAGACCTCATTCAAGACCAGACGATCCAGGAATCGTACCTCGGGGTGAAGAAGTGATTGAACGCAAGTTCCCGGTCCTAAAAGGGGCTTAGGCTTAATGGCGGCACGGGTTTGCGCTTTGTTTTGTGTGAATCGTGTAGCCACCAAGGTGCGAGGGTGGTGAGGTGGAGGTGTCCTGGGGAACATGTCAGACCCCCTCACCGTCTGGCCAGAGATCGAGAGGCTGCAGAAGGAGTTTGGGTTGGGGCCGGCTTGAAGACCGGGTGAGGTACAATGCCATCCTGTGCGTGCTCGCGCAGTATGTCAGGTGGCACATGATGCGGGCGTTGGAGCCGCTTATGGCCGAGGGGAAGGAGTATTCCTTCGAGTTACTGATGGGGCACCTGGAAACGATCCAGCGGAACACGATGGAGAGCGCCGGCCAGCAGTTCAACCTTACCACTCAGCCTGACGAACTGCACCGCCGGATCTTCGCCCACCTGGGACTACCCCTGCCGTAGTCACGGCGCTGAAAATTCCCGCTACTCAAGAAACCAAGCGCCCCAACGGATTCCGGCCCTGATACCGCGGGAACTTCCGTTTAGGTCTTTCCACCGCGACCGCCCTAACCCCGCCGCCGTCGCGAAATCCGCACTTGGGCCTAACGTACCTCCCCCAGGGCACGCTCGAGGACGTCGGCGACGTAGTCGATCCCGTCGGCGGTAAGGTGGTTGCGGGATGGGATGGGATGGGATGGGATGGCGATGCTGGTACGCCCAGCGAGCTCGGCTGCCGAGAAGTCGCCTTCCTTGAACCCGAACTCGGCCCGGTAGAAGGGATCGAGGTGGATGTGGGTGAAGCACGGGCGGCAGCCGATCCCCGCGCCCTGTCGGGGGAAAGCCGGACTTCTTCTACTGCCGCTACTCGCTCGCGTCCGCCTCGAGCTGCCATGCGCCGCAAGATGCGATGGTACTAGGCTGACAGCTAAGCCCTCCATGGCAGCCGCGGCCACAGGCCGCCGTGGAGGGCTTAGCCCGCAAGGTGTTCAAAGACGCAGGTATCTCCTCTCCAGTTCCTTGATTTCATCCAGCCCTATGAGCGAGTTAAACTCCTCGAAGCTGACCATCGGCCCGGCGAAGCCTTTTGAGGTCCCGTGGCGCACGACGTAATCGTAGTAATCCATCAGAGCCCTCGTGATCGTATAAAGGCTGCCGAGGTTGTAGAAGATGATCTGGTAACCCATCCCATTGAGCTCGGTAACGCTGAGTAGAGGGGTCTTGCCCCCCTCGATGATGTTGGCCACGAGCGGGGCTTTGATGCGTCGGGCAATCTCCTCGAGCTCTGCAACATCAATCGGCGCTTCTACAAAAAGCACGTCTGCTCCTGCATCTTTGTAAGCGAGCGCCCGGTCGATGGCATCGTCCAGCCCGTTCACGGACCTTGCGTCCGTCCGCGCGATTATGATGAAATCAGGATCTCGACGCGCTTCGCATGCCGCCTGGATCTTTCTCACGTGTTCCTCCTTTGGTATAACCTGCTTACCCTCCATATGACCGCATTTCTTGGGAGCAACCTGATCCTCAAGCAGGATGCCGGCTGCTCCGGCCGCTTCAAACTCCTGCACTGTTCTGATGACGTTGATCGCGTTGCCATGGCCTGTGTCCCCGTCTGCTATGACAGGAATGCTCGTAGCACGGCAGATGTACCTGAGCTGTCTCGACATCTCTGTCATGGTGAGTAACCCCACGTCGGGTTTCCCCAGCAGACAAGCGGAGGTGGCGTATCCGCCCATCACCGCGGCTTTGAAGCCCGCCTTCTCTATGAGCCGAGCGCTTAGAGCATCGTGCACGCCTGACGTGAGAATTGGCTCGCCAGACTCAATCAGTGTACGTAGCTTCTTTGTGGTTTTCATGGTTCCGTCCTCCTCTGGCTCTCCTCTGGTTTGAAAATACCGGATGGTTGCCACTTTGATCCTTCTTGATCCATTCGATGGTGGCACGATGGTGGCGACCGCAGGCCACCACCGAGGATCATCTTCCCGCCTTGAAAACGCCCACTTCACCTTCATGCTTTGATGGCGCGGCGGGGGAAACGCCCGGCATAGGTGGCTACTACTCGATTTCACATTCACAAGACCGCGCACGATGCCCTGTTGTTCGCGCTTGCAGGGTTGCACGACGCTGGACCTATAAGCGATCGAAACTTACGAAACTCGGTACTACCGGCAATTACCGGCAATCGCGTCCGGCATCCAGCTGCCGTTCTCAACCCGGGCCCGGCATCGGCCCGCCATTCCTCTGGAATTCCTCCCGTTCCACTCTCACTCACTTTCCCGTACGAGGGCAACGGCTCTCACCGGGGATCCGGTTCCGCCAGCGATCTTTAGGGGTAGACACAAGAAGTAGAAGTCCTTACCCAGGAGCTTCTCGAGATTGGTGAGGCTTTCCACGATCCACACGCCGCGGTCGAGTAGCAGCTTATGGATGACAAGTTCTGAACCCAGGGGATCGGGTCCTCCGAAGTCAATGCCTACAGCCTTTACCCCCCTGTCTATCAGGAAGGTCGCCGCTTCTACGGATACCCAGGGACGCCCTTTCAGGTACGCCGCACCCAAGGGCAGCGTGTCCCATCTCCTGGCATGACCCGTATATAAAAGGACAACATCTCCTTTCGTGATACGCCGGGGGCACCGAGCCTCCGCCTCCGCAACATCGTCGGCGGTGATCCCCTGCCCCTCCGCTCTGTGAGAGACGTCGAGGCAAATCCCCGGACCTGAATACGCATCTGCCGGCAGAGCATCAACGGCTGCCCTACCAGGGAAGATGTGAGCAGGAGCGTCGCAGTGGGTGCCAGTGTGTTCGCTGAGGAGCAGGGCCTGGCAGTTGACAGGATCGCCAAGACGCTGATCTAGATAGGTCCACGAGCTCATCCTTGGGAGAATCGAGGCCAACGGGATCCCAGGAGAGAGCGTCTGGGATAAGTCAATGAACTTCACGCGATCGAACACTGTCTTCATCTCCTTCAGGGTTCTTCCGGCGCGATGCCCGCGGTGTTTTCCATGCTACGTCACTTCCCAACTCACCGTATAACTACCGAAACGCAGTAACTATAGATAACCAAGCTCGAAGTTACAAGCCGCGTGCGCCACGGGCTGCACGGCAAGGGGCACCCGCACCGCACACGCGGCCGTCGCTTCAATTTCGGAGTCGGTTATGTATAGCAGTGAGACCGTTGCACTTCCCCAGCATCTCCCAGTGTATCCGAACCTGACCATGTTTTGCGAGATTCGACCGGGCTGCGTTGACATAATGTGGCACACATCAACAGTGTTAGCCGCAACTACGGCAGCAACTGCCGACACGTAGGAACCTTAGAAGAATGGGTACACAAACCTGATCCATAGGCTGACCAACACGCCAATCCAGACTGCGATCGCGAAGGTATAAGGGACAATCTCTTTGATCCGTCTGCCCGTGATGCCAAGGATCGGCAAAGCCCAGAAAGGCTGGATCATGTTGGTCCACGTGTCACCAATGGCAACAGCGGACACGATCTTCGCGGGCAACACGCCAAGTGTTACGGCCGCCGGTGCCATGACTGGACCCTGCACCACCCACTGGCCTCCAGCAGACGGAATGAATATGTTGATGATACCCGCTGACCAGAATGTATATAGGGGTAAGGTCGTGGAAGTTGAGAAACTCACGAACCAGTCGGCTATAACCTTCGCGAGGCCGGTCCCGGCCATTATTCCCATAATGGCGCCATACACTGGGAAATTCATGAGAGTTCCGTACATGGGAGTGACTGCAGATTTGAGGGCCTTCGCGAAATTGGACATCCCTCTATGAAGCAGCAGTCCGACTGAGAAGAGGATGAGGTTCACGCTGTCAAAGGTTATCGCACCGCCTCTCCGGAAAATCTCAATGACTCCGATTGCGAGAACAACTCCGGAGAGAACCGAAAGCGCAATACTCCTCTCAATAACGCTCGCAGGGGTCTTCTCTGTCTCCTCGTGTGCCCCACGTGTGGGGTTCCCACCAGTTTCCAGGTCATTTGTAACCCCCACAGTGCCGATCGTTAGGTCGTCGGTCGGGGGGAGCATGAACGTGAATACCGCCGCCATGGACGCGCTCAGAACTACTGAGAGAAGGAGGTTCGGCAGCCACAGGGCTGTCTTGGAAATCGGGATGACACCGATGGCGCTCTCAAGCGGATGTCCCGGGGTCGCAACCGACATGAACATCGCGGCGGACATCCCGAGAGCGTGAGGCACCATGCCTGCGTATGCGGCGGCCACTACAAGCCCGGCAGGGACCCTGCGGTTGTTCGCGATGACCTCCTTGGCCAGAACCGCCGATCCCAGCATCCCGATAGCCGGATTAACCCAGTTGAGCGCGTTGGATACCATGCTCGTCGCAAAGATGGTGGCCCGCGGGCTCCTCAACGAAACGGCGAAGCGCCTGAGCCAACCTCCCACCAGCGGCGTGGACGCGACAACATGGCCGAGAACCAGGGTCATCACGATTTGCGTTGTAAATCCTACAAGCGTCCAGAACCCCTTGCCCATGTGAAACGAGATATCGAGGAATGACGTGCCTGTCAATATGCGGGCTAGTACTATAGTGATAAACAAGAGGATAAACGCGAGGGGGAAGGCATCCGGCACATATTTGCTCACGACACGGTCGAGCCACTCAGCTAGCTTGCGCCACATGCTATGTGTCACCTCTCATGCAACGAATTCCCAGACTGTACGAATCCCTGAACTGGATAGGAAAGTGGATAGGCGCTTCGTTTCTCGTCGGCAACCTCCCTAGTACAACCTGCCGGTCATTTCCCCGCTTACTCCGAAGCTGTGAACCTCGTCAGGGAAAACCCCCTCGTCCACCTCCTTTGCATACTGTGAGACCGCCATGGCGAGGTCTTTCCGTAGGTCCGCGTACCGCTTGACGAACTTCGGAACGTGCCCTGCAGTCAATCCTATCAGGTCATGAAGCACAAGCACCTGCCCATCACAGTGCGGCCCAGCTCCTATTCCGATGGTTGGCACTTGAACGGTCGATGTCACCACCTCGGCAAGGCGCGCAGGAATGCACTCAAGTACGATTGCGAAAACACCAGCCTGCTCAAGCGCCTTTGCAGCTTCAATTACCTCCATCGCGGAACGCTCATCCTTGCCTTGGACCTTGTAACCACCAAGCACCCCAACGCTCTGGGGCGTGAGACCCAGGTGCCCCATTACCGGTATGCCTGCCTCAACCATGCCTTTCACTCGCTCGCATACAGGTCCGCCGCCCTCAACCTTCACAGCATCTGCACCGGCCTCCTTGATGAGTCTGGCTGCGTTCTCAATGGCTCTCTCGTGGCTCACAGTAACAGACGCAAACGGCATGTCCGCGACAACCAGGGTGTGGGGGGCACCTCGTACTACTGCGCGCGTGTGATGGATCATGTCCTCGATGGTTACTGGAAGGGTGCTGGTGTACCCCAACATGACCATGCCCAGGGAGTCTCCAACCAAGATCGCATCAATGTCACACTCGTCAAGAATCGCCGCTGTAGGATAGTCATAGGCCGTCAGCATCTTGATTCTGCGATGCGCCGCCTTCATGTTCTGGAAAGTGGGAATGGTGTGCTTCGTCTTGTTCAGCGTTGTCTTGTTCAGCGTCCCTCACCCTTCTTCCTGAGTCTGCCTGAGTCTGCTTTACTAAGTATGAGCTCATAGTTTTCTCTCGTTTTCCGAGGTCTTGGGTTGCCGGTGATTGCACGAGGGGTGTCAAAATCCGGCTGCCTAGCCAGACGGGCCGGATTTTGGCGAAGCGCGCCCCGCCTGGGGCGCCGTCCCCGAGTGCAACACCGGCAACCCTGCACGGCGCGTGCGCTCTCTGGAACCGGCGATTACTTATGGCGATCTACCTTATGGCGATCTACTTAGTCAGGTAGTCCCTCGCAGGGGTTCACTTATGCCTGGCCTGCATCGGGCGCGGCACTCCCTTTATAGCCCAGAGAGCGGGATATGGATAACGCCGCCTGGCAGACCTCCCGAACTCTTTCCGAGGCTGCCTCTTGCGTCAACCGAACTGAGGGGGCCGCGATACTGAGAGCCGCGACCACGATGCCCTCGTGGTTTCTGATAGGCGCGGCCACACACCGAAGCCCCGATATATACTCTTCGTTATCGACTGCGTACCCCAACCTCCTTACCTTCCGTAGTTCGATTTCTAGATCGCTGAGGCTAGTGATGGTTGTAGGTGTGTACCTCCTTAGTTCCATTCCCCGGAGGGCCTCTCTGGTTCTTGTTTCGGGACTATACGCCAGAAGCACTTTGCCCAATGCGCTGCAGTGCGCCGGCACGCGGGTGCCTACCTGAAGTTCAATACGTAAGATTTCGTTGCTCTCAACCCGGTCCACGTATATTACATCACGTCCGTCGAGAACAGCGAGATTAACCGTCTCTCGACAGCGTGAAGCCAGCTCGCTCATCGGCCCCGACGCAGCCCTTTTGATACCAAGGCGGTTCACAGATGCTGCGCCGATTTCAAACAGCTTCAGCGTCAGATGATACTTCTCCGTTGCAACGTCTTGCTTGACATATCCCCTGGACTCAAGAGCGCGCAGCAATCTGTGAACCACGCTTTTCGACAACGATGTCTGCTTGGATAACTCAGTAACCCCCATTTCCCTATCGGAGCGAGCCAGAGCTTCGAGCAACCCAAGTGCTCGTTCGACGCTCCGGAGGCTTTCAGGCTTGTCAGATGCCAAACATCATCCCCCGCCCTTCTGTTCCGGCGGCCGGAACGGCTGTTCCGCGTATGGTACTTCTACACGCATTCTTGATTTCCTCCTTGGTACCGTAAAATCGCTTTACGGGCCGAGTCTTTACGATCAGCAAGTAGAAAAGGCCCTATAGCGGGACCCCGACGATAGTCGCACATATTGCATCATATTGATCATGCCGTCGCTCTTCGTCAAGAGAGTACCCGCTGCTCCACGGCGGGACCTCGAAGGTGTCCGCGCGGAGTGGATTTCCACCCTGAGGTCGGAAGATATGGCTAATCTAGAAGCTGTATCCTTGCTAGCCCACACGACAGGTTGTTGGCAAGAACGAGTTCGCCCCCGATCTTTGACGAATTCATCGAGTAGCGTGTGAAGCTCCCTCGCGACAACGTTTACTATAGGCGCCCAAGCTGGAACTTGTACGATGCGTCTACCCCCGACGGCACAGCATCCGGCCAAGCATGGCATGCGTAAGGCGGCTCTTGTGGTTTCGAACCTGGTTACCCACAGTTAGCCGCAGCGCCTCTAAGTGGGGGTGCAAAAATGCTCCCGACTTTTGGGAGGGGTTGCCGGTGATTGCACGAGGGGTGTCAAAATCCGGCTGCCTAGCCGGACGGGCCGGATTTTGGCGAAGCGCGCCCCGCTTGGGGCGCCGTCCCCGAG
>JAAYXB010000033.1 GCA_012516125.1 Bacillota bacterium | reverse complement strand
TGAGACGAGCTGGACGCCGGCAACGGACCTTGCCGATGGGTCCCACTACCTGCAGGTGGCCGCTATGGATGACCTCGGCAACACGAGTGTCCTGTCCGAGCGCGGCTACGTCTTGGTGGACACCACGGGACCCGCGGCGCCGGCGTTGACGCTCGTGACCCCGAGCCCGACCAACAAGGCGCCACAGGTCTGGACCTGGACGCGGCCTGCGGACGCGGTGAGGTACGAGTTCGGCGAGTCGGTCGATGGTGTCACGCCTCCTGCGATATTCACGGACGTAGGTAACGTGGACACCTACGCAACCGGCTTCACGACCGACGGCACCCACTACGTCATGGTGAGAGCGTATGACGCTCTCGGTAACCCAGGCGCTTGGAGCGAGGCCGCGTCTGTTGAGATCGACAGAACCGCCCCCGACGTGCCGACGATGAACCCACTGCCCCTCTACACCGCCGGGACGCGGAACACCGTGTCGTGGACCCCGACCCCGGCTGGCGCTCCTGAGGACGGAGACGGGGAGACGCTCGAGTACTACGTCGAGTGCAGCGACGGCTCCGCTGCGACGCTCGCGTCCGGGTGGATCGCTGCGACCGCCTACACGTTCGAAGGCCTCGGCGACGGGGTCACATACTCCTACAAGGTGAAGGCCAGAGACGCGCTGGGCAACGAAAGCGGTTGGTCCGCACCGGTAACCTCGACGCAGGACGCGACGCCTCCTGCTGTTCCGGTGATGGCCGCAGAGCCCGACTTCACGAAGGGTTCGGCGAACACCGTGTCGTGGAGCGCCTCATCTGACGGGGACCACGGAAGCGGGCTTGCTCGCTACGAGATCAGAATGGCTGAGACCCAGGACGGCCTTGCAGGCGCGACACCGGAGCCCATCGCCGCTGGCGACGGCACGTCGAAGGCGTACGCAGGCCTTGCCGACGGCCAGGTCTACTACTACCAGGTGCGCGCGGTCGATGCGGTAGACAACGCAAGCGCGTGGTCGAACATAGTCTCGTCCAGGCAAGATGCCACGCCTCCGGCCATGCCTCAGGGCCTTGCGGCGCCGTCCACGACGAGCGACCAGACCCCCGAGTGGACCTGGAACGCTCCGGACGAGCACGGCATCGGCTACTGGGTGAGCCTCGGCACCAAGGCTGGCGAAGCGTTCACGTGGAGCGCGTGGGAATGGGTCGGCGCTGCCGACAGGTGGTCGCCCAAGGCTGTGCTCGCGGAAGGCACATATCGCCTCCGCGTGAAGGCCGAAGACGCGGCCGCCCTCCCGACCAAGCCGGCGTGGGAAGCCGGGGACGGCAACCAGAGCGAAGCCGCGGAGAGCGCGGACGTGCTGGTCGACGTGACCGCTCCGATGGTTCAGTTCGTCAACCCGACCCACGGAGCCACGCTCAACATCAACAAGTCCTCCACGATCCTTCTGCGTGCTACCGGCTACACGGAGCTGCGGATCAAGGTGGACAACGAAGACTGGGTGAAGCCGCAGGCGACCTTCGGCGGGAGCCTGGTGTTCTACTTCGTCGCCGTGCCGTTCACCGAGGGCCAGCACGCCGTGACGGCGAAGGCTTGGGACGCCGCGGGCAACGTAACCGAGGTGTCCGTCATGTTCGCCGTGGAGGCGACGCGCCAGGGCTTCGGGTTCGGACGGTTCCGGTTCGACGACGCTCCCTGACGCGGGATCGCTCGTTCGTAGGCTGATGTGAGCGGGAACACAGCATAGTGGGATATCAGGATAACAGGCATGGATCGGATCGGGCGAATCGGGTTCGCCTGGACCGGCCTGGTGCGGCCCGGTCCGGTCCGGCACCGACG
This sequence comes from Bacillota bacterium, assembly GCA_012516125.1. GTDB lineage: Bacteria > Bacillota > SHA-98 > UBA4971 > UBA4971 > UBA6256. The sequence continues at coordinate 99,335 of JAAYXB010000033.1, read as the reverse complement.
GGCCTGGCACCGACAGGTCCAGCACCGACCGGCTCAGTACCGGCACCGACGACCCCGGCATCGACCAGTCCGGGACCCGTCGGTCAGAGGCCGCCGGATCAACGAGGTGCCAGTGAACTCGCGAAAAGGAGGGCATAGACAAATGGCAGGTCGCTTGAAGGCAGCCGTCCTCGCGCTCTTCATCCTCGTGACCGTTGCGGGATGCGGCGTTCCGACCCCTCCTGTCGACGTGGCGAAGGAGACGGCGCTCATCCGCTCGGTTGTTAGCACTTGGGAAGCAGCCGTGGAGGGTTATGACGTGGACGGGATGCTCGCTCCCCTCGCGAATTCGTTCGTGCTAACCCTGGAAGAAGGGGGCAAGCGTACTACGAAGACCCTCGACCAGCTCAGTCAGGAGCTCTTGAGTGACAAGGAGAATCAGGATTACTGGAGGCTCAATTACGGATACGGGCTCGACCTAGTTATCGAGTGTTTCGTTGTGGAGAACCTTGGCCACACAAGCGCCCACGTAGTGAATCGCTTCAGCGTATACGAGTGGGCCACAGGGACGACCCCGCCCATCGGCAAGCGCATCACCGACAAGGGGGCAATGGAGTGGGACCTCATCAAGGTCTCCGGCCAGTGGCTGGTTTCCGGCATGCTCATCTACTTCGAGCCGCTCGGCCCGGCGGCGCTCGATGCGCGAGCAGCAGGCCAGGACAGCCCGGGCAAGTGCGCGTTCTTCGACATGGGACGCTGACAGCGGCCGCGTGACCGGGGGCCGCGGGACTGGGGGATCACCGGGCGATTGAAGAGCGGCCTTGCGCAGGGATGAAGCCGGCGCTCGCGCTTCCGGGAGGGACTGTGGAGGGGTTGCCGGCGGCTGTCAGGGAAACGACAGCACCGGCAACCTCCCACCGGCAACCTCCGCCCGCCGGGAGAGAAGAAAGGTCACGGCCAGCGTCGCCAGCCACGCAGCCATCAAAGGTGGTGTCGCAAGTGATTCGGAATTCGAGGCGGATTCGCGTTCGCTCAGCGGTCGCGCTCTTTCTCATGCTGTCGCTCCTTGCCGTGACCGCGCCTTCGGCGTGCCTCGCGGCGCCCGGTGAAGGCGCGGGCACGGGCCGCGGCGCGCAGGACCCTGGCTCGGTCCAGACCGCCCAGGATATGCTCGCTCCCGTGATAGAGATCGTAAGTCCTCTCCACGGAGGCGTCACATCCGACCGGTCCCCGGCGATAGTGGTTCGATACGTTGACTCTGACTCCGGCGTAGATCCTGATACCGTGGTGCTCGTCCTGGACAAGGCGGACGTGACCAGATGGGCGGACATCGGCACGGAAGAGGCGCGCTACACGCCGCGCCCCCCGCTCAAGGATGGCAGACACACGGTGGAGCTTGCGGTCGCGGACCGGGCAGGCAACGTGGCCCGTTCGGCCTGGGAGTTCACCGTCGCCGGCGCTCCTCCGCTGCACGAGAGGACCAAGATCACGCTCGACGACAGCCTGAAGGTGGAGGTGCTCCCCGTGGCGTCCGTCGCGAACGCGGCGGACGTTGCAGCCCTTGCCAGGCTCTCCGTCGGAACCCTCACCGCGAGGCTCACTTTGAGGAGCCAGACGTTCGGCCTGCTGGGGTATGACTTCCAGATGGGCGACCTCAAGACTGCGGTGGAACGATGCTCCGTCGAGTTCGCCGGCAACGGATTCTCCCTCGTGGGTGGGGACACGGCCGTTCCCGTCCCGGCCACGCTCATCCTGCCTGAGCGGCAGCTTGCCGGATTCGCGGCAAGCGGGGTCCACCAACAAGAGGCCCGTTCCTACGAATTCTCGGCCTTCACCGGCAAGCTCCTCGTGTCGAAGGGCCTTGCGTTCAGCGTATTCGATGCGTGGGGCGTGCACGGGGGGTTCGGCCTTGCAGGCGCAGGCATTGGCGGAGACGCGGCCTATGTCCGGGCGAGCAAGAGAGCGCACAGCGAGGACATGTACTGGGCTCGCCTGGAGCTGCCGCTGGGCGCGGGTGGCGCGCTCAGCTGTGAAGTCGCGCGTACTGTCGAGTCGGCGTTGGAACCGGGGTCGAGCGCGGGGGCGGGCGCGGGCACGGGCACAGGCTCGGACTCGGGCTCCAGAGCGGGGTCAGGCGCTGGCGCGCGATCGGGATCCGGATCGGGACCGGGATCGGGACCGCCGCGAGTCTTGGCGGACACCGATAGCAATGCCCTGCTCCTTGCAGCGCGTGGCAGGCTCGGCCCAGTCGTCGCCTACGCTGAGTATAGGCTTCAGGGCGCGGCCTTCGCGCCGTCGCCGATGAGCCCCACTGGTCGCGGGGGCGTACGCAGTTTTGGGGCCAGGTTGGGGGCGCGGATCGCCGAGGGGCTTGCGGCAACGATCGATGTGGCGCGGGCCGTTGACAACGTGGACGGCTCGCAAGGCTTCAGCACCACCGACACCAACCTGGCGGGCTCGCTTGTCTTCGTGCCCCAGGCGGGACGGGTCTCCTATAGCCTGGACGTGCTTTCCGCGGCCAGGCTATCGGATGACTGGGACGGGGGGCGGCGGAGCATCGATTCGTCCAAGAAGGGTGTCGCAGTCGGCGCGGAGATCGGGATCGCGGCGGGCTCCGCCGGACTGCTGGACGCAGGCGGCGATTCACCTGACATCAGCCGTTACCTGTCCGGGAGAATACGCTATTCCAACACCGAGACGGTCGACCGTGCGCACGGTGCGCTGACCACAGAGGAGTGTCTCGATGGCAAGGCCTCCGTCGCGCTTGGGACGTGCGAAATCCAGGCGGAAGGCAAGATCGCCGACTCACGTCGCCTGCACGAGGACGTTCGCGTCAGCGGGCGGGAATTGGCCGTCTCGATGGCGAGGCCGGTGGAGATGGGCTACCGCTATCTTGCGCGGCTCAATATCGCTGGCGAAGCGGCATTCAAGGATGTCACGACGTCCAGGCTGAGCACGGGCGCGCTCAAAGACTCGCGAGGCCAAGTCTCGTTGGGTCTTGAGGTTACCCTGAACCTCACCGACTCAACCCAGTTCAAGGCGGCCTACCGACGCACCAGGAACAACAGCGGGTTCGCTGGCATGACATGGGACGAGGACACGCTGGGATTTGAGCTCAGGCTTCGGTACGGCGCCCGATCTTAGCCCGATGTCGGCTTGGCCCGATGTCGGCTTGGCCCGATGTCGGCGCAGATGGTCGGCGCACATGAGGGCGATAGCAACGGCAAAGGCACCGGCAAGGGGGAAGGGGAGAGGCGGAAGTGGGCGAGACGACGGGCATCGCTCTCATTGTCGCCGACGCGCACGACAGGATCGTGGCACTCAATTCCGCGGCCGAGCAGATCATCGGGTTGGGCATGGCCCAGGCGGGCGGTCGCCCGGTGGCGGAGGCGCTGTTTTCGTGGTCCCGCGGCATGGAGCCGCGCCCTGACCTCACAAAGATGGACCATGAACTGATTACGAGGGCAAGTACGTCCGCGAGGCACGAGGGGGAACACGACAGCGGACGCGGAAAGTGCCGCGGAAAGTACTACGAAATGCACTCGTCGCCGCTCCGCAACTCCCGGGGAGATCACATCGGCAGGCTCATCGTCATCCGCGCTGTCAGCGGCAGCAAGGGCTCTCAGGCGGGTCTATTCCGCCAACGCTGGGCCCTCGCTTCCGCCGAAGAGCCCGAGCGCCTGGCACGCGATCTTCACGACAATCTCGGCCAGGTGCTAGCGTACCTCAACGTGCAGGCGCAAGCCGCCCGCGAGCAGCTAGCGAGGGGAGAGACTGCGAAGGCCGATGAGTTCCTGCGGGGCCTCGTCGCTGTTGTCCAGGCGGCCTACGCCGAGGTCCGGGAATACATCGAGACTGTAAAGGAGAGATCTGTTCCTCCGGGGCGGTGAGCACGGAGGCATGACGGCACGCGGGACCGTGCGCGCGGGACCGTGATGAACTCCAGCATCTTCAGAGAATCGCGATCCAGGATGACCTCGCCCTCTGATACGACTGCGTGCCGCAGATCGCCGTTACAGGAGTAAGGGAGCGCCCGCGGCGGGCCCGCCCGAGCTAGAACACGCCCGATCTCGCCTCGCGCTGAAGGCCATCCTGCAGAGCGCGCCAATACAGCTGGCCCGTTCCCAAGAAAAAGGCCCCGAACAGGAAGAGGAACAGCAGCGCCGCCCCCCACCCGTAGTGAAGCACGGTCCGCCGGGTCAGCGTGCCCAGAGCGTGCATCGCGACCGTCGAGTGGACCAAGCCGACGACGAACGGCAGGAAGAAGATCACAGCCATCTGGCTCAATGCCTGTCCTCGCAGCTCCCTTGTGGTCACGCCGACCTGCTGCAGCCTGCAAGCGTACCTGCGGTCCTCCTCTATGTCGGTGAACAGCCGTGAATAGAGAAGGCTGAAGCACGCCGCAATAAACACGAGCGACACGAAGACCCCGATGAAAACGAGAAGTCCCATCTGAGTCACTTGAGCCTGATACTGCCCTGTGGTCGTCGAGACGAGCTTCTTCTCTTGCCCGGCGAAGAGCGCGGATAGCTCGGACGATGCCTGCTGCATCGCCCTGCCTCGCCAATCGCCGGTCCACATGGAGATATGGATCCGCTGCCCGGGCGCAACTCTGTTGGCGAGGCCGTCGTACACGACGTCCGATACCACCAGGTTGTACAGGAGGTGTCGTCCCGGGTTCACGAGACGACCGGCTTCATCCGGCTTGACGGTGAGCGCCAGCTCTTCCTCGCCGATCTGAACACGGTCGTTCCACGATTCAGCCTCCTTCCTCTGACCATGGAGTAGCGCACGGGGGAACACGAGAATCGCCTCATGGTCATCTCCCGAATTCAGAGCTTCCCGCCCGTCAGCCCGAATCTCGCGGTAGAAGCTGTACGGCACGACGGCCACGTCCAGCTTCCGCCCGGTAAGCCTGCCCCGCAGCGCCACCAACTCCCTCCGCGGCATCCGGTCGAGCCCGTGCTTCGCCAGGACCGCGTGGACGGCGGCAATGCTTGGTCTTTCGTCGGTGCCGCCGTATTGCACCAATTGAACCGCAATCGGATAGGTGTTCACGGCGTCGCTTGTGGATAGCGCGTACAGGGTAAACGCCGTGCCGATGGCGGTCAGTATCACGGCCACAAGGATCGCCGTTGCCGCGAGCACGCGGTAGTTGTCCTGTATCTTGTAGGCGAGCTGGCTGATTGTCAGAAAGGGTCCCGGACGATAGTAGTAACGGCCCCAACCGTGCAGCCACGATAGACAGGCAATGCTCGCTTCACGTATGAGGATGAGCGTAGCCAAAGAGACGATCAGCGTAACCGGAACGACCCCCGTGACTACCATCGTCGGATTCGGAGACCCAGCCCATAGGTATCCCCCGATGAGCAGCAACAGACCGAGAGCCAGCCGCCATGCAGAAAACCTCGGAGCAGCTTTGGGCTTGCGCCCTGCGCGCACGAGCTCTACCACGCTCCGGCGCAACACCGCGCGAAGCGAGGCGACGGAGACGGCCGCGAACATGCCGCCGAAAACGAGGATCGTGCGCAGCCACACCCCGACTCCTGCGCTGAAAGGAAGCTCCCGCGGCAGCCGCAGGAGGGCTGAAATGCCCATGAAGAAGAGCTTGAGCAGCAACAGGCCAACGCCCAGGCCAGCCGCAAGCGACACCGCAGCTATGATTAGATTCTCTCCCAGGATGATCTGGATGAGCTGCCTCTTCGATACTCCGAGAAGGCTCAGCAGTCCAAGCTCTTTCATACGGAGACGCACAAACGAGGAACTGGAGTAAAGCAGGAACAGAAAGGCGAAGATGGCGATTACCACGGCCGCCGCCTTCATTCCCTGCACAGCCTGCCTCGCATATGGGTAGCCGCCCTGGAGGTCAGGGTGCATGCTCAAGGCGGTGTACAAGAAGTAAATCATCACCGTGAATGCGGTGCTGCCCACGAAGGCCACGTAGCGTCTCCAGTCGTGTCGAAAGAACCTAGACGCGATCCGCCACGTGCTCATCGTACGCACCTCCCATCTGTGACAGAACGTCGAGGATTTGCTGGAAGAACGCCTGTCTGCCGTCTCCTCGATGAATCTCGGTGTACAGCCGTCCATCTCGGATAAAGAAGACGGTCTGGCAGAAACTGGCGGCAAATGGATCGTGAGTGACCATTAGTATAGTGGCTCCTGCCCTTGCGTTGATCAGGGTGAAAGCGTCCATCACAGCCCGGGCAGAACGCGAGTCGAGGTTGCCCGTAGGCTCGTCAGCAAACACCAGTACAGGCTCGTGAACGATTGCACGTGCGATCGCGGCTCTCTGCTGCTGACCGCCGGACACCTCGTAGGGGAACCTGTTCAAAAGCTCCTCGATGCCAAGCCAGGCGGCGACTTCCTCGACACGCCTCTTGATGGCCGTGAGCGGCCTGCGGTCCAGCACGAGGGGAAGAGCGATGTTCTCCTCGATGCTCAAGCTGTCGAGCAAGTTGTAGTCTTGAAATACGAACCCGAGCCGCTTGCGCCGGAAAAGCGCCAGCTCCTCCCCTTTGAGCCGACTCGTGTCAAGCCCGTCGACCAAGACCGTGCCGGAGGTTGGCGCGTCGATGGTGGCCAAGACATTGAGCAATGTCGTCTTGCCGCTACCCGACGGCCCCATGATGCCGACGAACCGGCCCTTCTCAACCTCGAACGAGAACCCGTCGAGTGCCCTGGTTTCGGCCCGTCTGCTGCTTCCATAGACTTTCGTAAGTCCACTGGCCTTGAGAATAGTCATGTCGCATCGCTCCCGTCACTTCGCATCGCCCTCATCAGTGCATGCGTAGTGCATGCGTACAGAGTTTACCGCGCAGCCGCATGGGTTACCATCGATTTCCCTTACAAGACAGGGCATTAACGTGACGGGGACGTCACCTTCGTGCAAGAGAAGCGCCCACTCCGGCGAATATAGTTTGGTCAGGGGAGAAGCGCACCGAAACGCGGGTGCCTTTGCCTGGCGACGATTCGATGTTGATTCGGTGGCCCAGGCGCTGACAGGCCTGTCTGGCGAGATAGAGGCCCATTCCTGTCGACTGTGGGAAAGCACGGCCGTTCGAGCCCGTGAAGAACGGGTTGAACACCCGGCCTAGGTCTTCGGGCACTATGCCGATGCCGTCGTCTGCGATCTCAAGGACGATCTCACCCTCCACTTCCTCTCTCCGGCAGGAGAACGTGACCACGCCGCTTTCCCTTTCGCCGCCGTGGAGACCCCCGCCCCTACCCCTGCCCGTGGCCTCGCCGCAGTCGGCAAGCTCGCTGCCGCGGCGATCGCCATCGGCAGCTTCAACGGCATCGCCAAGTTCGCCGGCCCCGCTAGCCTCGCGGCCTTCGCCGGCTTCGTTTCGGCCGGCTCCGCCGCCGCCATCGCGGTTTTTGCTTTCCGGTCTCGACGAATACTTGATCGCGTTGCTGAGCACCTGCTGCAGCGCAAAGCGGAGCCACTTGCTGTCGCTCACAACTTGCGGCCAGTTGGCCTCACCGCCATCGTCGCCCACAATCCTTGGGAACACCCTGTGGGCGATGAACATGCGACGGTTGTCGTTTATAAGCTGTCGGACCAGCCCCAACAGGTCCACCTTCTCAGGGGTGAAATCTGCCGCGAAGTCTTCCAAACGCACCATGTTCAGCAGCATTTGAATGGAGATATTCAGCCGCTCGTTCTCCTCAGCCACGCTGCGCAGCACCTCGGCCAGCCCAGGCGGCACCTCCATCTGCCTGGCTTTCTGCAGCTCCAGGTCCACCACGGAAACCGGGCCCTTCATGTGGTGCGCCCACTGGCTCATGAGGTACACGTTCTGTCGGCCCCGGTTGTGTTCCTCAACGAGTTCGGCGCGCAGCCTCGAATACAGCTTTGCCCAAGCGTTGCCGAAAATCCGCTGCTCGAGTGTGCTTGGTTCCGCGAGAAGCCCCAGGCGGTCCAGGGATTCGTCCCGGTCGATACTGAAGTTGATCCGGTTTCGTGGACACTCCAGGGCTACGCGACGGACCGTTTGGCTTCCTTGTGATTTCTCTCCGTAACGGCCGACCTCCTGTTCTCTCGGCGAAGCCGGGTAGGCTCCTCCTTCTCGGCAGTCGTCGGCCCTCCATGCTCCCCAGCATCGATCTCAGCCTGCCTGGTCCAGTTACGCAGCGACTCCACTGATATGCCCTGGCCTCTTGCGATCTGAGGCAATAGGCTTCCCGCTCTCGCGCACCGCGCGAACCGCCTCCGCCCTGAACTGTTGCGGATATGGTGGCTTTCTCCGTGGCGCGTGGTGGACGCGTCCCCCTGAAGATTACACTTCCAAGCCCCTATGTGTCACCAGACCTGATCAGGCCCACTGTGATGCCTCTCGAAGCGTTGTGGTGGATGGAGGACGGCAAGTTCGACATCACCAAGCCTGACAACTTGTTAAAACGACTGTCCATGCAGGCATTGATATCTGTTGTCACGAAGTTGCTCTTGTAGAACAGGCTGAATATCGTTGCCGCCGTAGGAGCAGACTGAGCCTGTTCCGTCGTCTCAAGCTTGATTACCTTCAATCGAATTGCCTTTTCAACCACTGCTTCTTGAGTTCATAGCCCTCTGCACACTCCTTTTCCGAAAAGGCAGAGCACATGTGTTTGTGTTCAGCCCCTATTAGGGAGGTTCGATCCGCGTGTCGGCGTAGTGGTGGTCGAAGGTACCGTCCTCCGCGGGCTCGAACATCGTGACAGCGCGTACAGCCGCCAGGTCGATGGGCCCGTACACGTGCGGGAACAGCTCCCCGCCACCCTCAAGGTTCTCGTAGACCACGGGCGAGGACAGTTTCTCCACAGAGACGTGAAGAAGCACGAGCCCATGCGTGCCCCGGAAGATGCTATTGGCAACTCGAATCACCTGGTCCCCGTCCGAGCAATGGATAAAGCCCTCGGTCGCCAGGGATTGAGCCTCGTACCTGCCACGCTGCACGGCTTGCTCCCACTCGCGTTGAGTCGTTATATGGAATATCGTTGCCATGGACCCGCCAGCCCCCCCCGCGCGGTCCCTGCCTGTTGGCGGACAACCACCAGCGCAAGTGAGTTTCGATAAGAAGCTAAGAATCTGCCAACAGCTCTCGTCAGGGTCAAAGATCCCGTATGTGAAGTCCTGGCCTAGGTGGAACTTTCCCCAGGCACTCACCACCCTCACTCCTCACTCACATCGGACCGCTGGCCCGAGTCGAGACCTACGACACACTAATCGGGGTTGTGCTTGGCGAACCGAGCCAAGCCCGCCGCGAGATCACCGACAACTCGATTGACTACAACGCCGCGCTATCGAAGCTCGCTTCGGAGTAGTGCCCATATCCGCTCGTCGCTCACCGCACCGCCCCCGATGACGACCCCGGTGACGACACCTGAAGCATCCTGCTCCCTGGCACCGCTCGTCGGGACCCCCACCGGCCCCACCTAAGTAACTTCTCAAAAACGATCGACAGATCGCGGTTTTCCATGTATAATGCCTGCTAGCTGCCCATTTGCTAGCATGAGGTGCTGTATAGGTTGAGGTATGTTCGATCCCTATCACACGACGAGGTAAGGAAAAAGGCCAAAGCCGCGCAGGAGGGGCTTACCAGCCACCCGAGGGTGAGGCTGTACTAGTTACCATGCTGCATGCCCCAGCTCAACCCTGCGGAGAAGATATGGTGGCGTCTCAAGGCCGTAGTTGCAGCAAACAGGCTCTACGGAACCATGGACGCGCTCATATGTGCTGTAGAGACGTTTTTTGAGCGATTGACGACATCGGAAGTTCTCACGCCCGCAGCGTAAACCAGTCGAAAACTTATGCGCTCTTACTTAGTGACGAAGGAATGCCTCACTCGACAAGGATCAGCATCCCTCCCGTGGGGGCAGTTGTCTATGAAGCCAGAACCTAGGAATAGGAAGCCTCGACTTAGTCTATGAAACGAGGGCCTCAAGGAAGCTGCGAATGTCCTGGGGGTAGAGTTCCTTGAGCCTAAGAGCGTCTTCAAGCACAATCCCTAATTTCCGCTCATCAAGCTCATACGCGTAGGCGTGACGAAAAAAGTGGCGGAATGAGCGAAGGTTGTCCAGGAGGCGATATGTTTTCTCGGAGATGAACGCCGGGCGGACCCCTTCTACGACAAGACTCATGCGACGCAGGAGTTCGGCATGGTAGCGGCTCTCATCCGCGACCTGATTCTCAAAGAAGGCTGCTACGATCTTGAGCAGATCTTCGAAAGCACAATAGAGGTTGTGTAATTGGTAGCCCAGACTCTCAAGAGAAGCCGGGTCATGCCTTTGCTTACGCTCTTCGATTTTCATGTAGATCTTGTCGATCTCTGCAGCCTGCCTTTGAATTTCCGCGCGGAGGAGAGCCAGCCTCAGTGCATCCACCTTATTCCTTCCTCCTTCACCCTCTCTGCAAGGGGATGCCCCTCCAGTTGGACAACGTCTACGTCTGAGCACAGCATGGTCGAAAGAAGGGCACCCGCCCTAAAGAAATGTTCGTCACGCAGTCCTATGAAACCGATATCTACGTCAGACGAGCCCTTTACAAACCTCCCGGGCTTCGCAAGAGACCCAAAGACATAAGCTTCGTCGAAGGGTATTTCTCTAGCCAGCGTGGACAAAGCCTCGAATACCCGAGACAAGCACTCGCGTCGCTCTATTTCCCGCCTACTCCGCTTTGCTCTCAACACTTCGTCAAGAAGATGCGTGAAAAACACCGCGCAACCGCCCCTAACCCGCAGGGATTGACTGCTCAGCCAGTCCGGTCACTCCTAGCCTAAGTAATCGTCTACGAGACTGTTGAACTTCCCCAGGAGCTGCCAATTCCACCGGGCACGGCGGCGGTTGTACGCGATTCAACAGGGCTCATGTGCCATAATGTGGGAACAATCAACAGTCTCGTCTACCTCTAGCTCAGATAATATGATACCATATTGGGCCGGGAATAAAAAGCTAGGCCCGCGACCAAGCTTGAGGAAATGCCGTTCGGAAGCCATGGAAATAGGGAAAAACAACGAGCTTTCTAGCGGGTGCTTTGTGGGGAGATTGGCAAGGGATTGGCAAGGGATTGGCAAGCACGGAAAACAGGAGCTTCGCCAATCTGCGAAGCCCCTGCTAAACATTGGTGCGCCACGGGGGACTCGAACCCTCGACCCGCTGATTAAGAGTCAGCTGCTCTACCAACTGAGCTAGTGGCGCACCTAAACTTGGGTTATTCACTTTCACACGGCCGGGAACACCCGGCCGCGCCGCATTAACAAAATGGTAGCGGCGACTGGATTCGAACCAGTGACACCGCGGGTATGAACCGCGTGCTCTGACCAGCTGAGCTACGCCGCCTTAACCCATGCAAGGCGCGTGGGGCGTCGGACGCTTTCGCCTCCGCACGTCCCACGCTACTAAGAAAAATGGTGGCGGGGGCTGGACTTGAACCAGCGACCTCCGGGTTATGAGCCCGACGAGCTACCAACTGCTCTACCCCGCGACGTAATCTTTGCCAGAGACGCCGCGCTTCTCGCACGGCCCCCTGTCACACTTGCAATTATAGCACAGGAGCACTCGTAGTCAAGTGGTAAAATGCGGCCGCAAGGCGCCTTCTATGCCTCTTCGTAGCCCTGCGGCTGCCGACGGCGCGGACAGAAAGAAACCCCCGGTCAGAGCTCTTATGTGTGTAAGCTCGAACTCGCTAAGTAAGGGTGCGTTAGTTCTCGCCCCTCTTCCAGTAGTTGCCGGGCTGCCGGTGTTGCACTCGGGGACGGCGCCCCAAGCGGGGCGCCTTGACAAAATCCGGCCCGTCTGGCCAGTGGCCCTGTCAACCGCTATATGGTATTTTAGTGGGGACGTGTACGCCTCGTTTGCGTAAGTAATCACGCATGGTGTCGGCATCCTTCAGATATGTCTCGATGATCTCGAGGTACTCACGGATGAGAGACTCGCCTCGTCCGAGGACTGTTGCCATTAGGCCTGGGCTCATGCCGTAAAGATGCAGTATGAGTACGGAATCAAATGCCTTAAGGTACGCGTCGACAGACCGGGGACTGTGATAGGTCTGCCGGGCGATCTCCAGGACAGAAAGACCCTGGAGGCATAGACGGATTACGAGGTCCTTATGGGTAAGCATGCGACCCATATCGAGCACGGTGCCCGGACAAGGCAGGATCACCTGGTGCTGCTTCTGATAATGATCGATAGCTCTTGATATGGTCGCGGTGGAAGCCAGAAATGCCCACTGTAGCTCCGAGAAAGAGAGTAGCCCGTCTTGGGTGTAAGCCTCGGTTAGGACCCGGGCGATGCGGCGTCCGTAGAATCCAAGGAATTCTTCGTAGGACACCGGCGGGCTGTAACGTAGAATACGTCCCTCGTCGTCGGCGAGGAGCGTCACGACCACCGGAGCCATGGGCTGGTAACGACTTGGCTGCCAAAGCTGGCGACCAGACTTCACGTGCATGGCTACCAGGGGCATCTGACCGCTGGCCAGGGTAGTGAGCCTTGGGCAAAACCGGGCGCGGATGGCCATGAGATCCAGGATCATTGGTTCCTGGATTGCTGGCGGAATGCCAGCTTGGACGCTCAAATAGTGGGCAAGTTTCTGGTAGGTTTCAGGAAAGTGCCCGGGACGGGGCTCCCCGCGCTCCACCCATCGGCGACCCCGTTCGACGTCCAATTCCACCAGAGGATGGCCATCATAGGGAATAGCACCCCACGGCCGCTTTTTGCGCGGACCCCAAAGGGCGCTCGGGACCGCGCCGCGCGGGGCGTACCCAGGCCAGACGCAGCGAATGAAACGCTCCACTGCCTCTGGAGAGGCCTCGGGAAAGAGTTCGCGGTATTGTGCCTTGGCGCGCTCGATAATGTCGCGTCGCACCTTGTCCAGGCGCTCACCATTCACCACCCGGGCGATGTCTTCGGACGTGCGCACAGCAACCGTTAGGGGGCCTCGGTGGGTTCTCAACAATAACTCCCCCGGGCGTACCCTCTTTACCTGACGGCGCTTTTCCTCAGCATCCAGTACCTCGTTAACGTATCGAACAATGGCCTGGGCAAGACGGGAATCGCGCGCGAGATCATAGTGCTCAGCCAGATGCTGGATTTGGGCATTCTCCACCGTGCGGGCTAAAAGCGGCCCAAAGACCTCTTCCTGCCACCTCATCTTTCGGCACCCCCGATAAGGTAGGGGAAATGCCGCCCCTTTTTTTGGCCAAGGATCTCTCCCCGCGTAAACACGTTACGCAGTTGGGCCAAGCGGAAGTGATAATCAGGCTTGTCGTAACGACGATAAAGCTCAAGGTATGCTTTAACCAGCGCCATGGATCGCCCCGTTACGCGGCGGATCATAACAGGGTTCATTCCCTGGTCGGCAAGGGTGACGACCCGTGCGAACTCTCGCAAGTACGCCTCCACGCTCTCATAGCTGTGGCCAGTGCGTTCCACAATTTCCGTCTCCGTGTGCATCTGCAAGTACATCTCCACGATCTCTGCCTTGTGGGTCACCCCTCGACCGATGTCCTTTAGTCGCCCTCTGGTCGGCACCACCACTTCAGGGTGGGCAGCTAGCTGCCGCCGAATGGCATCCACGTGTATCCCCATAAGGACCGCCAGGTCCGGCAGCGTCAAGAGCGCTCCTTGGACTCTAGCTTCGGTGGCATAGCGCACCAGGCGGTTGAACTTCAGCCCGGAAACCTTGCTGGGGCAATCTCCGTAAGGCCCTTCCAACGCGTCATCTTCCGTAAAGTACCGGAGCCGCACAGGGATGTGTCTCGCTTCAACTAACCTGGCCCGGGCACCCTCGTCGGCGGATATCGCCAGGAAGATCATCTCGCCGGGGCCAAGAGAAGTCGTGCTAAGGCGTGCTGCCAGCTCCGCAAGCCACTCGTGGTACAGCCTTGCGCTAACCGGCGAGAAACCATAGAGCTTCGTGAGTTCATCCTCAATCTCAGCGGAACTAGAAGAGCAGATGAAGTCACCATAGCTGGCTGCAAGTTCTTTGAATAACGGCTGATGACGGTATTTGCGCGATACCGCGAGCAGTTGGCGGACTTCAAGGATGCTGAAGCCATACCGGTTGGCCAAGACCTCGGGGGCGGTCCCGATGTCCGCTGCACTGACCACCTGCAGGAAGCGATACAGGAGGTTCTCCCAGGAAGCCAGCGTCAGGCCACACTGAGCCCGCAACGATTCCACCTGCCCTTCCTCCAGGTAGCGGGCAACGAGCCACGGTTCCAACGCCAATCGATCTTCACGCGGCTCAGGTCCGCCAACATGGGGTAGCCAGATCCCGTGTCGGCGTATGGGAGCCAGTCTGGCACCCAGGGCGGTCGGGGTGAGGTTAGCCCAAGCAGCTAACTCAGCAAGGCTGGCCCAGCCTCCTGAACGGTAGATTTCGTATAACCAGCGCAATAGCCGTCTGCGTTGCAGAGCAGCCAGTCCATAAACCCGCCAGATCTCGGTGTCTTCTCCCACATCGACTGCGGTGATGGTGGCCATCATTCGGCGCTCGCGGGCGTATCGTCGGGACGGCGTGGCCGGAACCGCAAGACGAACCTGTCCCGGCACCTCAGGGACTCCTAATGCTCGTAACCAGCCGAGACTGCGTTGGGACAGAACTTCCGCCTCCAGCCGGCTACAACCGAAGTCTTTCTGCAATACCTGGCTTATGAGGCTTTGTACGCTCTTGGCTTGTACCGAGTGCATCTCGAATTCAATGCGTTCCCGATAGCGTTTGGGCCGTCCCATCTTTCTCCTCCCCCTCCGAGCGCTTCTGAGCCCAATATACCATATCACCGCTATCCGGATTTTGACACCCCTCGTGCAATCACCGGCAACCCCTCCCAGAAGTCGGGAGGATTTCTGCACCCCCACTTAGGTGCGCACCCGTCGGCCGCGTAGGGTGCGAGCAAGCGGGGAGTGCGCAGAGCCGCTGTTGTTCCGAACCTGGTTACCCATAACCTGGCTTGGCTGCCCCATAGCACCGTCCCCCGGATCCTCCCCCGCCCACCACCTGCCTCTCATCTGACCCTCGCGCGCCATCTCATCCGACCCCTTGCGCGGCGCCTGCCCCCTCGCGGTGCCGTTCGCCGTGCTGTTCGCCTTGCCGTTGGCGCCGCCGTCAGATTATCCCGAGCTCCCTCCCCACTTTCCCGAACACGTCCAGCGCAAAGCTCAGATCGTCCTTCGTGTGTTCGGCCGTCACGATCGTCCTCACACGCGCCGCGCCCACCGGCACCGTCGGATATGCTATACCCTGGGCAAACACTCCTTCCTCGAAGAGCCTGTCGGACAGCTTCATCGCGAGCGGGCCGTCCCCCACGATGACCGGGGTTATCGGGGTCTCGCTGATGCCGGTGTTGAAGCCGAGGTCCTGCAGGCCCTTCTTGAAGAACCTCGCGTTCTCCCACAGCCGCTCGATGAGCTCAGGCTCGTTCAGAAGTATGTCGATCGCTGCAATGGCCACCGCGGTGACCGCCGGTGGGTGCGAGGTGCTGAACAGGATGGGCCGCCCGCGCTGCAGCAAGTACTCGATGAGCGCCCGGCCCCCGGCCACATACCCGCCCAGGCAGCCGATGGCCTTCGAGAGCGTCCCTACCTGGATGTCCACCTGCCCGTGGAGCCCGAAGTGGTCCACCGTGCCGCGCCCGTTCGCGCCCAGCACGCCGCTTGCGTGCGCATCGTCCACCATGGTGATGGCGCCGTACTCCTTGGCCACCCGCACGATGTCCGGCAGCGGCGCGATGTCGCCGTCCATGCTGAAGACGCCGTCCGTGATGACCAGGACGCGCCTTGCTCCCCTGGACTCCTCGAGAAGCTTTCTCATGGCATCCACGTCACGGTGCGGGAATACCTTGATCTCAGCCCGGCTCAGACGCGCACCGTCGATTATGCTCGCGTGGTTGAGCTGGTCGCTGATGATGACATCTTCGCGCCCGAGAAGGCACGAGACCGTGCCGGCGTTCGCCGTGAACCCTGACTGGAACACGAGAGCCGCCTCGGTTTTCTTGAACTCGGCCAGCTTGCGCTCGAGCTCCGCATGAAGCTGCATAGTGCCGGCGATGGTGCGGACCGCACCCGAGCCGACGCCGAGTTCGTCTATGGCTTTCTTCGCGGCCTCGCGCAGCTTCGGGTGGGTAGCGAGGCCAAGGTAGTTATTGGACGACAGGTTCACGACAGTTCGCCCATCGAACACGGCCCTGGCCCTCTGCTCCCCCTCGAGCACCCGGGGAAGCCTGAAAAGCCCCTGCCTCTTAAGCTCGTCGATTTCCTCCTGCACGAAAGCCAATGCGTCCTGCATGGAACTTCCTCTCCGCACGACCCCCTCAGCCTCCTCCGCACCGTGGCCGGCCCGGCCGCCGTCGCACCTTACGGCAACTCAAGTCCGCGGTCCGCCGTCGGGGTCTGCGGCGTTCCCTCCCTCCGTTATAGTATTTGGGTCACACATCACCGTACACCGGCCCACAGAGTGCGCCGTGCGGCGGCCCGCGGCGCGCATCGCTGCACTGAGATCTGCGTCTCCAGGCTACGGGTAGAGCACGATCTTCCCGCAATTACCCGACCTCGCAAGCTCCATGGCCTTCTCGAAATCGTCAAGCGGGAACTTGTGAGTGATTACGGGCGACACATCGAGGCCCGCCCGAAGCAAAGCCGCCACCCGGTACCACGTCGCGAACATCTCTCGTCCGGAAATGCCCTTGAGGATCGCCCCCTTGAATATTACCCCATCCGCAAGGTCGATCTCAACCGGCCGCGATGGCAGGCCCAGGAGACTCATCTGGCCGCCCTTGCGCAGCGCGGCGAGGCCCTGGCGGATGCCGTCGGGGTGCCCTGACATCTCGAGCACCACGTCGACGCCCATGCCACCCGTAGCGTCCATTATAACCTTCACCGGGTCCTCGCGCCGTGAGTTGACGACGACGTCCGCGCCGAGCTTCCTTGCCAGGTCCAGGCGGTATTCATTGACATCCGTGACGAACACGCGCGTTGCCCCGGCCATGCGCGAGATCGGAATGGCGCAGAGGCCTATGGGGCCTACGCCAATGATGGCAACGGTGTTTGCGGCCACATCCGCCGAGAAAACGGTGTGGACGGCGTTGCCCAGGGGGTCGTGGATAGCGGCGATCTCAATCGGCACATCGGGCGCGACCTTCCAGATGTTCTCCTCGGGGACGGCGATGTACTCGGCAAAGCAACCGTCCCTGTCGACGCCGATGATCTCGACGTTCTGGCAGATGTGGCCCTTGCCGGTGCGGCAGTGGAAGCACACCCCGCACGTGATGTGGGTCTCCGCGGAAACAAAATCCCCCGGGGCGGTGGACCTTACCTGCGGCCCAACCTCGACCACCTCTCCACAGAACTCGTGGCCGAAAACCCTCGGGGGATGGATCCTCGACTGCGACCAGGGATCCCAGTTATAGATGTGGATGTCTGTCCCGCATATCGCGGTGGCTTTGACCTTGACCAGCACGTCCCTTGGACCTACACCCGGGATGGGCACCCTGGTCATCGCCGCCCCCGGTCCCGCAGTCGGTTTGATGATGGCCCTCATCTCTCCGGTCATTCAACCTGCGCCTCCCTCTCGCACCTTGCCATCTGACCCCGGATATCGATATGGACTGTGGATACAGACGACCGAAAATGGACCCACGCAACAATAGCAGGACGGCGCCTCGCCTCACGGCTGCCGCTCGAACGTCCCGCACATGTCGATTATTCGCCGCCGCTCCCTGGAACTCCTTGCTTTACGCTGAAGAGGCCTTGCGTGTTTTCATGTTTCGATGGTGCCGGCAAGAGTTGGCATGAGGGGCCTTCTGCCGCGTGATTCTGGTAAAGTTCCATACAAGATATGCAACCGTGGTCATACCGTCTCAGGACACTGCCGTGCGCAGTCCACCTCTCTCAACTCTATCTCGCCTGCTACCACTACCTGCCTCCCTTCCTTCTTTGCCTTGGTTGAAGCCAGGCTTGCCATGTTGATCAAATCGCTGACTGCATATGACTCAAGACCTCCCTGCCGAGGAGAAGCCCGCCGGCCCCCGGCTACACCCGCAGAAGCTGCCACTTTGATTCCCGGCGGCCACTCTTCCTCAGAGATCGCATTTACCATTCGCAAGGCAAGCTTCCTGGCTTCTTCCAGAGGCTTCACGGTTACAACCGCAAATTCATCACCTGCGTACCGGAATAGATGGTCAGAGTCTTCTTCCACCACACTGCTCAAGACCTTTGCCACCTTGCAGAGGACCTTATCGCCCTCCACGTGCCCGAGTTCCTTGTCAACCGCCCCGAAGTTGTCCAGATCCAGGAATACAATCGCGATCTCCTTCCCATCCCGCAGAAGTTCCAGGGCTTTCCGTTGGAAGGCCTCCGCTTGCTGCAGTCCTGTAAGGGCGTCTGTGTGCTTTCCGAGCTCAGCGTAGAGGGCTGACTTCGTCACCACCCCAACCGGATGGTCTCCTTCGACCGCCACGAGCCGCTCGATGCCGTGTCGCTCAAGCAGGTCCTTCGCCTCCCAAAGTGAGCACGCGGGGCGTACAGTCACAACTTCCCTTGTCATCGCGTCAGCTATAAGCCGGTTCGGATGACAACGTCTTATATCGCGGGAGGTTATAATCCCCACGAGCCGCCCGTCCTCTACAACGGGAAGCCCTCCGACCTTGGCCCTCTCCATAAGCTCGGCCACGCGAGCCACCGAGTCCTCAGGCTCAACCGTCAAAAGCTCTTTGGTCATGATCTCCCCTACGGTCTGCATTACAAGTCCACCGCCCGGTTCACCTGAATCACGATGTTTACCTGAGCCTTTACAACCGCCTGTTCATCGGCTACGCGTTCACATTCCTCCAAGAGGATAGGTAGGAGCTTGTCCTCTGGTAACAGCTTCAGGAGAGATCTTTTCAATACGGCAGCTTCAAACACCTGGTGGTCGATCCTGATGATTTCATACTGTTCTGGAGAGACGGCGTCTACCATCCTGCGCACGGCTTCGGGCCCGATGGGGGCTTTTTTCCCTACAAGTAAGGCGTCCTGCATGGGTGGGATCTCGAATTCCGACAACCTTATGGTCATCTCCGCTTTGCGGAGAGGTTCCGAACCACGCGAATGTGACCCTGCCTTGGAAGACATGTATCAATCGCCCCCCTCTTGAATCTATACACGACCAGCTCCGAAGTTGCAGCGACAGCCTTATGCTGCGCGGGTCGCAGCGCGCGTGCCCGCTCACCACATCCTCATATCCCGGATATCTCCACGGCGCACACAGCTTGTGACCGCGAGCCTGGTCATCTCTAAACAACGAAGCCCTACCGAACCACTCCAACCATGCCCGCCTCTCAAGCGGGCGGATGACCCAGGCTTCGTAGGATTTCGAATTCATGGGAGGGAACCACCAGTGCCAGCATATCACACTGCGAAGAATTCTGGAAGAGCAACAACGTCTTCAACAACGCCGCCCAGCAGGGCGCCGTCGCCGTGCTCTGCGGAGGCCAGTGCATGCTGCGCGGGAGACGGCGCAGGCGGCATGCAGCGTACAGGACGCTGGAGCGGGCCCAGCCCGAAATGGCCAAGGAGCTCGCCGATCAGGTTGCCGGTGCTTGCGGGCTGGCGCTTGCGTGGCAGGGTGTCGAGATTTCGCCGCTCGCCCGAGGGTGACATCTCGTTACTGCGCCCGGCTCGGGGCACAGTCCCCGGAGCCGAGCACTGGCGACCGTGACTAAGTAGATCGCCATAAGTAATCGCCGGTTCCAGAGAGCGCACGCGCCGTGCAGGGTTGCCGGTGTTGCACTCGGGGACGGCGCCCCAAGCGGGGCGCGCTTCGCCAAAATCCGGCCCGTCTGGCTAGGCAGCCGGATTTTGACACCCCTCGTGCAATCACCGGCAACCCAAGACCTCGGAAGACGAGAGGAAACTAATGACCTCATACTTAGTCCCGCCTCTGGGACAGTGGCAACGATTTCTGACGGAGACTGTTGATGTTTCCCACATTATGGCAAACCAGCGCTGTTGAATCTCGAAAGACCGCTGCCGCGCGGCCAGGCTACCGGTCCGAGGGCAGGTCAACCTCCTCTGACGGAACGATGGTACAATAGTTCGATCTTTCGCCACATTTTGTTCACAGGATCCTGAAAAAAGGCGGATATAATCATTCTTGAGGGTAGCATCGCGGGCCTTCCGCGGATACCCTCGAGAAGGAGACGCCGAAAGGAGGTGGACACATGAGAGGCAAAATCCTGCTACCTGCTCTAACCCTGTTGCTGGTGCTCGGACTGGCGCATGCGGCTTCGGCCGGCGGGCGTGGTTGGGGTTTCTGGGGAGCTGGCGCCACTATGCCATCTGCGCGGGGTAACTGGCTTAACCCCGTGGACGCGCTTCAACTCACCGACGAGCAGATAGCGAAGCTCCAGGAACTTCAAAAAACCACGTACGCCAAGACGAGGGACCTGAGAATCCAGCTTCAGGACCTCATGTTTGAGCTAAGGCAGCTCAGGCTGCAGAGGAACCCAGATCAGTCTGCTATCAACTCCAAGCTTGAGCAGGTGAACAACCTGCGCAAGCAACTCTATGAAATCGGTCAACAGAGCCAGGAGCAAATGAAGTCCATCTTGACACAGGAACAACTCGCGAAGATGACAGCCCCCTGGGGCGGTGGTAGACGCGGCAGGCACGGTGCGCCCGGCAGAATGGGCCCGTGCAGATGGTTCTAGATGGTTCTAAATGAGAGTGCAGAAGCGCTCCCGGCCTTTGGGAGCGGTTGGCGGTGACTCAAAGAGAGAGTACCACCGCACGCGCCGTGCGGGAGCGTACATCTCTACAGCACAGCCTGCAGTCGTCCGGGCGGGGGTCACACCCCCGCTACGGGCGCTGCAGGCTTACCAAGATCATTAGTCGCTTCCCGGGAGGCGTTTGCAACATTGAGTACCATGAGTACCATCCTGGTAGTAGAAGACGAGGAATCGGTCCGCGAATTGGTACGCGTGTACCTCGAGAATGAGGGCTTCCGCGTGGAAACCGCGAGTGACGGCGAGGAAGCGCTCAATAAGGTCAAGGCCAACACCCCTGACCTTATCATACTGGATATCATGTTGCCCAAGTTCGACGGTTGGACCGTCTGTAGGGAGGTAAAGAAAACCTCGAACGTACCCATTATCATGCTCAGCGCGAGGACGGAAGAGTTTGACCGGGTGCTCGGCCTTGAGCTTGGCGCTGACGACTATATTCCCAAGCCGTTCAGCCCCCGTGAGATGGTCGCCCGCGTGAGGGCGGTCTTGCGGAGAACTAGCGCCAGTCCCGAAGCCGCTGGACGGGTAATCACCTATCGGGATCTCACCATCGATCGCGAAGCCAACCGCGTGACGGTAAAGGACAAGGAGGTGGCGATGACCCCCAGGGAATTTGAGCTACTGTGGTTTTTGGCTTGCCACCCAGGCCGCGTATTCAGCCGCGAACAGCTTCTCGAGGAAGTTTGGGGGTACGAGTACCTGGGCGACGGGCGCACGGTCGATACGCATATCAAGCGGTTGCGTGAGAAGCTCCACGCAGATGGTGAGGTTACATACATAAAGACAGTATGGGGGCGCGGCTACAAATTCGAGGCGACGGGGTAAATGTGCAGAAGCCTTTTCGCAAAACTCCTGGGGTCGTACCTGGTAGTGGCGCTTTTGACTCTGTTGGCTGTGGGCGTCGTCATGTCGCAGCTTTTCGCCAACTATTACTACTCTGCAAGGGAGCGCCAGCTTATCCAGAGGGGCAAGGCCATCGGCGAGCTTATGGAATCGTACCTCGAAAGAGGGGAGAGTCTCGCTTCTCTCGACCGTCTGCTCGGGACTCTGGGTTATGCGCAGAACACCCGCATGGCAGTGGTGGATCGGGATGGTCTTATACTCGCAGGCGGCACGCGCTTGCCAGGCCCACCGCACCTCCAGTTAGGGGCGGACGAAAGCCGCCGTATCCTGCGAGGGGAGGTGGTTTCCAAGCGCGATTTCAGCCCTCGGTTCAATCAGACCATGCTCTCGGTGGCCGTGCCCATAAAAATGAAGGGACAGGTCGTCGGGAGCCTGTTACTCTTTACGCCTGTTGCTGATATTACTGCTACCGTTAGCGCGGTCGAGCGGCTGATTGTGTATGCCGCAGGCATTGCGATACTGGTCGCGACCTTTCTGGGTTACTTCTTTTCCCGCTCGATATCCCGTCCCCTCAAGGAGATGAGCAGAGTCACCCTGGAAATGGCCAGGGGTAATTTCGGGCAGAAGATCACGGCGGTATCTCGAGACGAGTTGGGACAGCTTGCTCGAAACTTCAATCACCTATCCACCGCCCTTCAACAGACCATCGGCACTCTTCATCAGGAGAAGCTAAGAATCGAGAATATCCTGTCAAACATGTCCGAAGGTGTTATCGCCACGGACGAGCACGGCAAGATGATCCTGGCCAATCCTGCAGCCGCGCGCATGTTGAAATGCGAGGGTACGGGATTGGTCGGCCTGGCGCTTGCGGACATCTCCGCATGTCCCGGGCTCGCGGAACTCTTCGGCAGCGTCCTCGGCTCGGGTCAAGAACAGTCGGCGGAATACAGGCTTGTTGACAGCAGGACGTTTGTCCTCGCGCATGTCGCCCCACTCAAGGGAACAGAAGGCAGAATCTATGGAGCGGTCGGAGTCTTGCAGGACATTACCGAGCTTCGGCAACTGGAACAGCTCCGCCGAGATCTTGTCGCAAACGTTTCGCACGAGCTCCGCACCCCCCTGACCTCTATTCAGGGTTTCCTGGAGGCCATGATGGATGGGGTGATCTCGGAGGAATCTGTCAAGAAGCAGTATCTCCAGGTAATGCACAGAGAAACCCTGCGTTTGAACCGTCTCATTCATGACCTCTTGGATCTCGCGCTGATGGAGTCGGGCAAGGTAAGCTGGGACCTCAATCCCATTGACACAGCCCAACTGGTAGCTCGCGTCTTATTCAAGCTTACACCGCAGTTGCAGGAACATCGGGTTCACGTGGAGAGAGACATCCCTGCAGATCTCCCGCTCATACTCGCAAATGAGGATCGGGTGGAGCAGGTCCTGATTAATCTCCTGAGTAACGCCGTACGGTTCTCCCCGCCAGACGGTGTGATCATGATCCGGGCGCGGTCTTCCGGAGACGAGGTCACCATCAGCGTTCAGGACCACGGCCCGGGCATTCCCGCCGAAGACCTTCCTTACGTCTGGGAACGCTTTCATCGGGTTGAGAAGTCGCGTGCGCGCGCCCTCGGCGGTACCGGTTTGGGTCTCGCCATCGTGAAGCAGATCGTAACGGCTCACGGAGGACGTGTTGCTGTGGAGAGTGAGCCGGGCAAGGGCTCGACGTTTAGTTTCACACTGCCAGCAGTGCCGCAAGACGAAGCAGACGGGGCCGGCGAAGGGTACGACGCAGACCGTTGCTAAGTGAGGGCGGAGAAATGCTCCCGACTCTTGGGAGGGGTTGCCGGTGATTGCACGAGGGGTGTCAAAATCCGGCTGCCTAGCCAGACGGGCCGGATTTTGGCGAAGCGCGCCCCGCTTGGGGCGCCGTCCCCGAGTGCAACACCGGCAACCCGGCAACTAGTGGCCCCGCGTTCACAAAATGTTACCTTCTCTGTCACAATTTCTTGACATACCGCGCGTTATACATAGTAAAGAATCCAAGCTCAGGAAGAAAACCCAGTTTTCCCGACCCGTGGCTCGCAGGACACACCATTACAGGAGGCACCGGTGATTTCGGGGCACAGGTCCAGGGGCCCGCAGAACCGGGCCCACCTAAATGGGCAGCATGGCCAGGGCTGGGCCACCAAACGGGCTCGGCGTGAGAGGGGGTGGGGATCGTCAGGGCTAGAAGGCTGGTCTGGAGGGCTGCCGCACCCTGTATGTCCGTTGTAGCTGAGATAATGATCCGCACGCCCATGGCCAATGCCAGCCTGGCCCAGGCGGCCCAGGCGGCCCCGGGGGGCCCCAGGGGGTACAGGGGACACAGGCTGCGGAAAGCGAGAGCAGCGCCATTCAGCACGGGCGGGTATGCGGTCCACCAGAAGGCCGCACGCGGAACACGAACAGGGGCTGCGGCACGAGATCCAGCAGACCGTGTCACGGTCGCAGCTAGGTCCAGACACAGTCGCGGCCAGACCCGGGATCGAACTGCAGTAGTCGGTCACCAGATCTGTCGGGGGCTGCCTCCGGGCAACCCCCTCTTTTAAGTGCCTCTCTTAAGTGCAGCTGGTGGAGGGATTTTGCGGGAAGATAGTCGCAAGTCTTGGGTACTGGAGGGAGGAACGGTTCAGGATGTCGCTGTCGAGACATCGCCTAGATATGTTGAGGTTGCGTTGGATGGCGATAATCGCGCTGTCCGCTATAACGGCGTTTTCGTCTGCCGCGTTCGCCAGTGACAACACGGGTGAACCCGCGGTGAGAGAGGTGAGCCTCGAGGAGTGCCGGAAGCTGGCGTTGAAGCACAGCTCGAGCGTGCTCCTGGCTGCCAACGCGGTGAAGGATGCCGAGCTCGCTCTGGCGCAAACGGAGGCCACCAACCTCACGAAACCATCTCCGACGTCGGTTTACCAGGCTCGCATGAACTTAACGGTCGCCGAGAAGAGCCTCGAGATAGCCAAACAGGACGTGATCCTCAGCACAGACCAGCAGTATTACTCGCTTCTCAAGGCCGAGCACCTCGTATCCATCTCCGAACAGGCGCTTGCCCTCGCCGAGAGACAGCTCGAGATAGCCACGGCCAAGGAAAAGGTGGGCATGGCGACCAGGCTCGACCTTATCAGGGCGGAGAACCAGGTTGCCTCCGCACGCAACAGCCTTGCGAGTGCCATCCTCAACAGGGATCTTGCAATGGTCGCGCTGAATCAGGCCATCGGGTTTGCTCCGGACACCATCCTCCGCCTGCGTGACGAGTTCTCTTACGAGAAGACAGGAGATCTCGACCTTGAAGCCAGCATCGAGTTCGCTCTCGCCAACCGGGTTGAGATCGCGCAGGCACAATCGGCCGTCGAGGTCGCGGACATGAACGTTAGCCTGGCTGACAATGACTTCACGCCGAGGCTCACGTACGAACGCGCCCGGCTCGCGGCCGATGACGCCAGGGTGAAGCTTGCGGAGCAGCGGAACAAGATAGCGCTGGCGGTCCGCCAGGCCTATGTAGCGCTCAAACAGGCCGAGGCCAAAGTGGAACTTACGGCCAAGAAGGTCAGTGAGGCACAGGAGAACCTGCGGGTGACCCAGCTTCTCTTTGAGGCGGACATGGCCACGAACTTAGATGTCCTCACCGCGCAAAACCAGTATACTCAAAGCCAAATCGACGCGCTCCAGGCCATATATGACTACAACGTAGCAAGGTCGCAGTTCAAGCGGGCTATCGGCGATACAAGCGTGGAAAACGGAGGTACCGCGTCGTGATGATCAAAGCAGTAACAACAGGACGCATCAAGCTCCTGGGGCTCGCGGTCCTTACAGGCGCGGCTATCCTAGCTATAGCAGGGTCGCGCGGAATCGAGGCGGCGGACGCCACGGTGTCGCCACCCGTTCGCCTGACGCTGGCCGATGCCCTTGACCTTGCTGCAAGGCAAAGTCCTGAACTTGTTAGCGGCTTGCAGGCGCTCGAGCTGAGCCGATCCAGGCTCCGGGAAAGCAGCGGGTCTCGGCAGCCGAAGGTCGTTCTCCAGGGTTCGTATTATGACACCTCGGTCTATTCCCTGACAGGAGATTTGACGTCGGATGCCAGCTCTTCCGTGCGCGTGACGGCAAGTCAGACGCTGCCGGGCATCCTTCCGGCACCGTTTAGCGTCGGGCTTTCACCTACCGAACTTGCCGCCATCGATCTGGACGGGGCAGAGCTCGATCTTGCCAGGGCCAGGCAGAACGTGATGTTCAACGTAATCTCAGCTTACCTCAACGTTCTCAAAGCACAGCAGATCAAGTCCTTGAACGACGGCGCCCTTGAAGGGGCGAGCAATTTCCTGGACGAGGTGCGCAGCAAGCTGTCCCTGGGTGTGGCAACCAAGCTCGACCTCATGAAGGCCGAGAGCCAGCTCGACCAGGCCAGGTTCAATCAGCTCAAGGCCGGGGACGATCTGGATGCGGCCATGCGTTCCCTGGCGCTGCTACTGGGCCTACCGGCGGAGACGAGGTTCGACCTCGTGAACGATTTCCAGGTGGAGCAGGAGGAGCGGAGCCTCGAGGAACTGGTGAAGCTTGCTCTCGAAAACCGGACGGAAGTGAAGCAAGCAAACTTATCGGTGGAAAAGGCCCGCGCCGCCGTGGAGACAGCGCGGAGGTCCCTTTGGCCCTCCGTGGGCCTTTCCGCAACGTATTCGAACCAGGGGGACCTTTCGGTTTCCGCCACAGGTTCACTTAACCTCACATCCGGACAGGTGGGTTGGACACTTACGCTCGCGAACGAAGGGGCTGAGGATTCTCGCTCCACAGTGGGGACAC
The DNA here is from genome assembly GCA_012516125.1 of Bacillota bacterium. Taxonomy (GTDB): domain Bacteria; phylum Bacillota; class SHA-98; order UBA4971; family UBA4971; genus UBA6256. The sequence goes on along the minus strand of JAAYXB010000033.1, from coordinate 72,948 downwards.
CTGGGGCTGCGGCCGCGTCAAAGTCCACGTCCACATCGAGCGTGGGCATTGAGGTATCCTGGCCGCTCTGGGACGGAGGAGTGGCCCGAGAAAAGCTCGGGCAGGCGGAGACGAACCTGAAGGTACAGAAGTCCGCGCTGGAACGTCAGAAACAAGCGGTGGTCGAAGACGTATACGCGGCATCGGTGGGACTGAAACAGGCCCTGCTAAAACTGGAACTTGCAAAGAAGGCGGTGGACGAGGCCCAAGAGGCGCTCCGCGTGACGGAGGCGCGCTTTGAGGCAGGCGCAGGGGTGGTGGCTGAGGTCATCGAAGCTACCCAGTCTCTGGCCAGCGCAAGGGCCGGGGAAGTCCAAGCCCTCTTCGATTGCTACCTGGCGCGGGCACGCCTGGGCAAGGCGGTCGGATTGCTGGGAACCGAGGGGTGGAAGCTATGAGTGGCAGCAGTGGAACGGTTAACAGTAGTGGGACGAATGCGCGCAAGGCCGTAAACAGGCGGCACAGGGGCAGACGGCGTCTCGTGGCCGCCGTGGTCGTCACTGTGTGCGCCGTTGGGATAGCCGGGTATGCCTTTTACCACGGATTTTTGCGAAATAACCGGGGGGCTGCGAGCTCAGAGGAGCTTTACCAGCTCGTTCCGGTACAGACCGGCTCGATCACGCTCAAAGTCACAGCCTCCGGGACTGTGAGGCCGGGATCAACCTACCAGGTTGCGCCGAAGGTCAGCGGCACCGTCACTGAGGTCCTCGTCAAGCAAGGGGACGCTGTGCAAAAGGGTCAGTTGCTGATCCTGCTCGATGACACCGACGCTCGGGAGCGCCTTCAGGAAGCCAGAGACAACCTGGCCGTTGCGGAGGCGAAGCTCGCGGAGGCACAAACGCAGGCGAAGCTTGCTCCGGCCCAAAACAAGCTTCAAGTAGAGCAGGCCAAGGTGAACCTCCTTAACGCCGAGGCAAAGCTGGCCCAGCTCAAAGAGGGCGCAACGCCCCAGGATATCGAACAGGCCAGGTCCCAGGTCACCCAGGCGCAGCTTACGGTCGACACCGCAAAGAAGGAGTATGAGCGCAACAAGACCCTGTTCGAGCAGGGCGCGGTGACGCGTCAGCAGCTGGAAAGCGCCGAAAGCAAGTATCTCACCGCTGTTGAATCACTGAAGTCCGCCCAACAAAAGCTGGACTCGCTGCTCGCCGGCCCCGACCCTGACGAGCTTGCGGCAGCCGAAGCGGCGGTAGCCCAGGCCAAGATGAACCTGAGCGTGGCGGAAGCGAACGCTGAAGCCAGCAGCGTCCAGCAACAGCTTCTCACTGCGCAAGCGCAGGTGGCTCAAGCCAAAAACGCCGTCAGGGCGGCGGAGCGCAACCTGAGCCTCACGCGGATCGTGTCCCCCATAGACGGAACGGTTACCGATGTTGCGGCCCAGGTGGGGCAACTCGCGGGGCAGTCCAGCGTGCTTGCCGTGGTCGTGGATCTGACGCACCTCGAGGTCGCGGCGAACGTAGATGAAACTGATGTCCACAGTGTCAGGGTAGGTCAGCAGGCCGATGTGAAAGTGGAGTCGGTCCCCGGAAGAGTTTTCAGCGGGGTCGTTGAAAGCGTTGCCTCACAGGGAAAGGTCATCAGCAGCGTAGTTTACTTCGAAGTGACGGTCAAGGTCACCGACGACACCCGGACCCTGAAGCCGGGCATGACAGCTGACGTGGATATCGTCCTGGACCGGCGCACTGGCGTGCTCACAATCCCCAACGCGGCGCTGGAGGAACGTCGTGGGCGCCTGATGGCCCGCACCCTCGACGAAAACGGAGAACCCTTCTTCAAGCGTGTCGAGCTGGGCATCACCGACGGGACCACGACCGAGGTGGTATCCGGGCTTGAGCCAGGCGAGATGGTGGCGATCCGCAGGTCCAGTAGCGCGTCTGCAGGCACTGGAGGCACCAGAGGCCAAAGCACGAACCCCATGATGCGTCTTGTGCCAGGAGGCGGCACGTTCTTCGGCGGCAGACCATGACATGGACGGCAAGATAGCGAGGCGGGTGCCGGGCTCTAGCGACGAGTTCTCACGGGGCTTACACAGGAGTGGGTCCACGAGTGAAGCGGGTCCACTAGGAGAGTGGGTTCATGGGAGCCAGTCCCGGCCCCGACTCGACCGTCGTATGGGGTGAGTTGAGCGTGATCGAAGTTAACGGATTGAAGAAAGTGTACAAAGTCGGCAGCATCGAAGTTGCCGCACTCCGAGGCGTGTCCCTTCGCATCGACGAAGGACAATTCGTCGCCATCATGGGCCCCTCCGGCTCGGGCAAGACCACGTTCATGAACATTCTCGGTTGCCTGGACCAACCCACAGAAGGGTCCTATTCTCTCGGTGGGGTGCTCGTGAGCGAGATGGACGACACCGAGCTCGCCCGCGTGAGAAATCGGCGCATAGGGTTTGTCTTTCAGACGTATAACCTCCTGCCGAGGCTCAGCGCGGTTGCCAACGTCGAGCTACCGTTGATCTATCGAGGCGTCCCCAGGCGTACTCGAAGGCTCCTCGCGGTTAGGGCACTGGAGGCGGTGGGGCTCAAGGATCGGCTTCATCATCGGCCGTCGGAATTGTCAGGAGGCCAGCAACAGCGGGTCGCCATAGCACGGAGCCTGGTAACGCACCCGCGGATCGTCCTCGCAGATGAACCCACAGGCAATCTGGATACGAAGTCGGGTGTGGAAATCATGGCGATCTTCCAGGCACTAAACGATAGCGGGATCACCGTAGTGCTGGTTACCCATAACGCGGATATTGCCCAGTATGCCAAGAGAATCGTCCGCTTCCGCGACGGGCTCATAGTTTCGGATGAAGCCGTGTCGTCAAGGACAATCGCGGAGCGAGACGAATCACTGGATGCCCTGATCGCCGGCCTCACGGAGGGCGCCGCCGAGGAGGTGAAGGCGGGGTGAACCTGCTAGAAGGCGTTCGTACGGCGCTCTTGAGCATCACGAGCAACAAGATGCGCTCGGGCCTCACGATGCTGGGCGTGATCATAGGAGTTGCCGCAGTCGTCATCATGGTGGCGATCGGCGAGGGCGCGAATCTCCAGGTATCGTCCCAAATAGAGCGGCTCGGCTCTAACCTTCTGATCGTCATGCCTGGCCGGACCCGGGAGCCGGGCGCGCGGACCATGGGTGCGTTCGGAAGTATGGATGTCCTTACAATGGACGAGGTCCAGGCGATACGCGACGAGTGCCCGTCCGTCCGCGCCGTGGCCCCGGAGATCTCAAGAGGTGCCATTGTGAAATACGGGTCGAGCAGCATACAAACACAGGTCGTAGCCACAACCCCCGAGTACCTGTCGGTGAGGGCTTTCACCGTCGCCTCTGGGTCTTTCTTCACCGAGCAGGATGTGCAGTTGGCCGCGAAGGTTGCCGTGGTGGGCCAGGGCGTCGTCGATGAGCTTTTTTCGGGCGCGGACCCCATCGGACAGGAGCTCAAGGTCGGTCAGGTGCGCCTGCGGGTCATCGGTGTCATGGGATCTAAGGGCCAGAGCGGCATGACCAACGTGGACGATGCCATTTATGTTCCGATAACAACCGCCCAGAAGCGGATCCTGGGAACGAAGTACGTGCGGACGATCTACGCGCAGGCCAATGACGCGAAATCCATGGATGCCGCCAATGACGAGATAGTATCCGTTCTCGGCGCCCGCTTGGGCAGCACCGACACCTTTTATGTGAGAAACCAGGCCGATGTGCTCGGCGCTGCCCAGGATGTCACCCGGGTGTTTACTCTGCTTCTAGCGGGCATTGCCAGCGTGTCGCTTCTTGTCGGCGGGATCGGGGTCATGAACATAATGCTGGTTTCCGTGACCGAGCGGACAAGAGAGATAGGGCTTCGAAAGGCTTTGGGCGCGAGAACGGTGGACATCCTGATGCAGTTCCTCATTGAATCGGTTGTGCTGAGCCTAGTCGGAGGCGTGATCGGAATCATCGTCGGGATCGCCGGCTCGAGGATTGCGGCCCGGGTCGCAGGTTGGCCTGCCGCGGTCTCCGTGGGCGCTGTACTAATTCCGTTCTGCTTCTCGCTCGCCGTTGGCCTCTTCTTTGGGATATACCCAGCTAGCAGAGCAGGACGATTGAACCCTGTAGAGGCCCTGCGGTACGAGTAAGAGTAGGAGTAGGAGTAGGAGTAGGAGTAGAAATAAGCAACGGCCTTCGAGGCCGCCGAGCACAAGGCGATCCAGGCCTGTGGTACGAGTGAGTATATGGTAAGCAATCGTTGCCGCAATGGATCGCCTCAAATGGATCGCCTCATGAGATCGTGGGTGGGGGTTCATGAGATCGTGGGTGGAGGCGAGCGGCGACGTAGGAAGCGACAAGAGTGACGCATCGCGAAGTAGGATCGGGCGTAGGCACCACGGGGAAGATTGCCCAAACGAACCCGCGACGCAGAACAATGGGTGAGTCAGTGCAAACGTACAAGTAAGCGGAGGAGGAATGTGGGATGACCCGTCTGCACATGAGCCTGAAACTGGCAAGACGACTGGTTGGCGGGCCGTCAGGCAGGCAGGTCGGTAGATTGTTGACACCGCTCAGGGCGGCAGCCCTGGTGGCGGTAGCGGCGAGCGTGCTGTTGAGCGCGGCGGCGGGCGCTGCCATCGGAAATGGTAACAGCAATGACAGCAATGCCGGCTTCCTGATTGCGCAGGCCGGAACTGCGGGTAACCAGCTGCCGGCGGGCGACCAGTGGGTAGGAAGGCAGTCCGCTGAGCAAGATCTCGTCTGGCTTCTCGCGGGAATCATGGACATGGAGCGCGATAAGAAGCTTGCTCTCACCCGAGATCAGGCGACCAGCATATGGCCCACATTCAAGTCCCTGGTCGACAAGGGTCTTATCCGGCTCGAGGTCGATCCAGCCCAATTTGAGATCGGAAACCGTCCTGGCTGGCAGGGCCAGGGTCAGAGCCAGAGCCAGAGCCAGAGCCAGAGCCAAGGCCAGGCGGGCCAGGGCGCCGTGCAGAGAGATCACGCGAGAATACGGGAGCTTCGCAAGCAACGCGAGGCCCGGGAGCAGGCACTCCGCCAGGCGATCGAGAAGATAGAGAATGTCCTCTCGGCAAAGCAGATCGCGTACGTAGACAACTTTGACTTCGATCCTGCGAAGTACGGCCTCACCTCACGGGCAGAAGGAGGGCGTCCGCGGGCCGGAGATGGCGCAAGCGGCGCGGGCCAAGGCACTCCGCCGACTCAAGAGGACATAAAGCGATTCATGGAAGCAGCAAAGCAGAACGCCCAGAAACTCGCGGACTTCTACAAGAAGTTTCAGGCCTTCATTCAGAAGAAAGCGGGCATCAAGGCTTAGCCTCGCAGTATCGAGTCGCAGTGTCAGGCTCTAGTCTCGCAGTAGACTGTCCCGGCGCCCAGAGGGAGGCTAGGCAGCGGTCTTCGCCGCGTGCCCGGCTGCGGCGTGTGATGCCGTGTTGAATCCCCACGTGGGCAGTGCGAGCTTCACGACTGGCAAGAGGTGTCGGCCTGACGTCAAACATGACATCAGGCGTTCTTCTTTGTGCCATTGACAGTGGCCGCACCCTCCCAAATTCCACTGCGACCATGAATGACCAGGCTCGCAGCTGGATTAATGCCCGACCAACCCGGTCTCGTTCAGAGCCTTCTCCACATCGTCCGGGCCATATTCCCTTTTGCATGACCTCCTCTGCAATGTAGTATCCTCTCGCCATTTGCAGGTATCTTAGGTTTTCCTCCGAAGGCAACCTCGCGGTCCGCGACGGCTGCCACACGCCCCGGCTACCGTCCGACAAGGTTCCTCCTTGTGTCCTGGATGACAGACGTGTCAGCCGCATCTCGGAGCCACCGACATTAATAGGTATTCCCTCTCTCGTAACCGCAAAGCCGTTCACTACCCAGGGTTATCCCGTGAGCTCTTGGGACCTTGGGCCACATCGAGCCGCCGAAACCGCATGAAATCCTGACCTCCGATCCCGATCCTCTCCCTTGTGTGCCTTAGCCTTATCGCTGACGAACTCGGGTCCTGGCCTACGGCATTGACCACACGGACTCAACTCTGCCAGCTGCCCGCACAATGGCAGCGGCCCCTGATTAGGGCAGCCGATTACCGCATCAAGAGTCTTGGTAAGGCCAATATCAGATCCGGAACCAGGAGAAACAGGATGAGAGTCCCCATCATCACGGCTATGAACGGCACCAGCGCACGCGAGGTGGCACCCAAAGGTAACCGAGAAATGTCGGTCGCAACATACAGGCAAACGCCGACAGGCGGAGTAACAAGGCCAATGGCCAGAGCGATTACCACGATGACTCCGAAGTAGACAGAGTCTATCCCGAGCTGCTGAGAGATAGGGAATAAGACCGGCATCAGCAGGATGAGAGCGGCAATGGATTCCATGAAAGTGCCAACCACTAGCAGAATACCCGAAATGATGAACATCATCACCGTCGGGTTCTTCGTAGTCGAGAGCAGGGCTCTCCCGACGAGCTGAGGAAATCCGTCCGCCGTCAGCAGCCACGCGAAGAGCGAGGCCGTGCCTATTATGAAGAGGATCTTCGCGCTGCTGAGAGCGCTATCCCACAGCGCCCGCACGATGTCTTTGAACGTCAGTTCCTTGTACACCAAGGTTCCGATGACCAGGGCATACAGGACGGCCACGGCACCGGCTTCAGTCGGCGTAAACACGCCTCCAACTATCCCGCCCACGATCGCAACGGGCATCGTGACCGCCCAAAACGCGCTTCGGAATGCGGCAAGGATTTCCTTCAAGGACGCTCGCTTGTATCTCGCATAGCCTTCTCTTCTGGCATAGTAGTATGCTACCGCCATGAGCGCCAGCCCGATTATCACCCCTGGCACCACGCCGCCAAGAAACATGCCGCCAACGGATACTGATACCATAGCGCCACATATGACCATGGGAATGCTCGGAGGAATGATCACTCCGATCGTGCTTGCCGCAGCTGTCACGGCGGCAGCATACTGGCGGGGGTATTTCTTCTCAATCATGGATGGTATCATGATCCCCCCGATCCCCGCAGTATCCGCCACGGCTGACCCCGATATGCCCGCGAAGATCATGCTCGCAAGGATCGACACGTGTGCCAGCCCGCCCGTTATATGACCCACAAGCGCGGCCGAGAGGTTGATGATTCGCCTGCTTATGCCCCCGACTCCCATCAGTGCCCCTGCCAACAGGAAAAGAGGTAGAGCCATCAAGGGGAAGGAGTCCATTGCTGTGAACATCCGCTGAGCAACAAGGACGAGCGGTACGTTCGGCTGGAGCATAAGTCCGACTAACGTGCTGATGCCCAGCGCAACAGCTATGGGAAAACCAGCTGCGGTAAAGAGGAAAAAGCTAGCAAGCAAGATCATTGATACCATTGGCTTCACCTCCGGTCATTCCGCCCGTTGGCGCCAGATCAGCGCCAGTTGCCACAGCGAATTCAGAAGCATGATAAACCCCGATACTGGAATCACGCTGTAGACGATGCTCATTGGTAACACACGCAACGACGCTCCTACTTGGCCTCTGGTGAGAGCCATGAGTTGGATCCCTTCGACGATTACAACTGCGAAGAAGACGATTGAGCCAACTAGGACCAAAACTGCACTGTATCTTCTCACTCGGACCGGTAAGAGGTCAACGACGACACTGACGGAAATGTGGCTCCCTGTATGCACGAGCGAGGCCGATCCCAGAAAGCCCGCCCAGATCATGCAGTATCGGGCCAGTTCCTCTGCCCACATGAGAGCGGCATTCAGCACATACCGGCAGAAGACGTTAGCAGCCGCCACGCTTGCCATGACAGCTATCAGTATCACGAGAATGATCTTGGTAAGACGGTCCAGCCTGTCAAGAACCACGTCCACGGAAAGGCCCCCCATCTACACGTTGTGAGCTACAGGCTGAGATGTGCCCGGAAGGCGAGAGTGGGTGGTGGCAATGTAAGCACCACCCACTCGGCAGTTCCCCTCCCGGCAGACGATTTGACTGTTACCTCGAACCGTATGCCTTGTCGATCAACTCTCGACCGAAGACCCCAACGAATTGGTCACGCACGTTGGCAGCTGCCTGCCTGAACGGTTTGAGATCGGGATACGTAATCTGCATCCCCTTTTGCTTCAACACCTCAACGAGCTGCTCAGTTTGTTTCTTCACGAGCTGGCGATGGAAGGCGCCGGCCTCAACAGCCGCGTCCGCTACGATTTTCTGTTGCTCCGGCGTAAGCGTCTGCCAGAATCGTTCACTGATCGCGGTTAGCAACGGCTCGTACACGTGGTTCGTTATGGCAAGGTATTTCTGAACCTCGTAGAGTTTGCTGGTATAGATGAGTGGAATCGGGTTTTCCTGTCCGTCGATCGCTCCCTGCTGCAGCGCTACATAGACCTCTGCCCAGGCCATTGGAAGCGGATTCGCGCCGAGAGCCCTCATTGTAGAGAGGATCACCGGATTCTCTGGTGTGCGGATCTTCAGCCCTTTCAGATCCTCAGGTGTCTTTATCGGCCTCACCGAGTTTGTGATGCATCGGAACCCGTTCTCCCAGTATGCAAGGCCCCTGATCCCCTTGCTGATTAGCAGCTTCGTGACCTCGGCATTGACCGGACCGTCAAGGAACTTCCATGCTTCCTCGAAATTCTCAAACAGGAAAGGTAGAGCCGTAATCCCCATCTTAGGCTCAAAGAGCGCGTATATCCCAGCGCCAGCAGTGGTCATCTGCACGGTTCCGAGGCGTAGTCCCTCAATTGCGTCGCGGTCACCGCCGAGCTGACCACCATAGTATACCTCGACCTTGATTGTACCCTTACTCCTTGTTTCCACGAGCTCCTTGAACTTCAGCGCAGCCTGATGCCTGGAGTCATCAACTGTCGCTACGTGTGCGAACTTGATGGTAACGGGTGCCGCAGCCCCAGGTGACCAACTCGCCGCGAGCAGACCCACGGTGCAAAGTCCGAGAAACGGCAACCTGTATGCATTTCTCCTCTTCATGGCTCACTGTCCCCTCCCTCTTCGTACATTGAGAATGTCTATGACACCAGCTTCACAAGCGCCCAATGTCCGACTCCAAACAGTCCACGGCAGCCACGGCACGCGCCTGCAAGCGCACGTCCGCTCTCCCCGGCTTGGGCCAATTCAGGTCATAGCTGTCTACGGAAGAACCGCAGGTTCACTCTCGTGTTGGCACTGTTCTCCCGCCCCATTATCACCCTCTTCCTCGAATTGGAGTACGTCTCGTGCATCATGCCTTTCTGTCTCTCTCGGCGGCAGCTAGAATACCCTTCATCAACTCTTCAGCAGTATAGGCCGGCACAAAGACGGTGGCCAGTTTGAGCATGTCATCCCCCGTATTCCTTACCTGATGCCTTTCCCCGGCAGAAGCCCAAAGAACGACATCCGGTTCAATCGTCACTACATCCTCACCCATGACGGCCTCTCCTCTTCCAGATACAACGTATATCAACTCAGGTCGGTCATGGGTGTGCAAGTCGGTCTGGCTGTGTGGGTAGATCAACGCGTTGCAGAACGTCAACTCCCGCACGCCATTCCGGTCCGGTGCAAGAAGGATCCGAATGATGCGCTCGTACGGCTCCGGCACGTGTGTTCCCTTTTCCTCCCATGCTCTGACAACTGGCACTAGTATCACCCTCCGTTTCGTTGTACTGCACCCTAGGCGGAATCCGGAGAATCTCCCGGGCCTCCTCAGGGCTAGCAATATCGCGGCCTATCTCCTTGGCAAGCCTGGTCACCCGTTCAACAAACACAGTGTTGTTGGAAGCCAGCACGCCGGGCGTGTAATACATGTTGTCCTCGAAACCCACCCTGACGTGTCCACCCATGAGAATGGCCATGGTGGTCATGCAGAGCTGGCTTTCCGGGGTAAACGCGTTGACGGACCATTGTGATCCGGACGGGAGGCACTCCACGAGGTGCAGAAGGTTCTTGGCCGTGCCAGGAATGGCACCTTCCGCGTTCATGACCAGGTCGAAGTAGAGCGGAGGATCCAGCAAGCCGGCTTCCACCATCCGCTCCGCTGTTCTTACCATTCCGACCTCGAATATCATGAGCGTCGGCTTGACACCGAGCCTTTTCATCTTCTTGGCCCAGAACTCCAAATCTTGAGGCGCGTTGATGAATGGCCTGCCGAAGAAGTTCACGGAACCCATGTTGAGCGTTCCAAGCTCAACTCCGCACGCCTCAATGGATCGGCTCCGCTGCTCCGGAGAAAAGTCGGCCCTGCCACCACCAGTGGACCCCTCGATGATGAGCGGACACTTCTCGTGAATCAGGTCTACAGCCTTCTGGAAGAGCCCCAGGTCCTCAGTCGGCTGGCCAGCATCATCATAGACGTGCAGGTGGACTATGGAGGCACCAGCGCAGTACGCATCGTAAGCCGCCTGGGCAAGCTGTTCCGCAGTCGTGGGCACGTTTGGATTGAACCTCCGCGCGACTTCGGCGCCCCCGAGAGCAACGGTGATGATCAGTTTCTCCACAGGACAAGACCTCCTTTCCGACAGCACGCGGCACGCACAGCGGCATGAGCGCCCCGGCGCAGCCTGGTGGAAGCTGCGACAATTGCTCACTGCCCGGGGTAGAGAACGACTTTCCCGGCACCGCCCGATTTCGCGACCCTGATAGCCTCTTCGAACTCACTCATGGGAAACTCGTGGGTCACAAGCTTCTTGACATCTATAGCGCCTGAGCGGACGATCTCCATTACCTGGTACCAGGTCCGCCACATTTCGCGTCCCGTGATGCCCTTGATGTTCAGTTCCTTGTAGATGACATCTTCCACCAGGTCGAGCGCGACCGGCCCCCCCATGAGACCGAAGAGGACCACCTGTCCCGCCCGCCGAGTACTTGCAAGAGCCTGTCCCACGGCGCTCGCGGCACCGGACGCTTCGATGGCCACGTCTACGCCTAGCCCACTGGTGGCGCTACGTGCTAGTTCGACAAGGTCCTCACGGAGAGGGCTTACCGCGATGTCCGCTCCAAATTCCCTCGCAAGCTCAGCGCGTTTTTCGCTCACATCGCTTGCAATGACAAGTCTCGCGCCCAGCGACTTGACGACACCAACGGTCGTAAGCCCGATCGGACCACATCCTGTTACGAGCACAGTTGCTCCTCGGACGTCAGCTGCGTACGCCGCATGAACTCCAACTCCAACCGGCTCCAAGATTGCGCCCACTAATGGCGGGGTATCGGCAGGAAGCTTCCATGCTACGGACTCGGGAATGACCGCATACTCCGAGAAAACTCCGGGGATATGCACTCCGAGGATCTTCATGTCCTTGCATATGTGTTCGAGACCCGTATTGCACAAAAAGCAGTGTCCGCACGGCACATGCGTCTCGCCGGCGATGAGATCGCCGGTAGCCACACGCGTAACGTTGGGACCCGTAGCCACAACCTCCCCGCAAAACTCGTGGCCGAACACCATAGGAGGTCTCACCCTGGCCTGAGCGTAAGGAGTCCAGTCGTAGATATGGACGTCGGTCCCGCAAATGGCAGCTGCCTTAACCCTAACCAAAACATCAAACGGCTTCAACTGCGGGATGGCCTCCGTCGACAGTTCGGCACCAGGTTCCGGTCTCGCTTTCACCAACGCCTGCATCGTATCCAACTTTGCATCCTCCTCGGCAAATCTCTGGGTTCGCTGGTTTAGCTCCGCCCAGCCGCAAACTGTGCTGCAAGACTGATAGCCTGAACCATGCTCTCGGGATTCGCTGTGCCTTTGCCCGCTTTCCCGAACGCAGTGCCGTGGTCAACTGAAGTCCTTATGATAGGAAGCCCGAGCGTGACATTGACGCCGCTCACGGCGGTCCAGCGCCCGCTGGCGCTATCCAGCCTGAAGCTCACAGTCTTGAGTGGAATATGCCCCTGGTCATGGTACATGGCTACTGCCACGTCGTACTGGCCGCCACGGGTCTTCGCAAAAAGCGTGTCCGGCGGGATCGGCCCTTCAGCGTTGATCCCGAGCGCTCGTGCTTCCTGGATCGCCGGGCCAATCTCCTCCAACTCTTCCGTCCCAAATAGGCCGTCTTCGCCTGCATGGGGGTTCAGCCCGGCCACTCCGATTCGAGGCAACGATATGCCCAAGGTCCTGGCAGCCTCGTCGGCAAGTTTGATGACGACGAGCACCCGCTCCTTTTTCACAAGGTCGCAAGCTCTCCGGAGCGACACGTGCGTCGTGACGTGTACGACTCGCATACCCTGGTCGACCAGCATCATCGCGTAGTCTTTCGTGCCCGTGAGATCCGCAAAGATCTCGGTATGTCCGGAGTAGTGATACCCTGCAAGGTTGAGAGCCTCTTTGTGTATCGGCCCTGTAACTACTGCCTTAACCTTTCGCGCCAGGGCGAGCTCTATCGCTGTCTTGATGTACTCGAAAGCCGCTCGCCCGGCGTCAGGACTAACCCGGCCGTAGACAAGTCTGCTAAAGTCTACGTTGTCGAGATCCAGGACATTGGCCACGCCGTCTTTGTACAGAGCCTGTGAGATGTCAGAAAGGCTCCTCACTCGGGCGGAGCTGCCCGTGAACCTGATGGCATCTGCCACGACCTTCGCATCGCCCACAATGACCGGCCGGCACACGTCCCGCACCGCCGGGTCAGCCAGAGCCTTCACCGCGATTTCTGCTCCGATTCCAGCAGGATCGCCCATTGTGACAGCAATTACTGGAAGCCCGTCGTTCACGTACGAATCCTGGTCGTTGGACGTACCTCCACGCCTGCGACACGCTTTGCCGTCCTGTACCAACTCCGCGACCCCCCTGAGAGTTATCGTTGGCACGAATCACTACTATGCCCAATGGTCTTCCCGGCCGTCCCCCGGATCGGGCACCGAGCGCTCGGCGGCTTTCCGCAATTCGGCCCGGTCTCGGCCCGCTCCCACCCGAGGCAACTGGCCGAAGAACCCGGAAACCTCCCGCACGGCTACTCTGTGTCGTGGTGTATATAGCGTATGGCCCTGACGATCACGTCTCTATCACCGAAGCTACCAGCCTTCGTCACCATCATCAACCCAGCATAAGGCCCGCCTATCAGCCGTCCCGAGGGCACGCCAGGGACAATCTCGTCGCGCAGCGCAACCCCGCTCGCCCCAAGAGCCTTGCACACTGCAACCGCTGTGTCGCCGCCAGTGAGAACGAGCCCGGCTACATTGCAAACGCGCAGGATCTTGCTGGCCAGCATTCCCAGGTACCCTGTGATCCTGCGGCTATCCTCGACGTGACGAGACGGCAGGATTGTTTGACACCTCCGTCCGTCATACGTGTCATGGCCTTCCGTCTCGGTAGTCAGAGCAGCTTCGCCCGAAGGTGCGGTCGTCCCAGCACCGGTTCGAGCCGGTGCATCTGGAGAGAGGCGAGGGCTCTTGAGGCCCTCCCTCGGCTTGAGGAATAGCACCAGGTCTTGCCCTTTTGACAATACTGAACAGGCCTTTCGCACTATCTCAAGCGTTTTACACTCCTCTGTGTCGAGCCCTGACAGGATGTCGTCTGCACTGATGGTAATAGCGGGCAATTCCAGACAAGCAACCGCATACTCCAACTGCTCCCTGGCAGTTGGGCTCACCGAGCCACCCATGATTAAGGCCCCACAGCGCCCCCTCGTGGTCTCCCGTTTTTCGTTCCTCGGCACCATTTCGAGTGCCCCTGGAATCTCCGCGGCAAGCCCAGCGGATCCAACCGTGATTGCCATAACATCAAGGGAAGCAATAGTCGTCGCGATAATCCGCAGGTCTGCCGGCTCAGACGCATCGACTACGATGATTTGGTCGCCAGCGCGGACCCTGTCCTGGAATGCGTTCTGCAGCGCGTTAGCGCCAGCTCTTACCACTTCCAAAGACACGTGTCCGACCTTTCTCCTGGTTTGCCTGGAAAGCAAAGTCGGCACGTGGGATTCTACGACAGGCGATAGAAGATCTGATGCAACTTCCGTTTTGTGGAGAGGTACGTTCCTCAGCAGCTGTTTGCCGTCTATAGTTACCCTACCAGTGGCAGGGAAGGCCGGCACTACGAAAGCTACTGCGGCTTGAAGGACGTCCATGACTGCGTCGATCTCAGCGCCCACATTACCACGGAGAGTCGAATCGATCTTCTTGTAAATCGTTGAAATGCCGGCCTTCTTGAGCACCTCGGCCGCTGCTCTCACTTTGTTGTAAGCAGTCTGGGGATCGCTCCACCTGCTATCAGTGTCGACGACAACCACATCGGCTTGATTCGCCAGTGCATCTATCGAGTTGATATCGAGAACTACCATCGCGCACAGTCCGTATTTCGCAAACTGTACGCCTGTGTCGTTCGCTCCCGTCAGGTCGTCCGCAATAACACCAAGTCTCGTTGCTGCCCTCAATGCCCAGGTCGGGACAAGCGTACTAGGCATTCGCACGGGGAAAGCGAGCAATGCGTGCGCGCCTCAGTCCCAACGAGTCACCTGCCTCTCCCCCACGGCTCGGCCGTGTCGCTCGCGCGGGCGTCAAGCACGTCCGGAGAATGCCGCCTTGCCAGCCGGAGCCCGCCGCCGTCAGCAAGCCCGCCGTCGTCATCAGTGCTACTATGCAATTCCGGTACCAGTACGGGAGTCTGCGACTGCCGAACAGCTCTCGGAAGCGAAGGCAGCAGTTGACGGCCGCCACAACGCAGTCCTGAGCGGCGTCTGGAGCAACTGGATCCAAAGACAAAACAGGCCCGCGGCGGCTCACCGCGCAGGCCGATGTTGCGCAGTGCAACTTGGATCCGGACATGTTGTCGCCGAATGGCATTGGTGTGCGATGGGGGTGTGTTGCATAATGCAACCCATTATGCAACGTCAGTGCCGTGCAGGTCCGGACTTCATCGCGTGCCTAGATCGCGTGCTAGCAAGACCCGCCTGCCTTATCCCGAGTCTCCCGTCCTCTGAGGGGCATACTATCAGGCACAAAGAGCATACTGTCAACTGGTACCTGCCCCAAGCCTCCTCCAGAGTGTGCTGCGGTTGATACCCAGCAACCGCGCAGCCTCTGTTCTGTCGCCACCTACCTTTCTGAGCACCTGTCGCATGATCTCGTCTTCAATCTGGCGAAGACCCCCTTTGATTGAAACCGTAACGGTCCCCTCAGGCTGTGTGCTTTCGGTAGCGCGATCGTCGCGCCCCAGTAGTTTCCACACGGTCTCCTCATCGATTTCGCAAGACTCCACACCGACTGCCAACCGCTCGCACACGTTCCGCAGCTCGCGCACGTTTCCCGGCCACGTGTGGCTCACGAGGGCCGTGATCGCCCCGGAGCTGAGTGTCTTTTGCGGTATACCGAGACTGCGGCACGACGCTGCAATGAAGCGCTCAGCGAGTGCCGGAATATCACAGGTCCTTTCCCGCAGGGGCGGAAGGGCAATGGTGAGTATGTTCAGCCGATAGAATAGATCTGCTCGAAACGTCCCATCACTGACCGCTCGCTTGAGATCTCTATGGGTTGCAGCAATCACGCGCACATCTACGGGAAGAACCTTGTCGCCACCCAGCCTCATAACTTCCCGTTGTTCAAGCACTCGGAGAAGGCGAGCCTGGATTTGCATGGACATGTCGCCGATCTCGTCGAGGAATATGGTCCCGCCGTGAGCAAGCTCGAATAGACCTGGCTTGCCACCTTTTCGCGAACCCGTGAACGCACCTTCTTCGTAGCCAAACAGCTCGCTCTCCAGCAGGCTCTCAGGGAGAGCAGCACAGTTGACTGCCACAAAAGGTCCGTTGCGACGGCGGCTCGCATTGTGGATGCTCTGTGCAAAAAGCTCTTTGCCTGTCCCTGTCTCGCCGAAAATAAGCACGGTCGAGTCAGTTGAGGCAAACCTTCGTGCCCGTGCGATGACCTCGCGCATAGTGTCGTCAACCGTGATGATGTCGTCAAACGTGTGTTTCGCCACGTGCCCTTTGAGATAAAGTTCGCGCCTCACCTCCTTCTCCACTTGCTGTATTCGGGAGACATCTTGGAAAGTGAAGACAACGCCGACGGTCTCCCCACCCACGGTTATGGGAACACGGTTGCTCACAATGAGCGTACTGCCTAGGCGCTGCACTGCGCCGAGTTCCGGTCGACCACTTGCCCGGACGAGGTCAAGACCAACGCCTGGAAGGACCTCCGTGATGGGCCTACCGATAGCCCTAGCTGCACTCACCCCGAGGAGCCGCTCGGCAATGGGGTTAAACACCTTGACGAGGCCGAACTGGTCTATGGCAACAATTCCCTCGTACGCGAAATCCAGTATGGCCTTGAACTCCTCGGCCCTCTGCCGTTCGCGCCTTCGGACAGTAGCAACATGCTTGGCTTCCTCGATCGCTTTCAGCATTTAGGAACCGCTCAAATCTGGAAGGACTTCCCTTTATCCTCACTCTCAAAGCAGCCTAACTAGAAATTTTCAAGGAGGTGCTGCCAGATGTCCATTGACAACTGGAAGGAAGAATTTATCACCAGCGAGTTCGGACCGCTGTTGAAACGCACCAACACCAAGACCGGTGAGGTGCAGCTTTTCAGTCCAAGCGGTAAGCAGGTTGGTAACTCATTCTTCATCCCAGTACAGAAAGACGAAAACAGCGAACTGGAACGTGCCAAACGGAGAGCACTGGAACAACTGAACCCGTATCCGCAAGAAGATGCCTTCGTCAATTACGTCAAGAGCAGCCTGGACGAAGCCAGGACGGTAGAGCGCATTGATAACCTGATGCGATTGCTCTCCCAACATTTTACCACTAAAGCCGTAAATACGGCCACTACTTCAAAATCTCAAAAGGAGGGGTCAGGTATGTGGGATGAAGTAAGGAAGCGTTACGAAACCGACGAGATATTCCGCAAAAAGGTTGACAAGGTTGCTAAAGAATGGAGAGCGTTGAGGGGTAACAGAAGTTCCTTTGAAAGCTACGTGGAGGTAGTCCTCCGCAACTACGAAGTATCGAAATCTGTTGTCAACGGTACATCCTTCGCGCGTTCCGATGACGAAATCCTCCAGGGACTTTTAGATTCCGTTAAGGAGGAGGTCGTCCAGAAGAACTTCCGGCGAGCTACCGCTTTGCAGAGAGAGGTTGAGGAAGGAAGCTACGACTTGCAGCGCATTGGTCGCTTCCTCGAAGATACCTACGGGCTGAAACGCCCGCCGTTTGCTCCTAGTGACTTCACACGGTTCTCCAAGGACAATAAAGAACGTTACGAACCCTACCCGCCGAGCATGTACCGTGCAGTAACGTTGCAGGCCAAGGATTTGCAGGGACGGTTAAGCCAGTGGCTAAAGGAATTGCCGAATGCCCTCAGCTACCGGGACAGGCTCACGGATACAGCTAAGGAAAAGGTTACCAAACAGTTAACCGATATTTTCTCCATGCTGGTGACCGCAGGCACATTAGACGATGCCACCGTTGATAAGATTTCTACCCCTACTCGTAAGCGTGACGGTATCACGTACACGCAATTGGAGATGGAGGAATTCTTCAAGCGAGGGCAGGAATTTGCTAGCAACTGGTACACCTTTGTGAAAAGAGTTCAGGCTAACGTGGAAAAGGAGAAGTCTGAGAGAAGCTACCTCTCCGGTGACCTGAAAACTTTATACAACGTGGCACGCTGGCAATATCCAGACAACATTCAGCCGGACGTTGAAAAGCGTGACGATAGCGATTTCTGGAACAGCTTATTCAGGACGCTACCGCCCTCTCACGAACTCAGCAAGCTGATTAACCAGAAAATCTTTAACGAGTAACCACGAAGGGGGATGAACGTCATGCTACCGATTGCTTTCTGGATTAAGTGGGACGAACTAATGAAAGACGAGCTGGCTGAAAGGCTGTCTCGAACCTGTTTTGGAAACTTCGGGTACGACTTTATCTGCGCCTTTAGTGACAACGAGTGGAAAGCTCTCTGCTACTGCCCGTTGGGAATGCAGTGCAGTGAAGCAACCTACCACTACGAGCTAGTACCGCGCCGTATCAAGAGGCAGTTAGAGAATGCCGGATAAGGAGGTGCCAAGCAATGTTCTGGTTAATCTGGTCGCTGGTAACTTTGTCAGTAGTAGCAAACGGCTATCTTTACTTGAAAGAAATTAAAATCGCGAGTTAGCACGTAAAAATATCGCTGCATTAACGTTTATAAGCCTCTATGCACCTCGGATCTTTTTTCGTCAACTATTTTTATACGTGGAAAGAAAAACCAACTTAAAAAGGGGGTTTGACAGCTATGAAACGAGAGCCTTTCTACACGAAGGATTTGCATTTCGCCGCTTACTTAATGATGAACGGTTATGAGCCGGAAATCAGAGTTCCGTTCCCTGGAGCGAAAAAAGTAATGTTCCTTTACCCAGAAGCGGACTTCTCCACCCTGCGGGACTTGCGGACAAGGTTTGAGGGTGACAAGAACCTGACCGTGAACCTGTTCGATTACGTTAGAGCGATGCGGGAGCTTGGCGACCGCATTAACTACATCAAACGAGAGACATTGAAGAAGGAGGCTGGTCAAAATGACCGTAACGAGGCTACTGGACAGCAACCTACCATCTAGCCACGGTTGGGCAATCCATTTCGCAAAGGTGGCCCACCCTGAACCCTACCGGGAGTTTTACGAGCCGCACTTTCCGGAGATAGTCGGAAGGCAGCCTGACAGCAGCGGGTTCATCTCCGTCCGCTGCCTGAACTCTCTAAACCACCAGCACGGGGACAAAAAGCCGTCCGCTGCGGTCAACGTTAAAAGCGGCGTCTACCACTGCTCGGTTTGCGGCAGCTTCTCCCCTTTTCGCTTCCTCACGGAAATCCTCGGGCTGCCGAAAGACGAGGCAAGCTTTACCCTTGACCAATACCGTTTTGAACTGCGGTTTGAAGACAAGCCAGCTTTTGAAAAGGTGGACAACTACAGCAGCGCCTTTGTCATCCCGCCGAAGGGTTTCAACGAGTACGCCAGCGAAGCCGCTAAAAGGCTCTCCCCGGATTTAGAAATCGTGCAGGAATACCTGGCTGCAAGGGGTATCAACTACGAGCTCTTAACCCGCTACCGCTGGGGTTACGTTCCTGAAGGTTTTGTCCCCGGCCAGGAAGAGTGCATCGTTGTTCCCTTCATCGTCAACGGGCGGGTTGTCGGTATTCGCGGCCGGGCTAGAGACGGCCGCAAGGGCGGAGCCAAAGGCTCCCGATTCGTTCTTTGGAATCTCGACGCCTTGGAAGGTCACGACCAAGCGGTGATTGTGGAGGGCGAAAGTGACGCCTTGCGGACTATTCAGGCGCTGGAAAGCTGCGGGATTGACGTGCCGGTCTTGAGCGTTCCCGGAGCTACCTTCAGGCGCGAGTGGGAGCGGGAATTTCAAGGCATCCACACGGTCTACCTCATCCCTCAAGCTGATGACCCATCGTGGAACAACTTTGTCGCTAACGCCGTTAAAGTCCTGGGAGACTACCGCTGCGTAGTGGTGAAGCTCCCCTGGAAGCGGGGCGAGGCCGGAAAAGACGTGTGCGACTGGCTCCGCCTCCACAGCGACGCGGAACTGGCCGAGCTAATCCCCTGGCGGAAAACTAGGAGCTTTTTTACCACCCACAAAGAAATGCTGGAACTGGCCGAACAGGAAATACCGTGGCTCATCAATGGTTTGATTGCCAGGGGCGATAAGGTTTTGGTCGGCGGGCCGCAAAAGGCCATGAAAACCTTCTTCATCCTCAACCTGATTCGGGCGGCGGTCAGCGGAGAGGATTTCCTTGAATACCCTGGCTGGAGTGTCCGCAAGCCTTGCAAGGTTCTCTGCGTCGAAGAGGAGGGCTCTCCCGTCGCCTTCGCGAGAAGAATAAAGCGCCTGCTGAGCGACATTCCTCCAGATAGCGTCCGCTGGGTGCACCGCCAGGGCGTGAAGCTTGATAACCCCTACTGGGTGGACAAATTGATTGAGGTCTGCGAGGATTACCAGCCCGACCTGATTATTTTCGACCCGCTCCAGAGGATTCACAGCAAGGTTGAGGACCGGGCTTGGGAAATGGGCGAGGTGTGGGACCGCCTGCACGAGCTTGTCCTGCGGTTCCCTGACGCGGCGGTATTGGTTGTCCACCATTTCGGCAAGCGCCAGGGCGTGGACACCGGTTGGGACGCCTTCCGGGGTTCCAGCCGGAGCAGCGGGGAAGCTGACGTGGGCATCTTCCTGGAAAAAACGGACAAAACCAACGAAGCCACCGGCGACCGCATTCTTTACCTACGGCTTGACGGTAGAGACATTCCACCACTGACTGATTCTCGTGGGAGGGTCACGGACAGAGCCATCGAGGTTTACGTCAACCCGGAAACCTTCAAAATGACTACCACAGGGTTTGTTGTAAGGGTTGAGGACACCTCTACTCGTGGCAAGGTGCTGGAACTCATTAAACAGAGCGGCGAGAACGGGATAGCCTTCAAAGACATAGTCCAGGAACTGGGAGTAAGCGAGGAAACCGTACGGCGCTACATCCGAGAGCTTCAGGACAGGAACACCCCCTGGCCCCCTAATTCCGGAGTTTATGCGACACATACTCTGGCAGGCACAGTATTGCGAATGAATGCTTCATGGAACGCCTCCGGCGACATGAACCATATCGCTCCGTGCCTGCGGCGGTGGTTATAGTACCGTATGTATTCAGCTACGATAGCATACGCTTCCCCAAAGCTGCCAAACTCGTGTCTTGTGTAACACTCGTCTTCCAGAATCGAATGAAACGCTTCTATGTGCGCGATCATGTTCGGCGTCTTGACCGGTATCCTCTCATGCGTTATGCCGAGTGCCCTGCACACCTCTTCGAATTGCCTGGCGATGAATTGAGGTCCGTTGTCTGTCCTTAACTTCGGCAGGACCAAACCGTCACGTAGCCCACGCTTGCGAAGACCATTCTTGAGCACCCTTGCCGCGTCGGACGCTGTACAGCTCGTCCCCAGGTGATAGTCGATTACACACCTGTCAAACACGTCCAGGAGCGATAACTGAAAAAAGAAGCTGTCCGTTCCTGCAATGTAACCATACTTGACGTCCATCTCCCAAAGCTGGTTAGGGCCGGATACCGTGTCCTTCCTCGCTATGCGTCTTGGATAGTTTCGCTTCACTATCCGCTGCGGCCTTAAGATGCGAAGTTCCTTACAGAGCCTGTAAACCTTCTTGTGGTTGATCTTAAGCCCGTAATCTTCCCTCAGGCAGACGGCAAGCTTACGATACCCATATGGAAAACCGTCCCCACAGATAAGCCCGCATAGCCACTCCTTGATCTGGGCGTCACACACCTTGCGACCGGTATCTGTGAGCGAATACCCCCTAACCGGCCTGCCCACCGGTCTCTTCCCTGTAACCTTAACCTGGGCACCATTCTCTGTCTTCTCCCCGCGGGATACGTTCTCGTAGTACGTAGATACCGCCAAGCCGACAAAGCCCAAAACTAAACTTGCCCTGTATCCCGCGCCGATCCACTTGTCTGCTATCGCGACCTTGTCGGCTACCGAGGGTTTGGAAGAGTTCTCAACTCCCTCAGGATTGCCAGCTCGAGTTCCTTCTCCGCCACAAGCCTCTTGAGCTTATCGTTCTCTGTGCTTACGGTCCTAAGACGCCTTTCAAGTTCCTTAAGCCTTGCATCCTTGTCTTTCGGAAGGGGGCTTGCCGACCCTCTCGCCTTGGCCGCCCTGACCCAGTTGGCAGCTGTCTTCGCCGAGATCTCATGACGCCGAGCCACTACGGCTATGTTGCCGACCTGCTGACACTCCCGCACGATTTGCTCCTTGAACTCCTCCGAATACCTGTTCCGATGCAACCTCATCAACCCCCCTACTCCAGTATAGACTCGATTGAGCCTCTTTCTCCACCCGGGTTAGGGGGCTAGAGAGAACATGCCTATAACGGAAGAAGGCGGTAAAGGGCAGAAACCCAAAATCTACCGCTGGGTCGGAAAGCAGGAGAAAGATACCGCGGGCAACCGAAACTGCGTAAGTCCAAACCCAAGTTGAGTAGGCACAAAGTAGACCCAAAGGCCCAAGGTATATATATACCTTTGGGCCTATGGGTCTACTTTTCTGTTTCCCGAAGGCCCAAATTTGGCCCAAACCTTGGCGCTACCTTTGGGCCTACTTTCGATTTTCCTTCTCTCCCGCTACTTGCGAGAATACCCCCAACTTAGACCCGCACCTGCCCAAACCGTTGGGCCTACTTGTTATCTTACTTTTCCTCGCTCGCCTGGTACCATTGGAATTGGAAAGGAGGTGATACCGGATGGCCGCTGAGATTGCAGATACCCTCACTCCTGTGGAAAGGAAGCACCGAATTTCGGGAAAAGCGTGGGAGGCGGAACGGCCAATAGAGGAAGCCATGATGTTTTCTGTCCTCCTTAATGAGATTGATGAGTTCGAGTTTCAATTGGATGAGGAAGCCATAACGATGGCGTTTGCCGCCCAAAAGGGCAATGACGGCGGAGAACGCTTGGGAGACACTTACCGTTATCTTCATTACCTGAAGGCTCAGTTGGAACTCATAGACGTTGGATTGGGGATACTGGGAGAACAACCCCCAAACTTGGAGCTTTATAACGATGTAGCTAGTCGGCTTCGTTTATGGAGAACCATCGTCAACGCTGCATTGGAACGAGTAAGTACGGTTATCGCTGATTAGGCCGGCAAACCTTTTCATGCGAAGAAGTCCTGTCAGTTAAGAGAGGCTCACCAGGGCCTCTTATTTTTGTGCCGACAATTTCCGACAAAAATTTTGGTGGCCCTCTTTTAAGTCCTTTGGAAGTACATTATAATTTTACCATAAGAAGTTAGAAGTTTCCAACGCAGGAGGGAGATGGTACTATGAACAAACGAGAAGCACTCAAAAGAGTGCGAGACATCATCCGATGTCTGGAACACCAACAAACGCTACC
The DNA here is from genome assembly GCA_012516125.1 of Bacillota bacterium. Taxonomy (GTDB): domain Bacteria; phylum Bacillota; class SHA-98; order UBA4971; family UBA4971; genus UBA6256. The sequence goes on along the minus strand of JAAYXB010000033.1, from coordinate 50,099 downwards.
CACGAACACCTGCTCTGTGGTAGCTACGAAGAAGCTGGAGATGCTCATAAAAGAGGCTCCAGCTTCTCTCGTTTATGACCTTTCCTGCATCCACAGCCAGGCTTCTGCACTCCGGAGAGGACGTAAGCAGTGTCCTTAACCGGCTGAAGCAACTCCTACATAGCGAAGGGAGGTGATTACCGTGGCAGCAAGAGCCAAGAGCGAGCCGGTTGAACCCAAGCAGCCTTTAGTTATCCCAACGGGCAACACTCCACCGGAATTGCAGGCGTTGCGGTCGAAAAGAGATGCCTTCCGCGCTAACCTCCAGTACGCCATCAAGCAAGAGGAAGCCTACCGCGAGAAGTTTGAGGACGGCGACGAGTTGGCGGAACTGAAGATGCTGGAGCAAAGGTTACGGGTTGACTGGTACTCAAAAAAGATTGCCGAGGTGGAGCAGGAAATCCAGCGATACTACCTCAAACGCAAAGCGGAGAAAAAGGAGACGGAACCTGAACAAGAAAAAGCCAAGAAGGAAGGCGCTGCGTGAAGAAAAGCGTGGCGCCTTCTGGTTTTTCTCTCTTGCAAACCAATTATACGACTCTATGCCCTACGGAACTTCCTTCGTCAATACTTTTATACTCCGGTGCCAATTACCACCTTTCTTTGGAGGTGATACCATGACGAAAGTGCGTACCTGCAAGTCCTGCCCTCTCTATGATAGAGAACTTTCTCGCTGCCGGATGGGATTCGTTAACCCTTCTACCAAATGGACTACAGAGAAAGCGATGGCTACTTACGGCAGCGATTACGTCTGTCACTACAACCGTTGGAAGAATTCTGGTACATTAAAGTATCAGCTTTATCTCTAGGCAGCCTAACCCACCTCGATTTACTTTCCGTAGTTGACTTTCGTGATAGGCTTTGATATAATTTCTATCAGAATACATCAAGTTGATTGAGGTGGGTTGCATGGCTCCTCGGAAAGCGGAACCACGTACTAAATTGGTAAGTGTTACCTTTACCGAAGACGAATACGAAGCCGTTAAGAAGGCAGCGTTGATGACCGACCGTAGTCTAGCAGCCCTTGTCCGGTGGGCTGCGATAAAGTACCTTAGAGAGGTTGAACTGCTCCCGAGCGGCGAGATTGCAAAGGAGGAAATCGGTGATGAAAAGTTGGTATAAGATTGTTATACCGGTGGCAATAGCTGCTGTCGCTGTTGGCGGATATTTAATTTTCTCAAAACCTCAAGAGGTAACACAGCCAGCAAAGAATAATCAGGTTCAGGAAGTAGTTGAAGGATACATTTATGATGAACAAACTGGACGGTATACTAACAAAACTACCGGTGTTTGGTATATCGTTAAGGACGGATATAAGGTAATACCACCCGAAGAATATTTCCCTAAAGAAGTAGTCATACCTGAAGGTATCAACATCTCAGAGCGACCTAATGATGTATGGGAGCTAAAAGAGGTACGGGAGATAACCATTCAATCAGGAGATACGTTGGTTGACATTATCAACCCGTACTTTATGAATGAGCATTTCAGAATGAATTATGAATGGTATGCCAAACAGGTTTTGAAACTTAACAACATTATCGACCCTCACTTTATCAAGGCGCTAGACACATTGAAAATACCAATTTATATCGATAAAGAAGCTAAGTAGTTGCTGGTTTATCGTTTTGACAAAGGTGTAGCTGCTCTTCCCTATTAGAAGGGTGTGGAGACGTATTTTGGAACACTAGGTGTTTTAGTTTGGTTTTTATGGAAAGGGAGGAAAGATAGTTGATCCTGTTATTATCTATTTTGTTACTTCTGGCCACTTTTTCGACCAAACTGATCTCTCGATTCGGCGTTCCCGGTTTAGTGATTTTTTTGGGCTTGGGAATGCTTTTCGGGAGCGATGGCCTTAACCTAGTATATTTTGATGACCCTTTACTAGCCCAGCGGATAGCCAATGTAGCCCTCATTATTATCCTTTTTGAAGGTGGCTTTAATACCAAAAGAGAGGAATTACAGTCGTCCTTCAAACCAGCTTTTACCTTGGCGACGGTAGGTGTCTTTATTACCGCCGTAACTCTAGGACTGGCCACCCACTACATCGTTGGGCTCAGCCTCGAGGCCTCCCTACTGGTAGGGGCCATCGTTTCTTCCACCGATGCTGCAGCAGTTTTTTCTATTTTTCGCAATAAGAGCATTCAGCCCAAACTGGCCACCACCCTGAAAGCCGAATCTGCCTCCAACGATCCAATGGCCATTATCCTGACCATAGCTCTGCTCGACTATATGAAGAATACAAATTTCAACCTTTTTCCCTTTATCGCTCACTTAATGTGGCAGATTGTGGCCGGAATTGGTGTGGGGTACTTGTTCGGTAAGCTTGGACCCTATCTCTTTAACCGGGCCCGCCTTGAATCGGGTGGTTTTTACTATGTTTTGAGTCTCGGTTTCTGCTATTTGAGCTTCGGAGTAGCGGAGATAATCAAAGCCAACGGCTTCCTCGCTGTATTCATAGCTGGTTATTTGCTGGGGAACAGCAAGTTCGTCTACAAGCAGGGAATAGCCCGCTTCCTAGAAGGCACCTCCACTTTCTGCAACATCATTATCTTTCTAATGCTGGGGCTGCTGGTCTTTCCTTCGCAACTTCCCGCCTTTATCAAGGAGGGGGTGTTTATTGCTCTGCTGCTAATGCTAGTGGCACGGCCGACAGCGGTCTTTTTAACGACACTGTTCTGGGATTACAACCTCAAGGAAAAATTATTCCTCTGTTGGGGAGGTATAAGGGGCGCAGTCCCCATTGTACTGGCCACTTACCCCTACGTTGCAGGAGTCGACCACAGCAACTATTTTTTTAACGTCGTGTTCTTCATCGTTTTACTAACAGCCTTAATCCAGGGGTCATCCCTCGACATTTTAGCCCACAAGCTCAAGTTATTTGCTGGAACCAAAAAGACTTCTCCCCATTCCCTGGAGTTAATCTCCACGGAAAATACCAAATGCGAGTTGTTGGAGTTTGAAGTGGAAAAAGGGTCTTCTTTGATCGGTAAGCGTTTGGAGCATATCCCTCTACCAAAGACCACGCTGGTTACTGCCATTGTAAGACATGACGATATAGTACCTCCCAGGGGTGACACGGAGATCCAGGAGGGAGATATCTTATTTATCCTGACCTACCAGGAAGATAAAGAGCACCTGATAGCTCTGCTGGAGTAGCCTAAGATAAGAGATTCTTTATTGCATTGTTTCTCGCCTAGAATTGGCTAAACTAAAATCTATTATCCGAGAAATTGACGATAGCGCTTTCGTAGCCATAGAAAATGTTCACGAGGTACTTGGGGGAGGGTTCCGCAAACGAGTAATTCATTAAATGTTCAGCCGGTAAGAGTAGCTATTGCCTAAGCTGGGCGTGTCGAAACTCGTGAGATTTTTTGGAAGCCATCTTTTAAGTTGCTAGCATACATCCTATAATAATAACATAGGAGGTGAAATCTGGTGAACGAGCTACTTACTACCAATGAAACGGCTGAAATCCTCGGAATATCGCCCATTGCGGTCGCCAATCTCCTTCGGGATAAGAAACTGCCAGGTATCAAGAGACGAGGCCCGGATGGAATTGACCGCTGGTTCATCAGGCGGGAAGACGTTGCCCTCTACTGCGCCGGGTTGGCTATTTTCAATATGCTCCAGCACAAAGCCAGAATTAGAGGGCAAGCTGTAGAGGAAGGTGTCCCATTGTGATACTACGGAAACGAGCAGCGATACTGGCAAGAGTTTCCACAGAAGACCAGGTAGAGGGTACCTCTCTCGATACTCAAGTCGAAATTTGCATGGCGGAGGCTCAAAAGAGAGGATACCACATTACCCCTGCTGATGTTTTCAAAGAAGATGGGTACAGCGGTGCCCTTGGTATTAACGACAGACCTATCCTCCGTAACCTGTGGGAAAAGTATCAGGCTGGAGAATACGACGCCATCTTCCTTTACCGGCAGGACAGGCTTGCGCGCTCGGTAGCAATCCTCTCGGCACTTCGGGATGAAGCCCTCAAACCGCGCCGATGCGGAACCAAAGGTGAAGGCTTTATTTTCGTTCAAGGTGGATTTGAGGATACACCGGAAGGCAGGCTCTTTTCCAATATTCAGGGCTCGTTCGCAGAGTACGAAAGAGAGGTAATCCGCCTTAGAACCCTGACCGGTAAGAAGAAGAGAGCGCAAGAAGGAAAATTCTTCGGTACCGCAGAGCTATTCGGTTACCAGTGGAATAAGGAAAAGCAACGATGGGAGATTGTCGAAGAAGAAGCCAAAATAGTCCGGCTCATCTATAACTGGTACGTCTACGGTGATGGTAAGTCCGGTCCGATGGGTACGGTTAGAGTTGCTGAGAAACTTACCCAGCTTGGTATTCCTACGCCCTCTCAATTTCGCGGCGTTCACCGAGGCAAGAAGGGTAAACCGGTCACCCAGTGGAGCGAAACCACGGTTCAGAGAATCCTTACCCACACCGCTTATAAAGGCACCAACTACTTCTGGCGCGGTGATAGCATTCCGGTAAGCCAAGAGCGGGTTGAAAGAGCTAAGGCGGCAAATTCCAAGGATGGGTGGTACGCGGTTGACTTCCCTGTTATAATTGACCCTCTCCTGTGGGAGAAGGCTCAGGAAAAGAGAGTTGGAGCGAGGGGCGGATTCAACAGAAAGTATCCTAAACCGTTACTTGCAGGACGTATTAACTGTGGGTTATGCCAGCACGCCTACGGTATCGGGTATTACAACACGGGAAAAACGCTGGTCTTCAAGTGCAACGGCAGGCTCAAGAAAAACCATCTTGACGGTAGCCCAAGATGTACTAGTCCTATCCTTAACGGTGAAGCGTTAACGGAAGAGGTTAAAAGCCGCATTGTAAAGCTCCTTCGTAGCCCAGAACAGATGAGGACAGCCATCGAAGAATATGTAGAAACCTTGGAACGGAGAAAGGAAGAACTGGAAACCTTACTCTCGCCAATAAACGAACAACTCTTTCAAATCCAGGAGAAACAGCGCAGGCTCGCCAACGTTTACCTCAACGGAATATTATCGGACGAAGACTATAACCGCCAACAGAACGAGCTTAAAGAACAGGAATTGGCTATCCGCCAGCGGTATGAGCAGTACTCGCCAGAAATTGACACGATTCACAAATTGGAACAGAACGTGGCAGCGGTGAGGGAGGCGATTGAGGCAGAACAATTTGACGTTATTTACCAGCCGGAGGAAGCAGCCGTCACCGAGGAGCTAGCTTTTGCCATAATTCGGAGCAGAGACCCTTTACGCTTGACTCTTGGGTTCCCGCAAAAGATAATGAGTTGGGAGGAATTGTTTGACAGACTACAGATTAAGTTGTGGGTGTACCAAGACCGTATTGAAGTGAGGGGAATAGTCCCTATCGAAGATATAGCAAATCCTAAATGCTGTTGATGATGGCCTCTTTGCCGGATTCAATCAAGACGCCTTTCGCACCGTACTTCGCGGTGATGCGCGCCGATATCGCGTCTCCAACGATGACCTGGAGACCCCCTCGCACAGCCGCCGCGATTTGTTCCTCGGCATCGGCTTCGTGCTCAAGGTAGATGAGTCGTAGTGAGACGCCTAGAGCATCCTGGATGCCTTCGGTGCCGTAGATGACGTTCTTGAAACCGACGACACCGATTGCGCCTCCAAGCTGTTTCGCAGCATGAATGGCCCTCACTATGTCAAAACCCGTCACCTGGATGGGAATCACCGGAATGTCCACCGCTTGCTCGATAGCGAGTGCCGTGCCACCCCTGCTGATCACCACATCCACGCCGCGGGACTGCATCTCTCTCGCGACTTCAACGCCTGCGCTGAGATCACCACGGCGCACTTCCAGGTCCTCACCGAGCTCACGGCATACTTCGATCGCAAGCTCTGCCAGACGCGGATACGGTGCCACAAGTCCGATTCTAAGCTCCATGTATTCCTCCTCCGGATGACCCGCTTCGCTCCCGACCCCACGTTTCTCTAACCGCACAGAAAACAGGCGGTGCATCCGGCACAGTCGGCTTGCTATTCATCACCAGTGCTGTGGCAGCGGCTGCCTCAGTGCCTTTCACATTCTGATTCTGGCGTCGCTTTCTACTGCCCTTCCTTGACTTCCACAGCCAGCAATCACCGTCCACTGTGATCGCGAGGGTGAAACGCTCTGAGCGATCCTGACTCGCGAACCTGTGCCACGTGACAGATTCGGCGCGGGCGAAAGTTACGGAAATCGCTGTCAAACGCCAGCATCAGAGGTCTTTGAAAGAGCAACCGGGGTCGCCCTCGGTCGGAGCCGCGCAGACAGACAGGCTCGGATGGGGCCGGTGGGCACGGGAGACCAGGCTCCCTCGCCGACTTTTGGGGTAGCAGCAGCTCGACCTGGCGCCGGCCAGTATTCTCTCGTTAGCTGCTCGGTAGCTGCTGATCTCTTCGAGTTTGCGAAAGCGCGTGTCACCAGGCTCCTAAGAAGGGTGGTGCCGGAGGCGGGGATCGAACCCGCATGGGCCCAGGGCCCGAGGGATTTTAAGTCCCTTGCGTCTGCCTGTTCCGCCACTCCGGCACTCGTCTACGTTGGTATTGCTCTGCGACATTATTATATCATGTGGCCTAGCCCTTAACAATGTAGCGCTTGCAAGCGGGTGCGTGCTGCCATCGTGGCGCCCAGGAGTCGTCGCCGCCCCGTGGTCCGGCGGGCGCGCACGTCCGCGTGTCAGACTGCTTCCGCTGGCGGCGCCACGATGTAATTGCCCCTATGTGGTCGCCTGGATGCAATCTCACGGACGGCTGTCTTGCCGCGACCAGGTCGCCGGGGCTGGCTGGTCGGCTGGAAGCCACCCACGCGCTAATCCTGGATCGCTGGCTACCACCCCTACAGTCGCCACGGCCCGATAGGCGGTGTGGTGGTTGGCTTGCGACCAGGATCCGCGGCCGGTTGGTCGCCTGCCTGCCAGCTCGGAAGACGTCCTGGTCGCCACGAGACCACCTTCGGGCGTAAGCCGGAGAGGGTGGTCGCTACAAAGCCAGGTTCGAAGCGAACCTGGTCTTGTACAACCCAACCTTGCGCGAGAATTGGTTCCTGCTCGACCACCCTTTTCGCCCGATGCACGAGACTGGCTCCGTCGCGACCAGCTTGCCCCCGAAGCTGGTCCCATACCGACCACTTTGGCGGCGACCCTGGTCGCCCCGTAGCCAACTTCGCCCTCTTTCCCTTCGAAGGCGAGATGGGGTGGTCGTGGCGCGACCAGGTTTCGCACGCAGTTGGCTCCCTCGCGCCCACCTGAACTTGCGTTCTGGTCGTCTACGAACCACCCCCGCGTAGCAACGTGCGAAAGTGGTTCCTGCGCGGCCAACGCTATGCGTGAAGTGGTCGTCTGGTGACCACATTCCGCCCTCTCCTGGTCGCCACGAGACCACATCCTGTGATTTGCGTCTGGAGGTGGACGCAGCGCGACCAGGTCACCGGCGAGCATGGTCGCTTGCAGACCAGCCTGGTGCTAAAGCTGGTCTCGTGCCGACCACCCCCTCGCGGCTCGCCGGCGCCAGCGAGTTCCTCGGGGCCGGACGCCGCCGCTTACCTGGGGCGCCGCAGCGCTGCCCCGCCACCCGTCAACTGCCGCGACACTGGCGACCGAGCCCGTTGCGGCGTCGTAGAGCCGGCAATGGGACCTCTCGCCAGCCCGACCCCAACAGCATTCTTGTATAGGCCTCCCCCGTTTCGAGCACACTCGTCATGAGGTGAACCGCTCCAGGGCTAAAGCCCGGGGTCTCCGCACCGGCGAGACGTGATGAGAGTGGTCGAACGCGAACAGCGCAGGTTCATGACGGGGAACGAAGTCGTAGCGCGGGCGGCGCTCGCCGCCGGCGCCGACATGATGTGCGGCTACCCCATCACCCCCCAGAACGAGATCATGCACACCTGGGCCGTCCTGGCAAGGGAACATGGCCTCGGTTTCCTCCAGACCGAGGACGAGCTTTCCGCGGGCTTCGCCACCATCGGCGCCGTCATGGCCGGCAGAAAGGCTTTCTCAGCGACCGCAGGGCCCGGCAACGTCCTCATGCAGGAGCCCATCTCCATGGCGGAGATGATGCGAATCCCCGCCGTTTGGATCATCCAGCAGCGGGGAGGGCCCTCCACGGCAACGGTGATCTACAGCCAGCAGGAGGTGCGCCTCACATGTCTCGGAGGCAATGGCGAGGGGCACCGCATCGTGTACTCCACGTCGTCCCACCAGGACCTCTTCGATTACACCATCAAGGCGTTCTCCACCGCCTGGCGGACGAGGTTCCCCACATTCGTGCTGGGCGACGGCTACCAAGGGAAGATGCTCGAAGCGCTCACCCTGTATAATCCCGAGGACAGAGGTGTGCCGCTCGCGACCCCAGAGCCTTTCGTCGGAAAGCCCGGGACCCCAGGCCTGGACAGGCCCCCGGCCCACTTCCGCAACACTTTCAGCATCGAGGACGAGCTTTACGAGGCGCTTACGCGCAACATCCGCGACTACGAGGAGATGGCCCCGTCAGTCGTGGAGTTCGAGAAGGACGGGTGCGAAGACGCAGAGGTAGTCCTGGTGGCCCACGGCATCGTTGCGCGGGCCGCGCGGGAGGCTGCGGAAGTGCTGCGGGCGCGGGGCATCCGGGCCGGGTACTTCAGGCCCATCACCTTGCGGCCGTTTCCTGCAGCGGCGCTTGCGGATGCCGTTCGGAGGGCGGACCGGCTTCTGGTGGTGGAGTCGGCGCACGGCCAGCTCGCAGGCCTGGTCCGCGAGGCCCTATACGGACGAGCCGCTGTGAACGTGCGCACGTATCTCAGGCCCGGCGTCGGGATCACCGCGGAGGAGATCGTGGACGCCGTGGAACGCGAGGCGAGTTCCGGTGAGGAGCGCCACGGGAGTAAGACGGCGACAGGATGAGGGAATGAGGGAATAGGAGCATGGGAGGAACGGGATGAGAGGATAGGAGCATGGAAGCATGGAAGCATGGAAGCATGGGAAGCTGGGAAGATGGGAGGATGAGAGAATGAATAGGATGGAAAGGACGGAGAGGACGAGAGGATGAGCGACCCGGTCCGCACGAACCGCCACGAAGGGGCACCGAAAACCGCGCCCCGGTCCGCGGCACCCGAAGAGCCGCCCGAAGAGCCTCCCCCAAAAGCGTCCGGAGAGACGCAGGGTAAGGTATCCGAATGCCTGCCGGAACATGCGCCCGACACCGCCCCCGAGGTCGTCCAGATGCGGCCGGGACGCATGCCCCGGTCGTGGCGCACCGAAACCAAGCCCCACCCCTTCTGCCCAGGTTGCGGGCACGGCATCATCCTGCGCGCCCTGGGCGAGGCCATCGATGACCTCGGTATCGCGGCAAGGACGGTGTACGGCTGCGACATCGGGTGCTCCCTCCTGAGCTGGAACCTCTTCAACCTGGACACCGTCCAGACCCACCACGGGCGCACCATCCCGGTGATCGTTGGGATTAAGCGCGCAAGGCCGGACCTCGTGGGCATCGCATACATGGGGGACGGCGGAGCATACGCCATCGGGGCCCAGCACCTTGTGAGCGCCGCGATCCGCAACGAGAAGATCACTGTGATCGTGTGCAACAACACGGTGTACGCGATGACGGGCGGGCAGCTCGCCCCCACCACACTTTCAGGCCAAAAGACAACGACCACGCCTTACGGGCGCGACCCTCTCGAGACAGGGCTTCCCGTATCAGGGCCCGAGCTTGTGACGTGCATCCGCACCGAAGGGGTCTACGCGGCCCGCGGCACCGTGGCCAACTTTCGCCAGCTCAAGCTCTTCATAAAACGCGCCCTCGAGAACCAGATGGCAGGACGCGGCCTGTCCTTCGTGGAGGCGCTCTCCACGTGCCCCACCAACTGGCGGACCGGTCCGAAGGAGACCTGGCGTTTCCTGGAGCACGAAATGGGGAAGGTGTTCAGAATCGGCGAGTTTAGCCGGGACGAAGCAGAGGGTAAAGCAGAGGGTCAGGAGAGGAGGGAAGGCCGCCTCTCTTCACCGGCTGAAGCCGGGATCCCCCGGGGCGGCAACGAGGGTGCACGTGCAAACCATTGACGAACGCCCGGCCGACCGTCAGGCCGATCGTCAGGCCAGCCGCTCGGCTGACCACGGGGCTGAGCGGCGAGCCGACCCGCACGCCGGCTTTGAGGACATGAAGATAGCCCTTGCCGGCGAGGGCGGGCAAGGCGTCCAGCTTGTAGGGGAGGTCCTCGCCATGGCCGGGTTCCTCTCGGGGCTGCACGCTCTGTACATCCCGAACTTCGGCGTCGAGCAGCGCGGCGGGGTGTCGCTCGCATATGTCCAGCTCGCCCGTCATCCAATAGGTTCTCCCAAATTCAGGCACGCCGATGTGCTCGTCGCGCTGAGCAACCGGGCCATCGAAAGGACGAGACCCCTTGTGGGGCCCGGGACCCTGCTCATGTACGACAGCTCCAGCGTCCAGCCGCCTGTCATCGATGACGACGCCATTGGCATCCAATCATGGGACACCATAGCGCCTGAGGCGTTCGCTCACATGACGGGGACTGAGCCTGGCGGGCACGGGAAGGAGGACAAGGACAAGGACAAGGACGAGGACAAAGACGAGGACGGCAGGGCTGGCGTGGCGCCGTTTGTCGTCGGCCTGCCAGCCGCCGACATCGCGAGGCGCGAGTTCGTCCCGAGGGTGTTCAACGTCATCGTGATGGGCGCGGTAGTCGAGACCACCGGAATGGTCACCATGGATAAGGTGAAGGAAGCGCTCGACCTTAAGCTAGGCCACAAGTTCAAGGACGACCCGGGGCTGCGCGACCTCAACCACCGGGCGCTCGAGCGCGGAGCCCAGATCATTCGCCGCAAGCGTGACCGCGAGGCGGCAGGGCGCGCTGAGCCCCCATCCGCAGGAACCCTACGGATGGGAGACGCGGCAACCGCTGGTGTGCGCTCTGGGGTTGGAACGGAGGCAGGCTGCCAGCCGCAAACAGGCAAGTGAGGGGATCGGGCATGGGCAGGTTGTTCACCGCAAAGGTCTACAGGGTCCCGCGCGGAAAGTGGATCATATTCCCGGAGCTCTGCAAGGGCTGCGGTCTGTGCATAGAGACATGCCCCGAGGACGTGCTTCACTGGTCCAAGGACCTCGGTGCGTACGGCACGCCGACGGTACAAGTGGACGGGGCGGGCTGCATCGCGTGCCGCACCTGCGCGGACCATTGCCCGGACTGCGCCATAGACGTCGACCGGGCAACCGCGAGAGCAGGAATTCGCACCCAAGGGGCGGACGGCGCTCCCTGCGGATGACGCCGTTTCCGATGATCTTTCTGCACTCTCACTCGATGCCTCTGACACAACGCCGAATCCTGCGGATTCCGAATAAACGCCCGTATTCCGGGAGCAAACTAAGCGCGGTCGCCTGTGCGCAACCCGTGCGACATCATATGAAAGGAGGCTGATAGGGTGGCTCAGGAGAGGTTGACCACGCAGGAGCTGATGTTCATCGAGGAGCACCTCAGGTCCACCGCGTCCGTGACTAAACTACTGGACTACGCCTCGCAGGTGAGCGCGGACCCGGAGATCAAGTCGCTGTGCGACCGGCTTGCAAAGGATCACAGGTCCGAGATGAACGCGTACTCGGCGTTCGTTGGGGCTCGCGCGACCTTGCAGTAGCGCCCGGAGCCCCGCAGGACGGATGGACCGGAACCAGAACACGACATCGCACCGAAATGTAAGGGGGGAATCAGCTTGAACATGCCGAACGTCAACGTCCGCAGAGGTGACACCGGGTTCACCGACCGGGACCTCATGCAGGTGATCCTGGACGAGCACAAGCTCTCCATCAGCAGCCTGGCAAAGGGGGCCATCGAGGCATCCAGCCCCGACCTCCGGCGTCAGATCATGAGCAGCCTTGACACAGACCTGAAGCACCAGAAAGAGATCTGGGATCTCATGAACAGGAAGGGCTGGTACCAGCCGGCCATGGCCCAGCCCCAGGACGTAGCAAGAGTTCAAAACCTCGTGAGCACGATGCAGCAGCATGTTTAGCGGCCCTGATGCGTGGGGCGCGGGGCGCGCCACACACCAGGTGGGGTTGCCGGTGTTCGTGTGGGAACGTGCCTGAGCGCAAGACCGTACGGTGCGATGGTGCGCGAGGAACACGCGATGCCGGCAATCCCCTCGATCCGGACCTGCCAACGGGGCCAGTGCGCTATGCCAGCTGGTACTGAATGACAGTGCGGAAATGCCCCCGACTCTTGCGACGGGTTGCCGGTGACTCCAAGACATGAATCCTCACTTAGAAGCATCCCCAGAATTCAAGCGGGGCGACAGCACGTCCGCCAGCCACGCCTTGAGATGGCGCATGGCCTCCTCTCGGTTTTCAGGAGTAACCTCCACCACAGCCGTGTCCTCACGCCCACGGATCGCATCGATAAACGGGTTAGAGTCAGCCTTGAGCACCCCGACCACAGGGACAGGGCTGGCAAGCGCATCCATCACCGCCTGGCGGAACACGGGCGCGCGAAGCTCGAACCGGCCCAGCTCGTCCATGACAATGAGTTCGGCGCCCGTTGAAGCCCGCTTGATTGCCTGCACTCCTACACCTTCGAAAGCGTCCGCGTGGACGTCCCAGCCACCCCGGCGCGCTGAGGCGACCACAGTAGCCTCACCTGATATGAGGTCCACGAGACGGAAGGCGCGGAGCCGCTTTCCCTCGAACACTCTCTCAACGCGAAAGCCTCCGACCGGTCTGGGAAAGCCTTCGAGCGCGGTGGAGAGGATCGTGGATTTACCCGCATGCTTTGGCCCGGTCAAAAAGAAGTTCCGCGCCAACTCGTGTCCCTCCGTCCTATTCCTCGGTCGGACATATCGCTCGGACATATCGCTCCCGGCCGTACCGACTCAACCCGGTAGCAGTCGCGCCTCAGCCGGTGGCGCCGAGATCCACCGGCAGAGAGATCACGCGATCGGCGTGCCCGGGTGCCCGTGCCCAGGCACAGGTTATCGGGCGCTACGCGTGCCCATATCTGAAAGCCGCTTCACAGCACCCGTACGAAGGAGCGCCTCGCTCACAACGAACGCGATCGCCCCGCCCGCAAGCGCCGTGAAGAGCTGCGGGGTCTGCATCATCTTCGCTATGGCAGGCTTTACCTCGACCACGAACCGCACGGCGCTCGAGAGGACCAGGAACTTCAGCACCGAGGCGGCCACGATGCCGGCTATCGCGGCGAGCCTGCCGCGCCGCTCAAGCAGACCAAACACGATGACGAGCACGGCGTTCCCAAGGGCAATGAAGGGTATCATCGGGCCGAGCGGGGGCGGCAGGATTCCGCGCCAGAAGGCGATCGCCGGCGTCACCACACCGATGGCCACGCCGCCCCAGATCCCCACGAAGGTGGCGGCAATGTAGAGCATGGTGTTGACGAGCGGTCCGGTGGCATACTGGGGCATCCCCACCATCTGAATGGCAAGTGTGAGCGCCAGCAACACAGCGGTCCGCGTGAGAAACACGACACTTTTGTTCATCCTCGCGCCGCACCGGTCGTTCATGCCATCTCCCGTCCGCAGACACGCATGCCGCGTAGCCGCGAGGACGGGCAGCCTCCCCGACCGGGCGTCCTCTCTCCTTTCGCGCCGGCCTAGCACCGCCCGCAACCATGCGGCGCCGCCCAACATAAGGAGGCCGTTCATCTTACGATGACTGTGATTCTACACGCGGCGCAAGTTTCCTTCCGGAACCGGTCACACAGGGCCCGCTCGCCTGCTCGCCGACGGCAAAGATTAGGAGAGCAGTGTGGCTTTGTCGCTCGATTATGGTTAGGAAAGCCCGCGCGGGGCCAAACTAGGAAGCGAAGAGGAGGTGTTTCGCAGTGCCAGGCGAAGTGCGTCGCCCGATGATGGGCCATCGAATGCGCCACTGGGGGCCCATGATGATGGGAATGGGCGGGCCGTGCCCTATGTGCGGCGGCACAGGCATGGCTCACCGGCGGTATCTGAGCGAGCGGGAAGAGAAAGAGTACTTGGAAGACTACCTCAGCGACCTCCAGGCCGAGGCCGAAGGAGTGAAGCGTCGCATCCAGGAACTCGGAGGTACGGCCACTACCTGAGTGTGGGTTCATGTGTTCGTATCACGTTGCCACCAGGCTCGGGGTTGCCGGTGTTTGCACGATAAGGCTTTCGGAATCCGGCCGGCCCAACCGCCAGGTTCCACGGTGGCGTACCCAAGGCGCGCCGTCCACAAAGTGCAACACCGGCAACCGCCGGAAAAGCGGCAGTTGTTTTTGAACTTACACCTGGCCGCGGGCTGTATACCTGTATGACCGAAAAGCACGTTTCCGCGTTTGGGGTGGCGGCCACTTACATCGGCACGGTCGTAGGCGCAGGGTTCGCCTCGGGACAGGAAGTCCTCCAGTTCTTCGGGCATTTCGGCTTGAGAGGCATCCCGGCCATAGGTCTGGCCGTCGCCCTGTTTTCGCTATACGGATACCTCATACTGGAGCTCGGCAAAAAGCTTGGTGCCAAGTCACACCTGCCTGTGGTACGGGAGGCAGGCGGGCGCGTGGTGGGGACGGCGGTTGACGGTGTCATCACGTTCTTCCTGTTCGGCGCGCTCGTGGCGATGACGGCCGGCGCCGGAGCCGTTTTCGACGAGCAGTTCGGCCTGCCGTCAGCCGTTGGGAACGTGCTGCTGGTGGTGGCCGCGCTCCTCACGGTGCTCGCCGGGATCCACGGGGTGGTCACCGCCATAAGCCTCGTGGTGCCGGCTCTCCTTGTCGCGGTGGTGGGAATCAGCGTCGCCACGCTCCTGCGTACGCCCCTCAACCCTGCCGCTATCCGAGCGGTCGACCCGGCGCGGGCCGCGGTGCCGTCGTGGCCGCTCTCCGCAGTGGTGTACGTGTCTTACAACATAGTGCTCACGGTGGGGGTGCTTGCGCCACTGGGGACTATAGCGGCAGGCCCGCGCGCACTCAAACTCGGGTCGGCCCTCGGAGGGCTCGGCCTCGGCATCGGGGCGCTCGCGATTCACCTTGCGCTTCTTGCCACGCTCCCGCAGTCCGCGAGGCTCCAGGTCCCCATGATATACATCGCCGGGCGGTTCCCCGTGCTGGTCCAGGTGGGCTACAGCCTGATCCTGCTCCTTGAGATATACACCACGGCCGTTGGTAACCTCTACGGATTCGTGGCACGCATTGTGAAGCCGCGCAGCGCAGCGTTCCGCTGGCTCGTGGTCGCCACCAGCGTGGTTGCGCTGCTGGCGGGCCGCCTCGGTTTCAGCCGCATTGTGAGGACCCTCTATCCCGCGGTCGGCTACGCCGGCCTTCTCCTGCTGCTGGCGCTCACTTACAAGCTCGTCCTGGGGATTCTCAAGAGAAGCCAGCACGGTGGCGGCACCGTGTAGAACGCCGGCCGTGTCTCACTCCGGATATCCACCGGTACACCTGCACATCGCGTTGCGTGTAGGTTTCTTGACCGGAAGGTCGATTGCCGCGTCGAACAGCACCTGATATTGACGGTTCGGCCGGTGCGAGTCCGTGACATCGGCGCCCGTGCGGTCAGCACGCGCGTCGGAATCGAACCATCACCTTCCAGGGGGCGCTGGATACCCGAATGCCGCGACTATCTCGAAGAACGCACGTCTGAGGCTTGCGTGTTCCGGGAGGAATAGGGGCTCGCATTCCTGAGGCGTGCGCTCACCCAGTAGGAGCTTCACCGCAAACGCAAGACAAGTCGGCTCCCCACAGGCTTTGCAGTTCGTCCGCGGCAACCACTCATAGATCTGGAGCGCCGTCGGCCGCCAGCGGACCCCGTGGACCGGGGTAATCGACCCGCGCCTGTCGTATGTGTCGTTGATGAGGTCCTTCAGCCAGTCTAGCACTTGCCAGGCGTCGGTTGTGTTTTGCGCCTTCGACATGGTGATCCGGCGTGGGTAGATGGTTATGAGCCGGAACTCTTTCATGAAGGTCAGGCTTGGCCCGTCCTTGTTGTAGGCGGCATGGTTTACCACTGCGTTGAGGTACGGCAGCACCTCCGCAAGGTCCCGCGACGGCTCCGCGTAAAGCCGCACCCTCCCGGGGTCGGCCACGCACGGCTCAATGAACGCGATGGCGATATCCTCAAGGAACGGCAACAGCAGTCCTCCTCTGACGCGGCCGGCAACCCCGCCGGCAACCAACCAATCGCTGAGAATGGGCGTGGATCGCGCAGATCAGCGCTTCGGATGAGCGGGCGCCGACGCGGAGCAAGTCAGCGTGGAGCGCAGGGATTGGCGCGGATCGGCGCGGGTTGGCGCAAATCGGCGACAATGGACAATCAACTACGATCCGCACGGAGCCGCACCTCACCCAGCCGCCCGCGCGATCCCGGCCAGCGCCTCCACGCAGCGGTCCACGTCGCCTTCGGTGTTGAAGTAGCCAAGGGATATCCTCACCGCGCCGCGCTGGATGGTACCAATGGTTCTGTGGGCGCATGGAGCGCAGTGCAGGCCGGCCCGGACCATGATGCCGTACTCCCGGTCAAGCCTGCTCGCGACCTCCTCGGCGGGGACGCCACGCACGTTCAGCGACACCACGGCCACCTGGCGGGCGGGATCCCTGGGACCGTATACCTCCAACCCGGGGATCTCGGAAAGCCCGTCCAGCAGCCTCCGGAGGAGGCCGGCCTCCTTTTCCCTGATGCGCTCGACACCTTCCTCGAGCACGAAGCGCACGCCGGCGCCGAGGCCTGCTATGCCACACACGTTGAGCGTGCCCGCTTCGAACCGGTCCGGAAGCCACTCCGGCTGGTGCTCCAGCATGGAGTCTCCGCCCGTCCCACCGTCCTTGAGTGGCACGAGATCAAGACCTCCCCGAACGTACAGGCCGCCGGTCCCTGTGGGACCCATAAGCCCCTTGTGTCCGGTGAACGCCACAAGGTCGAGCCCGAGCCTCTCGATGTCGATGGGATGGACCCCCGCAGTCTGGGCGCAATCCACAAGGAGGGGAATCCCCCTGGCCCGGGCGATGGCGGCCGCCTCGGCCACGGGCATAAGCGTGCCGGTAACGTTGGAGGCATGGGTCATTACGATGAGTCGGGTGTTGGGGCGCAGGAGCGCCTCTATGTCCGCTGGGTCCAGGGTGCCATCGTGGGCACAGGACGCCTGGGAAATGGTCACCCCGCGCCTCCTCTCAACCGCCTTGAGGGGGCGCCAGACGGCGTTATGCTCCATGGACGTGGTCACGACGTGGTCGCCGGGCGAAAGCAGGCCCTTTATGGCGAGGTTGAGCGACTCGGTGGCATTTGCCGTGAAAACCACCCGTGATACGTCGGCCACGCCCAGGAGGCGCGCCACCGCCTGCCTCGCCCTGAAGACGATCTTGTCGGCCTCGAGCGCCTTGCGATACGCCCCCCTGCCGGAGCTGCCGCCGACATTGCGCAGGAAGTCGGCCATTGCCTCGATCACGGCTTCCGGCTTCGGGAACGAGCTGGCGGCGTTATCCATGTATATGCCCACGTCGGCCATGGACCCCGCCAGACATCCGCCGGAGCCGCGCTCTTGGTCACGATCCTCATCGCCGGGCACACACACGGGCTTGCCCCACCTTTCGGTCGAATCAGTCACCAGTCGAGGCCCTCCAGCCTGTGCCGGTTGTCCTAGCAATCCCGCGGCTATTCGCTCCACCAGTAGTGTTCAACGGTGAGCGCTCTTCACCTTCCGGAGATTCGTCTTCCTCGTACGAAGTTCATGCGAGCGTCCCTCACCTGTCGTCCGCAAGTGAGGGCGGAGAAATGCTCTCACGAACTCTCACTTAGTCGGGCTACGCCCGCTCGCGTGCGAGCACCGCCGCGCCCGACGTGGCCTTCGACGGGAACCACCCGCGCGTGCGCAGGCAGATGCGCACGAGCATGAGCATGACCGGCACCTCGATGAGCACGCCCACCACCGTCGCCAGCGCTGCGCCGGAGCCGAGGCCGAAAAGCGTCGCCGCCGTGGCGATGGCCACCTCGAAGTGGTTGCTCGCCCCGATCATCGAGGTGGGCGCCGCGTCCTCGTACGCCAGCCCCAGGATCTTCGATGCCCAGTACCCCAGGATGAAGATGAACATGGTCTGGATGAAGAGCGGTATCGCGATCATCAGGATGACGAGCGGACGCTCAACGATGACGTGACCCTGCAGCATGAATAGGAACACGAGGGTTAGGAGCAACGCGGTCACGGACACCTGTCCCGTGTGGCGGAGGAACACCGATTCGTACCAGTCCAGCCCCTTCCTCTTTATGAGCTGGGTCCGGGTGATGAATCCGGCTACCAGGGCGACGCCGACGTAGAACAGGATGGTGTAAAAGAGGGTCAGGAACGGCACCCTGATGTTCGACGCTCCCAGGAGGAAGCTTCCGAGCGGCGCGTAGAGCACCAGCATCGTGAGGGAGTTTATCGCGACCATGACCAGCGTGTGGCCCATGAACCCGTCCGCAAG
Source organism: Bacillota bacterium (assembly GCA_012516125.1). Lineage (GTDB taxonomy): Bacteria > Bacillota > SHA-98 > UBA4971 > UBA4971 > UBA6256. The sequence goes on along the minus strand of JAAYXB010000033.1, from coordinate 31,649 downwards.
GTAGCTCCAAACCAGCACCATGGCCGTGCACGGCGCGATGCCGAGCAGAATCATCCCGGCAATGTAGGACGTGGCCATGTCCTGCGGGATGAACGGCGCCCAGATATAGCGCATGAAGACAGTGGCGAAGAACAGCATCGTGAAGGGCTTAATGGCCCAGTTTATAACAAGCGTGGTGAGGACCGGTTTCGGCGCCTTCACCGCCTCAACCACCTCGGAGAAGTCGATCTGCACCATAATGGGGTACATCATGAAGAAAAGAAAGATGGCCGTCGGGATGTTGACCTGGGCCACGGAGAGCGAGTTCAGGAACCTCGCCGCCCCGGGAAAAGCCGACCCCAAAAGGATGCCGGTCCCCATGCATGCGAGGACCCAGAGTGAAAGGTACTTCTCGAAGAATCCGAGTTTGCGCTCTTTCCTGAGAGCACGTTCACGAAGGTCCCGACCGGTCGCCGCACGTCCTTCCATAGCTCCTCCCTCGATCCTCTGTGTTGTGGGTTGTAGGGCGAAAATCATATCACACACCGAAAGCTTTCTCGGGTCTTCGGGACTCGCCTGGAACGCACTTCGCGGTTGGATGGACCTTCCGGCACGGAGCTTTGCTCTCGGCCGGCGTGAACACCCTGTCTGCGAGCATGGCCCGAAGCTCCGCGAGAGCCTTTCGGTTGACGGAGTAGAAAATCCACCTGCCCTCCCGGCGTTGGTCCAGAAGGCCCGCCTGCCGAAGCGTCCTCAGATGATATGACACCGCCGGCTGAGTCATGTTGAGCCTCTCCATCAACTCGCACACACAAATCTCCTCGCGCGCGAGCATCGACATGATCTCGAGCCTCGTCTCGTCAGCGAGGGCCTTGAGCATCTCTACCGCCCTCTTCAATCTACCACCCTCCTCCCCGCCGCGAGTTGGCATAAACGTATAAACGTATGTTTATGTCTAACCAACATGATACGCCCCGCAAGGGGCGTAGTCAAGGGGGATCCTCGTTCGGAAACCAGCATCGTCCTCAGCAGTATCGTCCTCAAGCAGCGGCCGAGGACGCGCGATGCTCGCGACGTCAGCTTCGGCACCACAGCCGGCTGCCGGCGGCCAGACGGCAGTGCTGGCGGAGGCGGCGTCGGCCGTGACACGAGTCGCCCCGCAGCGCGCGCGGGCCATGGGCACGCGGCCGACGGTGGCCGAGGCAAGGCCAAGCGCGGCGCTCGACAGCCCGTGCAGGCCCGGGACTCCCGCTACACGGCCTCCGAGATCAACCGGTTCAGCTCCTCCACGAGCGCCCTGACCCTGTGGTCCGCGACCTTCCGCTCGAGTATCAGGTCTGGCGACACCTTCGCCTCCCAGTACAGCTCGTTTGCCGACTCGTCCAGGGCGATCCTTGCGCCTTCCAGGGACGCCCCGGCGAACACACCTTTGCTCATGGAGTAGCTATATATAGCCGCCTTCAGCTCGATGTCGGTCCCTGCCTCCGCATGGCGGCCCACCGGGCCCGCCGCCACCGACATCTCGCCCCCGAGAGTGATCTTGCCTTCCTCGAAGCCTTTGAGACCGCGCTCGTTCGTGATGACCAGGACCAGCGACGTGGACTGAACGCCTATCTGCGGTCCCCATGACAGACCCGTGATCGTGACGAAGCTGGGGCCATACCAGGTCCCACTGACGGGATCGCGACGGAGAACGAGGCCTTCCCCGTGCCTTGCGCCGAGCATGAGACCTGCCTTGAGGACTGATGGGAAGATGGCGACGCCATGCGCCTTCTTGAGGATGTAGGCCATTGCTTCATAGTCTTCCTGCTGAGACATCTCCCTCAGGACCTGAATGGCCTCGTCGATCCTCTCCGTGGGGGAACTCGCAAGCGCCGTCGCGGCGAGGCCCATCGTCATCAATGCAACGGCGCACGCGATCACAACAAAGTTCCTCACGAGATTCCTCATGTATCGCACCATCACCATTCGCTCCCTTCCAGCTGGAGTCGTCTTAAGCGTCGCTTGCGACTTGATTGTATCAGATCGCAAGCCCGATGAAAACGGACGGTCACGCAACACAGGAAAACCGGAACTCTGGGGACCCCAGGGCACCGGGACGCATCCATCGCCACGCGATTCATATTCTGGTGTGCGTCACAGCGGGCATGCCGCCCCGCTTTCCGCCCGTAGAGTTTGCCCTATACTAGCATATTGCGGCTTCTGAGAGATGAGAAGGTCGTCGAAGTGACAGGAGGAAACCAGCGTGACCGCGCAGCATCCGCCGACATCATCCTATGACGCCAGTGAACAGCCGGAGGAGTCTTTCTTCTCGACGATATGAACCTCTGGGTTAAGAGCGCAACGCGCCCTGCAACCCGGGCGGCACAGCGAGCAGGACCAGCACGAGCATGGCCCCGGAAGCGATCACGCCCACCAGGGAGGGACCTGCGGTCCCCCAGCCACCAAACGCCGCGCCTGCGAGGACAGGCCCCAGCGTCTGGCCGAGGCGAAGCGCGGGGCCGTTGATGGACATGAGAACTCCCGGGGCTGCCGTGAGTTGATGAGACGCTCCAGGTATTCGACCACCGCAGACCCTCAGAACGCCAGCTTTAGAACGCCAGCTTCACCCCGAGAGTTGCCGAGCGGGCGTCACTGAGGCCCCCGAAATCGGTCTCCTCATCGCCGCCCGGAAGCGCAAGCCCGAACCACAGGCTGGTGGATTGGCTCAACTGGTAGGTATAACGTGGCATGGCCACGTAGCTCCCGTCGTTCATGCAGTAAATGCCCGACACCTCGAGTTGGTGGTCCTGCGCAGGCTGCCAGCGTGCCATGCCGACCACGTAGTGCCTCGCCTCAGACTTGCCGGGCACAAACTGATACGGCACCAGGAGCGAACCGTTCGAGTTGTATATGTACTCCGCCATCAGGTAGACATCGCCTGCGTCCCCGAAGGTCCTGTCTCCTCCCAGGACGGCCTGCCAGTGCGGCTCGTTGGACGAAAAGGCGATATTGTTGGGGTCGTCGAGCTCGGGCACTTTGTCGGGCCAGGCATAGCTGCCCTCGCCCCAGAGCGTGTACGGGCCCCATGCACAGCTTGCCGCGAGCCCGGCCTTCGTCACTTTCCGGTACGCCGCGTTGGGGTCCACACGCACCCCGGTGAGGTATCCGGTGACAGGATCGGTGACCGGCGCCATGCTCACCCAGAGCACCGGGTGGTCATCCCATCCCCTGAACCCGCTGAGGTACAGGTCCCAGTTGCCCATCCTGGTCCCGACGCGCGCCGCATACTCGAGACGGTCCGACAGCGACTCCGGCGGCTCGGCAGAGAAGCGCTCAGCCGACACCGTCACCAGATCGGGCGGCAGGCCCTGACGCTGGGCAATCTGATAGGCGACCCCGCGCAGGATCTCCGCCTGCGCATCCCCCGGAACGGGCACCCCCTGTAGCCTGGGGTTCAGCACGGCCACCAGCCCCACGTCCCCCCAGGACGGGTATATCGTTGCGCTCATGGCCGGCACGGGAAGCCTGGCAAGCTCGAGCGCCACTCCTCCCGCAACGCCCGCGCCACCCGACGACGCGGGATTCGGCATGGGATTCACGTAGCTCGTAGGGTTGAGCCCGTAGGCCGTGCCCCAGCTTATAACCTGCTGGCCGAGTCGCAAGTCGGCGCAACTGAAGTAAAGGTCAACGTATGCTTCGTCGAGGTCCACGAGTTTACCCGACTCTGGCTGGAGATCGTACTCACCCTTTACAGATATGTAGGCGCTTCCGGGCACGGCCCATCCCGCTCCGCCAAGCTCTCCCGAAAGCGATAAACGGTAGCTCGCCATGTTCGCGACGACGCCGTCTCCGTTCAGAGAGATCACGAGATCGTGTTGAACTTCCCCGGACACCTCGGCCCCGGACTCCTCGCCCCACGCGGTCCCTGTCCACGCACCGCAAAGCGCCAGCACCGCAAGGAACACCAAGCTACCGATGCTCACCCATCCGGCCTTCGTGTATCGCCTCATGATCTTTCAACCTCCTTGAGACCGAGATCCCATCCACCGGCATGATGAGCTCAACCCTGGCCCTGCGCTAGCCCGGATGCCAGCGCCGGGCCGGACGCGAGCCCGCCGATTCCCGCCTAGCGCCGCCTCAGGTAGCGGACGGTGAAGTATTCGTCAGGCACGGGCTCCCCTGACATCTCGAGGATCTTGATTATCGTCTTCGTCCCCGCCACAACGTCGCTCATCACAATGGTGGAAGGCTCCCACTTGCCTTTGCTGCTCTTCTTCAGGTCCAAGTTTGAGAGAACTTTGCGTACCTTACCATCCCTGTTATAGAACTCGATTTTCAGCGGGATGAACTCGTCCCGCCAGACCCACATCTTGACGAAACCATAGTCGCTTTCACCCGTTGGCGTAAGGCGCAGCACGTAGCAGTTGCGCCCGTCCAGATCCTCATCCTTGAGCCTCTCGGCCTTATAGTCATCCTTGTACGCCGAGCCGCCGGATATCTCCTCGTACGTGAAGTCCGTCCCCATGAACTTCGTCCGCGTCTCGGCGCCGGCGATCCTCCTCTCCCTGCCCAGGGCGGGCATGAACAGCCAGATCTGGGTCTCCTGGCCGCCGGTTATGCTGAGGAGCTTGGTCCCGGCAACATCGGCCGGTGACAGGTACTCAAGAAGTTGTTTTTCTGTTCCGTCAGCGGCTTTGCTCCGGAACACCCTGAGCTTGTTGCTTCGCTGCTGGCCGCGCTTGTTCTCCGTGACAAGCTCGATCGTGGCCGAGCCGCTCCCCGTAAGCATAGTCGTGCCCTCGAGCTTGTCCAGGATCTGCTCGGCGGTAAGGTCTGCCGCCCTTACCCGTTCCGGAGCGACCGGCGCCCATGCCACCGCGAGCACGGCGGCAAGAAGGACGCAGGCCACAATGCCCCTTGACGCCACCTGTCGCGTCTCACACCGCACCATGGGTCATCACCACCATCACCACCATCAGACGTCACCTTCCTGTGATGCACTGTATCGTGCCAATAGTCTCATACGGATTCATGTGGACCGGGATGGTTTCCCGCCTGTTCCCACCGAATGCGCCGGCGCGGGACGCGCCGCGCCTCTTGCGCCGAATGCCGCGCGTCTTGTCCCGAATCCCGCATAGCGCACGCGGTCTGCGCTCACCAGCCTCAACACCGCCGGCAGCACCAGGAGCGCCCCGAGTGCGCTCGTGCACATAGTGGCCGCCACAAGGAGGCCGAATAGCGAGATCGCCTTGAAGCTCGAGAACGCCAGGAGCCCGAACCCCAGCGCCAGGGTGGAAGCGTTGAAGAACACGCCTCGTCCCGTGGAACCGACGACACTCGCGAGCGCCGCCTCCCTCTCCTTTCCGCTCCGCAGCTCCAGGCGGTACCGGCTGAGAACGTGGATCGAGTAGTCGACACCTATCCCGATGCAGACGCCGGATATCATTATCGTGACCACATCAAGAGGTATGCTAGCGAAAGACATGAACCCGAAATTCACGATGACGCTGATGAAGAGCGCCACAAGGCACAGGAGGCCCAGCCACGCAGAGCCCATGATGAGGGCGACGACAGCCCACACACCTGCCATGGAGACAACAAGGCTCTTGATCTGGCTGTCCATGAACCTTTCCATGAGCCGCAGCATCACCTTTGGCAGACCCACCACCGCCGTCCTGACACCAGTGCCGCCGAAGACCTCGTTGGAAACATCCTCGACCGCACCAATCACGCGATGAAGCTCAGAAGTCGGAAGATTGAGCACTCTCGTGCTCACGAGCGCCTTCTGGAAGTCGTAGCTCACCATCGTATCAAGGCCCGAGCCGCCCTGCATCGTAAAGAGCAGGAGCTCCTGGGCAACGGCCTCCCGGCTGTCTGGGATCGTGTAGTATGCGGGATCGTTACCGTTCAGGGCCCTGTTCACTTCACGGATGAGTCCCGCCACCGAAGTCGGGTCGCTTACCTCGTCCAGGCCCTTGAGCTTATCTTCCAACTCGACCATACGGTTCAAAACCGCCGGATCCTTGATGCCGTCCGGCTCGCCGGTATCAACGAGCACGGATAGGCCAAGGGTTCCGCCGAAATACTCCTCCACGGCCTTCGTGCCTTGCACAACAGGACTATCCTCCCTGAAATACCGGAGGAAGTTTGTTTCCACCGCAAGCCCCGGGATCCCGGAGGCAAAGGCGACAGTCATCACGGCCGCTCCCACTATGACGGCCCACGGGTGCGAGATCACGAGCTTCCCGGTGGCGTCGAGCAGCTTCTGGAGAAAAGAGCGGCGACCCACCTGGTGCACCACGGGCGCCGCACGGCTCTCGTCCTCCGCATCACCTGCACCGCCCGCCTTACCCGCGTCACGCACGATACCAGCTACATCCGTGGTATGGTGACCTCGCGCGCGCACCGCAGCCGCCCTGCGCCTTTCGCGTATTGCGAGAACCGACGGTATCCAGGTAAGCGAGATCAGCATGTTGAAGATTATGCCAACCGCCGCAAGCGCGCCGAATTCCCTCACAGGAGGAACGAACGACGTCAGGAAAGACGCAAACCCCACGGCGGTGGTGAGGGTCGTCATGGATATCGGGCTTGTGAGCTCAAGCACGATCTTTACGATGGAGTCCTCCACGTTTGTGCCGGACCTCGTCTCCTCGTGGAAACGGTTGAGGATGTGGATCCCTGCGGCGCTTCCCATGGAGACAAGAATGGTGGGCAACATCATCGACACGATGGTGATGTTGTAGCCCAGAGCGGCCATGAGGCCCACGGTCCATATGACGCTCATCACGATGCCCGCGAGCAGCGCGCCAACGTCCGACACGCTCCCGAAACTAAGGTAGAGGGCGCCTATCACGACGGCGACCGCGAGCGGGAACAAGAACCTGAGGTCACGGCGCATGTTCCGGGAGGCCCAGTAACCCATGTACGCCTCGCCAACTATGTAAATCTCTTGCCCCGGGCTCTCCTCCTGGCGAACGAGGGCCTCTATCTCTCCAGCGAGCTCCTGAGCCCTGGTAGAAGCCATAACATCGGGCTCGAGCGTTATGAAGATGGCCATAGCCTCGTCGTTCGACGCAACCATGGCGGAGCCCTGGCGGGTGGCCTTGAGGGCTTCCCGGAAGGCCTCCACCTCCTCGGGTGTTTCGGGCACGTGGTCCGTAGCGAGGGCAATCTGGAGGCCGAACTCGTCCCCGCGGACAAGCTCGACATCAAGGGGCGTCATCACCCTGTCTACTCCCGCCATGCCCGAAATGCCGTCGGCCAGTCGGCGGACCTTGGCGAGGGTCTCCGGCGTGAAGACGTCACCCTTGAGGACGACCATGATGATGTCCTGCGAACCGAAGTCCTCGACGGTCTCCACGAGCTCCCGGATCACGGGATCGTCATGAGGAGCAAGCGAGGCGGTATCCGTCTTGAGCTGCACACGGGGCAGGTAGTACGCAAACGCGAATGTCACCACACACAGCGTGGCCACAACCCTTCCGGGATGTCTCACAATAGCCCTTACGAGTCTTTCCACAGCTATGTACCCCCTGAACCCTCACTTCCGTCCTGCGGCCTGCTTCGTCCAGTCGCGCATACCCCGTCGAGCCGCCGCCCGTTCCGTCGGCCCGACCTCACCCCTGGGACCCCTGGGACCCCTGGGGCCTCGTGGGGGAGCCGGAGCAAACCGTGAGGGAGTTCGCCGAACCCGCGGCAGGAGCGCGCGCAACCCGTGGGAGGAGTGCGCGTTCCCTACGGGCCATTGCAGGCATGCGCGCTGCCGCTTCCCCGGACGATGCCGTGAAGGCAGAGGTCAACCGCCTGCGAGATGTGCTCGTCTGTAAGCTGCGTGCCCTCTCCTATCGTCAAGCCCACGGCGGCGTGTATGATCATCCCCTCTATGGCATATGTGGCCAGCCGGGGGTCTATGTTTCGGAACTCTCCCTTGCGCGTTCCCTCACGGATGACAGTCTCCATCACAGTGATGAACGCGCGACGCGCCTCTCTGGTCCGCTTGTCAAGCTCTTGCCCGAGCTCGCCAATGTCACCGGACATTACGGTAAGGAAGTCCTGCGATTTCCTCAAAACCTCCATTTGAAAGGAAATGGCCTGACGTAACTTTTCCGTGTGGTCTCGCGGCCCGGCTCCCGCAGCCTCCACACGCTCTTCGAGCGCCCGGGTGAGATCCTTGAGCCGCTCTTCGATGAGGGCAACGAGGATTTCCTTTTTGCTCGGAAAGTAGAGATAGACTGTACCCTTTCCGACACCCGCCCTCTCCGCTATTTCCTCGACAGTAGCCTCATGAAACCCTTTCTTCGAGAATACCTGCTGGGCCGCGTCGAGGATGAGGTCGCGCTTCCCTGCCTCTTTCATTTCGCCGCCGTCAAGTTGGCCTCTCCCCGTGTCCACACGGCACTCCCCCGCTTCTGCGACTCTTTTCCCTCACGATAGAGGTCGCAGACATAACGTCGCCGGATTTAGACTGACCGGTCAGTCATGCCCTGCACTCCATAAACTATCACGCCCCTGGCTCCGTGTCAAGATCCTGGAAACCGGGGGCGCGTGTAGCGCTTGTGGCGCCTAAGGGTCACCTGCTAAGGGTCACCTGCCTAGATGGCCAACTTGTCTCATCGTCGTGAACGATGCCCCCCGTCCGCACACAAGGCCCCGTAAGAGCGACTAAAGCTGGGCAGCGCTCTCACAGTCACCCACGGGTCGCAGCCCTTGTGTGCCACAATTGTCACACGCACCCGGAAACCGGGAGAACTGGCGCAGGTTGCTGAACGCACAGTCAGTAGTATTCCACACGTACCGTCTTGCCCATGCCCCGGAGGACCTGCGCAAGCTCGTCGACTATCTTGTGTTTCAGTGCGAGGGTCACCGGCACGTCTGGACTCTGGTGCGCGGGGTTTATGGCCCGCCCCACGATGATGCGAACGCTGTCCGCCTCGAGGAGCACAGATGCGAGGCGGCTCGCGCCGTCCCTCTGCCACGCCACGTCGCGCAGCTTCGCGTCGGCTTTGAGCTTCTCCAGCGTGTAAGAGAGCGTGAGCATACCCTCGGTAACGAGGTCTATCCCCTCGATCTCGGCGGTGGGGGGTACCCGCCTGTCCTGGCACTTGAGATCCACCGTGATGGGTTTGCCGAGGATACGCGCGACCATGTTGCCCGTGGTCCCGCCGCAAACGACCTTCTTGCCAGGCTCCTCGACAAGCTTCCCCACGACCACAGGGTCGTCCCTCCGATCCACGGGAGGACCTACCAGCATGGTCAGGGTACGGGGGCGCCTGATGCGAACAGCTACGACGGTAGCGTCGTCGCCGGGTTTCTGACCGTACAGTTTATCAGTGACCCGCGCGATCTCCTCAGCGAACTCGTGCGCCGTCTCTGCCCAGGCGGCCACTGACTGGATGTAGTTCGCAACTCTATCCCATCCCCAGCCGGTGTTCCATACCCCGCCGATGCCGGCGTGCAGGATTCCGTCGCTGACCATCACGACCCAGTCCCCGTCCTGGACCGAAAAGAAAGCTTCCTTTACCACCCGTCCGCCGACGACGCACTCGGACCTCGGCACGGGCCGCAGGTCGCGGCCGCGCCCGATGAACGCCGGAGGGCTATCGTACTCGGCGAGGTAGGCCGATCCGTCGCGGAAGACCTGGAGGATGCTGAACGTCGAGTAGGCGAGGTGCCGCTTCTCGCACACGGGAAGGGTGCGGGCAAGGGTGTCGATGACGTCCTCGAGCGCAAGCCCGCCTTTCAACATCGTGGCGATCATCCTGACGGTGAGGGACGATAGGATGTTCGCCTTGACCCCGCTCCCGAGCCCGTCTGAGAGGACCACGATGGTGGAGCCGGGACCCTCGCCCACCTCGACACTGTCGCCGCACAGCTCCTCGCCGTGCTTGTTCAGCTGGCTTTTTCCGACCTCAACGTGGAGGCCTGTGTTGAGGTCCACCATTCTGCGCGCCTTCCTCCCGGAATACATTCATGAGCCTCGTCAAGAGGACCTTGGTCTCGGCGGTGGTCTCGCCGAGCAAGCCCGCTATCTTCTGCGCGACCTCCATTTGCTTGTCTATCACGCCTTGCGCCTTCTCGAGGGTTTCGGCGCGGAGCTTCTGGAGGTGGGCCGCCTGCCTCTTCTCCTCGGTGATGTCCGCGATGACCCCCATCGCGAGCCTCTCGTCAGGCTCGTAGAATATCGTTTGTCTCGTGACGAGGCCGAGCTCAGGGTAGGCGACCTCGACCTGGACGGGGGTCTTGCTGGCGAGGACCTGCTGGAAGCTCGACGGGTCCATGAGTGTGGCGAGCTTTCCGCCAACAGCCTCGTGCCTGGACCGCCTGAACATCCGCTCCGCGGCGGCATTTAGATCACGGATGACTTCGTCTTCATCCACGACGATTATCCCGTAAGGCGCGGACGCCACGAACAGGTTCGCCATGGACTCCGCCCGCTCGCGCATGTACGGGATGCACATCTCTGGGTCGGCCATCCCCTGGAGGACCGCAACGGCCTTGTCGCGGCACGAATCGTAACCGCACGCGCCGCAGTTCAGCTCGTCTTCGGGCCCGTACTTGCCGGTCTTCGCCAGGACAGCCCTGATGGCGTCCTCCTCGGGGGCAGGAGCCTTCGGCCGGAGGTTGCGGTAAGACCGCAGCAAGAGGTGGCGAGGCAGCGTGATCCGGCTGTTGTCACTATCGTGCCTCTGGCCCAGGCCGGCGCGGGACTTTGCGTACGCGAGCACCCGCGCCCTGCGGGTGTATACGTCCTCGCAGCTCGAGTTCATAGGCCCGCCGACGCAGCCCCCCTCACAGGCAAGCATTTCCACCAGGCGGGGCAGCCTGGAGGCTGTCGAAGCCGCGCCGCCGTTATCGCCGGTGTCATCGTCGCGACGGCCACCGCCATCCTCACCGCCGCCGCGCCGGCCCGGCGCCCTACGGTCGCTTTCGATGAACCAGCGCAGCACCTCCCGGCAGTTGTCCACGCCCGACACAGACAGCACCTCGCAGTCGAGCATGTCCGTGCTCAGAAAGGAGGCCTTCAGCGTACCGCCGCCGACAGGGAAGAGGCGCGCAAGGCCGGGCATGGGCCCGTCGAAATCTCCGGGCGCGACCCGCCTCAGGTCTATCCCCTCCCGCTTGAAGAGGCCCGCTAGCTCGTCGAACGTGAGGACGAAGTCCACGGCGTCGTCGAGCCCGGGCACCCTCCGCTCCTCATGCTTCGCGATGCAGGGACCGATAAAGGCGACCCTCACACCGGGCACGAGCTGCTTGAGAAAGCGACCGTGGGCAATCATGGGCGACACCACGGGCGCAAGGTATGTAATCGCCTCGGGGTAATGGCGCTCGATGAGGTTCACCACCGCGGGGCAAGAGCTCGAGATGAGCGGGCCGCCGGTCTCCCGGAAGAGCCTCGCGTGCTCGGCGCTGACAAGCTCCGCACCCACGGCGGTCTCCTGGACAATCTGGAAGCCCAGGAGACGAAGGGCCGCCGGGATGACCAGGGGATCGACGTCGGGAAAGGCGGACGGAAACGACGGCGCCAGGCTCGCGGCTACCTTTGCTCCGCCAGCGATCAGCGACCGCAGCTTGTCGAGGTCGCTTGCGACCTTCTTGGCCTTTTGCGGGCAGACGAGGACGCACGTGCCATCGAATATGCACCGCTCCTCGGCGACCCTGGCATGAAGCTCGTGGGGCGCACCGCCCCGCTCCATCCTGATGGCCTTCACAGGGCACGATCTCAGGCATTTGTAACAGTCCTTGCATTTTGCCTCTATAGTCTCGATCACGCTCACCTTACCACTCTCCCAGCTCCCAGCTCACGCCTCATTTCGCGCGCGCCGAAGACTGCTCCGTGTCACGTATGAACCTCGCCGTGCCGCGGTCGCTTGAGCTGACAGTTGACGGTTCAGTGATGTACATCACGGGTCCCCCGGGGAAGCGTCACAGCTTCCTTCGCAACCCCCTTCGATCAGGGGCACAACCTCTTCCTCGAACAGCCGCGGCACATCGTCGGGCTTTACGGCGGTAAAGACCTTGCTCCCGACCCTCACCGTGACGCCCATGGTACAGAGCTCCTGGCAGAACGTGCCCTTGAGCTCCACCTGGCGGGGCGCCCTCCGCTCGATCTCGGCCTCGAACGCCTTGATCACATCGGGGGCGCCTCGCAGGAAGCAGGAGCTACCAACACACACCCAGATCGTCACCACAGGAACGGCACCTCGCATTCCTTCCTCAGCCCGGACCAGGCTGCTCGTCATCAACGTGAACATCGACAATGGGCAGCTTTCGGCTTCGGCATCGACGTTCACCTCTCCTGGGGTAGTCGCGGCACGACCTCTTCGAAGAAAACGCGCTCCGCGTTCTCAGGGGTAACCCCAGTCACGATCTTGTCGCCTACCTTGACCGAGACCCCGCGGTCACACTGTTCCAGACAGAACGTGGCCTTCAGGTTAACGCGCCCTATGAACTCGTCGCTCTCAGCAAGCCGTGTGAATACGTCGATCACGTCGTACGACCCCCGCAGGTAGCACCCGGTGCCAACGCACACGGAAACGTCGAGAGCTCCCGGTGTCGCGCCGTTTATCCTCATGTCGCCGGAGATCCGCCTGCGCGGACCGTAGCTCGTGTGGAGAGCCTCGTGCGCGAGCTCGCTCCCCGGCTCGCCGAGGTACTTCTCGTAGAGCCTCGCAACCGCCAGGTTCTCGCTGGGGCTGCGGAGCTGCATCGTCCTGTCGGCCCGGTAGAGGCCCTTGCCCCTGGACTTCCGTGCTGGCATGTCGTTGGGGTATGGCTGGCCACCGCCTCCGACACACCCGCCCGGGCAAGCCATGACCTCAACTAGATTGTAGCACACTTCTTTCCTGCGCACCGCTTCGACGAGCGCACGGGCGTTCGCGAGGCCGTGGACGACCGCCATGCGGACCTCCGCGTCGCCCAGGCGCACCGTCGCCTCGCGCGTCCCCTCGAAGCCGCGGACCTCCTGGAAGTCTATCCTGCCGGAGTCTACCCCAAGGGAGGCCGCCGCTGTCCTCAGGACCGCCTCGGCCACGCCACCGGTCACGCCGAATATGACCCCGCCGCCGGTCGCAAGGCCGAACGGCTGGTCGAAGCCCTCGCCCTCAAGCTCGTCGAAGACGATACCCGCCTGCTTCAGGAGCAGCCCAAGCTCGTTCGTGGACAGCACCGCGTCCACGTCGCGAACCCCACCGTCCGACACGAACTCGGGCCTCTTCGCCTCGAACTTCTTGGCCGTGCACGGCATGATCGACACCACGAAGATGTCCTCCGGCCGCACGCCAAGTTCCTTAGAGTAGAAGCGCTTTATGACCGACCCGAACATCTGCTGCGGCGATCTGCACGTGGACAGGTTCGGCAGCATGTCCGGGTAGTACTGCTCCATGAACTTCACCCAGCCTGGGCAGCACGACGTGAACAGGGGGAGGTCCTCCCCCTTCTTGAGCCTGCCCAGGAACTCGTGGCACTCTTCCACAGCGGTCAGGTCAGCCCCGAACACGGTATCGAAGACTTTCGCGAAGCCCAGCTTCCTGAGGGCAGCCACGATCTTGCCGGTTTCGATCTCGCCCGGCTTGCCCCCGAAGACCTCGCCCAGTGCGACGCGCACCGCCGGCGCCACCTGTGCCACCACGGTCTTCGTCGGGTCGTGGAGGGCAGACCACACCGCCTCCCCCTCAGGCTTCCCGGTGAGCGCCCCCGTGGGGCACACGGCGACGCACTGACCGCAGTACACGCACTCGACCTCGGAGAGCTTGCGTCCGAATGCCGGGCTCACGCACGTGCGGGACCCGCGCCCCGCGAAGTCCAGGACACCGATGCCCTGGATCTCGGAGCACACCCTCACGCAGTCCCCGCACAGGATACACTTGTTGGGGTCCCGGACGACCGACGGGTTCGAGTCGTCTATGGGAAGCATCTCCTCCCGCTCGCCAAACCTCACCTTCCTCACACCGAGCTGGTACGCGAGGCTCTGCAGTTTGCACATGCCGTTCTTCTCGCACGTGGTGCAGTCCCTGTGGTGATTCGCCAGGAGAAGCTCGATAACCATGCGACGCAGCCTCCGCGTCCTCTCGGTGTTCGTGCGAATCACCATGCCATCCGCTGGCGGCGTGGAGCACGCCGCGACGAGGCCCATCCCGTCCACCTCGACGGCGCACATCCGGCATGCCCCGTACACGGACAGCTCAGAGTGGTAACAGAAGGTCGGAAGCTCGATGCCCGCCTTGCGCACCACTTCGAGGATGTTCCTTTCGCCGTTTATCTCAACCTTCTGGCCATCAACAGTCACATGCGGCATAGCCTGGTTCCCTCCTCTACCCCCGTATGGCGCCGAATCTGCACTTCTCGGCGCAGGTCCCGCACTTGATGCACTTCTCCGGGTCGATGGCGTGGGGCTTGCCCCGCTCACCCGAGATCGCGCCGACAGGGCACACCTTCGCGCACAGAGTGCACCCGCGGCACTTCGACGCGTCGATGGAGTACACGCGTAACGCCTGGCACGCCCCAGCCGGGCAGCGCTTTTGGACGACGTGCGCCTCGTACTCCGGACGGAAGTACCTGAGCGTCGTCAGGACGGGGTTCGGAGCGGTCTTGCCCAGGCCGCACAGGGACCCGTCCTTCACCGCGAGCGCAAGCTCTTGCAGAAGCTCTAGGTCGTCAGGCGTCCCCTTGCCTTCGGTGATCTTCGTGAGGAGGGCCAGCATCTGCCTTGTGCCCTCCCGGCACGGGACGCACTTCCCGCACGACTCGCTCTGCGTGAACTTCATAAAGAACCTGGCGACCTCCACCATGCACGCAGTGTCGTCCATGACCACCATGCCGCCTGACCCGACCATCGCGCCGACCTTTGCCAGCGACTCGTAGTCCAGACCGACGTCAAGGTGCTCCTCGCCGAGACAGCCGCCTGACGGCCCTCCTATCTGGACGGCCTTGAACTTCCTGCCGCTCCTTATGCCGCCCCCGATCTCGAAGATGAGGTCGCGCAAGGGGAGACCCATCGGGACCTCGACGAGGCCCGTGTTGGCCACCTGGCCCGCCAGGGCGAACGTCTTCGTGCCCGGGCTGGTTGGGGTTCCGTAGGACCTGAACCAGTCCGGCCCCTTGAGAATGATGGACGGCAGGTTCGCCAGGGTTTCCACGTTGTTTATGACGGTCGGCTTGCCGAAAAGGCCGCACGTCGCCGGGTAGGGCGGTCTCGGGCTCGGCATGCCGCGCTTGCCTTGAATCGAGGAGATCAGCGCCGTCTCTTCGCCGCATACGAACGCCCCGGCGCCCTCCTTGATCGTGATGTCAAACGCGAAGTCGCTCCCCAGGATGTCGCGCCCGAGCAGGCCATACTCTCGCGCTTGCTCCACCGCCTTCTTGAGGCGGCTCACGGCGACGGGGTACTCGGCCCTGACGTAGATGAACCCCTCGTCCGCGCCGATCGCGTAGGCCGCTATCATCAGCCCCTCTATGACCTTGTGGGGGTCGCCCTCCATGACGCTGCGGTCCATGAAGGCGCCAGGGTCTCCCTCGTCTCCGTTGCAGATCACGTACTTCTTGTCGGACACCGCCGCGCGCGCGAAGGACCACTTGCGTCCGGTCGGGAAACCGGCGCCGCCGCGGCCCCGAAGGCCTGAGGCGGTCACGGTCTCGATCACCTGCTCCGGCGTCATCCCGTCGAGGATGCGCGCGATGGCCTGGTAGCCCCCGTGGGCGATGGCCTCGCGGATGTCCTCGGGATTCATGCGCCCGCAGTTCGCCAGGACCACCCTGACCTGCCTGCGATAGAACGGGATCGAGTCCTCCGTGCGGGCGGGCTCGCCGGTGGACGGGTCGTGGTAGAGAAGCCGCTCGACTACCTCACCCCTGACAAGGGTCGTCTCGACGATTTCCTCTACATCTTCGGGCTTTACTTTGACGTACAGGATACCCTGCGGCTCTATGCGGACGAGCGGGCCCATCTGGCAGAACCCGTGGCAACCGCTAATGGAAACGCCAATCGCGGCCGTCGTGGGGCCAGCCGTCCTATCCGAAGTCACCTTCGTCCCTTCGACTGCGCCGGCGCCGCTGCAGGCATCGCGCGCCATGTCGAGCTCGACCAGAAGACCCTTCGCCCTCACCAGGCCCCTGAGTTTTTCGTATACTTTGAGCGAGCCGTTCGCCATGCAGCCCGTCCCGGCGCACACCAGGGCGCGCACCTTCTGGCGACCCAACGCTCTCCTCATCTCATCCGCAAATGACTCAACGTCCTGTCGGGTCTTCAGCACCACCGACACTCCTAACACCCCTTTCCTGGCACATCAGTTCCTGCAGCCCGCGTAGAATCAATGGCGGCATCAGCGTCAGCATCAGCGTCAGCGTCAGCATCGGAATTGGCGCCGCTGGTCCCGTCGCTGGACTTTTCCTTTGCCACAAGCTGGTCGAGGATTATCGAGAGCGCTTCTGGAGTCAGTTGCCCGTACACCTCGCGGTCGTTCACGGTGACCACCGGCGCAAGTCCGCACGCCCCGATGCAAGACACCGTTTCAAGGGTGAACTTGAGGTCATCAGTGGTGTCCTTGGAGTCATCGAGCCCCAGCTTCTCCCGCACCACGTAGCGAAGCTTCTCGGAGCCGCGTACGTGACAGGCGGTCCCGTCGCAGACCTTGATGATGTACTTGCCCTTGGGCTTGAGCGAGAACTGCGCGTAAAACGTGGCGACCCCGTACACGGTCGCCGGTGGTATTCCGAGGGCCGTCGCGACGTATGTCAGCACCTCCTCAGGGAGATAGCGGTACTCCGCTTGGATCTCCTGGAGGATGGCTATGAGGTTGGACACCTTGCCACCGTGCTTCTCGATGATGCTGTTGACCTTATCGAACCTGCGCTGAAAGATCTCGTTCCCTACCACCGCCATAAACGCTACCTCCAAACTCATTGAGTTCTTTCCGGATCTTAGCCCCGGGGCCCCGGGCCTTGGACGCGATCTCACCCGAGGCTCTCACCCCTCGTGGCCCGGGGCGTCGCGCGGAAAGCCCGGGGACTGGCGTCTTTGGTCTTTGACCTTCGATTCTTCGTCCGACGCGTCGCGCGACGCCTCGCGCGACACCTCGCCACGCCCCGGCCGGACGCCTCGCCGTAGCCTGGCCCAACGCCCCGTTACGGCACGGCTCCTCGGAAAGCGCGCTCCTGAGCTTGTGAAAGCTCGCACAAAGTTAGGCGCGACTGTGCGCTTTGGCTCGCTTCGCTCCGGGAGTGGCCCCCGCAAGATCGATCCGGCCCACGGGCTCGGGCTGGACCGATTCTCAGCCTTGCCTAGACATTAGATGGAGAAACCACCCACAGGGCCGCAGCGGGCGAGTTGTCTGGGTTACGGATGCCGTCCACGTTATGGATCGAGAAGTGAGCGGCGTCCCCGGGCTCCAGTCGGTACCATTTTCCCCCGCTCAACACCTCAACTGTTCCGTCGAGCGCATAGATGAAGTCGTCCCTCTCATGGGTGTACACAAGGCTCTCCCGCGGATAGCTGGCGCGCGGCCCGAGCGAGACGACGCACGCTTGCATGCGCTTGCTGCGTGAGCCGAGGAACGCAAAGAGCTCCACGTTGACGCCTTCGCACCCCGTGACGAGCTTGCGACGCCCGGCTCTCCGCACCACCACCCACTCCTCGGGAAACTCGTCGTCGATGAGCACCGACACGCCCGTCCCGAGAATGCTGCCGATACGCTTCAGGGTGGAGAACGAAGGAGTGGTCTCATTCCGCTCGAGCTGGTAAATGAAGCTAGGCGAAACTCCCACCTTCTCCGCAAGAGCCCTTACACTAAGTCCAGCGTTCGTACGCATCCTCCTGAGTCTTTCTCCGAAGTCCATCAGGCCGTCCCTCCCCATAACGCTGTGCGGTGGTTCCGGTGTACGGAGGCTCTGTCGTCCGGTCGCCGCACCGCGGGGACCGCGCGGCGCTTGCGCCGTGCAGTGCCTCCACTGGGCTGTGGTTCCACCAAGTGATGGTTCTCATATGGGCGCTTTTCCTTTTTGACTGCGCAACATCGCTAGTCTGCGTATTACCCGCCGGCACTACTATACAGCGATGGTCCACAGATGTCAAGTTACGTTTTTCATAACGGCATGAGCGGGTGAAGAGCGCTCGCTCTTCTTTTGCGGCAAACCGAGGCTTTCCTTTGTAGTGAAAACCGATCGTGAGCTGGTCGTCATCGCGGCACTAAGTGAGGGTGCATTAGTCCTCGCCCCTCTTCCAGTAGTTGCCGGGTTGCCGGTGTTGCACTCGGGGACGGCGCCCCAGGCGGGGCGCCTTGACAAAATCCGTCCCGTCCGGCTAGGCAGCCGGGTTTTGACACCCCTCGTGCAATCACCGGCAACCCCTCCCAAGAGTCGGGAGCATTTTTGCACCCCCACTTAGAGGACAATCTCGAGAAGCGTGAGTTGCGACTGACCGAGCCACGGGGCCCACTCCGGCGGCTAGACGGAGTCCCGTTCTCGTCAGGGCGAAGGGATCCACCGGCGCGCGTTGAATGTATTATCGGCCCAATCTCATCTCATTTCATCTCATGTCCTGGGGAGACTGCGATGGAAGCCATTCGATACGAAGGCAACCCAATCATCCGGCCGGAAGATGTAGAGCCGAGCTCCGAAGCGGTCAGGGTCGTAGGTGTCTTCAACCCAGCCGCAGTCCAGCTCGGAGAAGAGACGATCCTGCTCATGCGGGTAGCCGAGTCTTTCCGCGAGGTCGACCCCAACTGGGTACGCGTTCCCGTCGTTGACCCGATCTCGCGCGAACTGCGCGCCATTTGCTTGCCGCGAAGCTCGCCGGACATAGACGTCTCGGATCCCAGGCTCGTGGTGTACAGGGGCCGCGTTTACCTGACATCCGTGTCTCACCTGCGTCTTGCGAGAAGCCGGGACGGCCGTCATTTTGATGTCGAAAGACACCCCATGCTAGCTCCGGACACGGCTTATGAGACGTATGGCATCGAAGATCCACGAATCACGCATCTTGCCGACGGCAGGTTCATCATCAGTTTCTCGGCGGTTTCCGAGCACGGAGTGTGTGTGGAGCTAGCGGAGACCCCGGACTTCGCCAACTTCAGGCGTCTAGGCATCGTCCTTCCGCCCGAGAACAGGAACGCCGCCGTATTCCCTGAGAAGATAGGCGGACGCTACGTGATGATGCACCGGCCGAATTCGGAGCCATTCGGATCGTCGGGGATATGGCTGGCCTTCTCGGACGACCTGGTCCACTGGGGAGACCATCGGTTCCTGGCAGGCGCGCGCCCCGGCACCTGGGACAGCGCCCGCATAGGGGCGGGCGCCCCTCCACTGAAGACGCGGCATGGTTGGCTCGCCATATACCATGGTGCCGCGCTCGAGAGCAACACATATTGTCTCGGGGCCTTACTGCTGGACCTCCACGACCCGACGAGGGTCCTCGCCCGGTCGCGCGAACCTCTCCTGTGGCCTGTGGCACCCTACGAGACGCAAGGCTTCTATCCCAACGTCGTCTTTGCCTGCGGGGTCATTCATCGTTCAAATGGTCGGCTGTACGTCTACTACGGCGCTGCCGACCACGCAATTGCGTTAGCGGAGATCGGCCTCGACGAGCTGATAGATTCTCTCCGGTGACCCGCAAGACAAGAAGGAGTTTCCGAGAGAGTTGCGAACTATTACCAATGGGATGTGCAACCGCTTGCGCATGGGTCCAATATGCTGGGCGCAAGGCGCGGTGCCTGTGCATGGAGCAAGTCTAAATACGAGTTCAACCGGTTGCACGGGTCTGGGCTCTCACTTATCATGCGGGGTCCTCGCTTGCGCGGGGTGAGGCGCGTTGCGCCGAGGGAGGTGGTGTGACAGACCATTGAGGTGGCGCGGTGCTGGCGAGCATGGAGACGCAAGGGTGCATGGTTCCAGGGAAGACCTTGAAAGCCCATGATGGGAGGAGGTTCACAACGAATGTTCAGGAAGGTCGCGTTCGGCGTGTTGATGGTGTTGCTCTTGGGGAGTCTCGCGGCTTCCGCCGCGGCCAGCAAGACGTTGACCTGCATATCCGGCTGGTCCGGTCCTGAGATGGAAGCATTCCTCCCGGTCCTGCAGGCCTTCGAGAAAGAGACTGGCATCAAGGTTGACTACCGCATCTACAGAGCTGAAGACCTCGCGGCCCAGTTGCCAGCCCAGTTCGCCGCGAAGACGGCACCAGGCGACGTAATCTTCATGTGGGCTTGGTTCATCACAAAGCAGGGCGAAGCGGGGCACGTGCTGGACGTCACAGGTCTGTTGCGCGATGAAGACTTCCTGCCGGGCGCCCTGGATCCCGTGAAGTCGGGCGGGAAGCTCTACGGCGGGGTTTACACCGGCAAGGTCAAGCCGGGATTCTGGTACCGCAAGTCCTTCTTCAAGAAGCACGGGCTTACGGTCCCGACCAATTGGGACGAGTTCAACAAGCTGCTTGACAAGATCTCAAAAATCCCGGGCGTCAAAGCGCCCATAGTGAGCGGCGACGGCGTCGGCTGGCCACTGTCCGACGTTACCGAACATTTCATTGCCACCTTCGGCGGCCCGCAGCTCCATAAGGAACTTGCCGCTGGGACGATAGCCTGGACGGATCCCGTGGTCAAGGGCATATTCGAGGGGAGGCTCATCCCGCTCCTCAAGGCCAACCGGTTCAGTGAGCCTATCGAATGGACGCAGGCCCTGGAACTCTGGTGGCAGGGCAATTACGGCCTATACTTCATGGGAAGCTGGATAACGGGCATGGTCAAGGATCCGAACGACCTCGGCGTGTTCTCGCTCCCCGGCGCGAGGGGCATCGTCTTCGCGCCTGACTTCGCGTTCGTGCCGGCGTACACAAAGTATCCGGAGGAAGCGAAGAAGCTCCTGGCGTTCCTTTCCACCAAGGGACAGCAGATCCAGGTTACGAAAGGCGGGCACATCGCCACCTACGCCCATGTGGCCATCGATTCGTACCCGCCGGTGGATAGGGAAGTGGCCGAACTCCTCCGGGGGCGCGTGGCCCTCGCCGACCTCGATGACACCGTGGGCGGCGAATTCCAGGCAGCGTTCTGGGATCAGTTGAAACTGCTCTGGGTGAAGCCTGATCGCGGCGCGGAAGTGCTCGAAACCCTCCAGAGGAAGGCGTCGAAGAACCAGTGAAGGCTGGTGCCTAGCTTCGATCGGTGCGCGGGCGGGGCTCCATGCTGGGCCGCGCCCGCTCAGTAGCTCAGGGTAGAGGAACTGGCCAACACGTAAAGCGGTCCGACCTTGACACGCAGCCTACGCTTTGCTATTATCAGAGTGCATGGCTGGCGCGCGGCGCATGCCGCGAAACTCCGTGAAGCGAATACCGCGGGGCCGAGAGCAGCACGTGCCTCGGGGCGCGGGCTTCGCGGCTCCAGTGGAACAAGTGCCGAAGTGGCGGAAATGGCAGACGCGCTAGATTCAGGGTCTAGTGGCCATTACGGCCGTCGGGGTTCAAATCCCCGCTTCGGCACCAGCTATGTACGGGTTTCGTATGGTCTCCCGCCCGCCCGAGACCCATAAGAACACCCCTTTGGGAACGGATTTGGGAACGACGCCTGCGCTCATGCTCGCCGCCGCCCCTTTGCCGCCTGCATAGCGGCGTCGAAGGAGTCAGCCGCCTCGCGGTCCATCTCAGCGAATACGTGAGAGTAGATGTCCCCGGTTATGGCAACGGACGAATGCCGCAGGCGCTCACTTACCACCTTCAAGGGAACCCCTTGGCTCGCGAGAATAGTGGCATGAGTATGGCGCAGGGCGTGGAAGTTTATCTTGCGCACCTTCGCCTTCTCAATCAGCTTGCCGAAGTAGTCCCCGCTTATGTAGCTCGGGTCCAGGGGCTTCCCCTCGAAGGTCGTGAACACGAGGCCGCTGTCGTGGTACTGATCTCCCATGAGAAGACGTTCCTGCGCTTGCCGCGCCTTGTGCTTCTTCAGAACCTCCACGACGCCACGCGAGAGGCTGATCGTCGCCCGGCTCTTCTCTGTCTTGGGGGCTTTAACGAGCGTGCCTTTGCTCTTCCTCACGATCTCCTGCCTCACAGTCAGCCGCCCCTCGTTAAGGTCCACGTCCTGCCACCGCAAGCCTAGCAGTTCACCGCGCCGCAGGCCGGTCCCCAAGGCCACGTAGAACAGTGCATATAGCCTGTCCTCCTGAATCGCCTCCAGGAACTGCGCCGCCTCCTCGGGCGTCCAGTAGCGAGCTTCTTTCTTCACGGCTTTGGGTGGCTCCACCGCGTCACAGGGATTGCGAGGGATGAGTTGCAGCTTTACGGCAGCATTCAGCGCCTTGTGCAGCACTCTGTGAATGTGGCGCACCGTGTTGGGCGAGAGGGACACGCCTTTCCCGTCAAGGCGGCCTTCCTGCAGCTTGCTCGCGTAAAACTGCTGGATGGCAAGCGGCGTCAGCTTCTGAAGCTGCACCTGCCCCAGGTGCGGGGCTATGTGCTTGCGGCACACCAGGGCGTACCAGTCGTGAGTGGTCGGCTCGACGTTCGCTTTGTGCGTCTCCAGCCACTGCCCCAGGTACTGCTCAACAGTCATCTTCGCCGGCTCGACGAAGGTCCCCTCGTCTATGCTGTGCAGCAGGTCACGCAAGGCCTTCTGTGCGTCCTTCTCGGAACCCCTGACGGTCTTACGTATGCGTCTTTCCTTGCCGGTGACAGGGTCCTTGCCAAGGTACACACTGAGCCTCCACGAGTTGCCGCGCTTCTCGATAAAGCCCTTCATTTCTGGCCACCCTCCGGCACAAGCGGAAGTGCCTTGCGCGGGGCCGCTTGGGGTTCCTCCAGGTCCCTGCGCCTTACGACGATCTCGCGCCCGTGTGTGTAGAGCACCACGATGATAGCATCCGGGTCGGCAGGGTTGTAGTTCTCGTTGGTCACGAACTCGATCTTGCTCATTCGTCAGAAGTGCCTCCTCTCAGGAATCGGTCTAGTTCGCTCTTGGCAACGCGCCACACCCAACCCGCGCGGGCAGCCCGAATCGTGCCCTCATTGATGAGCTTGCGGACAGTTCTATGATCCAGTCGCAAGTAGCGCGCCGCCTCCGCAACGGTCATTACCTCCGGCCATTCCTGCCGCTCGTCCATAACTACCACCTCCAACATGACTATACATGCCTTAGCATGGCATGTCAATAGGTCCTACGCTGGAACAACGGAGAGGGGCAACGCACCCGAAAAACGGTCCGAAAACGGGGTCCGTTCCCCACTCCGCTACCACAACCCCACCTGCGCCGAAGGGAACACGACGGCCGCGCCTGCGACGGCCACTGTAGCGTGGTCCTGCGACACGTGAAGGAGGGTTCCTCGTCCCCTCGGCGTCGCCACGGCCATCCCCACGGCCTGCGCCAGGCGTCGCAGGTGCTCTGGGTCGGCCTTCGCCACCAGCTCAGGCGCAGGCTCCTCCGGTTTATGCTCAGGTTTACGCGCGCGCCGTTGCCGGTATGCGCGCATGTAGGCGTTGTACTCCTCGCGGTCCTTGTATGGCACGAGCAACCCTCCCTCTAGCAGGCGATTCTACAAAAAGCGACACCTGAAAAGAGGCGCGCAGGTGGACAGTTGGACACCATAAAAAAGGCGCGCAGGACGGTCTAGAAGGTGCCTCTCTTGCGCCGTGGGTAGTCTAACCCCTGCCGTGGGGAGAAGCGCGGCTCCTAGGCCGTCCTGAGCGCGAGAACAACGCGGAAACAACGCACCGGAGAAACGGAGGGAAAACGGCTCGGCCATGAAAATGGCGCGAAAATGGGTAAGGCCGCTTTTCCCTCGCTTTCTTCGGTCACTCCAGGCTTTCGAGGATCTCCCGGAATATGCGCCTCGCGGCCTCCACGTCCTCACTCTCGCGCAAGGCCTCCACGTTCAGCGTGACGGTCTTGCCGGGGTTCGTCTTGCCGTTGCCGCCGGTCCAGTCGGGTAAGGACACCTGCAACCTCCCGGCCTTCGGGAACCAGCGCAGCACGTTCTTTGCGCTTGTCGCCACGACAGGCGTTTCAGTCTGCCAGTAGTTGTTCATGCTTTCACCTCCCCGAGAACAGGCTCGTAACAGGTCCGCTCAGGACGGCCACGGTGCAATACCTCCGCGCGCGCTCACCCCCTCGAAAACGTCAACAGTTGACCGTTTCGGAGGCATGGAACGCATTCTGACGCGCCACCTTCACCCGCTACCTGCCGCCAACATAGCAGGAGTACCGACCGGCCTTGATCCGGACAGCCTGCTTCGCGCACGTAGCGCGCCACCCGCCAGGCTCCTGGGTGACAGCAAGACCGGCGCGCCTCAGCCTCGCGGCAACCGTGGGAGAGGCGGTCCACACCTCGCAGGCGTCGCCTGAATCGTCGAACCGAAGGATAGTCTCGCGCTCCTCCGGCGTAAGAGTCATGCTCTCGCCTCCTCTCCTCGGAAATGCACAAGGTCGCACGCATAAAAAAAGAGCCGGGTTACACAACTACACCGCGTCGCAGCACCCAACAACACGACAGCAACAGAAAAGCGCCTCACGTGTCGGGGCGCTCGTTTCGTTCCCACGCCGTTCCCAAGGGACAGCAACCCTTTGCGCGGCAAGCGTTCTGACGGCCTCGCCTGATACTTAGTCTAGTGAGTGCCCGCCCCACTGCGCCTGGAAATACTCTTCCGCGTCACGGGCCAGCGCCAGTAGCTTCACAAGGCCGGGAGCGTGCTTCTCGCCGCACTCATGGCAGACCAGCGACCACGTGCCATCGAGGAAGAGTTCAGGGCCACACGAAGGCTCGGTCCTCCTTCCGCAAAGGGCGCACGCGTCATTACTCGCACAGTTGTTATCCTTAATGGCCAAGACGATCTTCTTCATGCTTGCTCATCCTCCCATCGCGAAGTTACACAGTTGCACACCCATAAAAAAGGCGCGTCACCGCGTTCGGGGTCCGCGCCAGCAGATGAGCCACAGGCATACGCCTATCCAACCTAGAGTCACCAGGAACAGCGCGTCGAGAACCTTATCCATGCTTCTCACCCTCCTTCCCTTGCCGCGCGTTACGTTGCCGCGCGCGCATGATGGCCTTGCCGCGCTTTAAGGCCGCCTCCCACAGCTCAGGGTCATGCTTGAGCAGGTGTTCAACCTCCTCCTCAGTGAGAAACAGCCTGCACTTCGGTAGGCGAATCTCTATCATGCGCATTCACCTCCAGACACGCAGGATTCCACCAGCAACGCCATTGACGGCCACAGGTCCGGCAGCGATACAGCGCGAGGATGCTCCCTCGGTCCTCGCGCCAGGCGTAGGGATAGCTCACTGCGAGGCAGCGCGGACAGGCGTCAGCTAGTTGCTCTCGCACAGTTAATGCACCTCCTCTCCCACGAGCCACCCGAGGACCCTGTCTCCCGGCCTGGGAGGGTAGCAGGTGGCGCATATTTCGCTATGGCACAGCGTCACCCAGAAGCGCGTCCCGCCACAGCGAGAACAGGGAGCACGAGCCTCGTGAATCTCGCGCACCTGAGCGGGACCGCGCCACCAACCGGGGTCGTGGAGCCATGCTCCCGTGAGCGGGTCGCGCCGGTAGTCGAGCGGGTCAGGTCCCGGAAGCACGGGAGGCGAGTAGGGTCGCAGGAGTTCGAGAAGCGCGGCCTTGTGCTCGTGAGTCGCCTCCCGCGCTTCGGGAGCAAGTCTCCTCGAAGGGGCTTCCACGCGCGCCGGGGAGTCGCCCGCCGGAACCCGAGGCTGTACTTCGTGGCGCTTCGCCTGCCGGGCTATGTCCATATACCGACCCATGCCTCTCCGATGCCTCCTCGAAAGTATCTAGGGATGCGAATTTAGCGAACTTAATCGGCCAGCAACCCGCTTGCCCTTGTGTGACAAGGCTTTGAGGGTTCTAAGTGCCTGCGAATTTAATCGCGAAACGTTGCGAATTTAATCCGTCGCCCAACCCCAGAGGCTTCGGGGGAGGATTAAATTCGCAATAAGTTCGCAGCAAATTCGCAAGCCTCTTCATGACAAAACCCCAGTGTATACGCCATTTCCCGGATTAAATTCGCAAATTCGCTAATTTCGCATGTCCCTGTGCCCACGTCACTGCCGAACCGCCCGCCACACCTCGACCGGCTTCTTGCGGTCTCCTTCAGGCGGCACGGTCTCGCGCTCCACCAGCCCGGCGGCGAGAAGGTCCGTGAGTGCGCGTGTGATACTCTTGCTCGATTCATGCCTGTCGAACAGGTTGCTGATCTCGGTCCGCGTCAGCCCGTCTGGTGCCTTCTTCAGCGCGTTGAGAATTGTGTCTGCTACCGGGTCGCCCAAGGCGTCGCCGAAGATGAACCTCGCGGACGCCTCGACGTACTCCCACAGTGCCAGCGCCGCCAGCAAGTGTTCTGGGCGCACCACCTGCGACAGGTCCAGCAACGCGTAGATGCAAGCTAGGCGCATTACTTGTGCTTCGGCACGGGCAAGGACAGCCCCGAGGAGACCAGGCTTTCCCTCGGACAGCTCGGGATACACCGCGTGCCATACCGCGCGCGCCCCCTCATCACGCTTTAGCTCCCCCGCGTGCTTCGCAAGCTCCAGGGCCTCCGCGAGACGAGCCACGAGCGGGGCGAAGTTTACTTCACCGATGTTGCCGCCCTCCGGGAGGCATTTCGAGCGGCGCACGCACACCCAAAGGAAGCGGTTTGCGAACCCGTTCGCGGCCTCCGTGCTTTCCAGATAGCGCAGAAGTTCGCCCTTGGTCACGTGTCCGATGATGGAAATATGCGCCCCGCTGGCAACCGCAGGAGAGTTCTTCGTCAAGCTCCGCAGGTTGCCCGAGTCCCAGGCGTTGCGGATGATGGCTGACAGCGTGTTGCCCTCACGCTGGAGAATGCGGAGCACGGAAGCGAATTCGCTTTCGAGCACGAGAAGGCGCTTGTCCTCCACCCCCGCGTCCACGAGAACGGTTTCATATGCCGTTGTGCGCCCTTTCTCCTTGACCGGCTCGCGCCGCTCAATAGGGTCCCGGACCGCCCAGATAAGCCCCTCGCCGGAAGATAAGCCGCTTGCGACGTGGTCTTTAGCCCACGCCGGGTCAACGGCCTCCAAGAGTCGCCGGATATGTCCCCAGGACGTACCCTTGCGGCCCTTCGCCGTCGCGCCCACGAGGCAGGCGAAGAGGTTCAGGCCGTGACGGTCGGCTTCGGCGACAAAGTGCGGACCTCGCCCCGCAGCGTTACCGAAGGCAACAACAAACTGCACGAGCAGTGCCACAGGGTCCGCCTCGGTGTGCGGCTCGATGGCGCGCACAATGTCGCCTGCAAGGCCGTGAAATGCCTCGGGAGCAGGAGGGTCAGGCCACGGGACGGCAACGATGGGTGTATCATCCTCTTGAGGGTCGTCCTCCAGTGCTGCCTCCACGCCTAGCGCCTCAGCCAGCGCGGCCCCGCCAGGTTGCCGTAGTTCTTCTGCAACTAGCTTGATTAAGTCAGCAGCCATCTTCTCGCCTCCCTCGCCGCCCAGAGCCGTGCTTCCAAGTCTGCTGCCTCCAGGCTATCCAGGAGATATTCCAGGTAAGGTAGGGTGTGGACCCAACCCGCCAGCCTCTCGTACGTTGCCAGGTCCGCGCCGTCCAGCGCGAGACGAATCGCCCGAACGTAAACGCAGAGCCGCCGGTGTAGCGCCTCGCACGCGGCGTCGAGGCGTCGGCGAAGCTCCGCCTCAGCCTGAGCACGGGCAGCCGCCTTGCGCTCCACAGGGGTCAGGTGCCTGCTTCGCCTTCGCCCTGCGGCAGGGAACAGCTCTGTCCACGACAACCCCAGGGCCGCTAGCACGGCCTCCGGCGCACAACCTGCGTGACAATGAAGCAGCACTCGCCCGTCATCGCTCTCGCGGATTGACAGAGAAGGCGAGCGGTCCTCGTGTGAAGGACAGCACGCGATCCAGCGACCTGGGCCTGTCTCGCGGACGCGCTCCAGCCGTGCCAGGAACTTCTCGACGGGCCGCTCGCATGATACAATGTTAAGGGACATATCACCACCTCCCGCCCGGCTTCCGCCCGGGTCGTTTCACTGCTCGCCGCGTTCGGTTACTCTCGTAAGTAGGTCCACGAGAACTTGCCGCGGCACCCTGACACTGCGCCCGAATCGGAGGCAAGGTATCTGACCTGCCTGAATTAGCGCGTAGCAGCGCGACAGCGGCATGCGCAAGTAGGCCGCGACCTCGCGCACCTTGAGAACCGCTGGAAGCTGCCCGG
Source organism: Bacillota bacterium (assembly GCA_012516125.1). Lineage (GTDB taxonomy): Bacteria > Bacillota > SHA-98 > UBA4971 > UBA4971 > UBA6256. The sequence goes on along the minus strand of JAAYXB010000033.1, from coordinate 3,523 downwards.
GCTCAAGCGTTGCCAGGTCGTTCTTCTCCACGGCTCGGCACCTCCTGGAAAAGCGCGTCCTCGGGCATGTCGAATGCTTCGGAAATCCTGCGCCGCCACTCCGGGCCGCAGGGCCATACGCCCCGCTCGATCTTGCTCAGCGCCGCGCTATCAATCCCCGTTTTGACAGTAAGCTGGGTCAACGACCAGCCTCGACGCTGGCGCTCCTGACGTAGGTACAGCACAAGACTCACCCCCCCTTAGTTCAATCGAATATCTCTCTGCCGCCGTCGCCCCGCCAGGATTTCCACGGCATTCCATGGCGTCAGGTCGCGGTGCGAAATCGTCCTGGTCGGAAGCGATGGCTCTCGATGCCGTTCACGACGCCTGAGGCGCTTCAAAGTCCGATCTGGATGACCCAAAGCAAATACCTCCCAATGGGCCCGGGGAAGCTCGACAGCTTTCGTCTCGCACATCCGGGCGGGTAACTGATTCTTGACTCAAGGACGATTTTGGCATAGACTGTGAGTAACCGCAAACTGCTTACAAAACGATTATGCCAACACGCGTGGAGGGTCTAACAACGGGGAGGGAATCCGTGCCATGAGTGCGCAGGAGGAGTTTATGAACGCGGTCTGGAAGCAGGCGTCCGCGTTACCTCGGAAATGGGTGCGCGAAGCTATTGTGCACCACCTAGAAACCCGTCAGTATGGCAGCACCAAGGACGTGGAGAACTGCGTCAAGCTCGCGGCTCGAATGGCACGAAACCAAGATTTGCTGGAAGCAGCAGAGGATGATCGGTTGGACGAGGACGAACGCAAAGGCCCAGAAACCGTATCGCGCGACGCAGAACCCGCGTTCACGTGGGGCACGTACTGGTGGCGGTGCAAGTATGAGATTCGCGAGGCTCCACCGGAGGTCTCGGAGATTCCCGTTCGGTGTATTGTGGCGGTCCCTGAGTTGAACGCCGATGGAACCTATCGGAAACCTGAGTGGTACGACGTGCTAACGGAATGGCGCGCCAACGCGCCTGCGAAGCAACCTAAGGGGCGCGACAGTGCGGAACAGGATTACGCCCCACACGTGGCACTTGTGAACCTGGATCCGTCGAAAGAAGAGGCCGTCCTGCGCTTCGTGAATAAGTGGGGTCTCCTCGGCTTGTGGAGGGTCCACAGGTATAAGGCAGGCGCAGGACTCTTCGCGAGTCATAAGGCGGGACCAAGAGACTGGGAGGGTAGGGAAGAGCACTCAGGTTGGTATATCTGGGACGAGTTTTACCGACAGAGCAACAAGGGATTGTATATGCACTCGTTCTGTGAGCCTGTCGAGCTGTTCAGGCTTGCCGCCGAGAAGTACCAGCTCCTATACGCTTTCTTGCTAGTGGCGAAAGGCGACGACATACCGGCGGCGATGCGCGCTAGGCTTGTTGAGGCCGGTTTCGTCGCTGAGGACGAAGAGGTGCTTCGCGACCCTCAACACGCGGTCAGAGAAGCAGAACTACACCTCTCTGGGTGGCTCCAGGAGTGCGCGCACCCGAGGCCGATTTACGACGCCGAGAAGAAGGCGTGGCTGTTCGGGTGGCAGTGCAATTCCCTTCTGGGATGGGTTTATCTGCTCACCTTCCTGGACCTTATGCAAGGCAGAACGTTCAGGCGGTGCGCACGGCGCAATTGCGGGAAGCTCTTCATCCCCACGCGGCCTAACCGCAAGTGGTGCAGCACCGCCTGCAGAATCGCAGAGAGTCAGGCGTCTTTCCGGAAGCGTAACCCGAAGCTATCGGGCCTCCGTAAGTATAGTGAAAGTCTGGTGGGTTCGTGCCCATAGCCTGGGGAACGACCTTGGGAACGAAGACGCCTCGGAGAGGATGGAAGAGGACAGGAAAAGATAGAACTCCCCAGGAGTCGGGGAGTTCATTTTGCCTGCTAGACGCCTACTAGACAGGACACAATGGAGGTGGTAGGACGCAGCAGGAAAGCCTCGGCGAAATTCAGGGTCTAGTGGCCATTGCGGCCGTCCGGGTTCAAATCCCGGCTTCGGCACCAACTTTTTGAGCGAAATTGATTAAACAAGCATTTATACAGTGAGCAGGACTTTTGTGTGGTCCTGCTCACTGTCGCCTCTGCCGCTGTTAAACCCCTCGGAAAAGCGAACTTCTTCAGAGCCCTCGTATCGCTAGCCAGACGCTGCCAGCCAAACGCTGAAACCGGCTGTCAACCTGTAGACCTCTCGAACTGCCTTGCCGCGATCGCCGACATCGCCAGCGCGAAGGCGAACATCGCCACGAGGCCGGGGACGACTTGGCCCCAGACCAGGCCGCGCGTGGTCAGAGTGCGAATCGGGCCCACCGCGTATGACAGTGGGTTCCAGCGCGCGATGGTGCGGAGCCATGTCGGCATGGCTTCAGTCGGAAACATCGCGTTGCTCGTAAACATCATCGGCATAGTCAGGAAATTGACTGTCGCCATCAGAGTCTCGTGCGACTTGATGACAGCGGCAAACGAGAGCGAGATTCCTGACAGCCCGCAACTGAAGAGGAAGACTATCACCAGTATCAGAAGGAACCCGGGCACGCCACACGCGAACCTTACTCCGAGGATCATGGCTATCGCCGTGATGATCGTGACCTGCAACATGCTTTGCAGCCCAGCGGCCAGCATCTTGCCAAGCGGGATCGCCGCACGCGAAATGGGAGCGGCAAGCATCTTGTTGAGAAGGCCCAGCCGCCGGTCCCAAACTATGCTCATGCCTCCAAAGATGCCCCCGAACAGGGCGGTCATGATCATTATCCCCGGGGTCATGAAAGCAAGGTAGTTGTTGACGCCAAGAATACGCGCGGCAAATGGATTGCTCGTCAGCCCGGACATGGTATTCCCGACGAACAGCAACCAGATGAGCGGCTGGACGACCGTCATGAGGATGCGGACCTTCTGGCCTACGAAGCGCTTGATCTCCCGCCAGCAAACCCAGTAAACGTCGGATAACCGCAGCATCAGCAGACTCGGGTGGTGCTGGTGGTGCTGGCGTCTCAACCCGCTCGCACGAGCGGCGCCAGCGCCTCCATACCCCTTTGTGCCGGTCTCGGCACCGGTGTTGGTCTCGCCACCGTGGATCTCGCCGTGGCAACTCATCTACGCACCCTCCTCATCGCCATCATGAACCTCCGGGCATCCTCCCTGCTCCCGTGCTCGTCTCGCAGCGCGCGGCCCGTGTACGCGAGATACACGTCATCGAGAGTGGGTCTCTTCAGCGAGACTGAAGCGATCCTCGCCCCTCTTGCCTGAACGGTCTCGAATATGCACGGCAAGAGCAAGTTCCCATTCGTGGCAACTATGGTGTATTCCAGATAGTGCGCGCTACCGCCCCGCGTCTGGCCACCGTGCAAGCTCCCCACTGGGGCGTCAGTGTCACGCAAGCCAGCACCGGGCATGTCCCTGTCATGCGCACCACTTCCGCTCCCCGCATCCCTTCCAGCCAACCCACCACCGAAGCCCTCGCGGGCAAGGACCCGCCCGCCCCCGCCGTCCCCCGCCCCCTCGCTGACGCC
>JAAYXB010000032.1 GCA_012516125.1 Bacillota bacterium | reverse complement strand
CACTAAGTGGGGGTGCAAAAATGCTCCCGACTTTTGGGAGGGGTTGCCGGTGATTGCACGAGGGGTGTCAAAATCCGGCTGCCTAGCCGGACGGGCCGGATTTTGGCGAAGCGCGCCCCGCTTGGGGCGCCGTCCCCGAGGGCAACACCGGCAACCCGGCAACTACTCGAAGAGGGGCGAGGACTAATGCATCCTCACCTAGACGCCACGGTTTGCCCCGCAAGCCCAAGAGAGGGAGTTCGCCCCGCTGGCGGAAGCAGTCGCACTGTGCTCCGGGTGTCCGGCCTGTCCACGGTGTACCCCACCACCCGGGGCGATGTCCAGGCAGTGCGGGGCGTGGACCTGACGCTTAAGGAAGGCGACGTGCTTGCCATCGTAGGGGAGTCAGGCTGCGGCAAGAGCGCCACCCTCCTTTCGATAATGCGGCTCGTACCCTGCCCCGGGCGGGTGGTCGCGGGGAGCGTCGTATTGGAGGGACGCGACCTCATGAGGCTGGGCCGGAGAGAGATGCGAGAGGTCCGGGGCAGGGACATCGCCATGGTGTTCCAGGACCCCATGACCACCCTCAACCCCGCGTTCCGTGTGGGGGACCAGATAGCCGAGTCCCTTCGGGTTCACGGGTTCCTGCCGGGGTTCCCGGCAAGCCTTACACGCCGCAGCCGCGTGCGGGAGCGGGAGATGGTCATCGACCTCATGCGGCAGGTTGGGATTCCATCGCCTGAAACCAGGCACCTCGAGTATCCGCACCAGTTCAGCGGGGGGATGCAACAGCGCATCCTCATAGCGATAGCGCTTGCGTGCAAGCCGAAGATTCTGCTGGCAGACGAGCCCACCACGGCGCTGGACGTGACCATTCAGGCCCAGGTGCTGGACCTCATGCGGGAGATCAACCAGACCACCGGCACAGCGATCGTGCTGGTGACACACGACCTTGCGGTTGCAGCGGAGTTCTGCCGCGAGGTAGCGGTCATGTATGCGGGCCAGATCGTGGAGCAGGGGCCCATCGACGCAGTGCTGGAGGACCCCATGCACCCCTACACACAGGGGCTTCTACGCTCCATCCCGCGCCTCGGCGAAAGGAAGCCGCTCACGCCGATCATGGGTGAGGTTCCCGACCTCGCTGCCCTTGGGCCCGGCTGCAGCTTCGCTCCGCGCTGCGAAGTGCGCAGACCTTGCTGTGACATCTCTCAGCCTGAGCTTGTGACCCTTGAAGGCTATCGCCTCGTGCGGTGCCACGTGCGCGGCGGCAACGCCAGCGTGCGGCCGGGTGCGGGTCATCGGGCGGCGGGTGATCAATGAATACAAGCTCCCAGAGGCTCCGCGTGGCATCAGGCAGGGTCCGTGGGCCGTAGTAGTCCTCCACGAATACCTCTTTCACCCCGTCCCGTCCGTAACGTCGGAAGAGCCACAGGATCTGTTCCCACGTGCCGTACGCAAGCACCGTACGAACGATAAGCCCACGGTGGCGTTCGTCGTCCAGCGCGTCGAAACTATAATTCCGGAATAGGCCTGCTAATGAATCGGGCAGTCTCATCTACTGCCAGGACCTTCCTCATGTTGATTCGGGCTCGTCTCGCGATCGACGAACTCGCGTACCTGCTCCTGGAGGAAAGCCTCAACCTCCGGGGGGGTCAAGGCGCCACCAGTTACCATTGCTGCTGAGGCGTCCTTGTCTTCGACGTCTTCTGTATACACCAGCTGCTCAAGGAATAGCTTCGGGGAAAACACGGTTTCGCTCTCGATGACGAACTTTCTTGCTGCGTTGGCAACTATCTCGGGCAGCGTGACCACGCCGAGCTTCAGAAGAAAGTAAAGGTCAATGTAATCTCTGAAGGTGGAGCGCCGCCCGACCGCGTAGGCTTTCATGCACGCAATCTCCTTGGGGGCAGCGAGAAGCACCCCGCCGAGATCGGGGAAAAGCGACCCGGCCGGCACAAGGGGGAAGAGAAGTCTGAAGGGATATGCGAGGAATGTAACCTTGGTGCCTCCGATGTCCCAGCTTGCCTGGTCTATTTGCCTGAGCGTGAGCCTGGCGCGCCTCGCACCGAAGATGCTGTCGATGTCCGCAGCGACTTTTCGGAAGGCTAGCTTTTCGTGTGTGCTGACCTGGAAGAAATCGAGATCAAGGGATCTCCTGTGGCCAAGCTGTAAGGCAAGGCCTGTGCCTCCAGCTAGGTAGAAGCCTTCTGCTACTCCCGCTGCAGCGAGTGACCTCAACACGCCCTGGGCGTTCTCGTCGAGGACCGCGTCGATAGACATGCCTTCACCCCTCGCTTACCATTATATCCCGGGCCCTGCGCTGTCACAAACGATTATTTTCACCCGGGTGAAAGGTTTTGCCCCACTCCCTCGTCTAATACTCATGGAGAACGAACCCGGCATACACCTGCATGCACCTGCAGGCGCAGGCACGATTGGGAGGGACGAACATTGGACAGAAGCACGCAGGCGAGACGAAAGACGCTGCCATACCTCGTGGCCGTGGCCGTGACAGTGGCGGCTGTGCTCTACATAGGGGTGGCGCCGCACGCGGTCGCCGCTGCCGACGAGGAGCTCAAGCTCAGCATCGAGGATGCGCGCAAGCTCGCGATCGAGCACAATGGGTCTTACGCGGCGGCGAGGCTGGACTTCGAGGCCGCGAAGATACAGCTTGACATAACGCGCGCCGAGGGGCTTGTGAGACCCTCGGTGGTGGCCGCGAAGAGGGCGGAGAATGCGCGAAAGAACGCTGCGAGGGCTCTCGCTGCAAAACGACAAGGCCTCATGCTTGACGTCGATAGCGCTTACTACGCGCTGGTGGCTGCTCAGGAGAGGCTGGCGATCCGGCAGAAAGCGGAGGAGCAGGCTAAGGAGAACCTCCGCATCGTGAAACTGAAATTCGACTCCGGGCTTGCAAGCAAGCTCGAGGTCCTGGCCGCAGAGATTCAGCTTGCGCGTGCCTCGTCTGACGTGCGGTCGGCCCAGAACGATCTCGAGATGGCGGCGCTGGGGCTAAAGCAGGTGCTCGGCATCGATCTCGGGGCCCGTGTGGTTGCCGTGGACTCTGCCGTTCCGGTTAAGGGCGACGTGGACTTTGAGAAAGGCCTGGCGCTTGCTCTGGAAAGCAGGCCGGAGATCGTGCAGGCGCGCGAGGCGCTGGAGATCGCGGAGCTCGAGGTGAAATTCTCCGACAATGACTATACGCCGGAGCTCACGAAGCGTCTCAACCAGAACAGCCTCGAGAAGGCTCGGATACAGATTGAAGAGGTCAGACGGGCCGTCTATGTTGAGACGAGGCGCCTGTACCTCGCCGTGCGCGGGGCGGAGGAGGCGATGAAGATAGCGGCCGCCGCCGCGGAACAGGCGGAGGAGAATTACAGGGTGATGAAGCTGCGCTATGAGTACGGGATGGAGATCGCGAGCTCGCTCCTGGGCGCGCAGGTCGACCTGACCGAGGCAAAGCTGGGGGCGCTCCAGGCCGTCATGAACTACAATACCGCCCGCCTGCGCTACGAGAACTACGTGGGCTATCCTGCCGACGGAGCTGAATAGGGGGGCTGGAAATGCGAGTTTCGAAATGCGTAACCGTAATGCGCAGCATACGCAGGCGCAGGCGGGTCATCATGGCGGCGGCCGCGCTTGCAGTCACGACATGCGTCTATTCCACGGCTCTCGCGCCTGTCGCGGACGGTACGGCTGATGGGGCCGGCGGGGCCAGTGCGGCCGCGCCCGCCGCTGAGGCGCTCAATTTCGACGATGCGATTGCCCTCGCGCTTGCAGCGAGCCCCGAGGTCGCCGCGGCCGAGAGGGCTCTGGAGCTGGCACGGACGCGCCTTGCGGCCGCCGAGGCCCTCAGGCGCCCCACGATAACCCTCCGGGCCGTTCCGGCGCAGATCTCGCGGGCTCCGAACCTGGCGTCCTCCGCGCTGGTCCCATCGGTGCCGGTGCCGGAGCCCGAGGGGATGCGGCTTCTCTCGACGCTGGGCCTGGATGTTCATCTACCCATCGGTGAGACGCGGATCACCCTCTCCATCGACGGGACGTATCTCCAAAGGGCGTCCGGGGAGCCAGATGCCGACCTCGGCTGGAGCCTGAGCGGGTCGTGCCCGATTCTGGGGCCGGGACTGTCCCCGGCAGGCGGTGCCGGGGCAGCCGCCGGGATGGCCAGCGGCGGCTCGATTGACGCCCAGGTGCGCGCCGCGATGGCGGCGGTGAGGTGTGCCTCGTTCGCCCTGGAGCAGGCGCGAGAGAAGGCCCGGGCCACGCTGGAGGCGGCGTACTACGCGGTCCTGCGGGATAGACGCAAACTCGAGGCGGCGGAGATGAACCTTGAGAGGGTGAAGCAACACCTGGCAGCCACCGAAGCCAGGTTCGAGCAAGGCAACGCGAGCAGGCTTGACGTGCTCGACGCGAGGCAACGCGTGACAGCGGCCGAAGTCGCGCTGGACGCGGCCAGACATGCAGTCACCCTGTCAGATATGAACTTCAACAGGGCTATCGGCCGTGACCTTGAGATGCCCGTGAGCCTCGCCCCTGTCGGCGACTACGTGCCCGGGAAACTTCCCGAACTCGAGGCGTGCGTGAAGGAGGCTCTGGAAAGTCGCAGAGAGCCTGCCTTGGCCGAGGCAGACCTCCGCGACCAGGAGGCGGAGATTGCTTCCGCCCGCGAGGCGCTCCTCCCCTCGGTGTCGCTGGTTGGGGGCGCGAAAGACGACGGCTCATGGAACATAGGCATACAGCTCACGAAGACCATCACCCGCGACCTCGGCGCCGAAGCCGCCGTGAAGGCGGCTCGGGACGCCGTGGCGTCCGCGCGCGAGAAGCTGGAAGCCACGAAGACGACCATAGTGCTCGAGGTCACACAGGCGTATTACGCGCTCGTCGAGGCGGAAGCGGCGCTCTCGCTGGCGAGGTCGGGGCTCGAGCGCGCGAGGCTTGCGCTCGACGCCGCCCAGGAAAAGTACCGGCTCGGGGCCGCAACCTACCAGGACGTCGCGGAGGCCATAGCTGCCGTCCATGATGCTGAGGTGGAGCTTGCGAACGCGGCCGCAGGTTGTTTCACTGCGCGGTCGAGGCTTGCCCAGGTCATGGGCCATGCGTTCCACCACGGATAATTTGTGCTGAAGCCGCGAATCATAAGAACATGGCACAAGTTCCCAGGATGAGGAATGGGAGGGGACGAGATGCGTGTTCTTATGCTTTCGTGGGAGTACCCGCCGAGGATAGTTGGGGGGATCGCCCGGCACGTTGAAGATCTCTCGAAGGCTCTCGTAAGACAGGGCGTGCACGTAGACCTCGTCACCTGCGCCGCCGACGGCACCGAAGAGGTCGAGGACGACTCGGGCGTCAGGGTTTTCAGAGTGCCCTTCGGCAGCCCGTCCCCGCCCGATTTCGTCACGTGGGTCATGCAGATGAACCTGAACCTCCTGGAGCGCGCCATCCCCCGGGCGGCCGAAGGGGCTGACCTCGTGCACGCTCACGACTGGGTCGTGGCCTACGCCGCGAAGACGCTGAAGCACGCTTTCAGGATCCCGCTCGTCGCCACGATTCACGCGACCGAGTACGGCCGCAACTGGGGGCTCCACAACGACCTTCAGCGGTACATCAGCAGCGTCGAGTGGTGGCTTGGCTTTGAGGCATGGCGCGTCATATGCTGCAGCGAGTACATGCGCGGCGAGCTCTCATGGGTCTTCCAGTTCCCCGCTGACAAGGTACACGTGATCCCAAACGGGGTGGACCCCAGGAGGTTCGCGGTTCCCGAGGGCGAGGACCTTGCTGCGTTCCGGTCCCGGTGGGCCGCGCCTGACGAGAAGATGATCTTCTTCATCGGAAGGCTTGTCCACGAAAAGGGGGTCCACGTCCTCATCGAGGCCTTCGCGAAGGTCCTCGCTTACTACGATAAGGCCAAGCTTGTCATAGCCGGAAAGGGGCCGGCTGACTCCTACCTCAGGCACCTCGCACAGTCGCTTGGAATCTACCAGCGCATCTATTTTGCCGGTTTCGTGGACGACGCGACGCGCAACCGCCTGTATAAGTGCGCCGACGTCGCGGTCGTGCCCAGCCTCTACGAGCCGTTCGGGATCACCGCGCTCGAAGGCATGGCGTGTGGCGTGCCGGTGGTGGTGTCCGATACCGGCGGGCTCGGAGAGGTCGTGCGCCACGGCATCACCGGCATGAAAGCCTGGGTGTCAAACCCCGGTTCTCTTGCGGACAACATCCTCACTCTCCTCGGCGACGACAACAGGCTGTGCGAGCGCATCCGCGCAGCTGCCCATCGAGAGGTTCAGGAGCGGTTCAACTGGGACGTAATAGCGGACAGGACAAGGGCAGTGTATGATGAGGTCCTCGCCGCCTACCGCGCAAGCCCCTGGGCCGTGGCAGGGCCTCGCTGGTTCGCGCAGGCCGCCGAGACGCCTCAGGATTACTCGCGCTACCTGGTGCCGGAAGGTGTGCACTGAACCCTAAGGGGATCTTCCTGGGAAGCAGTAGTCTCTGACCCGGTGCTCGGTGCCGGGTGCCCACAGTATTGCCTGGTTGGGAGGTCCGAATGAGATGAAAGCCGTGGTGATGGCTGGCGGAAAGGGCACGCGCCTTCGTCCGCTCACATGCGACAAGCCCAAGCCCATGGTGCCGGTGGTGGGCCGGCCCATCCTGGAGCACATCGTGCGCCTCCTGCGCAAGCACGGATTCACCGACGTCTACGCCACGCTCCACTACATGCCGGATGTGATCCAGGATTATTTCGGCACGGGCGAGTCCTTCGGGGTCAGCATGCGCTACGCCGTGGAGGATGTCCCCCTTGGCACGGCCGGGAGCGTCAAGGCGTGTGAAAAGCACCTTGACTCCACGTTCCTCGTCATAAGCGGCGATGCCCTGACCGACTTCGACCTTGCGGAGGCGGTGGAGTTTCACAGGGCCAGGGGCGCCATCGCCACTATCGTCCTGGCGCGGGTGCCCACGCCGCTCGAGTACGGTGTCGTGATAACCGATGACGACGGGCGCATCTTGCGCTTCCTTGAGAAGCCTAGCTGGAGCGAGGTGTTCAGCGATACCGTGAACACCGGCATCTACGTGCTCGAGCCCGATGTGCTGGGCTTCTTCGACTTCGGGCAGGAGTTCGACTTCAGCAAGAACCTGTTCCCGCTCGTCCTCAAGAGAAAGCTGCCCCTCTTCGGGTACGTCGCGAGCGGCTACTGGAGCGACATCGGGACCATCGAGCAGTACCGCCAGACCCACTATGACATCCTGGAGGGCCGGGCCAGGGTGGACATACCCGGCGAGGAGGTGGAGAAGGGCGTATACATCGGACAAGGAGCGGAGATCCACCCGAACGCGCGGCTCATACCGCCCGTTGTAATCGGGGATTGCTGCCGCGTGAAGCGCAACGCTGAGGTGGGGGACGGCAGCGTCATCGGCCACCAGAACCTCCTTAACGAGGGGGCATCGGTGAAGAGAAGCATCATCTGGAACAACTCTTACGTGGGCAAGGAGACCGAATTGCGCGGGGCCATAGTGTGCTCGAGGACCAGCATCAAGGCGAAGACCGCCCTCTTCGAGGGGTCTGTGGTCGGGGCCGATTGCTCCGTGGGCGAGCGCAGCATCATCAAACCCGGCGTGAAGATATGGCCCGATAAGATCATCGACGCTGGCACCACCATCACCACCAGCCTCGTCTGGGGCGCGAAGTGGTCCAGGAGGCTCTTCGGGTCGTACGGTGTATCCGGCCTTCTCAACCTCGAACTTACCCCCGAATTCGCCGCGAAGCTGGGCGCCGCATACGGCGCCTGCCTCGGCGAGAAGCGGGCCATCGTGGTAAGCTCCGACGCGTACAAGCCTTCGCGGATGCTAAAGCGCGCCATAACGGCGGGCCTCCTTTCCAGCGGCACCAACGTGTATGACCTCGGGCGCATGACCACCTCCGTCACCCGCTACGCCGTCGCGGCCCTGGGGGTCCCGGGCGGTCTCCATGTGAGGCTTTCGCCCTACGACCCGAACATCGGGCTTATCGAGTTCCTGGACGAGAAGGGCATCAACATCGATAGGTCCATGGAGCGCAAGATCGAGAACGCCTTCTTCAGCGAGGACTTCAGGCGCGTGGATATCGAGGACATCGGCGAGGTCGCCTTTCTCACGCGGGTCGTCGAGCAGTACCTGGACGGCCTCCTCAAGGCGGTGTCTGTCGCCACGGTGCGGGCCCGACGCTTCAAGGTAGTCGTGGACTTCGACCCGGGGAACCTGTCCCTTCTCCTCCCGACGCTCCTCGACGCCCTCGGGTGCGAGGTGCTGGCTCTGAATCCCGATAACGCTGCGGCTGCCAGGCCGAGAAACCACTATGAGATGCTTGACTCTCTCTCGCTCCTCTCGAAGGCTGTGATCTCGAGCCGCGCCGACCTCGGCATAGCCGTGGATGCCAACGCCGAGAGGCTTCTCCTCGTGGACGAGCAGGGCAAGGGCGTCTCCGAGGAGATGTTCTGCGCCCTGATGTCCCTCCTCATTCTCAAGTCCAGGGAAGGCGCCACTGTGGCCGTCCCGGTGACGGCGCCGAGGATCATCGAGGAGATGGCGAGAAGCTACCGCGGCCGCGTGGTCCGCACCCGGGCGAACCCGAGATCGGTTATGGAGAAGGTGATCGAGGAGAAGATCCTCATCGGCGAGAAAGAGCTTCCGGGCTTCCAGCCGGCCTTCGACGCGCTCCTGTCCCTTGCGAAGATCCTCGAGGTCATGGCCACGGAGAACGTGCGCCTCTCGTCGCTGCTTTCGATGGTGCCGCGGTTCTACATGAGCAAACGCACGGTGGAGTGTCCGTGGGAAGATAAGGGTAAGGTCATGCGCATGCTGATCGAGCAGGTGAGTAGCGAGAAGGTGGAGCTGATCGACGGGATCAAGGTATACCATGACACCGGCTGGGCGCTCATCCTGCCGGACTCGGAGGAGCCGCTCTTCCACGTGTACAGCGAGGCCTCCACGCCCGCTGACGCGGAAACCCTCCGGGAGATGTACATGGCCAAGATCAATGAGATCAGAGCCACATAGCCGGGTATAGCCGGGTAGCTCCGTGCTTCGACGGGTCATGTGCCTGCCGCTGCCGCCGGACCGGCGGCAGCGGCTGCCGCGGCCGGCGTGCGCGTCCCGCCGGCGTAAACCTGATAATCGATCTGAGGGAAGATGTTGTCCCGGTACTCGATATCCGCGAGCCACGCTTCGTCGATGGTGCTGTTGCGTATGTCATGGTAGAGCCTGGTGAACCGCCACACGTGCTCCTTCGTCCTGCGCACCGCGTACGCCACCATCGTGCCGGTTTTCATGATGAATGCCCAGTCGCTGCTCTGAGCTAGAAGAAGCTCCCGTGCCGCCTGGTTCAGGGCGCGACGCAGGAGGCCATCGGCGGCCGGGTAGGCCCGGGCGAGCTCCACCATCCTCTCGGCGGCCTTGTGCAGGTGCCGGTATATCCAGTCGTTGGACCCCTCGAGCCACACCTCGTTATAGCCCTTGTATCCCCAACTCGACAGGGACGGGGTGGACACCTGGTTGCGCCTGTACATGCCGAGGTAATCGCCGGGAGTGATGAGGGCGATGGTCTTCTGGTCATACGCGATCTTTCTTATGAGGAAGTTCAGCCACTCCGGCCCCTCGAACCACCAGTGGCCGAAGAGTTCCGCGTCGTATGGGGCCACGACGATGGGTCTGCGGTCCATCACGGAAGCAAGATACTCTATCTGCTTCTCCCGGTTGAACATGAAGTTTCCGGCATGGATGGCGGCTTTCTCGACGGCCCGCTGCCTGTCGTAAGGCTGCTTGTCGTGGGTCTTTCCGGTGACCCTGTAATACTTTATCCCTGTGTTGATGCGCGTCCCGCTCGGATGTATGTATGGGCGGATGTAGTCGTAGTCCAGGTCGTAGCCGATGTCTCTATAGAACTCGCGGTAGTCGTAGTCCCCCGGGTAGCCCTCGCGCGCGCTCCATACCTGCTTCGACGACTCCATGTCGCGCCCGAACGCGGCGACCCCTGACTTGCAGTATACGGGGGCGAAGACCCCGTACCTGGGCCTGGGCGATGCGAAGAGCACACCGTGGGCGTCGGTTATGAAGTACCTGATGCCCTCCTCTTTCAGGAACCAGTCGTCCCCCGGGTTGTACCCGCACTCAGGGAGCCAGAAGCCGATTGGCCTTCTGCCTATGGCTCGCCTGTGGAAATCCGTGGCGATACTGATCTGAGCACCCACAGCTTCCCGACAGACCTCCATCAGCGGAAGATACCCATGGGTTGCCGCGGAGGCGATGATCTCCAGCCGTCCCTGGGCTTCAAGCTCCTTGAATGCGGTAAGGATGTTGCGCCCGTACACGTCCTCGAAGATGTGACGGGCCTCGCAAAACCGGTCCCGGTACATCCGGGCGTTTTCGTTGAACTCCGGGAGCCACCTCGTGCGCTCCACCTCCTTCTCCGCGAGCTCGATGAGTCTTCCGATGTGGCGGAGGTATCGCTCTTGCAAGAGCGGATCGAGGAGCATCGACGCGAGGGGCGGGGTGATGGACATGGTGATCCGGAAGTCCACACCATCGCGCACAAGGCCCTGGAACATCTTGATGAGCGGGATGTACGTCTCCGTTATGGCCTCGAAGAGCCACGTCTCCTCAAGGAAGTCGGGGTGCTCCGGGTGCCTTACGTATGGCAGGTGCGCGTGCAGCACAAGCGCAAGATAACCCTTTTCGTGAGCCATATTCCGGTCTCATCTCCCTGCTTATGCTTTACATTTGGTAGACTCACCAGGTCTTGCGGGCAAGCGTCGTCGTAACGGACCGCCTCATACTACCATCCCTGGATACGGCTTCAATGGGAACGATTTGCTCACCGTCGGGCAGATGGAACCTGGCGGAGAACGTACCATCGGGGCGCAGCTTCACCGGCAAACCCTGGATTGTTACAGTGGAGCCAGGCTCCGTGGCGCCATGGATGATGACCTCAACCGACGCATTCAGCCAGAAGACCTTTCGTTCGGGAGCGGCCACTCCCATCCCTGGGCTTGCGATCCCTGCGACAAAACCTGACCCCATCTCCAGCGCCATGTGCTCCAGTCCGGCAGAGACCATCTCTGGGGAGGAGGGGAGCCGCCCCGGATGCGGGTAGTATCGCTCTATGGCAGAGATGGTCATCCACTCTTCGTCGATGACCTCGGACGGGCCGGCCCGGGGCGTCCGGACCACATTGGACCTGGAAAGGAGCACGAACCGGCCGTCGGGGCCCACCATGCCCAGTTCGGCGCAGTACGATCTGTTCGGGCGCTCCACGTTGATGTACCAGTTGTTGGCACCGTTGCTGATATCGATGTCGAAGGTGCGATGGGCGTTGGTTCCGTCGAAGTCGACATCGGTCACGTCGTGCACGCGGAGCGTCTTTCTGCCGAGGCGCCACCCATCGGGGCCCAGCGCCGCGGTCACGGTCTCCGATACGTCCTGGGCGATCTCCCAGTAAGCGTGGAGCCAGAACGGATCACGCACCATGAGGACCACCCTGGTGTTACCGTAGCCCTGCGGAAGCTCGTACTCCGTCTCTGTCCCGGTCGTGTACATAGGGTGGGTGGCGGCGTGGGCCATGTCCTCGGCGAGGTTGATTTCTCTTGTCTCCACGATGCGAAGCTCCGATGCGCTCTTCGGGAGACGGACCTCCTCCACTTCCCGGCGAGCGATCGTTTTTCCACTGATCTCCTCACCAAGGATAGACTGGCTTACGTTTTCGCCCGATGATCTCGTCTCGTCAATTATGGCCGCCACCCCGGCTACCTCCCGGCAATCATTACATCGCAAAGCCTTGTCAGGCAATCAGCTTCCAGACGTGCTCCGGCACATCTCTGTAATAATATCCCTTGCGCTGTGGGCGTTTATTCGAGGGCTGCTGTGTGGATTTGCCAGAAACGGTAACCGGTGCAGGCTCGGCGTACCTCACCATGCATTGTATCGCATCGTGCTGCGCGTGCGTGGTGCCGCACCGTCTTACGCCGTGCCGTCCCACACCGTGCCGTGCCGCGACTCGCCGCGCCTCCGAATAGCAGGCCGCACCGGCGCCCAAACTAAATAGAGTCCAGGTGAGGAGGGGCCATTGTGTCAACAGGCTCGTTCGTGTTCGTGCTCCACAGCCACCTGCCGTACTGCCGGAAAGCCGGGGTGTGGCCGTTCGGTGAAGAGTGGGTGTTCGAGGCGATGGCCGAGACCTACATCCCGCTCCTTGACATCATCTCGGATCTCGTGAAAGGTGGCGTTCCGGCGAAGCTTACCATCGGACTTACGCCGGTGCTGCTCGACCAGCTTCAGGACCCGTACATGCTGTTTCGCTTCGACGAGTACGTGGAAACGAAGATCGCCGCCGCCGAAGGCGACATCACAAGGTTCGAGGCGGAGAGCGAGGGACGCCTTCGCGACCTTGCGAAGTTTTACCGCGACCGGTACGAGAAGGTCCGGACCAGCTTCCATGAAAGGTACAGGCGCGACATCGTCGCGGCCTTCCGTTCCCTTCAGGACGAAGGCCACATCGAGCTGGTGGCAGGCGCCGCAACCCACGCTTACCTGCCGCTCCTTGCAAGAGAATCGTCAGTCCACGCCCAGGTGAAGATCGGGTGCGACACCTACGAGCGTTGCTTCGGGAGAAGGCCGGTGGGGATATGGTTGCCCGAATGCGGATACCGCCCCCGCGACTCGGCCATCAGCCCGCCCGGGTCTGCCTTCGGGGACACCGGCATCGATGGCGTCCTTGCGGCCATGGGGATCAGGCACTTCTTCGTGGACTCCCACGCTATCCAGGGCGGGACGCCGGTCGGCATGTACGGAGCGAGGTTCCCGCAACGGCAACCCGTACCCAGGTACATTCCTTCCAGGCCCGGTTTCACCACGTATCTGCCGTACTCGGTGTCCGGTAGCGGCCTTCTGGTCCTCGGGCGGAACGAGCGAACGGCCCTCCAGGTGTGGTCGTCCGAATGGGGCTATCCCGGGGATGGAAACTACCGGGAGTTTCACAAGCGTGATTTCACTTCCGGATTTCGCTACTGGAAGGTCACCAGCAGGCTTGTGGACCTCGGCGCCAAGGAGATCTACCAGCCGGAAGCCGCCCTGGGTCGAGCAAAGGAGCACGCGGACCACTTCGTCGCCCTCGTGGAGAGGCTTCTCGGAGAGTTTCACAGGGATACGGGGAAGCATGGTGTCATCGTGGCGCCGTTCGACGTCGAACTTTTCGGGCATTGGTGGATGGAGGGGTTGGATTGGCTCCGATGGGTTCTTGAGGGCCTTGCCCGCAGCGAGAGCGTGGAGCTTACAACCGCAGCCGGGTACCTTGAGAATCACCCACCGGTAGGCCAAATAGACCTTGTGGAAAGCTCGTGGGGCATGGGAGGGGGCCACTACATTTGGGACAACGAGGCCACCGGCTGGATGTGGGACGAGATCCACAGCGCTGAAGTCGAGATAGAGAGGATCGCGGCAGCACTGCGGCCCGCGGGAGATGGCAGAGACCGCGCAGAGCGACCGATCCGCGGCCAGGCTCGACCTTTGTTCGATGGCCGCACCTCAGGTCTTGAGGAACGGCTCATCCGTCAGGCAGCTCGCGAGGCGCTGCTTCTTCAGAGCAGCGACTGGCCGTTCCTCGTGACGACGGAGCAGGCGGCTGACTACGCCTCGCGGCGGTTCCTTGAGCACAGGTATAGATTCGCGCGGCTCCTCGACGCCCTTGAACGAGCCGCCGCCATGCCGGAAACCATCAGATACCTCGAGGAGATCGAGGCCATAGATGCGGTGTTCCCGGATATCGATCCGGCAGCGTTCGCCGCAAAGCAGGGATCAGCTTCCCGGCGTTGAATTGCTCTTTGGAGCGCACCAGGGTGCGCCGCTGCGATACGCTGTATAGAGATCGCCTGGGAGGACCCGGAAATGCGGCTCGTTGCTGATCTTCACACCCACTCCGTTGCAAGCGGACACGCATACAACACCATCGACGAGATGGCCCGCGCCGCCCGCGATGCTGGGCTCGAGATGATCGCCATCACCGACCATGGGCCGAACATCCCGGGCGGGCCGCACCGATACTACTTCGGCAACCTGAGAGTTGTCCCGGCCACCATCGCCGGAGTGGAGGTCCTCAAGGGAGTTGAGGCCAACATAATCAGCCCCGCCGGCGAGCTGGACCTTCCCGATCGTGCCCTGAAAAAGCTGGAGTTCGTGCTCGCCGGGTTTCACGTTGGCACGGGTTATGACGGAGGGACGGTCGAGGAGAACACCAGGGCCATGATAGGCGCCATGGAGAACCCTTACGTGGACGCCATCGCCCATCCCGG
Organism: Bacillota bacterium; assembly: GCA_012516125.1. Lineage (GTDB taxonomy): Bacteria > Bacillota > SHA-98 > UBA4971 > UBA4971 > UBA6256. Next base: position 10,165 of record JAAYXB010000032.1, on the reverse strand, counting down.
GAACCCGGCCTTTCAGGTGGACATCGAGGAGATCGTGCGGGCCGCGAAGCGCCTGGGCAAGCTCCTCGAGATTAACAACTCGTCCCTCACCATCGTCAGGCTGGACAGCCGGGACAACTGTTTCCGGTTCGCCGAGCTTGCGGCCGCACACCGCGTAACCGTGGTCATCGGCAGCGACGCCCATCACGCGTCGCGGGTGGGGGTTTTCGACGCCGCGATAGAGCTTGTGCAGCGCGCTGGCCTCACGGAAGACCTCGTGCTCAATACCAGCGTCGGGCGGATCATGGACTTCCTCCGGTCTCGCGGAAAGGTCCGGATGGAGCTGGAGAGGCCCGAGGTCTGACCCAAATGTTGTCGAAGAACGGCTGTAGTCTCTGAGTTGATAGCTAGCCCGCACGTGTGACCCGGAGGAGGAAAATGAGACGTGGGAGAGGGTATGCCAATCCGGGGCCGGCCCGTGCATTTCTTTGAGGCGTGCCGGCACGCCCTCGATGGTCTCCTCGCATTCCTCAAGAGGCTTTCTGCAAAGCTTGAGAGCGCAGGCCCGGAACATCGTCGGGCCTGCGTTGCTGTTGCCATTTTCATTGTGGGAGGGGCGGTGTGCGTTTCCATGAGGCCGCGGGCGGACGTGACGTGGGTCGCGGGGCATGAGGTGAGGGGCTTGTGGGTGGTCCGCACGAGCATGGCAACTCGGGAATCGGTGGAGAAGATGGTGGACCTCGCCGCGAGGAACAACTTCAACGCTCTGTTCGTGCAGGTGAACGGGCGCGGTGAGGCGTATTACACAAGCAGCATGGTGCCGAGGATGCCGGACGTCGAGGAGGGCTTCGACCCGCTCGCGTTCTGCATCGAGCGGGCTCACGCAGCCGACCTCCAGGTGCACGCGTGGATCAACGCGTTCACTGTCGGAAGGCTCGGCTGCCGGGAGTACCAGCCGGAGCACGTGCTCTCCCGGCACCCCGAGTGGGCGCTCGTTGACGAGGCGGGCGTCTCGACGCTCGATTACACCCCGGAGATGGCCCAGGGCGAGCTTGTTTCGCCTATGCTCGACCCTGCGATAGAGGGTGTGAAGGCGTATGTCCATGACGTCTTTATGGAGGTCGTCCGGAATTACGACGTGGACGGGGTCCACTTCGACTACATAAGATACCCATCGCCAAGGTTCGGGTACGGACGTGTGGCCAGGGCCGCGTTTCATGGTCTTGCGGGGTATGACCCCCTGGACCTTGCAAAAGGCCCGAAGGCGCTGGAAGGCAAGGGAGAGGAGGCAGGGGAAGCACTGTACCGCGAGCTTATGGCGAAGTGGAACGCGTTCCGCAGCGACCAGGTCACCGAGGTCGTCCGGCGCGTGTACGAGGACGTCAAACGGGTGAAGCCTGGTGTGGCGGTGTCGTGCGCCGTGTTCCCCGACGCGGCCGACGCGGCCGAGCACAGGCTGCAGGACTGGAAGGCTTGGCTTTCCCGGGGCATCGTTGACTTCGTGGTTCCGATGGCATATACGTCTGACGGAGAGCGCTTCGCCAAGTATGTGCGCGACGCGGTCGAGGCCGCCCCCGGCTGGGGGCGTGTGCTCGCGGGCGTTGGTGCCTACAACATGCTGGAGGACCCGGCGGGCTGCATCGAGAAGATCGATGCGGCGAGGTGCCTCAGGGCTGCGGGTGTGGTGCTGTTCTCGTACGACGCCATCTCGGACAGGCCCGAGTACTGGAAAGCGCTCGCCGAGGGGCCGTTCAGGGACCGGGCGTCGGCGCCCGCCCTCGCTCGTGGAGGAGCCGGCGGCGGCACGAGGGGCGAGGCGGCCTGGGCCGGGGAGGAGGCGGGGCAATGAGTTACGTGGTGGGCGTTGATGCAGGGGGCACGAAGACTCTCGCGCTTGTGAGCGATCTTGCGGGACATGTGGTCGGGGCAGGGAAGGCCGGGCCGGGCAACTTCCAGGCCATCGGCGTTGACCTGGCGAAATGGCAGGTGAAGAAAGCCATCGACCTTGCGCTCGAGGCGGCGGGCGTCACGGCGGGGGGTCTCAAGGCCGCCTTTTACGGGATGGCAGGGGCCGACCGCCCTGCGGACTTCGCCATCATAGAGAAGTTCCTGACCGAGATAAACCCGGCGCTCCGCATGGGCCTGGAGAACGACGCAACGATAGCGCTCAGGGCCGCCACTGGCGACGGTGTGGGTGTGGTGGCTGTCTGCGGCACCGGCACGAACGTAATCGGGTTCAACCGGGAAGGCAGGCGGGTGCAAGTGGGCGGGCTCGGGTACATGTTCGGGGATGGCGCCGGGGCGAACCACATAGGCATGCTCGCTGTGCGCATGGCTACGCGCGGCCAGGATGGCCGCGGCAAGCCTACGGTCCTCTATGACATGCTTTGCGAGAAGCTTCACCTCAAGAACCTGGACGACCTCGTGGAGCGGTTCTACCCTGGGTCCGATGAACGGGTGCATGTGGCGTTCCTCGCTCCCCTCGTGTTCGAGGCCGCGCGCCGCGGCGACGAGGTGGCACGCGACATCCTGCGGGAGGTGGGCGAGGAGCTTGCCATAGCGATACTCGCCGCCCTGCGCAAGCTGTTCCCGCCGAATGACACGGTGAGGATCGTGCTATCGGGCGGGGTCTTCGCAAACGACGACGACCCCGTGATGACCGCCACGCTCAAGGCGCGGGTCCTGGGGGAGTTCCCGGCGGCCGAGTTCATTCTGCTCAAGGACCCGCCCGTGCTGGGCGCGGTGCTCTTAGCTCTCGACCTTGCGGGCGTCGAGGTAACCCCTGACGTTCGGGACACGCTCTGGAGCACATGGAAGACGCACCTTTGACGATTTGACAAGCGGAGGTTCCAATGGAGGATGCCCATGGACACGCAGGACGAATTCGAAGGACTCTCAACGGAGGAATCAAACCCCAGAAGCGCGGACATCGATCTCCTGTCCACGCTGGACATTGTGAAGCTCATCAACGACGAGGACAAGAAAGTTGCCCTTGCCGTGGAGGCCGAGCTTGACCACATCGCGAGGGCGGTGGACCTCATAGTCGACCGCCTCAGCCGGGGCGGACGGCTCATATACATCGGCGCCGGCTCCAGCGGACGCCTCGGGATGCTCGATGCGTCGGAGTGCCCGCCCACTTACGGGATGGATCCCGGTACGGTACAGGCCATCATCGCAGGGGGGCCTGACGCCGCCTGGAGCGCTACGGAGGGCGCCGAGGACGACGCGGCCCTGGGCGCGACGGATGTGGCCAGGAACTCGGTGGGGGAGCGCGACGTCGTGGTCGGGATATCGGCGAGCGGGCGCACGCCTTACGTGCTCGGCGCGCTCAGGGAGGCGCGGGCGCGAGGGGCCGCCACCGTGGCTGTGGTGTGCGCGAACCGGTCCCCGATAGCGTCGGCGGCTGACGTGGCCATCGAGCCGGTCACAGGGCCTGAGGTGATAACCGGGTCGACGCGCATGAAGGCGGGCACAGCCCAGAAGATGGTGCTCAACATGCTCACCACCGCCAGCATGGTGCGGCTCGGCAAGGTGTACGGAAACCTCATGGTTGATGTCAGGCCCGGCAATAGAAAGCTCGTTGACCGAGCAACGAGGATCATCATGGCTGCCACGGGGGTCGGCCGCGACGAGGCCCGGCGGCTCCTTGCGGCGTCTGGCGGATGCGCGAAGACGGCAATCGTCATGCAGAAAGCGGGAGTCGCGAGAGAGCAGGCCGAGAGGCTTCTGGAGGCGTCAGGCGGCCACGTACGGAAGGCACTTGAGCTAAGTCAGAGCGCAGAAATGCTCCCGACTTTCAGGAGGGGTTGCCGGTGACTCAAAGAGAAAGCGCAACACCGGCAACCTGCCAGATGTTGGCAAGCTGGAAGGAGCCAACGAACCCTCACTTGGGGCCAGGAGGGGCGACATGGGGCTCATCGTCGCGATAGATGCGGGTGGCACGAAGACAGATTGCATGGTGGGGACGGTTCACGGCGAGGTGCTCGCGCGAGCGTGGGCGGGCCCGGCCAACTATCAGGTTTCGGGACCTGCGGGCGCGAAAGCCGAGATTCTCGCCGCGGTCGGCAAGGCGCGAAGCCTGCTGCCTGCTGGAGATGAGCCCTTTGACGTCGCATTCGTGGGCGCCGCAGGCGTGGACAGGTCCGGCGACCGCGAAGCGGTGGCAGGCCTCTTGCAAAGTGCCGGCATAGCAGGCAGGGTCGTGGTGGACAACGACGCCGCTATAGCGCTCGCCGGGGGCACGCTGGGCCAGCCGGGCGTGGTGGTGATAGCTGGCACGGGATCGATAGCCTTCGGCATGAACGCGAAGGGCGAGAGAGCGCGGGCGGGCGGCTGGGGGTACGTCTTGGGCGATGAGGGCAGCGCGTACGACATCGGACGCCAGGCCCTCGCGTCCGTGGTCAGGGCGAACGACGGGCGGGGCGACCCCACGGCTCTCTCCGAGGGCGTCCTGCAGCATTTCAAGATAGCCTCGCCTGACGATCTGGTGGAGCTGACATACCGCAAGGGCCTCGGAAGAACTGACATAGCCGGGCTGGCCGTGCTGGTAGCCGAAGCGGCGCGCAAAGGAGACCGCGTGGCGCGGCGCATACTTCGTCGCGCAGGAGCCGAGCTCGGCCTTGCAGCGGCGAGCGTGGTGAGGGCCCTCGGGATGCAAAACGATGCCGTGCTCTGCGTGACCTCAGGCGGTGTGTTCGCCGCGGGAGACATTGTCCGACGAGCCCTGGCCAGGGAGCTCGCAAGAGTGGCCCCCGTGTCGGAGGTCATGGAAGCAAGGTTTCCACCTGTGGTGGGGGCGTATCTCCTGGGCATCCAGGAGGCCGGCTGCCGCATCACAGGGAAGGTTGTAGAGAATATTGAGGAGTCGCTCTTGCGCCTGACGCGAGATGATAGAAAAGATCGTGCGCGCTCCGGAGCGGGTTGCCGGTGACTCAAAGAGCGAGCTCAGTGCGGCTGCGCGATTGGAGGAGGATACCTGGGTGATCATCAAGAACGCTGACATCTTGACGCCACGAGGTATAATGGTCTCGGGGTTCCTGGTCGTTCGCGACGGCAGGATCGCAAAGGTTGGGTCGCACGGGGAGTTCAGGGAGTACTCAACTTCGGGCCACGAGGTCTTCGACGCGTCCGGCCTCATGATCGTGCCCGGGTTCGTGGACATCCACGTACACGGGGGCGGCGGCCACGACGTGCTGGAGGGGACGTACGAGGCCATGGCCGCCATGTGCCAGGCCCACGCGCGCCACGGTACCACCTCCATGATCCCGACGACCATGGCTGCGCGCCACGAGGACCTGGTGGGCGCCGTGCGGGCCGTGGCGGACGCGGCGAGGCGCGGCACCGGGGGCGCCGAGGTCCTCGGGGTACACCTGGAAGGGCCGTGGATCAACCCTGATAGGAGGGGTGCTCAGCCGCTGGACGTGATTCGGCCTCCGAGCATCGCCGAGCTGGACAGGCTTATAGAAGAGTCCGGCGGGCTCGTAAAGATTACCACGGTTGCCCCCGAGCTCGAGGGCGCTAGGGAGTTCATCGAAGCGGCGGTTGCCCGCGGCGTGAGGGTGTCGCTCGGTCATTCCCTGGCGTCGTTCGAGGAGGCCATGCGCGCGGTGAGGTCCGGCGCAACCCACGTCACGCACGCGTTCAACGCCATGCGCGGGCTCCATCACCGTAGCCCCGGGATGGCCGGGGCGATGCTCGCGTGCGACGACGTTACCACCGAAGCCATCCTGGATGGCTTTCACCTGCATCCTGCGGTGGCGACCATCCTTTACAGATGCAAGGGGGCGGACAGGCTCGCCCTCGTTACAGACGCCACAATGGCGGCGGGCATGCCGGAGGGCGAATACGAGCTTGGCGGGCAGCGGGTCATATATGAGGGCGGCGCGGTCAGGCTTCCCGACGGAAACCTTGCCGGAAGTGCTCTGACACTTGATAGAGCGGTCCGGCGGGCTATGGACGATCTGGGCGTGTCGCTCGCTCAGGCTGTCGCGATGGCGTCGTCTGTTCCCGCGAGAGTGGCGGGGGTCCACGACCGCAAGGGCAGCATAGAGGATGGCAAGGACGCCGACCTTGTCCTCATGGATGAGTCGGGAGACGTGCGGGCGACCATTGTCGGCGGGGTCGTGGTATATCGGGCCCAGGTGTAAGTGTGGGTCCACCCGCTCACGCCTGCTTCCCGGTGGGTTCTGGGTTGCCGGTGCTTGCACTATGGGGCGTTGAAGATCTAAAGTGGCACGTGGGTGGAGAAGGATACTGGGGGTGCGGGCTTATGGTTGTTGTCGTTGCACAGGACTACGATACGATGAGCCGGGAAGCCGCGAAGATCGTGGCTGAACAGGTGCGGAGGAAACCCACGAGCGTTCTCAGCCTCGCAACGGGTGCGACTCAATTTGGGCTATACGCTGAACTCGTCAGGATGCACCGTGAAGAGGGGCTGGATTTCTCGGAGGTTACCACGTTCAACCTCGATGAGTATCTCGGGCTCGCCCCGGACCATCCGGCAAGCTTTCATTACTACATGCGTACCCGGTTCTTCGATCATGTGAACGTTCGGCCGGACCGCATCTACATACCGGACGGTCTTGCTGCGGATATCCGCGAGGAATGCCGGGCATACGAACGGGCAATAAGAAACGCGGGAGGGATCGATCTCGCCATCCTCGGCGTTGGAAGAAACGGCCACATCGGGTTCAACGAGCCGAGGACCGAGTTCGGGTCCCGCACCCGGGCGCTGTTCCTCGCAAAGCGCACCATCGAGGCGAACGCGAGATTCTTCGGCGGCGACGAGAACGCCGTGCCCAGGCAGGCTATATCGGTGGGCATACGCACGATAATGAACAGCAGGTCTATCCTGCTCCTTGCCAGCGGCAAGGCCAAGGCACCGGTCATCGCCCAGACGGTGCATGGCCCTGTGACTGAGATGGTGCCAAGCTCGGTGCTGCAGCTTCATCCCGATGCCACGCTCATCGTGGACGAGGAGGCCGCATCGCAGCTCGAGCCGTCGCCGGAGGGGTTCGTTCCCGGCCCGGGCACGCGGACCATGGTATACTGATGAAGGTATTCGCTGACTACCACACCCATACGAGGTTCAGCCACGGCAAGGGTACGGTCATGGACAACGTGCGGGCCGCGGCCCGGAAGGGCCTTGAGGCCGTTGCCATCACGGATCATGGTCCCGCGAACCTGTTTGGTCTGGGCATCAGGAGCCTTGCAACGTTCGATGAGATCGCGGAGGAGGTCGAAAGGAGCAGGGAGGCCTTCCCCGAGGTCAGAGTGCTCATGGGCGTGGAGGCGAACATCATCGACACCGACGGCGGGCTCGACGTCCCCGACGACTTGCTGAAGCGCCTCGAGATCGTGCTCGCCGGCCACCACCTCCTGGTGCGCGGGCGGACCCTGCCGGACTGGTGGAAGCTTTCGGCCCGCAACTATGCGGCGCGGTGGAGCCGCCGTCTCGCCGATCGGGCAAGGGTTGACAACACGAAGTCGCTGATAGAAGCTATAAGGAGGAACAGGGTGGACGTTGTGACTCACCCTGGCCTTCACGTGTCCATAGACACGGAGGAGCTTGCCCGCGAGTGTGCCATGGTCGGGACGGCCCTGGAGATCAACGCGAAGCACGCGCACCTCGATACGGAGTTCATCAAGGTGGCGGCGCGGGAGGGAGCGAGCTTTTGCATAAGTAGCGACGCTCACAGCCCCGAGGAGGTGGGCGACTTCGGGCGCGCGCTGGAGGTTGCGATACACGCGGGCCTCGACCCAGAGAGGATCATCAACGTGCGTGCGTGAGTAGAACGGGGAACCGGAGGATGGAGATTTTGAGCGAGGGACGGTTCGTTATCATCACCGGGCTCTCGGGCGCCGGCAAGAGCGAGGCGGTTCGGGCTTTCGAGGACATGGGCTTTTTCTGCGTTGACAACCTTCCGCCCACGCTCATTCCGAAGTTCGCCGAGCTTGTGGCACAGTCCGACGGCAAGATAAATAATATAGCTCTGGTGGTTGACATAAGAAGCCGGGAATTCTTCGACAGGCTTTCCGGCGCCCTTGATGCTCTCGAGGAAATGGGAGTGACCTACGAGATCCTGTTCCTCGAGGCGTCTGACGAGGTGCTCGTCCGCAGGTTCAAGGAGACCCGGCGTCGCCACCCTCTCTCAGCCGAGGGCGGGGTTCTGGAGGGCATAGAGGAGGAGCGCCGCAGGCTGGAGGAGATCCGGGGCAGAGCCACGCGCATTATCGACACAACGGCCCTCCCCCCCAGGCAATTGCGGGAGCGTATAATGAACGCGTTTGCCCGCGCGTCCCAGAAGGAGCGGCTCGACGTGGTCGTGGTGGCGTTTGGGTTCAAGTACGGCATCCCGATGGATGCGGACCTCGTTTTCGATGTGAGGTTCCTGCCGAACCCGCATTACGTGGAGTCGCTGCGCCCGCTCACGGGAGACATGGAACCCGTCCGCGAGTATGTTTTCCAGTCGCCTGTGACGCGGAGGTTCCTGCAGAAGCTCTTCGACCTCATGGCATTCTTGCTGCCGCATTACGTCAAAGAAGGTAAGACGCAGCTTGTGGTGGGCATCGGCTGCACGGGCGGCAGGCACCGGTCCATAGCAATCGCGGATCGGCTCGCCGGCTTCCTGAAGGAACGGGGGTATAGCGTGTCCGTGGAGTACCGCGACAGGGATATCCAGGATAGAGTTGCGGAATGAGAGCCCAATGAGGGTAGAATGAGAGACGTGATCGAGACGTGAAAACCCTCCGGTGGTTGTATCCGGGGATGAAAATCAAGAGGTGGCTCCTGGCCTTCGCGCTCGGAGTGGCGCTTGTGGTGCTGGGCAGCGTGACGCTTCTCGACGGCAGGGCCGTGGGGATCCTGCAGCGCTGGTTCGCGTGGCTCGCCGGTCCGCGACCAGGGCCGTTTGCGCAGGGCCTCGTGACGGTGGCCGGAATCGCAGCCGTGGTCGGCGGGGCCGCCATCATGGTGCTCTCTGCCGGCGCGGTCATTCGGTCCATAGTGGCGGCGCTTCTGCCGGGCGCCGAGAACCGCATCGCCGAGCTCGTGCAGCGCGAGCGGCAGCTCGGCAGGGGCCCCAGGATCGTCGTGGTGGGCGGGGGGACCGGCCTCTCCACGCTGCTCCGAGGCGTCAAGGAGTTCACGAGCAACGTGACAGCCATAGTCACCGTCGCGGACGATGGCGGAAGCTCTGGAAGGCTGCGCAAGGAGATGGGGGTGCTGCCGCCTGGGGACATCCGTAACTGCCTGGTGGCCCTGGCTGACTCGGAGCCACTCATGGCGCGCCTCTTCCAGTACCGGTTCCCCGAGGGCGACCCGACGGGCCTGGGAGGGCACACCTTCGGCAACCTCTTCATAGCTACCATGTCCGCCATTACGGGCGATTTCGAGCAGGCAGTGAAGGAGTCCAGCCGGGTGCTGGCGGTCAGGGGGCGGGTCCTGCCGTCCACGCTCGAGGACGTCGTGCTCGCAGCGGAGTGCGAGGGCGGGACCGTGGTGGAGGGGGAGTCAACGCTTTCGACGTGCGGCGCTCCGATAAAGCGAGTCTTCTTGAGGCCCCGAGATCCCGTGGCGCTTCCCGAGGCGGTGGAGGCCATAGCCGGGGCGGAGGCGATAGTGCTGGGGCCCGGGAGCCTCTTCACGAGCGTGCTACCGAACCTCCTCGTCCCGGGGATCACGGAGGCCATTCGCCGGAGCAGCGCGCTGAAGGTGTATGTGTGTAACGTCATGACCGAGCCGGGCGAGACAGACGGGTTTGCCGCGTCGGACCACCTCAGGGCGCTGTTCGAGCATGTCGGGCGGGGCATCGTGGACGTGGTCGTGGTTAACACAGGAGAAGTGCCGCCAAGGCTCGCCGAAAGATACCGGCAGGAAGGTGCGTACCCGGTTGTGGCGGACAGCGACGCGCTCAGGGCCCTCGGGGTGTCAGTGGTAGAAGGGGACCTGGTGTCCACCATGGACTATGCGAGGCACGACCCGGAGCGGCTCGCCCACGCCATCATCAGGCTGGTGGTCGAGGCCAGGGCCTCGGCCAGGGGAGCGCGCTAAGTGGGGGTGCAAAAATGCTCCCGACTTTTGGGAGGGGTTGCCGGTGATTGCACGAGGGGTGTCAAAATCCGGCTGCCTAGCCGGACGGGCCGGATTTTGGCGAAGCGCGCCCCGCTTGGGGCGCCGTCCCCGAGT
>JAAYXB010000031.1 GCA_012516125.1 Bacillota bacterium | reverse complement strand
GGGGAGAATGGTTACGCGAGGACCAGGTGGCGGACGAAGTTGATCACGCAGGGATCATCTCCACGTGCAACCTGGTCACCAAAGGATCAGCGTTGGCTTCTCGCCGGGTGAGGCGCGAGGAGGCTGGGTCTTTGGTAGCCATATTTCGAACAGGGTTGTTCCCCCAGGGACCACCTGCCCGCACATCCTGGTCCTTTGGGGACCAGCCACCCATGGGCATCTACGAAGGTGGTTACCTGGGGACCAGGTGACGCTCGAACCTGGCTCCCTGGGGACCATCTACGCGTGGGTCCTGGTCACCAGGGGACCAGTTCCGGCCTTCCGCCGGCTGAACCGCGAGGAGGGTGGATCCCTGGTAACCAGATTTCGCATGGGGTTGGTCCCGCAGGGACCACCCGCGCAGGAGATCCTGAGATCCCAGGGACCACCCAGGGACCACCCGGGCGCGAGCGCAGCCACGCCTCGATCATCGATCATCGATCTTCAATCAAGGGTCAAGAATCAAGGGTCGAAGGTTGGTGCAGAGAGGGCTGCCGCGCGATGAACCCCGAGGCAGCCTGGGTCTCGTACATGCTCGCACATGTATATGACCCATGGCCAAGCTCAGCGTTGAACCATGGACGGGCCGCACGCGGCCCTCTCGGCCGCCAAGCGGTGGCAAAAGAAACAGCCCGCGCTTGCGGCCTGGCCGCGACCGCGGGCTGCACGACATCTACGCTCCGCCCATAAGAAAAGCAATCATGATTCCCGAAAAAAGGCGTACCGCGCCAGCATCACCTGGGCTCTACGATGAACTTTATCGCAGTCCTCTCCTCCCCGTCGATCTGGATCTCGGCGAAAGCTGGGATGGTCACAAGGTCGATCCCATTGGGCGCAACAAATCCTCGCGTGATAGCAATTGCCTTGACAGCCTGGTTAACAGCTCCTGCCCCGACCGCCTGAACCTCCGCGGACCCTCTCTCCCTGAGCACCGCGGCAAGGGCGCCTGCCACCGACTTGGGCTTTGATTGCGCTGATACCTTTAGTACCTCCACGCCTTCTACCTCCCATTCCCAGGTTTTGGACCATGCGCTTCTTGCCATATGTATATTCAACGTCCTGCTAGAAGATCCTTCGTTCGGCGTAATTTCTCGCTATTTCGGTATTATTGGTCGAACGCGCGGTCTTTTTGCCTCGTACAGCCGGGGCAGGAAAGGCGGGGGCTCACCCTTTGCCTCCCTGATCACCTCGCTCTTCCATACTAGAAGCCTTCGGTTGATGGCATCCATGGTGGCACGCGCCACGGCATCTGTCTCGTAAGTGCGCACAGGAGCAGTGCCTATGAGCTTCTCCTCGCCCCGCATCCCGATGGCGCTCACCGAGACCAGCACCACGTCATGGTCAAGCATCTTTATGAGCCGCACCTCGCCCGCGGAGAGCATGCTCCGCGTTCGGAGAAAGGCCTCCACAGCTGCGATGGTCGCCTGCGCCACCACCTGGTACTGGCCGTACTTCGTGGCCGGCCCCACCGCCGTGCCCGTGTACATCCTCCCCTGCAGCCCCAGCTCCACGATGGAGTCAGCCGTGTGCTTGCCCAGGTTGAGATATACACGCTCGATCTTGAGCCTGTGGCCAATGAGCGCCTCCAGCTCCATCTGGGGCATGTCCTTGAACACGCAAACCCCGATGCGCCTGTGGTCTATCTTTAAGCCCCACTTCGCGTAGAGCACGGTCTCGATGTCCCGCACGAGCTCCTGAGGCGAGCGCAGCTCGATGGACGTGCAGTGAACCTCGGTTATCATGCGTTTGCCGTCCACGACGATCCGCACGGCGTTGATGCCCGGGATCTGGGAGAGCACCTCGTTGATGTCCTCGATGTCCACGTCCTCAGGGACTACGTCGTTGTACGGTATTTTGCGCCACTCGGGGCCCAACTCATGCCAGGCCAGCCGGCGGCGCGGTATGCGCCTCTCCCTCGTCTCGTCGCGGGTCTTGGCCACAGCCCTTCCCTCCCTCAACTGCGCCCCCGGCCGCGGGCAAGACGCCTATGCGGGCGAGCGCGTCGGCCGCCGCGGCCTGTTCGGCCATTTTCTTCGTCTTTCCGCTCCCGAGGCCCACAGGCCCGCCCGCGAACCTCACTACAACCGTAAAGGTCTTGTCGTGGTCCGGGCCCTCCTCGCGCACGACCTCGTAGTCCGGAATAGATTTCTCCTTTTTCTGAAAGAACTCCTGCAGGATAGCTTTGTAATTTCGCGCATCATGTCCGTCTGTGCTGGCGCCAAGGCCGGGGCCTGGCTGAAGTTCCCGGACAACAAGCCGCTTCGCGGCTTCCAGACCCTGGTCGAGGAAGACTGCGCCCAGGATGGCCTCGAACGCGTCTGCCAGCACGGACGGCAGGCTCCGCCCACCCGCGGCCTCGAGGCTGTAGCCCACCCGCAGGAAACCAGCGATGCCAAGCCGACCTGCCGCCTCAGCCAGAGCCCTTTCGCTCACCGCTCGGCCAAGCATGGCCGAAAGCTCGCCCTCCTGGGCGTCGGGACATGTCACATAGAGGTGCCAGGCTGTCACCAGTTTGAGCACGGCATCGCCCAGAAACTCCAGGCGCTCGTTGCCTGCAAGGGGACCGCCGCCCTCGAACGAACTGTGGGTCACGGCCTCGACGAGAAGCCCCGGATTCCTGAAACGAACACCGAGGACCTCCTGCAACCGCATTATCCGGGCGCCCTCCTCGACGTTTCCACCGGTCCCTGTCCCGGCTCCTCCGGCAGCCTCGGCCTCGAATTCATCCATCACGATGCACCCCTCCCGGCGCAGAAAGAGAGGAGGCCAGAACATCTCCAGCCTCCCGCGTCTCTCGCTTCATGCCGTTATGCACAGATCGCCTGTTCCTCTAACTGTGGCTTCACTTGCTATGGCTTCATTCGCGTGCGCCAGTCGCCGGCATGTGTCGGGTTGCCGGTGTCCGCGCGACGAGACCTCTGCGATCCGACAAGCTTGAGCGCCGAATCCCACGGAGGCGGAAGCGCGCCGCGGGCGAGCTTCGCCAGAATCCAGCCCCTCGGGCGAGTAGCCGGGCTTGATACCCCTCATGCTCACTCAGCCCTCGTATCTCTTCAGGATGATGACGCCGTTATGCCCACCGAACCCGAACGAATTGGACATCGCCACGTCTACCTGGGCCTTGCGCGCGACGTTGGGCACATAGTCGAGATCGCACTCGGGGTCCGGCTCCTCGTAGTTTATCGTCGCGGGAATGACTCCGGCGGAGATGGCGAACACGCACGCCGCCGCCCCCACGCCCCCGGCCGCTCCCAGGAGATGCCCGGTCATGGACTTGGTCGAGCTTATCGCGACCTTACTGGCGTTCGAGCCGAACAATTTCTTTATGGCCAGGGTCTCGCACCTGTCGTTCAGAGGCGTCGAGGTGCCGTGGGCGTTGATGTAGTCGACGTCAGCAGGCGAACGCCCTGCGTCAAGGAGTGCCCTCTGCATCGCAAGGAGCGCCCCCTCGCCCTCAGGATCCGGCTCAACGATGTGATGCGCGTCGTCGCTCGCGCCATAGCCCGCGACCTCGGCATAGGGATGAGCCCCGCGCCTTTTGGCATGGTCCAGGCTCTCGAGAACCAGGACGACGCTGCCTTCCCCCATCACGAAACCGTCGCGCCCCTTATCGAACGGCCGGCACGCTCTCTCCGGTTCATCGTTCCTGCGCGACATGGCCCGCAGAGCGCAGAACCCGGCGAACCCCGCAGGCGTGACGGCGGCCTCCGCGCCGCCCGCCAGCATCACATCGGCCTCGCCTCTCTGGATGGTACGGAAAGCCTCACCTATGGCGTGGGTGGCCGCAGCGCAGGCGGTCGTCACCGTGAGATTGGGACCCCTGGCGCCCGTGAAGATGGCCACCTGGCCCGAGGCCATATTCGGGATCATCATTGGGATGAAAAACGGACTCACCCTTCGCGGCCCCTCAGCCCGCAGCACTCCGACCTGTTCCTCAAAGACCTCCAGGCCCCCGATACCGCACCCCATCACAGTCCCCACACGGTCCCGGTTGGAGTCATCTACGGTGAGCCCGGCATCGGCCAGCGCCATCCGCGCGGCCGCCACCGCGAACTGCGCGAACCTGGCCAGCCGATGGGCCTCGCGCTCCGTCATGTAATCAGTGGCGACGAAGTCGCGCACCTCGCCGGCCATCTGCGTCCTGAAAGACGACGGGTCGAACCTCGTCACCCGCGCTATGCCGTTCCGCGAAGTCCTGAGCCCCTCGAAAAAGGCATCCTTGCCCACCCCGATGGGGGTAACGGCGCCGAGGCCGGTCACCACCACTCGCGCTCTCATTCCCTCACCTCGCATAAAACGCCGCCGGATCGCCCTCCCTGAAGCGGGCGCGGGCTGACCGCCCGCGCTCACTCCTCGTCAGCGACCCTCTCAAGAATGAAGTCGACGATATCCTGGACCGTCGTGTCCTCGGCGATCTCCACGTCAAGGGTCCCAAGATCGAACTCGCGGTCGAGCTCATCGCCGATGCTCATCCTCGTAGCGGAGTCGGCGTAGAGATCGTTCATCGTGGCATCCCACGTCACCAGAGATTCATCTACCTTCGCCTCACGGACAATGATCTTCTTGACCTTCTCGAAGATCTCCTCCGCCCTTGGATCCATCTCGCCCATCCTGTTCACCTCCCCTGACCCATGCTCTAAGCGGCCCCGAGGCCGCCCGCTACATCTACATCGCCAGGCCCCCGTCGACGCAGAGGACCTGGCCGGTTATGTAGCCTGCCTCATCGGACGCCAGGAAGACGCACGCCGCGGCCACTTCATCCGCGGTGCCGAGGCGGCCGAGCGGCACGCCTGCAAGCAACTTCGCCTTCACGTCCTCCTTGAGAGAAATAGTCATGCCGGCATCGATGAGCCCTGGCGCGATGGCGTTCACCGTGACACCGCGCATCGCAAGCTCGCGGGCCGCAGCCTTCGTGAGACCGATCACGCCCGCCTTGGCTGCCGAGTAGTTGACCTGACCGGCATTGCCCATCACGCCGGCCACTGACGAGATGTTTATTATCCTTCCCTGACGCTGGCGGAACATCCTCCTGCCCACTGCGCGCGTGAAGTTGAAGACTCCGGAAAGGTTCACGCGGAGCACGTCCTCCCACTCCGCGTCGCTCATCCGGATAAGGAAGTTGTCCCGCCGTATCCCGGCGTTGTTAACGAGGATGTCTATCCGCGAGAAGCGCTCGCAGATGCGCTCGCAAGCCTTTTCCACAGCCTCGGAGGACGAAACGTCGCACGCAAGGGCCATGGCCTGCCTGCCCATCTCCTCGATCTTGCGGGCCACCTCTTCGGCCGCGGCCAGGTTATGGCCGGCCACGACCGCCACGTCGGCACCTTCCCGAGCAAGCGCCTCCGCGCATGCCTGCCCTATCCCGCCGGACGCCCCGGTCACAACCGCGACTTTGCCCGCCAGCCTCATATTACAGAACCCCCTTGAGGAATTCAAGCGTGTCTTCCGCAGGAGCCGACGCCTCCGCTGCGAAGGTCGCCGCCTCCGGCACAATGCGCCTCACAAGGCCGGTAAGGGCCTTCCCGGGACCCACCTCCACGAACACCCTCGCGCCTGCCTGCCACATGAACCTTACTGACTCCTCCCACAGTACCGGAGAGCATATCTGCCGGGCGAGCATTTCCCTCAACTCGGCGGTACCAGACGGCGCCCGGCCGGTCATGTTGCACACGACAGGTATACCAGGCGCACCTAACCTGGCCTTACCGAGTTCGGCCTCGAACGCCGAGGCTGCAGGGGCCATCAGCTTCGAATGAAATGGGCCGCTCACCTTCAGGGGGATTACGCGGCGCGCGCCCGCTCTGGCGCACAGTTCACCGGCTTTTTTCACCGCCGTGGTCCCGCCGGAAATCACTATCTGATCGGGCGCGTTGAAGTTTGCAGGCTCGACTTCCCCTGCGCCAGCCTCACGAGCAGCCCTGCAGCACTCCTCGACCGCATCGCGTCCAAGGCCGATGACAGCGGCCATCGTCCCTGCTCCGGGCGGCACGGCCCTCTGCATCAGGTCCCCACGCACGCTCACAAGGCGAATCGCCTCGGAGAACGCAAGAGAACCCGCAGCGACGAGGGCCGAGTACTCTCCCAGGCTGTGCCCGGCGACGATGCCAGGCCGAGCCCCCATCGACCTCAGCACCTCAAAGACTGCCACGCTCACGGCGAGCACCGCAGGCTGGGTGTTCCGCGTGAGCGCAAGAGCCTCGGGCGATCCTTGAAAGCACAGCTTCGACAGGGGAAACCCCAGGGCCTCGTCTGCCTCATCAAACACGCGCCGAGCCTCGGCATAGCGCGATGCAAGCTCCCGGCCCATGCCCGAGTACTGTGACCCCTGGCCGGGGAAGATAAAGGCTATCTTACTCACGGAACTCATCCTTGCACCAGCGGAGTATGGCAGCCCCCCACGTAAGGCCTGCTCCGAAAGCGACCAGCAGGACGCGGTCGTCGGCTTTCAGCTTCCCTGCCCTCGACGCTTCATCGAGCGCGATTGGGATGGACGCGGCCGAGGTGTTCCCGAACCTCGCTACGTTGGAATACACCTTCTCAGGGGCCCCGAGTCGCTCCGCGGCAAGGTCGAGGAGCCTCTGGTTGGCCTGGTGGGGGATAACGAGGTCAATGTCGTCCTCGGCGAGTCCGGCTTTGCCAAGGACCTCGCGGGTTGCGTCGACCATGGTCCTCACCGCAAACCTGTACACCTGGTTGCCCTGCATGTGGATGTAGTGAAGGCCCTGGTCCACAGTGTCATGGGACGCCGGGTGGGCGGACCCTCCGCCCGGAAGCGTGAGCAAATCGCCCCGCGTGCCGTCGGCGCCGAGGATGCAAGCGATGACCCCGTCGCCGTGTTCAAGCGGCCTCACGAGCGCGGCTCCCGCCCCGTCGCCAAAAAGCACGCACGTATTGCGGTCCTTCCAGTTTACGATCCTCGACAAGGTCTCAGCCCCGATGACGAGGATGTTGCCGTACCTCCCCGCCGCTACGAGGCTGTGAGCCAGGAAAAGCGCGTACACGAATCCGGTGCAGCCTGCCCCGATGTCGAACGCCGCCGCTCTGGACGCACCGATTTTACCCTGGACGACGCACGCGCACGACGGGAACGGCATGTCCGGGGTCACGGTAGCCACTATCACAAGATCTACATCCTCGGCCGACACCGCGGCGTCGGCCAGCGCCAGCCTGGCGGCCCGCGCCGCGAGGTCCGAGGTCACCTCGCCGTCACGCGCTATCCGTCTTTCTCTAATCCCGGTGCGCTCCACTATCCACTCGTTGCTTGTGTCCACCATCTTCTCGAGGTCAAAATTGCTCAGGACGCCCTCAGGCACTGCGGCGCCTGTCCCCGCGATGCCGGCCCCCCGTAGGGTCCGCACATTAGATTCCACCATCGTCTCCTCCTTCGTATCCCCTGGCTGCGGTCATCGCTGCAATGGAATCCACAACGCCCCCGTCGCACGCCGACTTCGCGGCCCGTATCGCGTTCTTGATGGCCCTGGCCCTGGACCGACCGTGTGCTATGACAGTGACGCCGTTGACGCCTAGTAGCAGGGCGCCGCCGTACTCCGAGTAATCCATGCGCCTCGCAAGGGCCTTGAGAGCAGGCCGAGCAAGCAAGGCCCCTATCTTGCACGCCAGGCTCTTGCTTATCGAGTCCTTCAGCATGCTCACGATGGCCTCGCCCACCCCCTCGGCCAGCTTGAGCACGATGTTCCCTGTGAACCCGTCGGTCACCACGACGTGGGCTTTGCCGAAGGGGATGTCCTTTCCCTCGATGTTGCCGATAAAACTCAAGTCTAGCTTCCGGAGGAGTTCGTGAGCGGCTATGACGAGTTCTGTGCCCTTTGTCTCCTCTTCACCGTTGCTGAGGAGCGCGACGGTCGGCTGAGGTATTCCCATGACGCTTTTCGCGTATGCCACCCCCATCTGGGCAAAGGTCAGGATGTGGTGCGGCCTGCACTCGGAGTTAGCGCCCGCATCGATGAGAAGGCAGTACCCCGTGGTCGTGGGGAACACCGTGGCTATGGCTGGTCTATCCACGCCGCGTATACGCTTCTGCCTCATGATGGCGGCGACCATGGCGGCGCCTGTATTGCCAGCCGACACCATTGCAGAGGCCTCGCCCCTCGCCACAAGGTCCGCCGCGACGAGCACCGATGCGTCGCGCGTCCTCCGAAGCGCCTCGACCGGATGGTGCTCGTCCATGGGAATCACCCCGCCCGCATGCACCACCGAGACCGCAAGCCCCTTCGCGCCCCCGAGCGCCGCAAGCTTCTCCTCTATCCTCTCCCTGTCGCCGACGAGCACGATCTCCACGCCAAGCTCCTTCGCTGCCAGCAGGGCGCCGGAGACGGTTTCCGCCGGGGCGAAGTCGCCTCCCATGGCATCAAGGGCGATCTTCATGCAGGCTACCTCCCTCAACCCTGACCTCCCCGGGCGAGGAATCCAGGGCAAACACCACGAACTCTCCCCTGAACACGTCCTCGCCCGCGACCTGCGAGACCACGTTCACGTGATATCTTCGGCCGGTCCGCTCTGTCACCCTTGCCGTTGCCACGAGCCTGTCGCCGGCCCTCACAGGCCGCAGGAACCTCACGGTCGCCGCGCCTGTGAGTGCAACCTCCGCGTCAACGAGCGCAACGGCAAGGGAGTTGGCCTGGGCGAAGATATGGTGTCCCCTGACGATGCCGGTGCGCCTGAAGGCCATGTCCGCGGTGGGCTCGAGGATTGATACGCCCTCTTGCCCCAGCGACACATGTACGAGATCCCCTATGACCTCTCCGGTCATCACGGATCGCACCTTCTTCGTAGCCTCTTCGGCCACTCTCCTGGTGCGCTCGCGTGCCTCGGGGATCCCGAGTTCCAGCCTGTCGAGGCGGATGGTCTGGACGCTGACGCCCAGCTTCTTAGCAAGCTCCCGGTCGGTGATAAACGGATCGCTTTCGAGCATTTCTCGAAGACGCCGGTGGCGTTCAGGCTTGGATGCTCTTGCACCCAATTGTGCTATCGCTCCCTGAAAGGCACCGCCCTATGTGAAAGGTCAGTTGGTAGAAAGACGGCGACGGCGCCCTTTGCCCTTTCGTTGAGACCACGTATTAGCATCTGCTACTAATCCAGTATACAACGCCGACGGGGTGTTTGCAAGCCCGAACCGCCAGACCCCGCGTCACGCGGGGACGAGGGGCCACCTCACTCGATGGCACTCGCCGGCCAAAATGGTCGGAAACCTGCCAGCTTGACCCCCGAGGGTGGACGGATTCTAACCACCTGGAGCGGCGGGTCCGGCGGATGGTCAGGAAACGGCCAGAAGGACCGCAGCAGGTGAGAGCCAAGCTACTACTCTTGCGAGGAGACCTGGTCGGATCGTGACCACCCTACAAGCCGGGCCGGGGCAAGCGGTCGCAAAACGACCCGCATGAAAAGACAGGTAAGCTTTCGACAATGGTAGGAAAACCACCATCCCTCGCGCTGCACCTGCTAAGTGAGGGTGCATGAGACTGTTGAACTTCCCCAGCAGCTGGTAGTCTGGCCGAGCGCGGCGGCGGTTTTACGCAATTCAGCAGGGCTGCTTTGCCATAATGTGGGAAACATCAACAGTCTCGTCCATCAGTTGCCGTCCCCTTTCCAGTGGTTGCCGGGTTGCCGGTGTTGGGCTCGGGGACGGCGCCCCAAGCGGGGCGCGCTTCGCCAAAATCAGGCCCGTGCGGCCAGTGCCCGGATTTTGACACCTCTCGCGCAATCACCGGCAAGCCCTTCCACAAGTAGGGATCATTTCTGCACCCTCGCTTAGAAAAACGGCCACCCCGACGTGAGAGCTCGTCAAGGTGGCCGGAGGGCTACCAGTGCAGGCCCTGGAGGTGGTGGAAAAACAACAGCCGGTTGAAACCCCGGGCTTTCGCACGCCTTTTCCGTGCACGAAAACGGGGCGACAGGGAGGAGCCTAAGCTTCCTTCCTCTTTTTCTTCTCCTCTTCGACCTCTATGACCTCACGCCCGTTGTAGTACCCGCACTCAGGGCACACCCGGTGCGGCATCTTCACAGCGTGGCACTTCGGGCACCTCGCAAACGTGGGCGCATCGATCTTCCACGTTGCCCGGCGTTTCCTCGTCCTCGACTTGCCGAATTTACCTTTGGGGTTGGCCATTTCCGCTCCACTCCTGTCACGAAAGGTTAGTGTCTGTCACTTAATCTCTCTCGCCCGTCTGCCTGCGAAGATCAAGGTCCGCCAGAGCCGCGAGACGGACGTCGTAAGGCGTCGCAGGGCAGTCACATGGTCCCTCGTTGAGGTTCTTGCCGCACGACGGGCACAGCCCCTTGCACTCGTCGTTGCATACCAGCTTGATGGGGACTGCAAGGGAAAGGCTTTCTCTCACCTCGGGTCCGATGTTGACGAACTCACCGTGGTACTCGCGCACATCATCCTCCCGGCCCTCACCGCCGGAGGAGTGCGCCGGGCGCCCGTCTTCGCGCCCTTTCACGTATTGTTGTTCGAAGTCCGACACGATTTCGAGGTCGAACAGCGCAAGGCACCGGTCGCATGTGGCTCTGAGGCGGGCCCGCGCCTTTCCCTGTACGAGGAGAGAGCCGTGGCCGGTATTCGTGACCTTCGCCCGTACCTCGACAGGGTCCGAGAGCTCGAGCTCCCTGCCGGCGGCACCCAGGCTCCCAACGGGCTCGCGTAACTCTACCTCAATGCTAGCGCCCTTGGTGTCCTTGATGGTTGAAATGTCGACCCGCACGGCGAACACGCCCCCGCACAACAAGACAAATTATAAGCCAGGGCATCCCTGGCGTCAAGAAAAACCCGGAAGATGCGACGGTCACTCGCTTGCGGCTGCCTCCCGCACACACGCCTGGTGCTCGCGGTCTATCTCGCCGGAACCGTGGAGTCTGCTGCCGGCAAAGTGAATGCAAAAGTGCCCCGGGAAACCATTGCCCCGCACGGACTCGCCGCCGTGGGGCATCCCGTTCATGGAGGCCGCGATTCGCCTTCCCGCCACCTCCAGCACGATGGGACGGCGTTCCCAGCTCCACCTGCCCCCGTAGATCCTCTTCATGATCGCTGTGTCCTCGGTGCCGGCAGGCTCAGCGTCAGCGTGGAAGTGGCCGCCCCGCCGCCTCACGCGAAACGAGAGGCCAGTGCGGACATCGACCACGGTGGCATAGGCTCTGAAGAGAGTCTTCACCTTGTCCCAATGTAGAACCTCAACGGGACCACGCCCGCCCCTCGACGGAACGTCGCCCGCACCCGGAATCCGAAGTTCTTGCCCTGCCCTGATCGAGGACGGGTCACGGATGTCGTTCGCCCGCACGATATCCTGGACGCCGACGCCGAACTTCCGGGCTATGGCCCACAAGCTATCACCCGGCGAGACAATGTATGTCTTCGTGCGCCCCTTCGCAAGCTCCGCCTCCAGGCGCTCCCACGTGGACGCGCCCACCACCCCGTCCACCCGGAGCCCATGCTGTCGCTGGAAAGCCTCCACCGCCTGCAGCGTGCAGTCGCCGAACAGGCCGTCGCACTCACCGATGTAGAGCCCGA
Source organism: Bacillota bacterium (assembly GCA_012516125.1). Taxonomy (GTDB): domain Bacteria; phylum Bacillota; class SHA-98; order UBA4971; family UBA4971; genus UBA6256. The sequence goes on along the minus strand of JAAYXB010000031.1, from coordinate 22,996 downwards.
GGTTCGCGAGGCCTTGCTGCAGCCGGACGACGTCATCCCCTCTCATGCCCTTCTTCAGCGCGCGAGAGGGGGCGCCCGCCATGGCGGGGCATGTACACACAAAAACCGCGGCGACAAGAGCCACAACCACAAGCACGCGCGCATGTCCGAGCGTAACTCTCAAGACCCTCGCCTCCAGTCGCCCGCGGACTCAGAGCTGCCCCGCAAACTAGCTGATGGGTAGTTCCGCCCATGTCTGCCACTATGTGGTAGGTAGTCGGCGCTTCATTCTCTCTCAGAGTCAAAGTCAACTCTTGCCCGGGGTCATACTTTGAAAACGGCCGCTGCCTGCCGTTTTCACATCCTCTCGATGGCGGCGGCAGCTGGCCGCCATGGACGACTACCCCGAAAACAGGCGGTGGTTGCCGTTTTCATCCTTTCGATGGTACCGGGAAACGCCCGCCGTTGGGGACTACTCGGTTGTATTATTCTCCAAGAGTTCCATTTCCCCTCCTTGCAATCTCATCCAGCGCCCTCAAGGCGTCGTCGATGTCGCTCACCGGCATCACCTCAAGATGCGTGGCGGCCATCCTGGCGGCGCGCTCGTTCTCGATGGGCACAAGGAAATAGCGGGCGCCTGCGCGCTCAGCGGCAGCCACTTTCTGTTTGACTCCGCCGATGGGTCCCACGGCCCCATCAAGGCTGACGGTCCCTGTGCCTGCTACAACCTGACCGCTCGTGAGATCGCGCGGGTCGAGCTGATCCAGGATTTCGAGGGTAAACATAAGGCCCGCGGATGACCCTTTGATCTCACGGGGGTTGATGGTAATCCTCACAGGCAGGTCGTGGGTGATGCTGGCACTCACCAGTATCCCCACCGCCGCGCGCGTTCGGTCTTCGGGGTGTGGGACCGTCTGAACCGTGAAATCCTCCACGCGGCCGTCCCGTCTCACGGTAAGGTCAACCGGGGTTCCCGGGCTCCGCGCGCCTATCCTTTTGACGGCCTCATCAGCGGTCCCGACAGGCTTTCCGTCCACGGCGAGAATCACGTCCCCCTCTTTAAGTAGCCCTCTAGCAGGGCCTTCTTTCAACACCTCCTCGATCCTCACCACGGTTTCCACGTGGACATGATATCCCAGCTTCCGAAGGGCGACCGCCCCCGCGATCACCTCGCTCTCCCGCATCATGCTCTCCATGATCTTGAGGTACTTTCTCATGTCCATACCGCGAGGGATCTCCTGGCTGCGGGGCACGAGGTCCACCAGAGGCGACATGGCGGCCGCGACGGGAGACAGGATACCTGCCGGGTGGCTGGTTACGGCCGTGAGAAGGAACGCTCCTTTCGCGTCCCGGACCCCTCCCTCCACGCTCACCATTCCTGAGAGGCTCTCTGCCGGGCCGGGCGCGATGACCACGTAGTTCCGGGTGAGGTAGCCATGAACTGCTCCGGCGACCAGGAGGACCCCGATGAGCGCAATCGCGCCCCGCTTTCGCCTTACCACGCCGACACCTCCTCCAATCTCTCCGCTATCCTCGGAAGAGCCGCCCGCGCAGCTGTCCTGCCCCGTTCGATGATCTCGGCCGCGCGGTCGAGCCTGGTGGGGCCGATGTCTGTGAGGTCTGGTGCGATCACCACATCGGCGTCGATTATCCGCTGGCGGAGTATGGCAAGCTCCATCAGCTCGATGGCGGTGGTGATCACCTCGAATACGTTTGTCACCGGCTCTCTCCTGTGGCGGTCAGGAGCTCCGCCGACATTGCCACCAGCGGACACCGCGATGACGAAGTCGGCCCCCATCTGCCGCGCGCATCTGGCCGGCACCCGGTCCAGGACCGCCCCATCCACGAGGAGACGGCCGCCGGCCCTCACAGGTGCCACGATGCCCGGCACGGCTATGCTCGCCCGGATGGCGAGGGCAACCTCGCCATCCTTCAGGAGAACCTCCTCACCGGTCTCTATATCTACGGCAGTTGCACCAAAGGGCAAAGAGAGGTCGGCAAATGACCTCCCGCCCGTGAGAATCCGCAGAAACTCAAGGATCCTGTCTCCCGCGATGAGGCCCATGCGGGGGAAGCAGAAGTCCACCAGGTGGTCCCACTTAATGTGCATCGCAAGCCGCTCCATCATCGCGAGATCGCGGCACGCAGCGTAAATCCCACCAACAAGCGCGCCGGCGCTCGAGCCGACTATGATATCGATGGGTACCCCCTGCTCCTCCAGGACCTGCAGCACCCCTATATGGGCGAGGCCCCGGGCCGAGCCGGCCCCGAGGGCAAGGCCTATCCTAGGGCGTGGACCTCGAGCAGACGCCATCCCACCACCCCACAGAATAGCTCTATTAAGCGAGAAAGGCCGATATGCCGCGGATCCTCCCCCGCCGCACCGCCGACGCGCCGAAGCGCTCAAGCACGCGCGCGTTGGTTCTTGGCCCCTTTGCCAGTAGCTGCCGGGTTGCCGGTGTTGCACTCGGGGACGGCGCCCCGAACGGGGCGCCCTTCGCCAAAGTCCGGCCCCTCCGGCGAGTGGCCGGATTTCGACACCCCTGGTGCAATCGCCGCCAACCCCTTCCAATAACCGAGAGCATTTCTGCACCCTCACTTAGGAGCTCCAGCGCTGCGGCGGTAAGTGGCGCTTTAGCATAACACCCCTTCGCTCCAAATATACATGTAAGGACAACCGGGGAACAACCCGGAACCAACCCGGAAAACGGTGTCGGGACAGCCGGGAGTCGTACGGAGGTAGGAGCATCATGAACGATCGGACCACCATCACCCGGCGGGCAGCATACCTGATGGCGGCCTGCGCTCTTTTCGTCACCATCTCCATAATCGTCTACCCCGACGTGGCGTTTGAGGCCTCGGTGGAAGGCCTGCGAGTCTGGTGGGAGATCGTGTTCCCGGCGCTGCTCCCGTTCTTCATCGCAGCGGAGGTGCTCATGGCTCTGGGGGTCGTCCACTTCCTCGGCGTCCTCCTTGAGCCGCTCATGAGGCCGGCGTTCGACGTGCCAGGGGTGGGCGCGTTCGCGTTCGCCATGGGGCTTACAGGGGGCTACCCCATCGGCGCGCGCATTACCGCGAACCTTCGCAAGCAAAACCTTTGTAACCAAATCGAGGGGGAACGGCTCGTCAGCTTCACGAATACGGCGGATCCCCTGTTCATGGCAGGCGCAGTGGCGGTGGGGATGTTCAGCATGCCATCTCTCGCGCTCACGATCTGCGGGGCTCACTACATCTCCGCGGTGATCGTCGGAGTGTTGCTGCGGCTTCACGGAGGGCCACAGTTGCGCCGGGACCTCGTGCAGGGCCGCAGGGAGAACATATTCGCGCGAGCCCTTGCTGAGCTATATCGCGCACGACAGGCAGACGGCAGGCCTTTCGGGCAGCTTTTCGGCCACACCGTGAGGGACTCGGTGAACAGCATGCTTCTCATCGGCGGGTTCATAATCATGTTCTCGGTGATAATCAGGGTACTCACAGTAGCCCGGGTGACACAGCTGATAGCCGCTCCAATCGCCTTCGCCCTGAGCCCGCTGGGCCTCGACCCGACGCTGGTGCCCGCCTTCGTGAGTGGATTCTTCGAGATCACGCTGGGATCGGAACTTGCCAGCAAGGCCGCCGCACCCCTCCTTCACCGGCTCGTGGCCGCAAATGCCATAATCGCGTGGTCGGGGCTATCGGTCTTCGCTCAGGTTGCCACGATGTGCAGCGGAACAGACATCCGGATGGCCCCGTACGTCACCACACGGGTGGCTCAGGCCATCATAAGCGGAGCCGTCACCCTGGTCCTGATGAGCCCGGCAGGCCGGGGTCTGGCGCGCATCGTCGTCCCGGCTTTTGTCGCCCGGGTGACCACAGAACGCGTCCCGTTCCTCACGCGCCTTGGAGCGTCGTCCGCCGCTCTTGCGCGCGTCCTGGCGCTCATGATCGCGGTATCCCTGATGATCTGGTTCCTGCAGCGGATACGTCTCATCGTGATGCGGGTAAGGTTCAAGAGGAGCCCTAACCCTTCTTCTTCAGTTCCTCGACGCCGCGCCTGACCACTTTGAGCGTCTTCTGAAGGCTCTCTTCCATTTTCAGGAGGGTTTGGGCCGCATACTCGTCGGCACCACTCCTTATCTCGTTTGCCTGAGCCTTCGCCTCCTCAAGAATCCGCGCGGCCTCCGCCTCAGCAGCCTTGACCACTTCCTCCTGGGAAATGAGGGCTCTCAGATGGTCCTTCGCCGAGGCCCTCAGCCTCTCCGCCTCGGCAGCCGCCTCGGCGAGGATGCGGTCTTTCTCCGTGAGGACCGCCTCGGCATGCTTCACCTCGTCGGGCAGGGCTATGCGTATCTGGTCGAGTATCTCCAGGATCTCATACTTGTCGGCCAGCACCCTATTGAGGAGCGGCACCCTTCGGGCTGTTTCGATGGTTTCCTCGAGTCTGTCTAAAAGGTCCACGATCTTGGTCTTGCCCACCACAGCTCCCCCTCGTCACGCCCGGCTCACCTGGCAGGGCCGAACTTCTCTGCGAGGCGGCGCGCCACGTGATCTGGCACGAAGCCCCTCACGCACCCGCCAAATCGCGCCACTTCCTTGACCATGCTTGAACTCAAGAAAGCATACTCGTTCGCTGTCATCATGAAGACAGTTTCAATACCGCCTCCTATTTTGCGATTGACCGAGGCCATCTGAAACTCGTATTCAAAGTCGGATAGCGCGCGCAGGCCGCGCACGATCACCTGTGCGCCATGCTGTCGGGCGAAGTCCACAAGAAGCCCGGAAAAGTGCGCGATCTCCACGTTCGGCAGGTGCCCAAGGGCGGTCGCAAGCATCTCGGTGCGCTCGTCAAGGGTGAAGAGCGCATCCTTCGACGGATTGTTGAGCACCGCCACGACCACCCTACCGAACACCTTCGACGCGCGCTCAGCGATATCCACGTGACCGTTGGTCACTGGGTCAAAGCTGCCCGGATATACTGCTGTGACTACGTCAATCACCCCCATCGCCAGGCCCGTAGAAGGATACCACGGTATCGCCGAATCTTTCCTGCCTTACCAGTGTTACATTCGCGCCGAGGCACGGCATCTCCTGCCTGCGTTCGTGCCGTGCCACCATAATGCCATCCCCTTTGACAATCCCATAGCGGGCGACAAGCTCCAGGGCCACGGGAGCGAGACCGTGGCCGTACGGAGGATCAACGAACACGATGTCAAACGGCTCCTCCTTACCTGCAAGCACCCGGATGGCCCACCTCACGTCGGCATGCATCACCCTGGCGAGCCCCGCAAGAGAGGTCTCCTCCAGGTTTCGCCGGATGACTGCCACCATCCTCGCGTCGCACTCGACGAACACAGCGAACGCCGCACCCCGGCTCAGCGCCTCTATTCCGAGCGCCCCGGTGCCGGCAAAGAGGTCCAGGCACCTGGCCCCGGCGATGCACGGCGCAAGGATGTCAAAGACCGACTTCTTGACCCGGTCGGTTATGGGGCGGGCCCTCATTCCGGGTGCCCCAAAAAGCCGCTTGCCCTTGGCCTTGCCCGCAATCACTCGCATCGTCTATAGTGTCCCCCGGAAAATCCGAAATATGGTGTGAATTACCAGGGAAGAACCTGAATAAAGCGCGGGACGGCGTGCAAACTATGACCGAAAGAAGAGCCGAGGAAAACGGCACCTGGACGGTGCCGGGGTCCCAAAACCCTCCCCCATAAGCTCTTCCTCCGGTTTCTCCTCTCCCACGGGATGACGGTCGCAAGACCGTCGTCTTATTTCTTTCATCCGCCACGGGCAACAAAAAGCCCGGACGGACCTCCGCCCGGATCGCGCAAGCCGCATAGCGCGACGGCTCACCGCTAAGTGTGAGTTCAGAGACAGCCGCCACACTTAGTCGATGGGGTGGAAGGCGATGGCGATGGTGCCCGGGCCGGTGTGTGAGCCAATCACAGGCCCAACCGTGGCGATGAGGATCTCCTCACACGCAAAATCCCCCTCCACAGCATCTTTGAGAACCGAAGCTTCGTCGGGCGACACGGCGTGAATGACGGCGGCCCGCAGCTTCTTGCCAGCGGGAGCCTGCTCTTTTGCCACTGCGACGAGCCTTGCCAGGATCTTCTGTCTCGATCCCCGCACCTTCTCGTACGGTGCCACCTCGCCGTCGTCTATCCAGAGAAGTGGGCGAATCGATAGCAGGGTGCCGAGAAACGCAGTGGCCTTTCCGATCCGCCCGTTCTTCTCGAGATACTCGAGGGTATCGACGGTGAAGAAGACCCTCATTCTCCTGATGAGATCCTCGACCCTCGCAACGATGTCGTCGATGCCGGCTCCCGCCCTCGCCATTCTTGCTGCTTCCAGCACCAGAAGACCCGTAGCCGCCGATGCGAGGCGCCCGTCGATGACGCGCACCGGTGCGCCTTTCAGCATGCCTGCGGCGATGACCGCAGACTGGTATGTGCCTGAGAGCTTGCTTGATAGATGTATGGACACCACACCGTCCGACCTCGATACGAGGTCCTCGTACACAACCTGAAAATCGTGGGGCGACGGCTGAGAGGTCCTCGGAAGGACCTTGCTCGAGGTCAGCTTCGCATAAAACCCCTCACTTGAGAGATCGACGCCGTCCCGGTAGACTTCGTCCCCGAAATGCACGAGGAGCGGCACCACCGTGATGCCGTACTCGCTGTATAGGTGCGGCGGCAGATCGGCCGTGGAGTCCGTCACTATTGCGATCCTACCCATCAGGCTTCTCCTCCCTCTTCCTCTTCATGAAGCATGACCCAGGAGCCACTGGAAATCCCGGACTCCCCACGCCATCGCCGCTGATCCCAACGAGACCCTGAGAGCCCTGGCACCAGTCCCCAGTCGGCGCGGGCCGCGCTCGCGCCCAACTCGTGCCTTGAGGTGGCGCGGCTAAAGACCTGCGAATCGCAACTGGACACCCGGTCATAGCCGCCAAGCTGGCGGCGCAGGCCCACCATCTTGCGCAGCCGCCCAGTTTCCAGCACAGCGCTATTCTACTGACATGATATAATAGTAAAGCGGCTGCCCGCCGTAGTGGACCTCCACCTCGCAATGGGGGTAAATGTCGGACAGCCGCTCTGCGAGCGCCTGGGCCTCGGGAGAGCGTACGTCCTGCCCGTAGTATATGGTCAGAAGCGAACTCTCCTCGGTCACCATCTGGCTTGCCAGGCTCATGGCAACCTCGTCGCGATCCTTTCCGGCCGCGCAGATCTCCCCGTCCTTGATCCCGATGATATCGTTCTGGTCAATGGTGAACCCGTTTACGCTGGAGCTTCGCACGGCATAGGTGACCTCGCCCGTGCTCACACGGCCCAGCGCCTCGTTCATCGCACGCTCATTCGCTGCAACGTCGGATGCGGCGTTGAAGGCGACCAGCGCCGCAACTCCCTGGGGTATGGTCTTCGTGGGGACTACGGAGATGGTCTTGTCCACAAACTCCCTGACTCTATCGGCGGTGAGGATCACGTTGCTGTTATTGGGAAGGATGATGACGTTTTTCGCGCTCACCTGGCGGGCGGCGTTGGCAAGCTCCTCAATGGACGGGTTCATCGTCTGCCCGCCCTCCACCACAACGTCGGCGCCGAGGCTTCGAAGGATCGTCGCCAGCCCTTCGCCGACCGCCACGGCAACAATACCCACAGGCTTCTCCGCCGCCTCGGGTCGGGGCCTTGCCTCTAGCGACACGGGTGCGCTAGCCCGGTTCTCCCGGTTCTCGGGCGAAGTGCTGTTGCGCTGTCCGGCCGTCGCCCGCCCCGCGGGGTTTAGTGCCTCGAATTCCTCATGCTGGTCGGCCATGTTGTTTATCTGGACCTCGTGGAGGTCTCCAAGCCGAAGGCAGTACTCCAGAACACGCCCGGGGTGGTTGGTGTGCACGTGGACCTTGGCAACGTCGCTCGTGCCGACAACAAGCAAGCAATCCCCAGCATCCGCGAGGTCCTGCCGGATGCGGTCCAGCGGAAGGGATCTTCCCTTGAGGAGAAACTCGGTGCAGTAGCGGAACCTGAGGCTTTCCTTCACCGTCGCCTCGGGCTGCCGCGCAGCCTGCCCGGACCCCGTTCCTCGTGCGACCTGAAGCAGCGGCTCCTGGCGGCCGACCGTCACCTCGCCGCGCAGGGCCTTTACCGCACCTTCCCAGAAGAACACCAGCCCCTGCCCCCCGGCGTCAACCACGCCTGCTTCCTTCAATGTCGGGAGCATCTCCGGTGTTCGTTCGAGGGCCTTTCGCGCGTCCTCGAGCACCTTATCTGCGAGAGCGAGCAGGTCAAGACCTGCCCTGGCGCCCTGGGTGGCCGAGCGAGCCGCCTCCCGCGCTACGGTCAGCATTGTCCCCTCGACCGGCTTCATGACCGCCTTGTACGCCATGGCAGCAGCGCTCTGAAGCGCCTGCGCCAGGTCCTGGGCGCGAAGATGTGTTTTACCCTCGACCCCTTTCGCAAAACCGCGGAAAAGCTGGGAAAATATCACTCCGGAGTTGCCCCGCGCCCCCATCAGCGAGCCCATGGCGGCGGCATCCGCCACCTCCGACAACGTCCCGCCACCGACTTTCTCAACCTCGCGCACGGCGGAAAGAAGCGTGAGATGCATATTGGTACCGGTATCGCCGTCGGGGACGGGGAATACGTTCAGAGAGTTCACGAATTCCTTGTTTGCCCCAAGCCATTCGGTGCCGGCTGCGATCGCGCGCGCAAGATCCCCGGCATCGAGCGAATCACGACTCAACGCGCCAACCTCCTGTTGCCGGTCACGTGCGCTTATCCTGTCGGACATGCGTCACCCTCACACCCTGAACTGTGATGTTTACCCTCGCTACCTTGAGGCCGGTCATGCTCTCCACCACGTAGCGTACCTTGTCCATGACATTGTGGGCGACCTCGGTGATCTTCGTGCCGTACTCGACGATAATGTACAGGTCTATCACAACCTCGTCGCCGGCCAGCTTCACCTCGACCCCACGGCTCAGGTTCTCCATCCCCAGGAGCTCCGCTATCCCATCCTGGATGTTCCGTGAGGCCATTCCGACGAGGCCGTAACATTCGGTCGCCGCCACGCCGGCGATAAGCGCAATCACCTCGTCTGAGATGGTGATCTGGCCAAGTTCGGTGCTGACATCCTTGCCCATGAACCGCCATACCCCCTGCCCGTGCCGCCACGCAGCGAAGCCCAGGTGAAAACCAGCCGTTTCTACATTCTCCGCACCAGATAAAATTCCTTTTTCCTATCGTATGCACGTCGACGCCGTGCTTAGAAGGCTTCCCGCCCTTTATGTGCCCCTATGCGGTGCCGCTCACGGGCGCCAGCACCCGCGGAGAGGGTAGCCGCTCCCGAAGGTCTGCGCCCTGACGCCGGCGGCCCCGGGACGATGAGGCTTCCTTGCGCCGCTTGCGCGGCCTGCGTCGCTATGATACAATACACGTCGGGTCTTTGCAAGACAAGGAGGTGCTGGTCGTGTCGTATCGGTGCGAGATCTGCGGCAAGAGCCCGCATGTTGGCAGACAGGTCAGCCACTCGGACATCAAGACTCCCCGCAAGTGGCTGCCGAATATCCGTCGCGTGAGAGCTCTCGTGAACGGTGCTCCGAAGCGCATCTACGTGTGCACCAGATGTCTTCGTTCAGGAAGGGTGGAGCGGGCCCACTAACCGAGCTCACCGGCGTATCTGGCTCCAAAGTCGTAACGCCGTCGCAACGCCCGAAGTAACTTTTCTCCCGGGACCCGAAACCGCTCGATGGCCTTCTTTCCGTGCCGGGCGGCCCGTCGGGTTCTTCTGTTATGCGCTCCGTTGCTCATATTGCGTGCGTCCAAGCTGGCCGTCCGTCAAAGCCGTGCTTATGCCAAGTCTCATGGAGCCTGTCGCACGCCACGTCACGTGACCTCTCTTGATACGGGCCCGCACGGAACGACTCGCCCGTCCGGGGCCTTCAGGCGTATAGCGCCTATAGCAGCGGCTTCACAATCCTTTCCAACTCTTCGCGGCTCGTCATCCCGACGATCCGTGACCTTATTATGCCCGACTTATCTACCACGACTGTGGTCGGTATAGCCTGGACCTTATAGATATTGGCCACGTCGCCGGAGAGATCGAGGAGCACCGGAAAGTTCATGCCCGCCTTCTGAGCGAAGTCGCGCACATGACCTTCTGGTTCGCGAAGGTTCACCGCCAGGACCACCACGCCTCTGTCCTTATACCCGTTGTAGAAATCGATGAAGTCCGGGATCTCCGCCCTGCACGGGGGACACCAGGTAGCCCAGAAGTTTACGACGACCACGGCCTTTCCACGGTATCCCTCGAGCGAGACTTCGTCACCGCCAGGCGTCCTCAGTATGAAGCTCCGGGCACGGCCCCCTTCCTCCACCGACGGCGCAGGCCCCGTTCCCATGTGTGCAAGCCGGTTCGTCACCGCATACCCCACGGCGCCGGCGATGAGAAGAAGGGCGATGAGAAGCAGAATCCGTTTCGTGCGCACGTTGCCCCCTCCCTTGAGGTTTTGGTGAGGCTTCGTCTCTATCATAATACCCCATAGGGTATATTGCAAGCACCTTGCGCGCGGGCTGGGTGTCGCTCAACACGCGCCATAGACGCGAGAAGCGCACGGGCCTCCCGTGCGCTCCGTATCGCATCGATTGATCCCGCTCAGGGCTGAGGGATGGCAAGTCCGGGAACTCCGTGGTCGGAGACCTTGATATCAGGGTATGTGTCCTTGATTATCTCGGTTATCGTCCTGATGGACTTGATCTTGAGCCTGGCGAGATCTGACAGGGCGGCCTCCGACGCACCCCACGGGGCGTACATGCCTACACTCGTGCCGCTCTCCATCTTGAAGTAGCATGGCGCGGCTACTCTAGCTATCTCCGGCGTCTCGTAGAACCTGTTCATGCCGCCCCAGGTGTCGAATATCTGGACGTGGACATCCATGGGGATGTCGACAACCTTCCGCATCGTCGCAAGGGCGGCAAGGGAGCTATCGGCGATGGGGTTGAACGTGCCCGCGCCGAGGCTCTGCAACAGCTTCGCCCCGGCAGCGTTGGCGTGCCCGGCGAAGATGGACACCTTGAACGTGACATCATTCGGCAGGTCGCCATTCTTCTTCATTTCGTTCAGCACCATGAGAACGCCTTCGTCCCAGACCAAGAACCCCCGGAACCCGATCTCCACGGCGCGCATGACATCATACACATAGTGAGCAACCATGTCGCAGCCGCGAAGCCGCATACCACAGATGGCGCCTTCGGGCGTGGCGATCTGCCGCCCAGAGTACCATGTAGGCCTCGGCCCGGGAGTGAGGATGACCTCAATCCTCTCATCGTGGGCAACCCTCGCAAATTCCGCAAGCTCGTCGCGGGTGGCCCACGTCGCGCCCCGGACCACCGATATCGCGCGATGGAACGGAACCCTTTGTTTCTTGGCTTCATCGATACAGGCCCTGAGGACCGCAGTTGTCTCTATGCCCGACACTTCGACCCGCCAGTGCGCCCCATCGGGGAACCTCTTCGTCGAACTCGGCAACTCCGCAAGGTCCCGGCCGGGCACGCCCGCCCGCTCAAGAGCTTCGCGCACGCTCGTCATGTCCAAGTGGCAACACCTCCGTGCAGCTTACGTTCCACCGGCGCTCTCACCTGCGCAACGTCTCGCCGGCTGTCACCGGCTGTCAAGGGACTTCAGAAACTCGGCCAGCTTCTCCGCCTCACCCTCCTTCATCTTGTAGGTGTGCTTCTCTTCGGGGAACTTAAGTTCCCTCACGTCGCGAATGTACTCGGCTATGGCAGCCGTGATGATCTCAGCAAGGTTCGCATATTTCTTCACGAACTTGGGCGTAAACGCCTCCACAAGCCCGAGCATGTCGCCGTTTATGAGGAGCTGGCCGTCGCAGTGTATCCCCGCACCGATGCTGAGGACCGGAATGGAGAGCGTTTTCGTTATCGCCTCGCCCACCTCCGGCGGAATGGCCTCGAGGAGTATGGCGAACGCTCCCGCCTCCTGGATGGCGATGGCGTCGAGGATGAGTTCGCGCGCGGCCTCAGCCGTGCGCCCCTGGGCCTTGAACCCACCGAGCTGGCCGGAGCTTTGGGGGGTCAGGCCGATGTGGCCCATTACCGGAATGCCCGCGTCCACGATGGCTTTTATCTGGTTTATGACCCTTCTCCCGCCCTCCAGCTTAATGGCATCCATCTGGGCTTCTTTCAAGAACCGCCCGGCGTTCTCAACGGCCTTCTCCACCGACGACTGGTACGACATGAACGGCATATCGCCGATGACAAACGTATTCGGCGCGCCCCTCCGCACAGCACGGCTGTGGATGATCATCTCGTCCATGGTGACAGGAATCGTGCCGGGAAGCCCGTACACGACCATCCCCAGCGAATCGCCGACGAGGAGCATGTCGATGCCTGCCTTCTCAGCAAACGACGCGATGGGATAGTCGTACGCCGTGAGAAACGTGATCTTTTCCCCTTTTCGCTTCATGTCCAGGAAGTCGAGAACAGTCTTCTTCGCCATCGGAAATACCCTCCCTTTGCCTGCTGGCTGCCGGGCATCCTCGCCTCACCAGACCAGCTTTATGTCGTCGAGCAAGGTGGTCCACGCCCATCCTGAGCATTCGAACCTCAAGGATTTGAGAAGCGCCGGCCTCGGAACGAGCGTGCTCAGGTTGTAAGACCTGGATGTCCACCTCCCGAGCTCCACGAACTCCGCGAAGCTGTCGACACCGCCATCCGAAGGGAGGTGGAAATAGTAGGCTCTCACGAACGAATGCTGGGCACCATCTCTGTCAAGGTAGGTCAAGATTACCTTCAGGGGGTAAGTCGAGCCCGTCGTATACTCCTTTAGCGTATAATCGTCAAGCCGCATGTCGAATGACAGGAACACCAGGCCGAACGCGGGCAACTCCGCATCGACCCGCTGCTCGAGCGAGCACGAGCCCATCTCGAACGTAGGCGGCCGTGAGATCCTGAGTACGTGCTTGCGCTCCCCCTCGGCGACGACAGACCACGACGCGGCTCGCGATCCCCCGGCTTCGTCATGTTTCCAGGTCCAGCCCGTAAGGTCGCCTGTGGCAAAACCGCCGTTCGAAGGCACCGCGACGGGCGCGGGGGGACTCTTGGCTGTCGTGAAGGACCACGAGTAGTCTTGCTGCATCTCAGTGCCCTGGGAGTCTCTCGCGCTTCGGCTCACCACCACCTTGTAGGTGGTGGAGTAACGGAGAGGCTTGGCCGGAACTATGACCATGATCGCCCTGTTGTTGAGGAATTGCCAGCTTGACGGATAGACAAGTTGAGGTGCCGGAGAGATCGTGACCGACTGGATGGCTGCGGTCTCGTCCATGGGCTCGCTGAAAACGATGTGGATGGCAGTGTCCACCGGAACGTGCTGCATGCCGTCGGACGGGTACACCTGCACGACCCTCGGAGGCTCCGGCCGAGGAGCAGCATCCCCTGCGAGCAGGCTCCCGCCGCATGTCAGGGTCAGAAGAAGCATAAGCAGACAAACGGTCGCTGCTGGAAATCTAACGGACCTTAGCATTACGTCGCCTCCTCGTCTCCAACCTGCATGGTACCAGTCACCTTGCAGGCCCGACGCTTTGTGCAGCCCAAGCCGGGAGCTTGCCCCCGGCCGTGATGTCACTCTGTCCGGCTCCCCTGATAACGATGGAATTCGCTATCGGGAGTGGATCTCCTCCTCTACGGGCACGTCCCGACAAGGAGGTCAGGCGGCGAGACTGCCTGGGGTGGTGGTGAGATGATAATCAGATAATCATCAGATAATCATATCAGGAGGCCCGAATGCATCCCACCCGGAGCTACCATCGACACGATGCAAACTCGGCGCCGTTGTCGATGTAAAGGATGCGCACCATGTGGCCCTCTATAATGGCGACCGTCCCGCGCTTTTCGCGCGTCTTGGGGAGGGCCGGGCTGCCGGGATTGAGGATGATTCCTCCTCCGTTCCCGAAAGGCCTCTCGATTCCAGGTACATGGGTGTGCCCCGTGACGACCAGGTCCAGTCGGTAGCGGCGCATGAGATCCACCATGTCGTCCCCCGCTGTGAGGTGCCCGTGGTGCACCATGATGTACCTGCCCTCGACCACGACGAGCGCGTACGGGGCCTGGATCGGCACCTCCAGCACAAGCTGGTCGATGTCGGCGTCGCAGTTCCCTTTCGCAATGAGCAGTCGTCCGTCGTACGCGTTGATCGCCTCGGCCAGGTGCCTGGCATCGTGGCCCTCGGGAAGAGGATTCCTCGGACCGTGGTACAGCACATCCCCCGCGTGGAGCAGGATATCCACGTCACCAAGCACAGCGAGGGCCTGCTCCCACGCCGCAAGGGAGCCGTGCGTGTCGCTTATCACACCAAGCCTCACAAACCGACACCCCCCACACGCAATATGAACCTTCGTGCCACGCGGCGGTCCCTACGGGTCTCGCAAGGCCTCCGCCGCGGCGCTCCGGACGAGTGCACCATCATACTTCAGGAGAATCACTGCCTCCTGCCATGGCACGAAGCGCGCAGCGCTGATGCCCTCCTCTCGCTGGGGCGTCGGACCAGCGCCCGCGCTGCCGGGGCCTTCCCCTACCGGCGCCCCGGCCTCACGCCCGAGAAACCAGTAAACGATCTTGTCCACAGGCTCCCCCGTGTGCTCTGAAAGGTACGTGTACTCGCTCGTGCCCGCCGGTCTCAGGATCTCAGCGCGCACCCTGGTCTCCTCCTCCACCTCGCGCAGGGCCGCGGCCTCGGGAGTCTCGCCGGGCTCAACCTTGCCCTTGGGGAGGACCCACTCGCCGAACCGGTTCTTGATGACGAGAACCTCGTCGCCCCTGAACACGACGACCCCCGCGCTTACCTCGTGCTTTCGCCCAGGCTCGCTCATTCGGTGCGTTCACATCCCCACAGGCGGTCTCACCGGACTCGCCGCGGCAGCCGGGCGCTTGCGCCCCACGCTGATCACAGCCTTGTGCCCGTTGACGTCCCACTCCCGGGTAAGCTCTCCGCGAGCTTCAGCGGCGGCGGAGTCCCCCGCAAACTCTAGCTCCTCCGAGAGGGTCTCCTCCATCACGTAGCCCCGATGGATCTCGCACGCCTCCCGAACAGCCGCGTCGGCCCAGAACACGGTATAGATGCGGTCCTCGATGTCGAAATCCGCCTCTTTCCGCATCGTCTGGATCTTATTCACCATCTCGCGCGCGAGCCCTTCCATCACGAGGTCGCGAGTAAGCTCGGTGTTGAGCGCGATGGCAACGTTACCTTCACTTTCCACCGCGTAGCCCTGTTTTTCCACAGTCTCCACGCTGAGCTCATCGCGTGTGATGGTCACGACCGAACCCCCTGCGGGGACCTCAATCTTGCCGTACCGCTCGATGCCACCCACCACCTCATCTGGGTCCATAGCAGCGAGACCGGCAACGATCTCCTTGACCAGCTTGCCGTATTTAGGCCCGAGAAGGTCGTACCTGGGCTTCACCCTGTGCGAGACAAACTCCCCGACACCGGTCGCCATACGCACGGCCTTGACGTTCAACTCATCTTTGATAAGAGGCTCCAGGGCGGCGACGGCCCGTTCGCCTTCGGGACCGCCGGCGACGACAACCATCTCCGCGAGCGGCTGGCGGTTCTTGATGTTCACCTTGTTTCTAGCCGCCCGTCCGAGGGTGACGACCTTTCGGGCGAAGTCCATGTCCCGCTCGAGCTTCGGGTCAACGAGCGCTTCGTTGCACTCCGGGTAGTCGCACAGGTGGACGCTCTCGGGAGCGCCTTTCCGCCGTTCGCCCTCGAGGTTCCTGTAAATCTCCTCCGCGACGAACGGCGTGAACGGGGCGAGAAGCTTCGCCACCCCCACGAGCATCTCGTGGAGAGTAAGATACGCCGCGACTTTGTCCTCGTTCATCTCCGGTCCCCAATAACGCCGCCTGGACCTCCGCACGTACCAGTTGCTCAGATCATCCACGAAGTCCTCGATGGCGCGGGCCGCGCTCGTGATGTTGTACTCGTCCAGCTCGCTCCGGACTTTCCTTGCCAGGCCGTTGAACCTCGATATTATCCACCTGTCGAGGAGGGCGCGCCGCTCCACAGCGAGTTCGTGCGTCGCCGGCTCGAACCCGTCCACGTTTGCGTAGAGCACGTAGAACGAGTACACATTCCATAGGGTCGAGAGGAACCTGCGCCGCGACTCGCCCACCGCGTCCATATAGAACCGCGTGGGGTTCCACGGCGGATTGACCGTGTACAGATACCACCGGAACGCGTCGGCGCCATAGGTGTTGAAGACCTCCCACGTGTCAACCACGTTCCCTTTTCGCTTGCTCATCTTCTGGCCCTCGGCGTCCAGGATGTGACCGAGCACGAGGACATTCTCGAAGGAGGGCCTGTCGAAGAGTAGCGTTGATATGACAAGCAAGGTGTAGAACCAGCCGCGCGTCTGGTCGATGGCTTCGCATATGAAGTTCGCCGGGAAGTTCCGCTCGAACTCCTCCTTGTTCTCGAAGGGATAGTGCCACTGCGCGAACGGCATCGAGCCGGAGTCGAACCACGCGTCGATGACCTCCCGGGTGCGACGCATGGTCCCCCCGCACCCGGGGCAGCGAAGCTCGGCCTGGTCGATGTACGGCCTGTGCAGCTCGAGCCTCTCGGGCAGCTTCGTCGCCATACTCTTCAGTTCCGCAACGCTCCCGACACAGTGCTGCCTGCCGCAGCGCTCGCATATCCATACTGGAAGCGGCGTGCCCCAATAGCGCTCGCGGCTTACCGCCCAATCTATCACGTTCTCGAGGAAGTTGCCCATCCGGCCGTCCTTGATGTAGTCCGGATGCCAATTGATGGCCGCGTTGTTCCGGAGGAGAGCCTCTTTCGCAGCGGTGGTCCTGATGAACCACGATGTCCGCGCGTAGTACAGAAGAGGCGTGTCACACCTCCAGCAGAACGGGTAGGTGTGCTTGTACATCTCGCTCCGGTAGAGCTTGCCTTCCTCCCGCAGCGTTCGGATGATGAGGGAATCCGCCTCTTTGACGAACATACCCTTCCACGGGGTCACCGCGTCCACAAACCGGCCTTCCGCGTCGACAAGCTGCACCACAGGCAGGTCGTGGACAGCCGCGGCAGCCATGTCGTCCTCGCCGAAGGCAGGCGCGAGGTGGACTATCCCGGTGCCCTCCTCGAGGGTGACGAAGTCGCCTGTGACCACGTACCACGCCCGCTTGTCGGGGCGCACGAATGGGAAGAGCGGCTCATACTCCTTTCCGACAAGGGCAGCGCCGGGGAATTCCTCGACTATCTCGTGGTCCTCCCTGACAGCCGCCCCGAGAAGGCCCTTCGCCAGGATAAGGCGCTCGCCGGTCCGCGCAAGCCTGACCTTCACGTATGTGAAGTCCTTCGAGACCGCCAGGGCCACGTTGGACGGGAGGGTCCACGGAGTGGTGGTCCACACGAGGAAAAACGTGTCATCCTCGCCCTTCACCCGGAACTTCACATACACGGACGGGTCCTCAACCTCCGAGTAGCCCTGGGCTACCTCGTGGCTAGAGAGTGCGGTGCCGCAGCGCGGGCAGTACGGGACCACCTTGTAGCCCTGGTAGAGCAGGCCCTTGTCCCATATCCGGCGCAGCGCCCACCACACCGACTCGATATACTCGTTGGTATAGGTGATGTAGGCCCTGTCGAGGTCGATCCAGAACCCCACGCGCTCCGTCATGCGCTCCCACTCGCGCTTGTAGCGGAACACGCTCTCCTTGCACTTCTCTATGAACTCCTCGACCCCGTAGTCTTCTATCTGCTTCTTGCCACTTATGCCGAGCTCCTTCTCGATCTCGAGCTCGACCGGGAGGCCATGGGTGTCCCAGCCACCCTTCCTGGGGACGTGGTATCCCGCCATCGTACGGTACCTGGGCACCAGGTCTTTCATGGCCCGGGTCAGTACGTGCCCTGGGTGCGGCAGAGCGTTCGCCGTCGGCGGGCCCTCGTAGAACACGAACCTCGGGTTGCCCTCGCTTTTCTCCAACGTTTTCTCGAAGATCTTGCGTTCCGCCCAGAACTTCAGGATCTCCTCCTCCATTCTGGGGAAACTCGTGTCTGGATCGACTTTTCTGAACATAGCCACAAACCTCCTCTAACGCACCGCTCAAAGCTCAAAGACTCCATCAAAACCCCATCACTGGAAGCCAAAAGCCTCCCGTCCCACGACAAGGGACGGGAGGCAAACCTCCCGCGGTACCACCCGGCTTGGCTGCGTTCCTCGCAGCCCTCTCGCAGGCACAGCCCACCTGAAGGGCTCCCCAGGTACGCGTATGCCCTGCCTCTATATCGGGAGGATCCGGCGACGTCTACTCTCAGCCCGCGAAGAGCGGGCGATTTCGCGCCGCAACTCAAGGGTGATTTTCGGCAGCCATCGAGCCCCGACTTTCACCAGCCTCGGTTCGCTTCACTCCAGAGGCGGCCTACTCTTCCCTCTCATCGTCTTTGCCTCATGTTCTACTTTTCCCGGCATCGCTTCACCGCATTCAGTCTACCATAGCAGCACCACCACGTCAACCGCGGCGCACCGGGCCTCTACGGAGCGGGACTCTCTTGATGAACGGCAGCTTCGGGGTGTCATGGGATATGACCTGCGGCCCCGGCAGAAGGCCCTGGCCGCACTTCTTGCACACCTCGGCCCCGTCAGGGTTCATGGTCCCGCAGTTCGGGCACTCGATCACCTCGGGCTCACCCCCCTCCACCGCGAAAGATCCTGGTCTCCCCTATGTATATGCTGGAGAGGCGGTACAGTTACGAGCGCAAGACCGCTGCGGTCCCTGCCGAGTCCCCGGTGCCACCGCCAACAGCAGTCAGTCGCAACACCCGACCTCACGGGTATGTCGGGGAAAGTTGGTTGGAAGAGGACGTGGTATTAAGACTCAGCCAGCTGCCTCCGGCGCGTATGAACCAGGATCACGTGACCCGCCTGGACCTTCACTTTCCCAAGTACTCCGACAAGCTCATTGCTGACCCCCAGTGTTTGGCCCAGCCGAAGCTCCCCGTCGCGAAGCTTGTACTTCAAGCCTTCGGTAGAGACGCCGCTCGCATCGCCTCCGACCGGCAGAAGCGACACCCAGTCCCCCGGCTCGCCGGCGATGGTCACCTCTCCCTGGATGAGCCTCACCGTGGATGTCCCGTCGGTGAGGATGAGGGTTGCGCCGAGGGACGCAGCCTTTATCGTGAGGAGCACGTTCGCCAGGGTGTGATCGAGCCTGTCTCCGATGGCACCGATAGCTGTAATATCCCGAGCTCCCCGGGCTACAGCGCATTCAACGGCGAGGTCAAGGTCGGTCTTGTCTTTCTCCACGGGATGGGTGACAAACGTGACCCCGACGTCCCTGAAGTGAGCCACGGCCTCCTCCTGCGCGGAGTCCAGGTCGCCGATGATGACGTCGGGCCGGACGCCGAGGCGCGCCGCGTGGGATGACCCGCCGTCCACGCACACCACCATGTCCCAGTCCCCGCCGAGGATCGTATCCCTTGCTGCCGAGTCATCGGCGATCCGGCCTCCGGCTATGATGAGCACGCGGCGGGTAGCGCCGTCACCCTGTGGTTTTGCGGCCTCTTGTCTGATAGCGCAGTCGCTCGTCGTTCCAGCTCCCAATCGGATGCCCTCTCACCACTCGGGATGGTTCTGCAGTGCTGGTCTTGCCGTGATGGTTCTACCGCGCCAGCTCCACCTGGATCATGGTGATGACCTTCGTGTCCTGACCATTGCCTGCGTAGGTCACGATCTCCGACGAATCCAGCTTCACCAGCCTGCCTGAAGCGAGATAGAACGTCCCTGTGCCTATATACGTGTAATCCTTTGAATTCGTCCTGCCCTTACGGGAGACCTCATACTTGACCTTGAACGCGTCCTGCGACCCCACTTTCTCGATCCCTTCGAACTTGTAGGTACGCCTCTCTAGCACGAGGCTCCCGCTGGCAGTGGAGTACAGCTCGTCATTCACCGTCCACGTCTCGCCTGGGGTGACGGGCCGGTCGGGCAGGATGATCTGAGCAAGCCACAGGGTCTCCACCTGACGGCCGTCCCACGGCCTCAGGCCTTCAGCCTCCAGGATCCTGCCGGTCTTCTCGACGGTGAGGTCGTAGCGGAAAGGCTCAAGCCTGCGTCCCTGGCCGCCCTCAGGTGTGGCGGTGCCGGAGCATGTTACGGTCTGGCGCATCCTGCCTTCACCGGTCGTGGCGCTCTCCACCTGGATCTCCTCGCGGTAGAGGTTTGTCGTGCGTTTCGCCCCCGAGTATATGGTCTCGCTAATTAGCACCTGGTAGGAGAGGGTTTCGCCCTTCTTGACATCGTACTGGAGGACGTACGAAGACGGACCTGCCGCTGCAGCGTCCCCTTCGAGGCAGGCAGGCACACTGCCTCTCGCGAACACTATAAGAGCGCAAACTCCCGCTGCCAGTATCACAAGGCAGCTCCTGCGACGCGCGCCAGCGGTGAGGCGGCGCGGAATGTTCGTGTACATCTCTGGTATCCCCCTTCGGCGGGCGGCAAACTCATGACGCGGGAACCGGCCTTGCAAGCGGCTGAAGACAAGACCTGGCCCGTGTTTTACACACTTGTATTATAAAGTACTTCTCACCGCGTCCGGAAACTCCTCTTCCGGCTCCCAGGTAATTCATAATCTCGGGATAACTATCCCAGGTGCCAGTCGCATACGTCCCTCGGCCTAAGTGGGGGTTCACAGATACGGACAAGGCGGCGCAAACTGACGAATCCACCCGTGGACACGCACAGGTCCGGCCTGCGACGCCGTCCGCCGGGTCAGGAGCGGCACGGCCCGCTCACGCTTCCCGACGGATGCACGCGCGAACAGAAAGAGGCCCGCATCGCGCGATGCGGGCTGCCGCGAGACTCGCAAGGTCCGCGACGAGGGTACGAGGTTGGGAGCCTAAAGCACACAAAACCAGCAGCCAGCTCAGAACCTGGCCCGGGCGTGGTAATGGGTGTGCAGAAGCTCGTGCGATTTCTCGCCCAGGGGCTTGCCCAGGAACTCCCTGTAGAGCTCCTGCACAGCCGGGTTGAGGTGCGACTTGCGCAGCGGCATGTGCTTATCCTCATCGTAGATGGCGGCGATCCTCTTCATCCTTGTCTCGTCGCTCGTGGGTATAGGCTGGCCGCCACCGCCGATGCACCCGCCCGGACAGGCCATTATCTCAATGAAATGATAGTCGGCATCGCCGTTTTTGATCCGCTCGAGGAGCCGTCTTGCGTTCCCGAGGCCGTGGGCAACGGCAACGCACACGCGCGTCCCGTCGAGGTCCACCTCCGCCTCCTTGACCCCCACCAGCCCCCGGACAGGGACAAAGTCGATGTTCTCAAGCTCCCGGTCGAGTACCACCTCGGATACCGTCCGGAGTGCCGCCTCCATCACGCCTCCCGTGACCCCGAAGATAGCGCCCGCTCCGGTGGACATGCCGAGCGGCGGGTCATAGGCCTCGGGGGCGAGGGACGCGAAGTCGATGCCAGCCTCGCGGATCATCCTGCCGAGTTCCCTTGTGGTAAGCACCGCATCCACGTCAGGATACCCGCTCGCGGTCATCTCGGGCCTTCTGGCCTCAAATTTCTTCGCGGTGCATGGCATCACCGACACGACGAAGATGTCCTTCGGGTCGATCCCGACCTTCTCGGCATAGTAGGTTTTCGCGATGGCGCCGAACATCTGCTGCGGCGATTTGCACGTCGAGAGGTGCGGCAGAAGCTCAGGATAGAAGTGTTCAATGAACTTGATCCACCCCGGGCTGCACGAGGTGATGAGCGGCAACCTGCCGCCGTCGCGCAGCCGTGAGATGAACTCGTGTCCTTCCTCCATTATGGTCAGGTCTGCTGCGAAATCCGTGTCGAACACCATGTCGAACCCGAGCCTGCGCAAGGCCGCCACAAGCTGCCCCGTGACCCGGCTTCCCGGGGGAAGCCCGCACTCCTCGCCGATGCTGGCGCGCACGGCCGGCGCGGTCTGCACCACCACGTGCTTCGAGGGGTCCGCGAGGGCCCGCCACACGTCCTCGGTCTCGTCGCGCTCCTTGAGCGCCCCTGTCGGGCAGACCAACACGCACTGGCCGCAAAGCGAGCACACAGCGCTCATGAGCTCGTCTCCGAATGCGGGCGCAATCATCGTCTCAAAGCCCCTGTCGTTGGGGGCGAGCGCAAACACGGTCTGCACCTTCTGGCACACGCTCATGCAGCGCCTACACAGAATGCACTTGTTCGGGTCCCGTACGATGGAAGGAGTCGAGGTGTCGAGCGTGAACTGAGCCCGCTCGCCCTGGTACTCGATGTCACGTATCCCGAACCTGTCCGCGAGCGCCTGCAGTTCGCAATTCCCGTTTCGCTCGCAAGTGAGGCACTCGAAAGGATGGTTCGATATGATAAGCTCCAGCACCGTTCGGCGCGCCTCGCGCACGGCAGGGGTATTCGTGTGAACGACCATGCCTTCAGCTGCCGGGGTGACGCAAGAAGCCTGCAGGGCCTTCGCCCCTTCGATCTCCACAACGCACACCCTGCACACGCCGACGACATTCACGTCCTTTAGGTAACACAGGGTGGGCACGTCGATTCCCGCCGCCCTCGCGGCATCCAGAACGGTCGAGCCCCTGGGGACCTCCACCCTCCGACCGTCAACTGTGAGAGTAATCATATCCATCCTGGCTCACGCTCCATTCTTCAGTCCTTCACGTCGCACCGCAGGCACCGCGAGGCCTCGTAAAGGGCGGCTGCTTCGGTGAGCCTCGATACGACCTCATCGAAGTTGCCCTTTCTTTCGGAGACCGGCAGGTGTTCCGGATGCTGGCGCATCATGCGCTCCTCATGGATCTCCCCAGCGAGCTCTCTGCCGAGGTCAGGGCTTACCGGGATCTCGCCGGTGCCGCCCAGGAACCTGTGTATTTCCGCAGCGGCGCGCCTGCCGTCGGCAATCGCCTGGATGACGGTGTCCGGCCCGTTCACGCAGTCCCCGCCGGCGAACACGCCGGGCTCGCCGGTCGCGTGGGTCCTCGGATCGGCGACTATCGTAGACCACTTGGT
>JAAYXB010000030.1 GCA_012516125.1 Bacillota bacterium | reverse complement strand
GGGTAGTAGCTAACAGACCCGGACCCCCCGGTGTCTCATTCTTAGCCCATTTTCCGCATTAGAAGCGCGGCCCAATCTAGAAATGACCTGCTAAAAGGCCCGTTGCTGGGGTCCTGCAACTGTTCTCCGGCATGCGACCATTGCGCCGTTTAGCTGGGAACAGGCTTCTACTGCGGAAACGAGCTTAGCATAATGAGGCACTACTAACAAGCAAGTAAGGGCGCTTTTGGACCCTGGGGCACAAATGTTACCTGCAGCCGCTGTGGCACCGCATTTCTTGGTCTTCGAAAGAAGAAATGGCGTCATGACTATATTCTCAGGTTAGCGGCAGCCTCAAAACCCTGGTTTGCTGTAGAAGATGAGCTTGACTCGTCTAGACCGGCGCGAAAAACTCAACGGGCAGGACGCGCAAAGGCGGAATAGTGGTGGTGTCGCTTGCTGTGATGAGCACCCATGAGACCGCGCGCAGGATCTATTACTTGCGCGATACACTGGACCAGTGCCTGAGCGCCTTCGACCGGCTCCTGGTCCTGCGACGCTTCACCAAAGGCATTCCACGAAGCATTCATCCGCAACGCTCTGCCTGCCAGACCATTTGCCGCATAGACTCCGGAATCAGGGGCCGGAGCGTCCACGACCTTCACGGTCGAGAGCCACGCCTGGCTCATTCCGCCCCGCGAGAGTCACTCGCACAGGCTCTTGGAGGATTCGCCGCCCACATGGCGAAGGACTTCTAAAAAATGCAGGCGAGATACAGGCGGACAACCTGCGTCTGATAACCATGCTGGTTCGCGGATCAGGGCTGCCCGTTTGGATTGCGAGGGGTGGGCAAGGTGGCTCGGCTCGAAGACCTTAAACGTGGGGCGACCGTCAAGGGCATCGTCCCTGATGCTCCTGTAACCGTGGTGGACGTGAAGTGGTTCGGCTCCGCTGTCGTGGAGCTTACATACAAGGACAGCTTCGGGCATCTCGGTAGCGAACTCCTCTACCGCGACCGCGAGCCAACTCTTGAGATCGTCACCAGGGGACGGCCGTGGAGTTTCGACGGGGACGGGGCGCTGTTCCGCCTCGTCTCGGAGGCCTATCGCATCCGGCTCGCCTATCTCTTCGATCCTCTCCTCGCCGTGCACACATCGCTCATCGAGCCCCTGCCTCACCAGATCACTGCGGTCTACGGAGAGATGCTGGCGCGCCAGCCGCTGAGATACCTTCTTGCGGACGACCCCGGCGCAGGCAAGACCATCATGACAGGGCTCTTCCTCAAGGAACTTCTCGTGCGAGGGGATCTCAAGAGGTGTCTCATCTGCTGCCCGGGCAAGCTTGCAGAGCAGTGGCAGGACGAGATGTATCAGCGGTTTCGACTTCCGTTCGAGATCATGACCCGGGAAATGCTGGAGACTGCGCGCAGCGGCAACGCATTCACGGAGCACAATCTTATAATCTGTAGGCTCGACCAGCTAAGCCGCAGCGAAGACATCCAGGCAAAGCTCGAGAAAACCGACTGGGACGTGATCGTCTGCGACGAGGCTCACAAGATGTCTGCCTCGTTTTTCGGCGGAGAGGTAAAAGTCACAAAGCGCTATCGCCTCGGACAGCTCCTCGGACGCATCACGCGTCACTTCCTTCTCCTCACGGCCACTCCGCACAACGGGAAGGAGGAGGACTTCCAGCTATTCATGGCCTTGCTCGACGCCGATCGCTTCGAAGGAAGGTTTCGCGACGGGGTCCACACCGTAGACACATCCGACCTCATGCGGAGGATGGTTAAGGAGAAGCTCGTGAAGTTCGACGGTACCCCCCTTTTCCCTGAGCGCAGGGCTTACACAGTAAACTATAGGCTGTCTGACCTCGAGTCTCTCCTGTACCGTAAGGTGACTGAATATGTGCGGGAGGAGATGAACCGTGCCGACCGCCTCACGGTTGAGGGAGAGGGGCAACGTGGTAACACGGTGGGCTTTGCCCTTACGATCCTTCAGAGGCGCCTTGCGTCCTCCCCTGAAGCTATCTACCAGTCACTTAAGCGCCGGCGCGAGCGGCTGGAGAGGCGTCTGCGGGAAGAGCAGCTCCTGAAACGCGGCTTGGAGATACCATTGGATACTACGGCGGGCTTCGCCCTGCCCGTAGACGAGCAGAGCATCGATGAATTCTACGATGAGACGCCTAATGCGGAGATAGAGCAGGTCGAGGAGGAAATCGTCGACCGGGCGTCGGCCGCCCGGACCATCGCCGAACTTGAGGCCGAGATAGCCACCCTGAGGAAGCTCGAAGCCCTTGCGCTCCAGGTCCGAACTAGTGGCGTCGACAAGAAATGGGAGGAGCTCTCAAACCTCCTTCAAGGGGAGAGCTCTGCGGGCGGAGCTGAGGAACTCTTCGACGCCCAAGGCCACCGAAGGAAACTCATCATATTCACGGAGCATCGCGATACCTTGAACTATCTTGCCACCAGAATCCGAGCGCTTCTTGGTCGGCCAGAGAGCGTGGTCACGATCCATGGAGGCATGGGGCGAGAGGACCGGCGAAGGGCTCAAGAGGTATTTACGCAGGATAAGGACGTCGAGATCCTTGTTGCGACGGACGCAGCCGGTGAGGGCATCAACTTACAGCGGGCGCACCTCATGGTTAACTACGACCTCCCGTGGAATCCCAACCGCATCGAGCAGAGGTTCGGACGCATACACCGTATCGGCCAGACAGAGGTCTGTCACCTATGGAACCTGGTAGCATCCGAAACCCGCGAGGGTGATGTCTTCCACCGCCTTCTGGAGAAGCTCGAGCAGGAGCGTAAAGCTCTGGGGGATTGCGTCTTCGACGTCCTCGGCAGGTGCTTTTCAGAGAGATCCCTGCGTGACCTCCTCGTCGAAGCCGTCCGTTATGGCGACAGGCCCGAGGTCAAAGCGCGCCTTAAACAGGTTGTGGACCAGGCTCTTGACCGCGAGCATCTGCGCAGGCTGGTTGAGGAACGAGCCCTTGTACACGAGACGCTCGATGCCGTAAGCGTCCAAAAAATTCGGGATGAGATGGAGCGGGCCGAAGCCCGAAGGCTTCAGCCGCACTTCATCTCGTCCTTCTTCCGGGAGGCTTTTACGCTTCTTGGTGGCACGATACGCGAGAGAGAGCCGAAGCGCTACGAGATCACCCATGTGCCTGCCATTATCCGAAGCCGCGACCGGCTCATCGGGACGGGCGAGCCTGTGCTTGCACGATACGAGCGGGTGACCTTCGAGAAGAGCCAGATAAGCGTTCAGGGGAAGCCCCTCGCGGAATTCATCTGCCCGGGGCACCCGCTCCTCGACGCCACAATCGATATCATCCTGGAGCGCTATCGGGAGCTCCTCAAACGCGGCGCGATACTTGTTGATCCGAGTGATCACTCGGAGAACGTCAGGGTCCTCTTCTACCTCGAGCACTCTATTCAGGATGCCCGCACAGACCGCAGTGGCACGCGACGCATTGTCTCGCGGCAGATGCAGTTCGTGGAGATCGATAGTGCTGGGAGAGTCAACAGCCCCGGGTACGCTCCTTACCTCGACTATCGGCCGATAACGGGCGGCGAGCACGCGCTGCTTGGGGGCACTCTCGAAGCCGGCTGGCTCCACGAGGACCTCGAATCCCGGGTGCTTGCGTACGCAGCCGAGCACCTTGTGCCGCAGCATTATCGGGAGGTCAAGGCCCGGAGGGAAGAACTCGTCCGAAAAACGATGGCAGCGGTGAAAGACCGGTTGACCAAGGAGATCAACTACTGGGACCACCGGGCAGCCGAACTCAAGGCCCAGGAACTCGCAGGAAAGCCCCTTGCGAAGATCAACTCTGCGACTGCCAGCCAGCGGGCCGACGAACTCCAGATGCGACTTAAAAAACGCATGGACGAGCTTGAGCAAGAACGCCACCTCTCACCGTTGCCTCCAATCGTGATCGGTGGGGCGATCGTGGTACCCATAGGCCTTCTCGAACGCCTTGGGAGGTCCTGCCAAGAACAGGATGAGCTGGACCAGGCCGAACGCGACCGTATCGACCAGCTCGCTGTCGCCGCGGTGGTGGAGGCAGAGCGAAGGCTTGGGCGGGAACCGCGCGTGATGCCACATGAGAACCCCGGGTACGACATCGAGTCACGCGACCAGTCTTCGGGAAGGCTGCTATTCATTGAGGTGAAGGGCAAAGCTGTCGGCTCCACGACAGTGACGGTCTCCAAGACCCAGGTGCTTACAGCACTCAACAAGCCGGAGGAGTTCATCCTCGCAATAGTCGAGGTGGACGGGGATTCTGCGAGAGAACCCCGGTACATTCGGCGACCGTTCCAGAAGGAACCGGATTTTGCGGTGACGAGCATCAACTATGACCTTGAGGAACTACTTGCACGCTCGGAGGTGCCGTCCTAACCATGGGAAAGAAGCTCATTGAGGTCGCTCTACCACTTGAGGCCATAAACCGCGAGGCGGCAAGAGAGAAGTCCATCCGGCGTGGCCACCCTTCCACATTGCATCTTTGGTGGTCACGTAAGCCAACGGCAGCGTGCCGCGCAGTGCTGTTTGCGTCGCTTGTGGACGATCCGTCCGCAAGGCCCGAGGAGTTTCCGACAGACGATGCTCAAAGACGTGAACGCGAGCGGCTTTTCCGTATCATAGAGAGACTCGTCAAGTGGGAGAACGTGAACGATGAGCTCGTCCTGGAGGAGGCCCGACAGGAGATCCTGAAGAGCACCGATGGGAATCCTCCTCCCGTGCTTGATCCATTCTGTGGTGGCGGCTCAATCCCGCTTGAGGCGCAACGTCTGGGACTGAAGGCATATGCAAGCGACCTCAACCCTGTGGCGGTGCTCATTACCAAGGCGCTGATCGAAATCCCTCCACGCTTCGCCGGGAGGCCGCCAGTAAACCCTGAGTACAGGCACTTGAGCCCGGATACCAGAGCCTTGCAGGAAAACCAGTGGCACGGCGCAAAGGGACTTGCGGAAGACGTGCGATACTACGGAAAGTGGATCCGGGAAGAGGCCGAAAAGCGCATCGGGCACCTGTACCCGAAGGTGCAACTGCCACGGGAGCACGGGGGTGGCAAGGCCATGGTTATTGCGTGGCTATGGGCGCGTACTGTGAAGTGCCCCAACCCTGCGTGCGGAGCGGTCATGCCGCTGACAAGCAAGTTCTGGCTGTCGGCGAAGGCAGAGAAGAAGGCATGGGTTGAGCCCATCGTAGACAAAGCGGCGAAGAGCGTGCGGTTCGAAGTGAAGACAGGCAAGGGCATGCCTCCGGATGGCACCGTCAACCGCCGTGGCGCCCGGTGCATCGTATGCGGACAGGCTGTGCCCTTTGACCACATCCGTGCCGAAGGCAAGGCGGGCCGAATGCACGCACAACTGATGGCGATAGCCGCTGAGGGCGAAGGGGGACGCACCTACCTGGCTCCTTCTGGAGAACACACCACAGTCTCAGCTAAGGCGCAACCTTCATGGTGGCCAGAGACGGACCTACCGCACAATTCTCGTGACTTCAAGACGCCAAACTATGGGATGACAAGACATTGCGATCTCTTCACTCCCCGCCAACTCGTGGCGTTGACGACGTTCAGCGATCTGGCTGCCGACGCATGCAAGCTGGCAGAGAAGCACGCAGCCGAAGCTGGCTTACCGGACGACGGTGTCCCCTTGAGTGCCGGCGGCACCGGAGGTAAGGCGTATTCAGAAGCGCTGTTGACTTACTTGGCATTTGCGCTCGACAAGTGCGCCGATTACTGGAATACCATTGCAACCTGGGCCCATAGTGGCGAATTCATCCACCATTGTTTTTCGCGACAGGCTATTCCCATGACGTGGGACTTCGCGGAATGTAATCCCTTCAGCAACTCGACCGCCAACTGGGGAGCGGCAATTGAATGGGTCTCAAGAGCGATTGAGATGGTGCCTTCGGCCGTGCAGGGCACTGCTCTCCAACTCGATGCCTCATCCTCACTGGCAGATGTACAACTACCCCTCGTATGCACAGATCCCCCATACTACGACAACGTCGGTTATGCAGACCTGTCAGACTTCTTCTACGTGTGGCTGCGGCGAAATGTGGGCAGAGTGTACCCGACGCTCTTCAACACGTTGCTAACGCCTAAGTCTGAGGAACTAGTGGCGACGCCATATCGCTTCGGTGGGGACAGACGGAAAGCAGAGGAACACTTCCTTGCCGGACTGCGTAAGGCGTTTTGCCTCATGCGAGAGAACGCCCATTCCGACTATCCTATAACAATCTATTATGCCTTTAAGCAGCAAGAGGAAGATGACGATGGCAGCGACACCAAGGCGATTGCCTCGACCGGCTGGGAGACAATGCTTGAGGGACTGCTGGCAGCAGGTTTTCAGGTAGTGGGCACGTATCCGATGAGGACGGAACGGACGGGGCGGACCATCGAGATCGGCACAAACGCCCTCGCCTCCTCAATCGTCCTCGTTTGTCGCCCACGCCCCAAGGATGCAAGCATGGCAACACGGAGGGAGTTTGTGGCGCAAATGCGTCGTGAACTCCCAGAAGCCCTCAGGAAGCTCCAGCAAGGCAACGTCGCCCCAGTCGACTTCGCCCAGGCTGCAATAGGCCCCGGCATGGCTGTATTCTCGCGCTATTCCAAAGTCCTCGAACCCGATGGGAGCGCAATGCCGGTCCGTACCGCGCTCCAACTCATCAATCAGGAACTTGATGCGTTCTTTGCACAGCAGGAGGGAGATCTCGACCCGGACACGAGATTTTGCGTGGCCTGGTTCGAGCAGTACGGTACGAAAGCTGGTCTTTTCGGCGACGCAGACGTGCTCGCGCGCGCAAAGAACACGAGTGTCGAAGGGCTCGTGCGAGCAGGTCTGGTCGAAGCCCGAGAAGGAGCAGTTCGGCTACTCAATAGAAACGAGTACCCTGATGACTGGAACCCGGTCCAAGATAGCCGCCTATCGGTATGGAAATGCACACATCACTTAATCCATCAACTCGAGCGCAGGGGCGAGGAAGGAGCTGCGGGACTAGCCGGCCAGCTCGGCGCAGGGCGCAGCGAAGAGGCCCGAGCTCTGGCATACAGGCTGTTTGCGATCTGCGAGCGAAAAGGCTGGTCGCAGGATGCTCTGGGCTACAACATCCTCGTGACCTCGTGGAGAGACGTGCAAACTAGGACGCGGAGCCTCCCGTCCACGGAGACCCAGGAAAAGCTGGCCCTGTGACGGGTTTGCCAATGATCGTTGGGGAGGAGATGTCCCAATGCTGAAGCCCTGGAGAGAGGTGGCGACCCCTCACCCTGACGTAGCGGAGGGTCGATACCAGCAAGCGGAGTTTGCAGCGGATCTTGCCCAGGTTGTGCAGGGCACGGCGGAACCAGAGTATCAAGATGCGAGAGAGTTCTTCGCACGCACCTACATGACCGATGGGATGCGGCAGCTTCTCACAGCGTCGCTCGAGCGGCTCTCGGGCAAGGGCGGTGAACCGGTCATCCAACTCAAAACCGCCTTCGGCGGCGGCAAGACGCACACTATGCTGGCGCTCTTCCACCTCTTGGGAGGCAAGGCCCGGGCAGAAGAGATGGCGGGTGTCGGTCGCGTCATGGATGATGCGGGCATCAGCAGCTTGCCTTGCGCCCGAACCGTGGTCATTGCCGGCACGGCTTTGAACCCCTCGCGCGTTCGGGAGGTCAAAGGGGTAACCGTGCGCACCCTTTGGGGGGATATCGCCGCGCAGCTTGGCGGCAAGGCGGCGTATGCGTACGTCGAAGAAGCCGACCGAAGGAGTGTGGCTCCTGGCGCTGACGACCTTGCGAGCATGTTCGACCGATTCGGGCCGGCTGTCATCCTCATGGACGAGCTTGTCGCGTACATGCGCAACATCTACGGGGTGAGCGGGCTGCCGGCAGGGTCCTTCGACTCCAACATGACGTTCGTGCAGTCCCTTACAGAGGCGGCGAAGCGGTCGAAGTGCAGTCTCGTGGTCGCCTCAATCCCCGAATCCAATGTCGAAATCGGCGGCGAAGGCGGGTTTGCGGCCCTCGAGCGGATCGAGAAAACGTTCGGCAGGCTCGAAGCGATCTGGAAACCAGTCGGGGCAACCGAAGGTTTTGAAATCGTTCGGAGGCGTCTCTTCACGCCGGTCAAGGACGAATCTGCCCGCGACGAGGTGTGCCGGGAGTTCAGCAGGATGTATGACGATCTGCAGGCCGAGTTCCCACAGGAATGCCGCGAGGGTGCATACCTGGAGCGCCTGCGCGCGGCCTATCCCATCCATCCTGAGCTCTTCGACCGGCTTTATGGTGATTGGTCTTCGCTTGAGCGCTTCCAGCGGACGCGCGGTGTGTTGCGGCTGATGGCTGCTGTCATCCATGAGTTGTGGCTGCGGGATGACCGCTCGCTCCTTATATTGCCCGGGTCAATCCCGCTCGATGCTCCGCGCGTCAGGAACGAACTCCTGCGCTATCTCTCCGAAGGATGGAACGCCATAATCGACAAGGATGTGGACGGCGAACACTCCGAGCCCTGGGCTATTGACAAGGCAAACCCCCGCTTCGGTGCGATTCTCGCGGCGCGCCGGGTTGCACGGACAATCTTTCTCGGAAGCGCGCCGTCCGTGCGCCAGCAGACTGTGCGCGGAATCGAGGATGTCCGCGTTCGGCTGGGCGTCGCCCAGCCTGGGGAGCAGATATCCGTGTTCAACGATGCGCTTAACCGGCTGGTGGATAGGCTCACGCACCTGTACAGCGGTAACCGCCGCTACTGGTATGATACTCTCCCAAACCTGCGCCGCACCATGGAAGACCGTGCTGGCAAGCTCGACTCGTCGGAGGTGGAAGCCGAGATAGTCAGGCGCCTCCGCGAGATACGCGAGCGGGGAGAGTTCAAACGGGTTCACACGTGCGTCCCCTCTGCGGACATACCGGACGAAGACGGAGCACGCCTTGTGATCCTCCCTCCGTCTGCCGGATATTGCGCCAACCGCACAGACTCGCTTGCACTGTCCGCCGCGAGCGAGATCCTGAACTGGCGAGGTGATATTCCTCGTAAGCACCGTAACATGCTGCTTTTCGTTGCAGCAGACGCAGACCAGACAGGCATTCTCGAACAGGAAACGCGTAGGTACCTTGCATGGAAGTCCATCGTGGACGACGCCGATGCCCTCAATCTCGATGCGCACCAGCGACGCGAGGCTTCTCAGGGAAAGGAGCGCAGCGACAAGACGCTTGAGATACTTGTGAACGAAACCTACTGCTGGCTGCTCGTCCCCACCCAGGAGCCGACGCAAGGACCCGGTGGCAACTGGGAAGTTGGCGACACGAAGTGGGAAGCCACCCGTGTTCCTGGAGGGCAGGAGAGTCCCGTATCCAAGGTTGCGAGGAAGGTGCGCGGGGCCGAACTGGTGGCCAAGTGGTCGCCGGCGCTTCTGAAGATGGAAGTGCTCGACAAGTGGCTGTGGAAGGACGAGCCGCACGTCTCCGTCAAACGTGTGTGGGAATGCCTCACGACATATCTTTACATGCCCCGCCTGCGTGATGAGGACGTGCTCCTCGCAGCCATCCGCGATGGGCTCCAGAGCCGAGACTACTTCGGGTACGCCACAAGTGTCAGCGCGGACGGACGCTACCAAGGGCTAAGGTTCGGGGATGTCAGTGGGTCTGTGTACCTCGATGACCAGAGTGTCCTGGTGAAACCGGAGGTGGCAGCGAAGCAACTCGAGGAGGACGCGGCAGTGGCGGGAAGGCGGGGTATCGTCGTGAGTATGCCTCCGGGCGAAGCGGGTTCTTCGGCAGGAGGGCCGACCAGCGGTCGGAGCGCCGCGCCGCTTGCTGGCACTGCTGTCGGAGGAGCTATGTCTGAGCCAACGATACCTAGACGCTTCCACGGTGCCGTCAATCTCGACCCCACCCGGGTCGCGAGGGACGCCGGACGCATCGCCGAAGAGGTCATCCAACATCTCACCAGCATCGTGGGAGCTAATGTGGAAGTGACCCTGGAAATCCACGCACTTGTGCCAGACGGCGTGCCTGACCATGTGGTGCGGACTGTCACAGAGAATTGCCGGACCCTGAAGTTCAGGAGCCAGGGGTTTGAAACAGAGTAGGCACCCGATGTTCACTGCAGCATCGACAACGAAAGAAGCCCTGTCCGTTGCAGGTCCTCGGGCATTCCGGAGGTGGTGTGGTGAATGGCCTGGTATACGGGTTTTCTGGATGAAGTGATTTCGACGGCAGTGTTAAATGCCAGGGGCGCGTCTGTCTTACTGGGCATCCTGCTCGCCGAGATCCGTACGAGCCGTGTTGAAGGGAGGAATACATGAGCATGTCCCAACGACGCGACTGCAGCCCGGTGTTGGTTCAAACCTCTGGGCAGGCCATGCCACTCGAAAGAATTCCGTTTACAGAGCGCCGTTTGGAGGAAGGCTGGCTTCAGAGGCTCCTCCACGACTGTCCGAGCATCCTCCCCGTAGAGGAGCTGGACCCCGCTTTTGCGCCCCTAATTCCTCTTGGTCGCGAAATCGCGACCGAAGTGGGACCCATAGACGTGCTCTACGGATCTTCTACTGGAGCATTGACCATCGTCGAGGCGAAGCTCTGGCGGAACCCGGAGGCAAGGCGGCAGGTCGTAGGCCAGATAATTGATTACGCCAAGGAATTGGCGAGTTGGACATACGAGGAGTTGGACGCTGCTGTCCGCGCGTCCACGGGCAGGGGCATCTGGGACATGGTAAAGCAGGCAAGTGAGGAAGGAGGCTCCGAGGACGAAGCCGCATTTGTTGATCGGGTGTCCCGTAATCTCAGGAATGGCCGGTTTCTCCTTATCGTCGCGGGCGACGGAATCCACGAGAGCGTGGAGAATATGGTGTCATTCCTACAAAGTACACCTCAGTTGCAGTTCACACTGGCACTCGTCGAGCTTCAGCTCTATCGGGTGGGCAGCAGCAACGATAGCATACTGGTAGTCCCTCAAATAGTGGCACGAACAGCAGAGATTACCCGGGCAGTGGTGCGCATCGAGTCCACCGGGGCGGCCCCTTCAGTGAACGTAACAGTGGATTTACCAGTTGAAGACAAGGATCGTGCACAGCGGCGGACGCTCTCAGAAGAAGAATTCCTCGAATTGCTGAGCGAGAAGGTTCCCGATGACCAGATCGCGTTTGCGGAGAGACTTTTGAGGGAGCTTCCTGCACTGGGGCTTGAACCAATGTGGCGGTCTTCAAGTTGTGTCTTCCGCTTGCCCGATCCCGGCGGTAGCAGCCAGCTTCTTACGACACTGGTGGTAAACCGGAACGGTGACGTGTACGTGGGATGGTTGAAGGGCCAACTTGAGAAAGTGGGCCTACCATTTGATCCGGGTCGCCGGTACGTTGAAGAAGCGGCTCAGTTGCTGAAGTGCCGCGTCAAGAAGGGTTATCCAGACTCGTGGGAGCATCCTGCCAGTCTTGCCACGCTCATGAGAAACTACGACGGATTCTTGGACATTCTCAGGAGATTCATAACTGAGGTTCGGGCCCTAGCGGCTCAACTTCAAGAACAGTAGCCAGACTGTGTAGACCCGGCACTCCCCTGTTGTATGCGACTTACTCTACGGATTTCCAGGGGACTCTGCGGGGAGATTGTCCCGTTCGTCGCGGGAATTTCACGTAGCGCACCCCTGCTTGATTTTTCATGCGTTTGCTGCCTCACTCGTGGTGGTGTGGAGAACCTTGCCCTTAAGACGCATCCGCAGGAGCGGTAGTTCTCGGTAGCCCGCCACGCGCCGGAACCTCCGCTCTGCTTCCTTGAGCCCCGCCAGTGTCCACCTTAACACCTGGTTTCCGTTACGCCACCTCTTGACCCTGCGCGCGGTGCTCCTTGCCATTTTCTATGGTCGACTCGATGGGATTCGTCGAACGTAGGGTGCGCCACAGAGCACCCTGCAGCATGAGCCGGTTAATAGCTATCGTCTCCTCGAGGCCCTCGCGCAGGCTTGCGGCGGCTCCAGGGCAGTTCTTCTCCAAAGAGTCTGCCAGTGCCTCAAGCGCTTTCCTCGCCATGTTGGCATCAGGCTCTGCCCAGGCGGCTGCAAGTTTGCGCTTCACCCAGGGGCGCTGTTCCTCAGGGAGATGGTCAAGAACGTTCCTCATCTTGTGAACCTGACACCTCTAGACGGGAACACAATTCCCGAGCACATCTCGAGCGTGTTGGGCCCCACCTCCACGCACAGCGCAAGTAACCCGTCCTTGGCCCTCTGGCGTATTGCCTCCAGGCTCAGCGCCACCTCACGGGATCCTGGTGCTTTGGTTGCGTTTTCTTCCCTGTCGCTCCTTCCAGTCTTGCCTTCATTGTGGTATGCTGACATCGGCGGCTCCCGCGTTTTTCCTACAGTTCCGTTTTACTACAATGGAGCCAGGAGCCGCCACTACAGATTTCACAAACTTCGGGGTATCCTCCGGCAGAAAGGAGGCCCTGGATTGAAGCTGCACTCCGATTCGCTCGCTTGGGCAGTTAGACACTTGACATCGCTAGGCGATTCAGATCTCTTCCCCAAGCCCATTGAGATCGACATAATCGCGGCGCTAGGCCATGATGCTATCGATTGTCTATCGGACGTAGAACTGTCGAGTCTAAGATACGGACCGTCTAGAAGATTCATCATTCCAAAGGGCGAATTGTCGTACAGGGTGGCAACCCAACTCGATCCGTTAGATAGCATTTTCCTCGCGGCAATTGTGCGTCAGTTTGGGGAATACTTTGAGGCAAGGCGTAGACCTCTTGCTGAAAAGGTCGTGTTTAGCTA
This sequence comes from Bacillota bacterium, assembly GCA_012516125.1. Lineage (GTDB taxonomy): Bacteria > Bacillota > SHA-98 > UBA4971 > UBA4971 > UBA6256. The sequence continues at coordinate 8,680 of JAAYXB010000030.1, read as the reverse complement.
CAGGTATTCGCCAGACCCGGACGGCCAGCTTTATGACCCGAGCTATTCTTGGAATGAGTTTTGGAGCCACTGCTATGGCTTAGCAGGCAAGTACAACTACGCGGTTGTGTTAGATGTCGCTGACTTCTACAACCAGATATACCATCATGTCTTGGAGAACCAGATCACAGAGGCTGGGATTCCAAATCAGGTGAAGAACTGGGTAGTTGGTCTGTTAGGCCACGTAACCGCCATGGTCTCGCGCGGTATACCCGTCGGGCCCCATTCATCTCATCTTTTGGCCGAGGTCGCCCTAGCGCCAGTGGATAATAGTCTCATAATGAAAGGGATTACCTTCTGCCGGTACGTTGACGACATAGTGCTGTTCTGTGATTCTCTGAAGGAGGCACATACTCTCATATTTGAAACCGCTGCTGTACTTGACCGACAGCAACGTCTCATTCTCCAAAATCAGAAGACGAGAATACTGGCCAGCCACACTTTCCGCGAGTACTGTAAGACGATGTCTGAAGATAGGCCTATAAACGACCTCGAAAGTAACCTCCTATCCATTATCCAGAAGTACTCGAAAGGCGATCCTTATAGGATCGTACATCTGAGTGAGCTTTCAGATGAGGACCTCAAGCAGTTCGGGAAGGAGACAGTTGCCAAGATACTGGATGAGTACTTGGACAAGGATCAGCCTAACTATGCACGTCTACGATGGTTCATGAGGCGGCTAGCACAAATCGGACATCCATCAGGCGTGAAATACTGCATTGAGCACTTAAACAGGCTACTGCCAGCGATTGGTGAGGTTTGTCGCTATTTCGTGTCGGTGTCGGACTACGAAAATAGCTGGGACGATACTGGCTCGGCACTTCTGCAGATGATAAATGATCCCCTGGTAAGATCCAACGAGTACTTGCAGTTGTCCATCTATTCTCTCTTTAATAGGAAAGTTGAGCTAGATCACTTCAAGAGCTTGGTTACCACCTATGGCTCACTATCGCCGTGTCTTAAGCGGGAGGTGATACTGGCAGCACACGCAGTTCATGCAGGTGATTGGCTTCGAGAACTGAAAGAACACTTGAACGCGATGGACGTGTGGAACCGGCGTGCGTTCCTTGTGGCCTGTGCCAATCTACGGAAAGAGGAAAGGCGGTTTTTCCTAAGGCAAGTGGATACGAGTAACCCACTTGATCGCCTAATTGTGAAATGGGCAAGGGAGCAGTGAGAGGGTTTTGACGCCGGGTACCAACGGGTCAGTTGCTCACCTGGGCGGCGCTGGTTACGCGCTTCGGCTCAGGCACCCAAGCACCGTTGGCATTCGTCCCAGTCACGCGCAGGGACTGATTAAAACCAGCGGTGACCGGCGGGGCATTTATGGAATGGCGGTGACTCGACGACGACAGGACTGAAAAAGGCGCCGAGCCGAGCACATTCAAGGCGCTGCCGGCCGATTGCACCGCTTGACTCGACGACGAGAGGCTCCCGCTACTCGCCGCCGCGGCGGGTTGAGATATAGACCTGCGCGCTCATGGGAGGTAGGTGGATTCTTCCTGGGTACGGCGGCCGTGCGCAAGGGGGGTTTGTGGACGCTTCAGTTACGCCTCCCGCCGCGTCTCGCCCATCAGAGCTCCCCAGCCCATTGCTGACCGCGAAGCGTTGCCACCCGAGCGGTGTGGAGAGGGATTGCTCGAGGCCTTCGAGGCTATTCGGGCCAGCGAAGCCGCTTGGACCGTCGCTTGGGGCCGCCCCTTCCTGGGGTTGGAACCCCGGACGCAGCCCGCCGGGGGCATGAGTTGCACCGGCACCAGCGGCTGCCGCCCCCATATGATGCCCCTGGGCTATGTGCTGCGAGGCATGGCTGTGGCACGCGGCCGCCGGGTCCCCGCTGGGTGAGGCCGTCCCCGAGTCGTGCGCTCCCAGGTTGCGCGCCTGGTCAGCGCCTACCGAAAGCCCACCTAAAAGCCCACCCACGGGTATAAGTCCCCCAACGGACAGAACGAGCCGAAAGCGAGAGGCCGCCCACCGCCTGAGGCCGCTCACCTCGGCCATCCTTCGCCGCACGAGATCTAGCTCGCACCGCGCCGGCTCCTCAGAGTTGTTCATCAGCACCACAACGCAGGAGTTTGCGTCCCACCGGGCGAAGGCGAATAGCTCACCCACGGAGGAGCCGGCTACCAGCGTAGCGTACTCGCCGCGCCGAAGCGCCCGGTAGCGGCCGCGCAGTCTTGCAAGGGTGCGGTAGTGGTTCAGCATCTCTCTGTCCCACCCGGACCGGTCCCACGGCATGCACCGCCTGCAACCCGGGTCGTGCTCGCCCTCCATCCCGACCTCGTCCCCGTAGTAGATGTAGGGCGTGCCCGTGTACATGAACTGGAAGGTGGTCGCCAGCAGCATGCGCCGTCGGTCGCCACCGCACGCAGTGAGAAATCGCTCCCTGTCGTGTGAGTCGAGAAGGTTCCACATTGCGCGGTCCACCTGGCGGCGGTACCTCATGCGAAGCGACGCAAGCCCGTCGGTGAACTCTTTCGGCCCAATCCTGCGCTTTGCGAAGAAGTCCACGACGAGATCGCGCCACGGGTAGTTCATGAAGCAGTCCATCTGGTCGCCCCGCACGAACCCGGGCGCGTCGTGCAGCGCCTCGCCCACTATCAGGGCATCGGGGTTGATGGTACGAACCCTTTCTCGGAACCTGCGCCAGAAGCGCGGGTCCACCTCGTCCCCGACGTCGAGGCGCCAGCCGTCGATACCAAGCGTGCGGGTCCAGTGCTCCGCCACGCCGAGGAAGTAGTCCTGCACCTCGGGGTTATTCGTTGCCAGCTTCGGCATTTTCCACAAATTCGTGCCGAATGTCTCGTAGGTCGCACGCGGACGCGTCTCGATGGGTGTCTTCCACACCCGGAACCAGTTGAAGTATGGCGACTTCTCCCCGTTCTCGAGGACGTCCTGGAACGCAAAGAAATCGAAGCCCGAGTGGTTGAACACGGCGTCGAGAATGACGCGGATGCCTCTCATGTGGCACTCGTCCACGAGGCGGCGCGCCAGCTCCGCGTCGCCAAAATGCGGGTCGATGCGGTAGTAGTCGGTCGTGTCGTACTTGTGATTCGTAGGCGACTCGAAGATGGGCGTGAGGTAAAGGCATGACACGCCAAGGCGGACGAGGTGGTCCAGGTGGTCGATGATGCCCTGCAGGTCCCCCCCGAAGAACGACGTGCGTGTAGGCGTTCCGCCCCAGGGTTCGACGCCCGGCGGGTCGTTGGTGGGGTCGCCGTTCGCGAAGCGCTCGACGAATACCTGGTACACGATGGCGTCCTGAGCCCAGTCGGGCGGGTCGTCCTGGCCGGCGTGGAACCACAGGTAGGGATACTGAAACGACCACCTCCACCATTCCTCGTCCGGCGGCTCCCTGCGGAACCCCTCCTCGCCGTAGCATAGTGTCTCGTGCCCGTCGTCCAGGACGAAGTAGTAGCGGAACCTGCGCGACGCGAGCCTGATGCGGGCAGTCCAGTAGTCGAAGAGCTCGTCCTGGGCGACGACGGTCATGGAGACGCGCCTGTCCCGGCCAGGCCGGGTGTACCTGTCCCCGTACACCACCTCGGCGCGACATAGGTCGCCCCGGGCCGCCCTCAGGACTACCTCGAGCTCGTTGTCACCGACCGCGTAGGCCGTGGGGGTGTCGGGTCTATGGAGGATGGCGTGCCTATTCAACCGTGATCCCTCCGTCCGTGATCCCTCCGTCAGAATCAGTCCGTTTGCCGCTTGAGGCCTTTGCTCTTGCGTATGAGTTCACCATGCCAGGTGTTTCCAGGCACCATCGAAGAACGCAAATAACCAAGGTGGCTCTCTGCCCCCTCCACATTCAATGTGCGCGGCTGTAATGTGGGCACGAAGATCACGCTCGCGCTCAAGCACCACCTTATGTTTCAATAACATTCTGCGCTCCTTGGGTGCAGCGAGCGCAGCGTCAGGGTTCGCCCACGCTCTGTTAGAGTCTCGGCTACTCGCGGCCGCGGTTACGAAGCGTCAAGCGCCGTGCCTACCTCGAGGAGCTTGTCGAAGATCTCGAGGCTCCTGATAGCGCCGTTGTTGTTGAGGCCGACGTCCAGCGGGTCGAGGGTGCCGTCAGGCTTCGTCCCGAACACGTAGCCGCCTGTGGCGCTCATGAGCGGGAAGGCGTGATACGGGTCGGACTGCTGGAGAAAGCATGCGGCACTTGAGCGTACGCTGGGCGTTTGACCGTCAGCTTCCCGGGCCGTCACCGACGGGATTGACCTGGCTATTGGCCTGGCTATTCGCATGGCTTTCGAAGAAACTGCGCACCTCTTTCAAATGCTGCGGGATGGGCAAATGCTGCGGGCAGGCCTCCTCGCAGGCACCGCATTCCACGCAGGCGGACGCGTCCGCACTGGCCTTCTTCATCGAATTGTACATCCTCAGGGACTCGTTCAGCGTGCCGTACATGAAGGCGTCGTTATACAGGGAGAATATGTCTGGGATCCGGACGCGGTTGGGGCATGGCACACAGTAGTGACACTCGCTGCAGCTGATCTTGATCCTCTGCTTGTAGATCTCGCGAGCCTCTGCGATGAGGTCTAGCTCATCGGCGGTAAGGGAGAGGGGGAGGGCGTCCTCGGCAGTGCGGATATTCTCTTTGACCTGGTCCATGGTGCTCATGCCGCTCAGGACGACGGTCACCTCGGGGTGGTTCCAGACCCAGCGTAGGCCCCACTCGGCGGGAGTCCTCTTGACGGGGGCGCGGTTCCAGACGGCTTTCACGTCGTCGGGCACAACCTTGGTCAGCCTGCCGCCGCGAAGAGGCTCCATGATGATCACGGCGAGGCCCTTGGACGCGGCGTACTTCAGCCCATCGGTGCCGGCCTGGTAGTGGTCGTCCACGTAGTTATAGTGAATCTGGGCGAAGCTCCAGTCGTATGAGTCAACGATCTCCTTGAAGAGAGAAAGGTTGTCGTGGAAAGAGAAGCCTGCGTATTTGATGCGCCCATCGGCGAGCGCGCGGTCGAGGAAGTCGAGGGTGCCGAGGTCCTTCGCCTTTGACCAGGTTTCCTTGTTGAGGGAGTGCAGCAGGTAGAAGTCCACATAGTGCGTGTCCAGCTTCGCGAGTTGTTCATCGAGGTAGCGGTCGAAGTCGTCGGGGGCCTTGCAGAGCCAAACCGGGGACTTGGTGGCAAGCCTCACCTTCTCGCGGAGCCCGCGGCGAAGCGCCTTGCCGAGCAGGACCTCCGACTCGCCGTCGTGGTACCTGTAAGCGGTGTCGAGGTAGTTGACGCCCTGGTCGATGGCGTAGTGGATCATGGATATGGCTTCTTCCTCGTTTATCCTGGCCATGTCGCCATCGAGGACCGGGAGCCTCATGCACCCGAACCCCAGGGCGGAAACGGCGAAATCGTGGCGTCCGAACTTCCTATACTGCACATCCGATCCCCCACTTCGTAACTGTTGCCCACGGGCGGGTCTGTCCAGATTGCCGAGGGGCTCCGGGGGGTTAAAGCGCACCTGCCACGCATAGGCGGGCCTATCCCCATGATACTATACCTTCCGGGTCGCCTCAACGACAGGGTTCGCGGGCGAATACAGGGCTTGACCATCATCGGCGCGCGCAGACGTGTCGGTGTCCGGTAGTTGGTCATCGGGGGTGTCTGTTGTAGATGCCCAAACCCTGGATTGAAGGATGCGCACGCGCTCAACGACGCGGGGGTGCCCAGGCGAGCACAGTGTGCGCAATGTCACTACATTATGGCTTCGAATTTGATTGCCTATAAGCTCTGGCGAAGCATGAAGACCGCGTCCGCAGGTCCTCGAAACAGAAGTGCCGCCCGACGACTGCACTGAAGCTGGGTTGCATACTTTGCGCCTGCAATGCTGGGTAAGCTCGGGGACGACAGAGTTGGGGCCGAGCTAGCCTACTTGAGGGCACGCGGCGGTGGGTATCAACCCCTGGCCTCAGCATCCTTTCGATTTTGCTTTCGATTTTGGGCCTTCACTCTTGCCAGCGTTTTGATAGCGATCTCCGTAACTCGCGTCTATGGTCTATGCTAGATTCGTCATATGGCACATCTTCTGGGGTAAAGAACATTCATGGCCTTTTAGTCTCACAGTCACGGTGGATGGCAACTGCTGGTTATCAAGCCAGGGCCTGCGAGTTCTCGCCTGCCCGTCCACAAGCACATTAGGGCGTGCATACCTCCATTGCCCGGCGGCAAGACTGTGAACAGGGACATGGAACGACATCCGCAATGGAGGCACGAATATGATCACTGCCGAGGTATCCCTCTATCCGATGGAGACCCCGCGATCCGACGACATCATAAACTCGTCTCTAATGGCGCTTGCGGGCGGCGGGCTTTCATACGACGTAGGGCCTCTCAGCACTCGGATATCGGGGCGGGAGGACGAGGTCTGGGCCGCCCTGCGCGCGATGTTCGAGCGCGCCTGCAGCCATGATACGGAGGTTGCGATGGTCGTCACCGTCGCGAACTCCACTGTGTAATGAGCGTGTATGTAGCGCGCAACCAGCATACAGCGAGAGCACCTAAGCGAGGATTCGTTACTTCTTCTCAGCTTGCCAACATCTGGCGGGTTGCCGGTGTTGAACTCACGGACGGCGCCCCAAGCGGGGCGCTTCGCCTAGATCCGGCCCGGCTGCCGAGCGGCTGGGTCTTGAAACCCGCGTGCAATCACAGACACATCCTTCCAAGAGCTAGGAGCATTTCTATACTCTCATTGTAGCATCCAGCTATAAACAGCCAGCTCAGGACTTGAGGGATGGTGTCGTCACGCCGCCGCTTGCCGGCCGGGCGGGCCATGTATGGCCCGCACATAGTCCAACTCTGAGCCTGGGCATGATTCCGATCCCGAACCCGAGCCAAGGCCAAGGCCAAGGCTAAGGCCTAGGCTTTGGCTCCGGCCCTGAGCCTAAGCCTAAGCCTAAGCCTGAGCCTGAGTTTGAGTCTAAGCCTGAGTCCGTGCCTGTGCGTGTTCACGTACATGTCATGTTCAGGCACAGCGCTCATAGCTGCCTCTGGGATGATGGTGAGGCAGCGGCCTTTCGCGGCTTTTCTTGGTGGGCATGATCAACGTTGGGCACGATCAACCTGCGGTTAGCCGGCCGTGCGGCAGTGGTCGTCGCTGGGTGGTCCCCGGGATCCCAGGATCCCTCGCACGGGTGGTCCCTCAAGGACCAACCCCGAGCGAAATCTGGTCACCAGAGATCCACCCTTCTCGCGGTTCAGCCGGCAAAACGCGAAACCTGGTCCCCTGGTGACCAGGACCCACGCAAAGATGGTCCCCAGGGAGCCAGGTTCGAGCGCCACCTGGTCCCCAGGTAACCACCTTCGCACATGATCATGGGAGGCTGGTCCTCAAGGGACCAGGATTTGCGCGCAGCTGGTCCCTGGGGGACCAACCCCGAGCGAAACCTGGTCACCAAAGACCCACCCTCCTGACGCTCGCTCCACGAGGATGCCGGATCTGGTCCTCTGGTGACCAGGTTACGCGCGAAGATGGTCCCCTGGGGACCAACTTCGCCCGTCACCTGGTCCCCACGTAACCATCTTGTGAGATGTCCAAAAACCCCTGGTCCCCTGGGGACCAGGTTTTGCGTGCGGATGGTCCCCAGGGGATCAACCTCGCGGGCAACCTGGTCCCTGGTGCACCACCCCCGGCGGCGGCAGAGGCGTCCTGGTCACGGGGGGACCAGGACGTGGTGCCAAGCTGGTCCCCAGAGGACCATCTTCATGCGGGATCTGGTCCCTGGTGCTCCAGCTCGCCCGGTTTTGGCGAAGGAGGGCGGCAGGGGTGGTTCCCGGAGGACCAGATTCCGACCGGGACTGATCCCCACGGGACCAGGGCTGCCCGCAACCTGATCCTCGGGGGATCAGCCGCGTGTCGGCTGCTGGCTGACTGACTGACTGGCTGGCACATGTTACCGTCGCGACAATACGTTGTGCATCTTCGTTCTTTCGACGGTGGCGATAGCAGGCTGGCACGAAGGACTACTACGCTGCCCCCGCCCTCCTGCTCCAATAAGCGGCAAGCTTTCGCCGTGAGTCGGCAATGAGGCTATACACCCTGAAGGCGAGACGCGCGCCTCGTCTTATAGATAGCCAACCTCGAATTATAGATAGCCAATTATAGATAGCCAACCTCAAAGTCCAATGGGCGCTATGCTGTCCATGGGTGTGCTCGTGAGCCGCGGGTTACTGCCGGGACGGTGCCGAGGCGTGCATTTGTGTGCCCATGCGCTCGTAAAGCGCGACTTCCTTTGCCATGCACGGTCGAGCTTCGAGCTTGGCTAGCGCTAATTGTTCGACAACACCGGGCAAGTGTTCGGCACAGTTGAGGCGCTTGAGCTCGACAAGAATGCACCGGCGCACCACCGCGGCCCACAGCTCCGGCCGGAGGGCACATCAGGTGAGAACGCCCAGAGGGCTGCCAAGGAAATTTTCCGCCAGGTTGAAGGAGATCGCAGGATCATGTCGAAGGAGAAGATACCGGTTACGTAACCGGTTACGTAACCGGTATCACAGCATGGTAGAGACGCGGCAAGTGGCGTGCGCGCACAGAGCGGCACGCGCTGGACGACGCACCGTATGGGGCATTCAGGGTGGGACTGCGTCTGGGAGTGGAGCTGAGCTGGAGCCTGGGGGGGGGGGGGGGGGGGCGGGGGGGGGGG
>JAAYXB010000004.1 GCA_012516125.1 Bacillota bacterium | reverse complement strand
TGGGTGGGTGGGCTGTGACTTCCGAGAGTGACGTCGTAACAATATGCCAGGCTTCCCGTGGTTATGAGTGGGGGAGCGTCCTACCTCGGCAGGCTGGATATGCAACTAGGCTATGGGGCGACTCGCAGCCCATACCCGTCCGGGCTGTCCTGCCGTGAGGCTTGTGGCCAGGCTCCCCGTAGAAGGGCTCAGGCCGGAGACTGTTGCACTTGATAGGCGTTGTGCCGCGATGGCCTTCGGCGATGTGCGAGAGAGACCGGACTCGCATGGCTGCGGAAGGGGCGAGGGGGCAGAAACGTGTATTCTGAGGGTGATGGTGATACAATGCGTTCACCGAAAGGCCGGATGGTCAAAAGGCGGACCACGATGGCGGATGGGCGTTACCTCATTTACTACAGCTTCGCGCGTTCGGGCCGCGGCCCTGAACCCGGCGGACAGTTCGAGGCGGCCGCGCTGCCGACGCCGGGTAAATGGGGCGAGGGCCCCGGCAGGCAGCCTGACCCGTCAGGTAATCCACGCGGGTCGAGCGCTCCCGCCGGGCATGGACCCTCCAGTCCCAATGCCTTCACTGTGGCCGATTCCCCCGAATGCGCTGGCGTTGGCCACCCGACGGCTGACCTCCGGATTCCCAGGGCCTCCTCTTGCCGCGGCCTCGGTTTCTAGCAGAGAGGGAGGGCTGACCGTGTCTGAGCTTCGCTGGAACCCCGTCCTTGAAGAGTGGGTCGTGACCGCGACCCACCGCCAAGAAAGGACGTATCATCCCCCTGCGGACTTCTGCCCGCTGTGCCCGACGCGTCTGGGTGCTCATCCAACAGAGGTGCCCGCGGAGGACTACGAGATAGTGGTCTTTGAGAACAAGTTTCCGTCTTTCCGCCGCATGCCGCACAAACCAAGCGTGGAGGGCGACGACCTCTACCAGGTGAGGCCGTCTAAAGGCATCTGCGAAGTAGTTCTGTATTCCTCCAAGCACAATGGAAGCCTTGCAACGTCCGATGTCGTGGACATCGCCCGGCTCGTCGACGTCTGGACGGACCGCTATGAGGAACTGGGGAGCCTCGACTACGTCGATTACGTTCTGATCTTTGAGAACAAGGGCGAGGCCATCGGAGTCACGCTGGAGCATCCCCACGGGCAGATCTACGCCTTCCCGTTCATCCCGCCGAGGCCCGCGCGCGAACTGGAGAGCGCGGCGCGCCACTGGGATTCCAAGGCGAGGTGCTTGTTCTGCGACATAATCGAGAGAGAGGCCGCCGACGGCAGGCGCATCGTGGCGCAGAACGACGGTTTTTTGGCGGCAGTGCCGTTTTTCGCTCGTTACCCATATGAGGTGCACATACTGCCCCGGCGCCACGTCGCGAGCCTCCTCGACTTCTCGGACGACGAGCGCTGGGGCCTCGCCGAGATCCTGAAGGTGGTCTTGCAGAAGTACGACAACCTGTTCGGGTTCCCGCTTCCCTATATCATGGTGATGCACCAGGCGCCGACGGACGGGAGGGAATACCCGTACTACCACTACCACATCGAATTCTACCCGCCGAACCGGACTGCGACGAAGCTGAAATACCTCGCGGGGTGCGAGTCCGGCGCGGGAACGTTCATCAACGACACCTTGCCCGAGGAGACGGCCGCGACGCTGCGGGCAACCGCGCCGTGTAAGCTAGATCCCGCTTGTGGCGAGCGCGGGGCCGGTGCCGAGGACAGGGGCGAAGGCAGAGGCAAAGGCGAGGGCGATGCTAAGGGCGAGCGCGCAGCCGACGGAGAGGCGGGGGGCGAGGATGTGGGCGAAGGCAGGGATGGGGGCGAGGCCCATGTCGGCGAGCGGAGCGCAAAAGTGAAGGAAGCGAGGCGTGACATGCATGCCCAATGATGCGCCTAGGGCGCACGCCGGGCACGAATCGCTCTATGGATCTCCAGGGGGCGCCCGGCGGGGATGCGTGTCCGGGCCTGGCGCGAACCTGGGCCCGGGCGCGCGATGGAGGCATCAGGATCAGGAGGAAAAGGCGAGGCGGCTGCGAAGTGCATTCGTAGCTATGTACGGCGAGGACGCCGGCTGCGGCGAAATCCTGGTGGTCCGTGCTCCCGGTCGGGTGAACCTCATCGGCGAGCACACCGACTACAACGAGGGGTTCGTCCTGCCTGCGGCGATAGACCGCGACGTGACCATCGCGGTGCGGGGGCGACGCGACGGAATAGTGCGCGTCCACTCGCTGAACTACGGGGAATCGGTGAAGTTTGCCCTCGACCACATCAGCTATGACCACGATCACCCGTGGAGCAACTACGTCCGGGGGACCTTGAAGGTCCTTGCAGATTCCGGCGCCCCGCTCCGCGGCATGGACATGGTGGTCGCGGGGGACGTGCCTGCAGGTGCCGGACTCAGCTCGTCCGCGGCGCTGGAGGTTGCGACGGCGGTGGCCGCCCGGGCGGTGGCCGGCTTTGACCTGGAGGGCCGCGACATGGCCTTGAAGTGTCAGAGAGCTGAGAATTCCTTCGTCGGGGTCAACTGTGGGATCATGGACCAGTTTGCCTCTGTCCTCGGAAAGGCTGGGCATGCTCTATTCATCGACTGCCGGACGTACGAATGCGAGCCGGTCCCCCTACCGGAAGAGTACTGCATCGTCATCTGCGATAGCGGCGTCCGACGCGGGCTGCAGGACTCGGCGTATAACCTCCGGTGCTCCCAGTGCGAAGAGGCGGTTCGGCTGCTGCGGCGCCACATCGCGGACATAAGAACCCTGCGGGACGTGTTGCCCGAGGAGTTGCCGGACGTGGAAAGGCGCCTACCGGAGGCGCTTCGGGCGCGGGCGCGACACGTGGTTCTGGAAAACGACCGCGTGGAGAGAAGCGTGGATGCGCTGCGATCCGGGCGCGTGGACGAGTTCGGGCGACTCATGGTCGATTCCCATGCGAGTCTGCGGGACCTCTACGAGGTGAGCTGTCCCGAGCTCGACGCGATGGTCGAGGTCGCCCTGGCTATCCCAGGAGTGGCCGGCGCCCGCATGACCGGGGCAGGTTTCGGAGGCTGTACCGTGAACCTGGTGCACGAGGACGCTGTGGACGAGTTCCAGCGGACCGTGCTCGCCCGGTATCTATGCAAGGTCAATCCGTCGCGGCTTTCTCTCGAGCCCCAGGTGTATGTGTGTCGGGCAGAAGACGGGGCAGGTGTAGTTCCTCTTCAGCCTTGCGAGCGCGACAAGGGGCAGCGGGTTCCACCGCCGCCCGGCGCAGTGTTCTAAGAGCGCTCGCCTGGGGCTCGTGTCAGAACCCTCGGATGAGCGGTGCGCAATGCACGATGAGCGGTAAGCGATGAACGGTGACTGGCGAAGCGGCCAATGGTGGTTGATGCGGAGCAACCACGCGCGGAGCGTCCCAGGGAAAGGTAGAGTGACTGCAGTGGGAAGCAATATGCGGATGCGGCAGCGAAAGGAGGCGGGAATGGAGCAGGCCCGCTGGTGACCGGAGGACTGGAGGGAACCCGGGCCGAGCGACGCCTTGACGCATGCGGCCTGCGGGCGGAGGCCCGTGATTTGCGACCGGTGGACCAGCCGGTGGGGGTCCGGGGAACGGGCCGGGGCTATACAACACAGGGGGGCTATACATAGTGGATGGGACTGGTACGCACGGTACACACGCAGTGATTTCTTTGAACGGCGAATGGAAGTACATGCTCGACAGGGAAGACCGGGGCGAGATCCTGCGGTTGCACGACCCCGCGACCGACGACTCTGGCTGGCCTGCCATGGCAATCCCAGGCAACTGGCAGCTACGCGGTGTGGAGGATTACTCTGGCAAGGTCTGGTTTCGTCGCACCTTCGCGCTCCCGGAGGCATGCAAGGACAGCCACGTCTTCTTGCGTTTTTCCGGGGTCGATTACCTGGCGAAAGTCTGGCTCAACGGGTGTCTCCTTGGGGAACATGAGGGCTACTTCCAGCCGTTTGAGTTTCCGGTGGACCACGCCATTCTCCGAGACGGCCTCAATGTCCTCGTGGTGCGCGTGGATGCGCCGGCAGAGGAGCCGGGTAGAAGGTGGCCGGATAGAAAACGCCTCATAAAGGGGATCTTCTCGCATCACGATACGCGCCCCGGGTCGTGGGATCCCGCGACAGGTCAGAGCCTCGGTACAGGCGGCATCTGGAACGACGTCGCGCTCGTGGCCACGGGCGATGTCCGCGTCACAAGCATGCGCGTCACGCCGATTCTCCTGGAGGATGGCACGGCGCGGGTGAGGCTCTCGCTGGAGATCTCCAACTACTCCGGGTCTCCGACCGCGGGTGAAGTGGGAGTCGCGCTCGTCCCCGACAATTTCGAGGGAGCACGCCTCGATCGCGGACCGCGCCGTGTGTGGCTCCAGCCTGGCACGAACACGCTGACTCTCGTCGAACCCATTGCCGATCCTCACCTTTGGTGGACCTGGGACCACGGGCGGCCCGACCTTTACCGGGCCGAGATCGCCGTCGCCACGGAGCTGGGCGGGGACACATCCCAGGTCAGGTTCGGGTTGCGGCGCTTCGCGGTCGACGCCGACGGCAACTTCAGCCTCAATGGACGGCGTATCTTCATACGCGGGACGAACATCATCCCGACCCAGTGGCTCTCTGAATACGACCGCGATATGATTGCTCGAGACATCGCCCTCCTCAAAGGGGCGAACATCAACGGCGTCCGCGTCCACGCCCATGTCAACCGGGCTGAATTCTATGAGGCCTGCGACGAAGCGGGGATCCTCGTATGGCAGGACTTCGCACTACAGTGGAGCTACGAGGAGACGCCGGACTTCGTGGACAGCGCCGCCTCGCAGATAGCGGACATGGTCATGCATCTATACAACCATCCGTCCATAGTCATCTGGTGCTGCCACAACGAACCCAGCGTCAACCAGGGCACCCTTGACAAGGTCCTTCTCGACGTCGTGAGCGCTCTTGATGCCTCCCGAGTGGTGAAGTCCCACTCAGACTTCGAGGAGCACCCTTACTACGGATGGTATACCGGCCATGTGGCCGAGTACGCGCAGGCGCCGCGCGGGCCGGTCATCAGCGAGTACGGCGCGCAGGCGCTGCCCGGGCGTGATGCCATGGAGGCTATGTTCAGGGACGGCGGCCTCTGGCCTCCCGATTGGCGGAAGTGGGCCTACCACGACTTTCAGTACGACCAGACCTTCAACGTGGCCGGGATCCAGATGGGCGCGTGCATCGACGAGTTCATCCAGAACAGCCAATCCTACCAGGCCGCGCTCCTCAAGGCGGCGACCGAGAGCTATCGCCTGGCGAAGTTCCGCAAGATCGCCTGCCTCTTCCAGTTCATGTTCGTGGATTGCTGGCCGTCCATCACGTGGTCGGTTGTGGACTACCACAGGCAGCCGAAACAGGGATACTTTGCCCTGGGCCGTGCCTTCCAGCCCGTCCTGCCGTGTGCCGTCAGGGATCGCGAGCGCCTCGTTGCGGGCCAGCTCATCTTCAAGGAACTCTGGGTGGTCAACGATCTTCCGGAGGGGTTCCCCGGGGCTCTCCTCAAGGTCGTGCTGGGGGACCAGCACGGCAGGGCGTGCCTCGAGGAAACGTTTGTCGTGGACGTCCCGGAGAACCAGACCGCACTGGTTTTCAACGCCTGGCCGAAGAGCGAGGCGTGGACGGTAGGCGGCGCCCTCGCGCCCGGCCGGTACACCTTGAAGCTGGCGCTGCGGTCGAGCGACGGGAGGCTGCTTGGCGAGAACGACTACCCGGTGGAGGTCCTCGCAACCCCGGAAGCTTTCAACATGAGCTTCTGAGGACGGGATGGGACATTGGGCCGCGCCCGGCGTTTAGAGTCGCGTCCCGTCAAGTGGTGTAAACTAAGGTTCTTCAGCAACCGCCAATAACCCTCACGGGTGGCAGGAGACGGGACAGTCAGGGAAGGTCTCTCACAGGGTCGACATAGATGCGGGAGAGGGAGCCGCGGCGGAGGCTCCCCCTCTGTACGTAGCGCGACGCTCTTTGAGAAGCCCATGCAGTAGGAGCGGCCGGGGCTTATCGATACGCGGGCGACGCGAAGGGAACCGGATTAGATTCTTTCGCGAGAGGGTTCAGACTGAAGCGAGTTCTGTGATGGCGAAGTCGCTTTCCGAGTATCTTGCAAGCGAAATCAGGGCTCGCCGCGAGGTTTCGCCTGAGGAGGCGGCCCTGATAGCCTCAGATTGCATGGAGTATCTCGAGCGCTGTCTCGGGCTACGCAGGCTTGGGGAGATCGAGTTCCCGGCGGTTTTGGCAAGAGGGGCTCATTTCAGGCGGAAGCGCGAAGACCAGGAGGAGAGGCTGGTAAGGCTCACAGTCATCTCTGATGACGATGCGAATGTGCTTTTCGAGCATGGCGCCCAGGTGATGCAGATATCCAGGATGGCAAGGGTGATCGAGGAAGCCTATTACCAGGGATGTCTTCTTGGATGGGCAGAGGCTTTGCGCGCTTTTCCCCCTGACGGCGAAGGCGATTCGAGCGAGGCTTGCAACCCTAATTGACCAGGGAGCCACCCTGCCCCTGGCGGGGATGAGCAAGGAGACCAGGGCGAAATTCAGGGGTCTGCATGGCGTCCCACAAGAACATCGTCTTGCCGACGAGGGGACTTGTGGCCGACATGGGGCCCACGCTCTCACATGATGGTCAGGACAACCGCCGGGCTTCGGGCCAGGAGATCGCGCGGCGGATATACCATACCACCGAAGCCGTAGACGCATATCTCAAGGCCTCTGAACGGGTGCTGCTCCTGAGGTACTACCGGGTGCCGATGTCCGCAATGGTAAGGATCATACGTCATCGGCCACGAGGCCGTCTCTCGGTCCATCACGGTTGTAAAGTCCCATCCTTTGAAACCCATCTATGTCAAGCGTGCTGTCGCCCTGATTGAAGAGATAAAGGAGGCCATTGCTGATGGAGACATCTAAGTATGAGGTCATTAGTTTCCTCTCGTCTTCCGAGGTCTTGGGTTGCCGGTGATTGCACGAGGGGTGTCAAAATCCGGCCACTGGCCAGATGGGCCGGATTTTGTCAAGGCGCCCCGCTTGGGGCGCCGTCCCCGAGTGCAACACCGGCAACCCTGCACGGCGCGTGCGCTCTCTGGAACCGGCGATTACTTATGGCGATCTACTTAGAGAAGACCTGTTCGGGTATGGCGTAAAGCTCTCCCATCTGAGCGAAGAGGATGGTGGAGGATGGCTGGCAGAGGTACCTGAGCTGCACGGGTGCATCTCAACCGGCGAGTCACCTCAGCAGGCTTTGACCAACGTCCAGGACGCGATCAAGTGCTGGCTTGAATCGGCCAAGAAACATGGAAAGGAGATCCCGCCGCCGGCGGACCACACAGAACCTGAGTTTAGCGGAAAGTTCACCCTCAGGGTCCCCAGGACACTCCATCGGATGCTGGCGAAACGTGCCGAGTCAGAGGGCGTGAGTCTGAACCAGTACCTTGTGTCACTTATATCTTTCGGGCTGGGTAAGGAGTTCGGGGAACGTTCTGCCCAGGCGCGGGAGACGCATGCCAGCGAGGTGCGGCCCCAGGCCAGCTATTCCATAGCGAGCGAAGACCGCCCATCCCCTGCCTACCGCACCTGGCCCGGCGCGCGCTCGAGGACGTCGGCGACGTAGTCGGTCTGCTCGCCGGTGAGGTGGTCCGGGGTGGTTGCGGACTGAGATAGCGATGCTGGTGCGCCCGGCGGGCTCGGCAAACTGGGCAAACTCGGGGAACTCGGTGACGAGGAAGTCCCCTTCCTTGGACCCGAACTCGGCGCGGTAGAAGGGCTGCAGGTGGATGGGGGCTGAGACGCGGTCGCACTCCCTCCCCGTGCCCTATCTTCGCTCCCCGCGCCGCATCGCGTCGCGCCGTTGCAAGAAAGCCGGATCCTTGCCCCCCTTTGGGCTCCCGTAAGCTCCGCCGCCTCACACGACCGCGCGCGACGGGCTCGCGCTCGGGGGGCTGGTGCTCGGGGGTGGGCTCATCCGCGCCGACCTGGATCATATTCCAGTGCGTGTCGGTTTGTCGACCGCGCGCCGGACAACTGAAGCCTTGTGGGTCTGACTGCCTCATGGAGCTACGCGACGGCCTACAGCTGTCTATCACATGCTTGCTCCGCCTGTTTGCTCCGCTCTTCGTGGAAGCACCCAGGTCTGTACAGTGTCAGCAGACAGGCGCTTGTCAAGAAACAACTCAACAGGGGGCGGGTAGCGCTTGTGGCGCCTAAGGGTCACCTGAAGCCCTGTCTCATGGTGTCTCCCGTCTCGACCGCACGAGCACGGCATCTCGTTGATTTCGCGACCGTCCTCTCGTACAAACGGTCAAGCGCCTCCATCGCAGCAGTTTCGCTCTATGGTAAACTATGGGTGTCAACCATTGCCGGCTTTGCTTTGTCATCACCCAAATTCGCAGGCGCGGCGGGAGCACCGAAACTCCGTCTTCAAACAGTTTTCTGACGCAAGTGTAATCATGTTCTCCTTGGGAAGAACCTTCCCTCTCTGTAGAAGTCATTGAAAGTTGAGAGAAACGTTGCAGAGAGTTTAGGTTTGTATACAGAGGTTTGATCTGAAGCTGCTATTATGATTACTACCATCGGACGCAAATCCATGGGGCTAAGTGAGAGTGCAGAAATGCTCCCGACTTTTGGGAGGGGGTTGCCGCTGTTGCACTCTCTCTGAGTCACCGGCAACCCAAGACCTCGGAAAACGAGGGAAAACTAATGACCTCATACTTAGACCCTTACGCAAGTTGCAGAACGCCTGTGCCCCCATGCCGGCATTGTCATTGCGCGGTGGTGCGGTGGGAACCGCACGAGGCGTGAGTTCGTGTGACAGATGTGAGGTTTGATGGACGGGGGGCGTGAAGAGAGATATAATCCTCTTGAGCAAACGTAAAGAAATGGAGCAACTGTAAGCTGTTTCAGCTTAAGTGAGGCATCTGAAAAGTTGGATGCTAAAGCGCGCTTTGAAAAAACTTGCCCGGACAACGGGAATCATCCTTCGAAAGCGGACGCAGCAAACTTCTTGCCGTTGCGGCAATATTTCCAGCGGCAAGATGCGTCCCTGGGGGTGTTCTTGCGCCTTGGTGTGCGGTTATGTACGGCCCTTTCTCGGTGGCACCGGGAAGGTATCATCGTCAGCAATCTGAACCCGGATATCCTGTTAATCAGCCTTCAGGACGATAGGGTGTGTTTTGCGGATTCTGGCTGTCCAGCGGGACGAGATACCGATCCCGAGAGCCTATTCTACCTCGCACCGGAACAGACCGGGCGCTTGAACCGGCCGGTAGACTTACGGGTAGACCTGTTTTCGCTAGGCGTGATCTTTTACGAGATGCTGACAGGCCGGCTGCCCGTAGAGGGTAAGAGTCGGCTGGAATGGTTCCATAACCTGATGGTCGGGGATATCACACCTCCCCATGAGGTGGACAGGGAAATCCCGGTGGTCGTTTCTGCTATCGTGATGAAGTGCCTGGCCAGGGACCCGGACAAGAGGTATCAATCCGTTGAAGGCGTAAGAAGAGATCTGTGTCGATGCCTTGACGAATGGGAGCAACGTGGTAGTATCCCTCACTTTAAGATCGGTCAACACGATGTCCCCACCGCATTTCATCTCTCGACCGGCTTCTACGGCAGAGAACGGGAACTTGAGCTCCTGCAGGAGGCTTTTGAAAGGGTACGGCGCGGTCCGGCCGAAGTCGTTTTGGTTGCAGGACAGGCGGGGATCGGCAAGACAAGGCTGATCCAGCAGTTTGGCACACAGGTTCAAAGAGCGCAGGGATTCTTCATAAGCGGGAAGTTCCAGTCTCTCAAGAGCGAGGCACCCTATGGTCCCATAATTGACGCGTTTAGGCAGTTGTTTCAATGGCTCATGAGCCGAAGCGAGGAAGAAGTAACAGCCTGGCAAGAGTTAATCCTCGCTAAGTTGGGAGCGAACGTTCCCCTGGTCGCCGCACTAATGCCGTACATGGAGCGGCTCACCGGCAAGCAGCCGGAGGTGGAGACCGCTTCAAGCGTGGAAGCCAGAGAGCGCCTCTTCTATGCCTTTTCTCAATTGCTTCAGTTGTTCGCCAGAGAAGACGCCCCTTTGGTGCTCTTCCTTGACGACTTGCACTGGGCCGACCATGAGTCTTTAAAGATCCTGGAATCAATTCTCCTCGAACACGAGGTCCGCCACTTCTTGCTGATAGGCACCTACCGGGATGAGGAAGTCCCGCAAGGACACACTCTGAGGGAGACTATCAAGTCGATGGAGCGCAAGGCGAACTGGTTCAGGGCAATCAGTCTGCGCCCCCTCGACGTCCGAGAGGTAGAGGAGTTCACAGCGGCCAGCCTTTGCCGCAGCGTGGAAGAGGCAAGGCCGCTCGCCGGGTTCCTGTATCAAAAGACCGGGGGTAACCCGCTTTTCGTAAGAGAATTGCTCCAAGCTATGCACAAGAAGGAACTCATTCTACCCAGACCCGGCGGCGGCTGGCAGTGGGACCCACATCAAATAGAACAAACCGAAATCGCCGGTGATATAGTCAGCTTTCTGGTGGATAAAATCACACTGCTCCCCGACGAGAGCAAGAGTCTGCTGCGGTTTGCCGCATGTATCGGGAACACTTTTGACATACAGCTGCTAGCAGCGGTCTCTGGCCAATCCGCCGACATTATCGAAGAGCGCTTGAGCGGTTGTATCGGGGAGAGGCTAATCCAGAAGGTCGATGGGAGACTCTATAGTTTTGTTCACGACCGGGTGCACCAGGCCGCATATGTCTTGACCCACGATGAAGACAAAAAGGCTATCCACTATCGCCTGGGCTGTCTGATGCTGGAGGAAATGGGGGAGTCCTCTGAGGAAGAGAAGGGGTCCGACCCGGCGGCTTTCTTTACGGCAGTCAACCACTTGAACCTGGGAACAGAATTACTAATCAAGAATAACGAGAGAATCCGCGGCGCAGAGTTAAACCTCCTTGCTGGGAAAAGGGCCAAGCAGGCGTCAGCTTTCACCGCTGCCCTGAAGTACCTGAAGACAGGGTTGGGTCTACTGGAGGAAACGTGCTGGGAGACTGACTATCCATTGATTTTCCAACTGCACCTTGAGCACCTGGAATGCCAGTACCTGTGCGGCCGTTATGATGAAGCAGAGAAACTCTACCAGGAGCTGTTAGGAAAAGCCCGGAGCAAGTTGGATAGAACGCAACTGCGTCAAGTCGCGATTTTGTTCGCTACCAAGAACGACTTCAATAAAAAGGCTATCGAAGTGGGGTTAGACGGACTGCGGGAATTGGGGCATGATCTTCCGGCGAACCCATCCACGCTTTACATCGTCCGGGAGTTGATCAAGGTCAAGAGGCTGATAAGAAAGACAGGAATTGACCGGATATTGGAGCTGCCGCCGGCACGCGGTGAGGAACTCCAGGCGGCTTCCAACCTGCTCGTCGCCATCTCACCGTGCGCCTACAACAATAGTGAAGACCTATTGTTCGCCATTGCCCTGAAGATCTGCGAACTTTCCTTGCGCTTTGGCCATTTTGCGAACTCCGGCTCAGGTTATCTGATGCTGGCCATGGTGAGCGTTATCCGACTGAAAGACTTTCAGACCGGGGTTCCGCTGGGGAAGGCAGCCCTGTGCCTCGCGGAACGATACGGAACTCGGGCCGAGAAGTATACCGTCGACTTTTTGTACGGGGCCTTCTTCCTCCCCTGGCTGGAGCACACGCGGCAGGGTGAATCTTACCTGGAAAGGGCAAAGGAATTCTGTCTCATTTCCCGCGATTTTACCTATGCCGGGTACGCCATGACTTTTTCGCTTGTTTCAAGGCACTTTAGGGGCGTGCCTCTGCACGAGCTGGCGGAGCAAATACGGGAGAGTCTCGGATTCGCGCCTAAAGTAAAAGACCCGTATTTTTCCTGCTTTCTGACTATATACCGCCAAATGGTCCTCGCGCTGCAGGGTCTGACCCGGGGACCTGGCAGTTTCAGCGATGATACTTTCGATGAAGAGGGATTCATCCGAGGGGATACAGGCTACCAGATCAGGGAAAAAGAGCTTTTCGACTATTACCTTTGCAAGAGCCAGGTTTACTACGTCACTGGCGATTATGAGCGGGCACTGCCTTTGTTAAAGGAAGCCGAACGGTTGACGAAACTCTACTTTGGTGAAGTCTATCTTGCTGACCACGCCTTCTATTATTGCCTGACTGTCACGGCAATGTACCACTCCTTCTCAATCAGGGAAAAGAGGGCGTTCTGGTCGTTACTGTCGAAAAAACACCGCCAGATGAAGCAGTGGGCCCGGCACTGCCCGGACAATTTCGAGCACAAACGGCTGCTCGTCGCGGCGGAGATGGCCCGCATACGACGGCAAAACGAAAAGGCTGCCTTGCTTTATGATCAGGCTATCCGGTCGGCGAGAACCTATGGCTTCATCCAAAATGCTGCCATTGCCAGCGAGTGCGCTGCCAGGTTCTACTTCTCCAGGGGCCTGACCGACTTGGCCCAGAAATACATCCGAGATGCCTATGACGGTTATCGCACCTGGGGGGCGCGGATGAAAACAGAGCAGCTTCGATCCCAATACCCCTGGCTGGCAGGAGAGGAAGACGGTGCGGCAGCGGCCTCCGGGTCGGGGGGAGCGCGGTCTGCTTTGACATGCCGCGACTTGTCACAAATGGTGGACATGGAAGCCATTTTCCAGGCTGCCCAGCTTCTGTCCGGGGAAATCATTCTGGAAGATTTGCTGAAAAGAATGATGGAAACGGTTATGCAAGACGCCGGCGCCACCCGGGGAGCCCTTCTTTTGCCGAAAGGCGAACACTTGTACATAGAAGCTCAGGTGGAAAGCGGCCTTCAACAAGAGGACACCGAAGTCCTTCAGTCCATACCCGTGGAAGAATGCGACCTTCTTCCGCGATCGGTGATCAATTACGTTGCCAGGACCGGCGAAACTGTGGTTCTCGACGACGCAACCAAGGCAGGGATATTCGCGGGTGACTCTTATATAGCCAGCAGGTTCACGCTTTCGATTCTTTGCCTTCCCATTGTTAGGAAGGGGAAGACGGTTGGCGTCCTCTACCTGGAAAACAGCATGTCTACAGGCGCCTTTACCCCCGAGCGGGTGGAAGTCCTGAGGCTACTGTCTTCCCAGATGGCCATATCCATCGAAAACGCTCGTTTGTATGCGGACCTGGAGCAATCCCGCGACCGGTTGTCAAGGTGGAACCAGATGCTGGAACAAACCGTGGCTGAAAGAACCAGGGAGCTCCAACAAATCAATGAGCAGCTCATAAGGGCAAAAGATGCCGCTGATGCGGCCAATCGCGCCAAAAGCGACTTCTTGGCGATAATGAGCCATGAGATACGCACCCCTATGCATGGTGTCACCGGCATGACCGAACTCCTGCTTCAGACACCCCTCGACAAAGAACAGCAGGAATATGCGTCCGCCATTAGGGAGTCCTCCGAGCTATTGTTGACAGTTATTAACGATATCCTCGACTTTAGCAAGATTGAAGAAGGCAAATTCAAATTGGAATCCGTGAACTTCCACCTACCGGCAGTGGGCAAAAACGTCCTGGCCGCCGTGGCGCCCAAAGCACGCAGCAAGGGGATTGTTCTACAGTGTCATCTCGCACCCGCAATCCCCTCCTTGCTCCGTGGCGACCCGATGCGCCTGAGCCAGGTGCTCTTGAACCTAATGAGCAATGCCGTCAAGTTCACTGAACAGGGCGAGGTAACGCTCCGGGCTTTCCTGGAAAGTGAGGAGCCGGATCGCGTGACCGTTCGTTTTGAGGTGCAGGACACCGGCATAGGCATACCTTCGGAGGCTCAGCAGTTTCTCTTCCAACCCTTCTATCAAGTCGATCCTGCGACGCCCCGTAGGTACGGCGGCACCGGCCTTGGCCTCGCCATCTGCAAACGCCTTGTGGAGCTGATGTGCGGGCAAATCGGCTTTGAAAGCGCGGCAGGGAAAGGGTCCACTTTCTGGTTCACTGTTCCCTTCCAGCGAGGTACCGCGGAAGTGGAACCTGTTGGAGGAGATATTGCTTCCGACCTGACTTCAGCACGACTGCAAGGGAAAGACAAATCCGGCGCCATCCTAGTGGTGGAGGATAATGCCATCAATCAGAAATTGATCGTCTCCCAATTGAAGAAGCTGGGTCTGTCCGCTGAAATCGCCCGCGACGGCAGGGAGGCGGTAGAGGCCTATTCCCGAGCTCCTTATGTCGTTGTTTTCATGGATTGCCAGATGCCCGTGATGGATGGTTGCGAGGCGGCAATGGCAATCCGCAGACTCGAGGCGGCTGAGGGGAAGAGAACCCCCATAATCGCGATGACAGCCGGTGTCATGTCAGGGGAAGAGGAAAAGTGTCTCGACGCCGGAATGGATGATTTCTTAAGCAAGCCCATTAGGATGGGAGATCTACAAGAGGTCTTGGTGCGCTGGTTACCTGACGCAGGCATGGCAATCGAACGAGGCGCGCCGGAGACCAGAGCGGGGGGAAATCGTGTGATTGATTCCTTCATATCAGTGTTTGTTGATGCCACCAGGCGTAACGACTTCAGGGAGATGATAGGAGGAGATGAGGATTTCCTTATTGAACTGATAGAGACCTTCTTGCGGGATATGCCCGCGAAACTGGCCATACTGCGGGAGGCTCTCAAGCGGAAGGACGCCGCGACTTTGCGCCTGCAGGCTCACGGAATGAGGTCAAGCGGCTACTTGTTGGGGGTCACCGATTTTGCCGGTTTGTGCCAACGATTGGAAAGCGCCGCCTCAGCCGCAGAGATGGATGCGGCAGAAGAGCTGACTGCGGCAATCGAGGCGAATTACGAGCAGCTTGAAGAAAAGATGTCGGCCTTTCTCAAGGACGCTCGACAACGGCTCTATTGACTTCTGACGACTTCTGACTTATCGGTGGTAAAACTTGTATCCTATCCCCCTTACGGTGATGATGTAACGAGGCTTGGAGGGGTCCGGCTCGATTTTCTTACGAAGCCTGTTAACGTGAACCATTACCGTCCGGTAGTCGGCATCGTACTTGAACTGCCATACCGAGTCCAACAACTGATGATAAGAAAACACCCGGTTGGGGCTTTGCGCTAGCAGGGCGAGAAGCTCGAACTCTTTGTTAGTGAGCGCGACTGGCGAGCCGTCTACTGAAACCGTACGGCTCGAGAGATCTATTTCCAGGCCGGGATAGGTAATCACTTCTCTACGCCCTGGGGGTTGACAGGCTGTGTTTCGCAGGAGGCTCCGGCGCAGGTTCGCCTTTACGCGGGCAATCAGTTCTTTTGGGTTGAAGGGTTTGACTATGTAATCGTCCCCACCGACGCCCAGGCCGAGCACGATGTCTGAAGAGTCTCTCTTGGATGATAGCAGGATAATCGGGACGTTGCTTTCCTTGCGTATTTCACGGCAGATCTCGACGCCGTCAAGGTCAGGTAGAAGTATATCCAGGATGATCAGGTCCGGATTATGGGAACGGATCAACTCAAAAACGCTGCTACCATCCTTCCCGGCAATCACCTGGAAACCCTCCCGCACCAGGTGATGCTCAACTACCTTCCTTACCACAGCCTCATCGTCGACCACTAGGATTTTCTCCCCGGCCATTAATAGTCCCTACCCTGGTGTCTTTTTGTGATGATATTCGCCCTGTGGGGAGCATTTCCTCTTTGTCGGCTCCTCTTTGCTCGACAGGACGCACCAACAAGCGGTTGACGAAACCTTGCGAAGTTATGAGGAGTTAAGTGGGTTGTTAAGGGGAGTTTAAGCTTGTTTATAATGGCTTGATTTGAAATGGCTATGATTGATATGCGCCAATGGGGTTAGCGAGGGGGGAGTAGGTGCAGCCTACTGCCGCCGCCGGAAGGAGGCGCTAAGTGAGGGTGCAGAAATGCTCCCGACTCTTGGGAGGGGTTGCCGGTGACTCAAAGAGAGACTGCAACACCGGCAACCCGGCAACTACTGGAAGAAGGGCGAGAACTTGCGCACCCTCACTTAGTCTCCTTCCAGCAGTGGCCTGCGGCTGGTACCATCAGATCGCGTACTTCTCGCACTTCTTCTCGGGAAAGGGGTGATACGCATTCGCCAGCTTGCATAGTTAGCTTTGAAGGTTCCTGAGTTCCCGGGATACGATACAAGAACGCCATGCGTCTGAGACAAGGAGGGTTACGTGAATGAAAGCGCTTAGAATTGCCATTTGTCTTGCTGTTTGCATTACGGTAGCGACATCCTTGCCGGTGCTTGCCAGCACTCCGGAGCAGGAACTCGCGGGAATACTGGAACGAGCCATCAAGGTAATGGACGCGATGATCAAGGGTGGCTATACTATAGAGCATATTGAGCTTGATTCAGTGAAATTGGGTGAGGTATATTCCGTCCCGTATAATCTATACGCTGGGAATGTATACAAGATTATCGGTATCGGTGGAACCGGCATTGCCGACCTGGACATGCATATCTCCGACAGCAACAACAATCTTCTTGCGGCTGACACTCTCAATGATGATGTACCCGAGGTGGATGTTTCTCCTAAAGCGGATGGCTCATTCCGCATCGATATCAGCTTCGAATCTCTAGAGCCAGGCGCTAGCGCAAGCGAGTACTACTACTTCTGCTACATTGTCGGCTTCAAGCAGTAAGGTAGGCCAAGCGGGGTAGGCCAGGGACCACCCTCACCCGCAGAAGAGCATCGTGACTGAAACTCAGTGGCCGGCCGGCGAAGTCCGTACGGCCGCTGACTTTTCGTTCACAATGCCGGCCTCGCCGACTGTCGGCGCCGGTGCAATCCGCCGTTGCTGTGGGTATGCGTGCCGTTCCGTTCGGTGTCTTCACCGCAACCGTGTTGATCCCGCAGCCGCCACAGAAGCGGTAGGGTTTCCCGACGCCTGTGTCGAAGTAAATTTAGAAAGGCCTCTGGAATGACGGGCCCGCGGAGTGCGTTTGCTTTGATATGCCAGCGAACCAGGTTCGCTGAGGCGGGTTCGCGCCGATCCGGCGGCCCCGTAGTATACTGTCTCGAAGGAGTCGAAACGGGTCCCATCCTGGCCGACATACCGTTTCCGAAAGAGGCACACAAAGGAAGAAATGCGGATTCCAGAATCGGGCACGGCGTTGACCTCGACTCGAAATGAAGGAGCCCGGGGACGTGCGATCGGGATTGGTCTTTGATATTCGGCGATACTCCGTCCATGACGGACCGGGGATCCGTACCACGGTGTTCTTCAAGGGATGCCCGGCGCGGTGCACGTGGTGCCACAACCCGGAGAGCCAGGAGCCCGGCCCGGAGGTGATGTTCTGGCAGCGCAGGTGCGCCAGCTGCGGGGCGTGCGCGGCGGCGTGTCCGGCGGGGGCGATAAGAATGGTAAACGGCTACCCCGTGACGTCGCGTGAGACGTGCTCAGCGTGCGGCTCGTGCGTCCGGGCGTGTCGCTTCGACGCCAGGACCATGGTCGGGCGGACGGTGAGCGTGGACGATGTGATTCGGGAGCTCGAGCGCGATCGGATCTTCTACGATGAGTCGGGCGGAGGAGCGACTTTCAGTGGCGGCGAGCCTCTCGCGCAGCCGGAGTTCCTCGAGGACCTGCTCGCGGCCTGCCGCGCGGTGGACATTCACACCGCGGTGGACACGAGCGGTATTGCCCGCTTCGAGCTCGTGGAGAAACTCGCGCGGCTGGTCGACGTCTGGCTGTACGACATCAAGGCGGTCGACCCGGCGCTGCACCTGCGGGCCGTGGGCTGCCCCAACGACGGGGTCCTCAGGAACCTGCGCTTTCTGGCCGCGGAGGGGGCCAGGGTCATCCTGCGCGTCCCCGTGATCCCCGGGATGAACGACGACGATGAGAGCCTCGCCCGACTTGCGGACTTCATCTCGTCGCTCGACGGCAGGCGCCCGGAGCGCCTCGACTTGCTCCCGTATCACAAGATCGGGGTAGACAAATACCCGCGTTTAGGCAGGACATATGGTCTCGAGACAACGGGCGAGCCGGACCCCCAACACATCGACCATATCGCCGGCTTCTTCAGAACACTCGGGCTTGAGGTCAAGATAGGAGGGTGACTCTCATGAACGAGCGAGTGCGTAAGCTGCGACAGGAGAGTCTCGAAGCTGTCCCGTATATCTCGACGGAGAGGGCAGAGCTCATAACCGAGTTTTACGCGAAGGATCGGACCCACTCTGTGCCGATCCGGCGTGCGCTCGCGTTCAAGTACCTGATGGAACGGAAGGCCGTTTGTATCAACGAAGGTGAGCTGATAGTGGGAGAAAGGGGCCCGGCGCCCAAGGCCACCCCTACATACCCCGAGCTATGCTGCCACTCCCTCGAGGACCTCGAGATTCTGCACGCCCGCGAGAAGATACCTTTCACGTCATCTCCTGAAGCCAGGCGGGTGTACGAGGAGAAGATCATCCCGTTCTGGAAAGGCAGGTCCATGCGGGACCTCATCTTCGCCGAGATGACCGAAGAATGGAAGGCCGCTTACGAGGCCGGCGTCTTCACCGAGTTCATGGAGCAGCGCGCGCCTGGTCACACCGTGGCGGACGACAAGATATACAGGAAAGGGTTCAAGAGGATACGGGAAGAGATCGCGGAAAGCCTTGCCTCGCTCGACTGGCTCAATGACCCGGAGGCCCAATCAAAGGCCGAGGAGCTGCGAGCGATGGATATAGCCGCCGAGGCGATATGCACATACGCCAGGCGCCACGCCGCGGCCGCGCGCGAACTCGCTTTGAAGGAGCGGGACCCGCGGCGACGAGCGGAGCTCGATCGTATTGCTGAGATCTGCGACTGGGTCCCTGAGAACCCGCCCCGCGACTTCTGGGAGGCGCTGCAAGCGTACTGGTTTGTTCATCTCGGAGTCATCACCGAGCTCAATACGTGGGATTCTTTCAACCCCGGGAGGCTCGACCAGCACCTTTATCCGTTCTACAAGAAGGGCCTCGAGGACGGAACTCTTACTGAAGAGCAGGCACGCGAACTGCTGCAATGTTTTTGGATCAAGTTCAATAACCAGCCCGCGCCTCCGAAGGTTGGGGTGACGGCGGCTGAAAGCGGCACGTACACGGACTTCGCGAACATCAATAACGGCGGTCTCAAGCCCGACGG
Source organism: Bacillota bacterium (assembly GCA_012516125.1). GTDB lineage: Bacteria > Bacillota > SHA-98 > UBA4971 > UBA4971 > UBA6256. Next base: position 5,024 of record JAAYXB010000004.1, on the reverse strand, counting down.
CTCGGACGCGGTCAACGAGCTGACATATCTCATACTGGACGTCATCGACGAGATGAGGCTATTGCAGCCGAGCTCCAACATCCAGTTGAGCGCGAAGAATCCCGATAGGTTCCTGAAGCGGGCGCTCAGGATAGTGAGGAAGGGATGGGGCCAGCCGTCCATTTTCAACGCTGACATGGTCGTTCAGGAGATGCTCCGGCAGGGCAAATCCGTAGAGGACGCGCGGTGCGGCGGCACGAGCGGGTGCGTGGAAACAGGCGCCTTTGGGAAGGAAAGCTACATCCTGACGGGTTATCTCAACCTACCCAAGATCCTGGAGCTTGCGCTCTTCAACGGGGTCGACGTGCGCACCGGGAAACAGATCGGGCCGCGCACGGGGGACGCATCGAATTTCACGTCCTTCGACGAAGTCTGGCGTGCCTTCCGCGAGCAGCTTCACTACTTCATTGACGTGAAGATCCGGGGTAACAACGTGATAGAGAGGCTGTACGCCAAATACATGCCCGCGCCGTTCCTATCCACCATCATAGGTGACTGCATCGCCCGGGGAAAGGACTACAACGACGGCGGGGCCCGTTACAATAGCACATACATCCAGGGCGTAGGGATCGGGACCGTAACCGATAGCCTGTCGGCCATCAAGTATCACGTGTTTGACAACAGCCACATGACCATGGACGAGTTGCTGCACGCCCTGCGCCGCAACTTCGATGGTCTCGAGAACATTCGCATGATGCTCTGGAACGAGACTCCTCGGTACGGGAACGATGATGATTACGCGGACGATCTCATGCGTATGGTCTTCCTGGCGTTTTTCGAGGAAGTGGACGGGCGACCGAACACCAAGGGCGGGCGCTACAGGATCAACATGCTGCCAACTACCTGCCATGTCTATTTTGGGTCCGTTACCGGTGCTACCCCGGACGGGCGGACCGCCTGGCAGCCGGTATCCGAAGGCATTTCCCCCGTCCAGGGCGCCGACAGGCGAGGGCCCACCGCGGTCATAAAGTCCGCGGCGAAGATGGACCACGTGCTCGCCGGCGGGACGCTCCTGAACATGAAGTTCACTCCGAAGCTCCTGGAGGGGGACGACGGTATCGACAACCTTGCCCACCTGGTGCGAACGTATTTCCGGCTGGGCGGCCATCACATCCAGTTCAACGTCGTCCGGGCCGAGACCTTGCGCGATGCTCAGGCGCACCCTGAGCGCCACCGGGATCTCATAGTGAGAGTAGCAGGTTACAGCGACTACTTCTGCGACCTATCACGCGCCCTGCAGGACGAGATAATCGCCCGGACTGAGCACGAATCATTCTGACGGGGTGCGCTCTGGAAGAGCACACGGTCCGTTCGCCAGGTTGTCATAGCCCGGTGCCTTGCCTGTCTTACTCGTGTCTCACCGGGGGCCGCCACCTACTACCAATCGCCAACAGCCGCGGTGAAAAAGGCAAGACACACCTTCGTAGCACCACACGACAGGAGCGCCCGGCCAATCACCGTCTTCCTCGTGGCGCGCCGCCCGTGCCCGGAAGCGCGGTTCTCGCCTACGTCTCCCGCGGCCCTACCTCCTTCGTTCCCATCCCCGTTCGCATTGGAATCTTCCCCGCACACCGCCGGAGAGCGCGACCCGAGAAGCTCCGCTCGTCCCACGAAGACCAGGGCCTTGCGCCGAAGCCTTCCCAGAGTGGACCCAGGGGGGATTTCTTCCCATCGGCCACAATCACATACAGGTCCGCGAACCTCCACTCTGGCCGCGGCAGTCTTCTCCAGTAGGACGCGGCCTGCGAGAACCGGCCGAGATTGAAGGCGGCAGCCCCGGCCAGGAAGCGGTCCTCAGGATGCACGTGATATCTCTCCCACTCATGATACAGGTCCAGGACCTGGCGATGGTGACCCAGGTCCCCGGCGGCTCTCTGCGCCGTTGGGGTGAGAGGCAGCTGTAGATTAAAGGAGTGAGCCACCGATGTCAGCATACCATAGCAAGCGCAGGACCGGAAGGGTCGGCAGCCCCATCGAGATAGATCACTTAGCGGTTGTCGGAGCTTGAAGAGTGGGCGTACGCCTACTGCACCTCCTCCAGCCTCCAGTGCGCGCTTGCGGACATCGACAACGTAGCCGACCTCCTCGGCGGTGAGGTGGTCTGGGGTGGTCGCGGAAAGGAATGGCAATGCTCGCGTGCTCGGCGGCGAACTCCGTCACCGGGAAGTCGCCCTCCTTGAAGCCGAACTCGGCGCGGTAGAAGGGCCCAAGGTGGGTGAGGGTGAAATACGGGCGGCAGCCGATGATTTCCGCCTCCTGGAAGCGGTGCATCACGTGGTCGCACACGGCATCACATGGACGACATCGGGCATGGCCGACTAGTGGGAGACATTCGTCAGCGAGCTCCGGCCGCTGCTGATGCCATTTATTGCCATTGACAACGGTTACCGATTTGGTTACACTTAATATGCAGACATGCGCGAGGTCAACTCAAGGTCGGTTGATAGCCGGCAGCACGCTTTGACGTGTGGGATCCTTGAGCTCGGGGTCTGCATTTTTCATTCTTTGCACCCCAGCCACGGGTAACTCTTCCTAACCCACTCCTCATCGTGAAGGCCGCTTGGCAAGAACTTCAGCCCGTAGCTAAACAAGTTATCCTTCCTCCGGTAGATCTTGCTCCACAGTCCCAATAGGTACCTCTCGTCGTAATACCCAAACCTATCGTACTCCAGCGCGTTGAAACAAGCCCCATTACATATGTCAGCAACCTGCAACAGCTTCACCTGGCGCGCCGCCTGGCACCGCACCCGGCTAAGATCAATCACGCCTCTCTTGACCCGGCACGACGGATCCTTCTGGATGCGATCAAGATAACCCTTGAGTTCGTCATAAGACACGTTCGACCGATTTGCGAAGACCAAATCAACAGCCTGTTTGCGATCCCACCCGAACCAGGACAGCCGTTCTACCAGGAACCTCACTGCATATGCGTACAGTCTGCCGTTCCCTTTCAGAGAACTCGTCTTGATCCTATCGTCGTACGTATCGCATACAACATACGAGATAACAAGGTCCTCTTTCTTGACACGGTCGATCATGAAGCGGCGCATACTTGGGTGCTTCATGTTTCTCCAGTGAACAGGCGCGCTCGCTTCGAGACCAAGTCTATCTTTAATGTCGTCAATACAGCGGCTGACTGCGAGATCGTTAGATTCATGCACGATCACTGCCCCAACAATGAACCATCTCGATCCCCGGCCCAAACCCTCGTCACCAGCCTCCTCCACGTATGCCGTGTACGCCACTCCTGCAGGCACCCCCGCCTCAATTGCTACTGGGAGCGCACGCGCAGCCACACAGAAGTAGCGCTGCGGGCTGCCAGCGCCTGCCCCAACCACCGACACGCAGTGACAAGTGACATCAGAACTGGAGAGAGACGCTCCGACCTACCTTCGGTTCAGGACTTTCCGCAATCACCAGGGCCATGACACAAGAGGTCACAGCGTCCTATGGTTCGATATACGATCGGCACTTTCGACAAATCAAAGCCTTGATCCTGCTAAATGGCAAAGATGGAAAGCCTATCATGGGAATTCCGCCGTCCACCCGTCCAATCCACATAGTTGATCCTTGCCGAAACGCCTTTCCTGAGCACTTGCGCGAGCGTCCCGTTAGTACCGCTGCATTGCGACCAGTCCCAACTAGGCCTCGAACGTTCGTCCTTCACCTAGCGGATGCGGATTGGCGTCTCTTGGGTACCCCAGCATAACCTGACATGACTAAAGAGTAACCCCCAGATGTCGCGAGACCTGCACGCGCTTTCAAACCCGGGACTCGCCATGGCAAAGCGCCACCTACTGCGCCTTCCCCAGCGTGTGCTCAAGGACCCCGGCAACGGGGTCGCTCTCCTCTCTTGGGGGATTCGCCGAACGAAAAACTGGCCATCCCAATCAACTCCTGCAGGGTAGTACAAGCCAGCATTAGCCTACAGGGCGAGTGAAAGGTTGATTGAGATGGCCTGCATTCAGGTTACCAGACATGTGGGCTTTCAGCAAGGTTGGGCTGTGAGCCATCCGCGCGGGAGCTTCATGCAGGGTGCCAACTGTTGGGCGACGTAACGCAACGCGCTGATTCCGACGGGGCGGGCGATGCCCCGGGCGAAGAGCTCGAACATGCGCCCTTTCACGGCGATGACAGGGCTCCCGTAGGCGGTAGCCTCCTCGGGGCCGGCACGGACCACTGTCGCGCCGGGGCTTCCGACGACGCCCTCGTTGCCGGAGCCCGCGAGGAAGATGAAGCGCTGGCCCGCCCGCGGGATCACCGGAGGCTCGAGCGCGTCGAGGTAGCGGGCGCCCAGCAGGAAGACGACGAGCGGGAAGTCCTTCGCTGCCCCCCTAACATCGCGGGCGATGCCGAGATGCCGCGACCACGCCAGGGCCTCACGCCTGCTCATCCCGTTGAAGGTGGCCTCGTAAGGGACAAGGGGGTTGTCCTCGGCCACGAGCCCGTAGCCCGCCGAAACGATGGTGACCGTCACTGACTCGCGCCCGAACCGCGTTCTCAGAGTGTTCACGCCGCCCATGCGGACGAGTTTAGGAGGCTTCGGGAAAATGGGCTCACCGATTCAGTCTAGCTCCGCCTAGGTCTCAGTAACTCGCGGCTATGGGGTTAACAATGCGGAATTCAGGGCAGGATGAGTATGAGGTGGCAACCGGTGCGTTCCTTCGTTCCGAGGCTCGCCTTCATTCAAGAGGCGGCTCTCGCGTACCCTTTGGGACGCGAGCTGATGAATCGGTTGAAGGCCGAAGACGTTGAAGTATCGATTTACGAGAAGAAGATTCCGCTCCCTCCCCAAGAGGACTTTGCGGAGCGGTTCTTCCTGTCCAAGCGGACAATGGTGGTCCTGGTATGGAAAAGACGGGACTTTCAGACTTGCAAGCCGTCGGCGCACTATCAGCTGCCCCTGGTCTCCGGGTGTCCGGGACTGTGCGAGTACTGTTACCTCAATACCAATCTCGGGCGAACCCCCTATGTCAAGGTATACG
>JAAYXB010000029.1 GCA_012516125.1 Bacillota bacterium | reverse complement strand
GAGGCGGGGAGGCGGGCAGGCAGGGAGTTACTTGGCCGCAACGGGTCGCGGCGGCTCGGTCCGGGTTAGCCCAAAAGCATTGGCAACGAAGCATTAGTGACGGGAGGGTTGGGCCGTGACGAATGGGCTGAGGGTCCCCTTTGCAAAGCCGGAGCCGAACTTCGACGAATTCCGGCGGGTGCTCCTGGGAGAGAAGGATGCCAGGAGAGTCCATTTCGTTGAGCTTTACGCCGACCAGGAGATGGTGAGGTGCGTCCTGGAGGACCTGCTCGGGGAGGGGAGGGCGGCGAGCTTCGACGAGGATCCGGAAGCCTACTACCGTCAGCTCATCAAGTTCTGGCACAGGATGGGCTACGACTACATACGCGTCGCGGGAGGCCTCGAGTTCGTGCGTGCCGAGAAGATGGCCGACGATACCGCGGACCTCTCCCGCGGCAAAAGGTCATGGGTGGACGAGCACGCGGGACTCATTGCGTCCTGGGAGGACTACGAGCGCTACCCATGGCCGGAGCTGGAGCACATCGACTACTCGTGGTATGAGTTTGTCGCCAAGAACCTCCCGGCAGGCATGAAGATGATGGTGTGCCCCTCGAGCGGAGTCTTTGAGATCGTCGCGGAGCACCTTCTCGGCTTCGAGGGGCTGAGCGTGCTGCTATACGAAAACGAGGAGCTTGTCGCGGCCGTGTTCAACAGGGTCGGCGAGCTCATCTACGGCTTCTACAAGAACATCGTCACCATGGACAACGTGGCCGGGTTCTTCCAGGGAGACGACCTGGGGTTCAAGACCTCCACGTTTCTATCGCCGCGCCACCTGGCGAAGTACGTGCTCCCATGGCACAAGCGCTACGCAGAGCTGGCGCACGAGCACGGGCAGATGTACTGGCTGCATGCGTGCGGCAACCTCAAGGCGATCATGGACGTACTCATAGACGACGTCAAGATCGACGCCCTGCACTCGTTCCAGGACGAGATCATGCCTGTGACAGAGTTCAAGGAGGCGTACGGGGATCGCGTCGCCGCGCTGGGCGGGGTCGACGTGGACAAGCTGTGCCGGCTTGAGGAGAACGAGCTTCGCGCTTACGTCAGGGGCATCCTCGACTGCTGCATGCCGCGGCGGTATGCGCTCGGCTCCGGCAACTCCGTAGCAAACTACGTCCCGCTGCGGAATTACCTTATAATGATGGACGAAGGAGCCCGGTGGTCGCAGGCACAGGCATAGAAAGGCGCCCCAGGGCTGTCTGTTCATTCAGAACAGCCGATAGAGAAGCATCCGGTCAGGTCCGGCGAAGTAGTGCTGCGACGGGGCGCCGCGTGGTATGCGGGGCCCCGCGTGCTATAATGGAAGGGCCAGGGAAGCACCAGGTGGTTGGCAGTAATCTCCTGGGCACGATGCGGCCTGGCTGCGATCTCCCATCAGTCTGCCCAGGAGGTTGAACCAGGATAGGACTCCCATGCGTCAGGTCCGAGTGAGTTTTGCCGTGCGGCCGGGGGAAGTTGAGCTTACGGTGGAAGATGACGGCCGGGGCTTTGATCCCGTCCGGCCCGTCGGCGCCACCACGCGGGAGAGCGACGGGGAGGGGTTCGGGCTCGGTATCATGCGCGAGCGAGCCGAAGCGGTGGGAGGCCGCCTCGAAATACATTCTGCTCCAGGGCAGGGGACGAAAGTGATGGTCCGTGTCCCACTAGCACGACCTACCACATAGACACAAGGACGGGGATGTCAATGAGAGTCCTGCTTGCCGACGATCACGCTCTGTTCGCGGAGGGCCTCAAGAACCTCCTGGCATCACACGGCATTGAGGTCGTTGGAGTTGCCAGGGACGGTCTGGAGGCGCTCGACAAAGCGAGACGACTGAAGCCGGACGTGATCCTGATGGACATCACGATGCCCGGCTGCAACGGGCTCGCCGCGACGCGCCTCATCAAGGCCGAGCTTCCCGACGTAAAGGTCGTCATGCTGACCATGTCAGAGGCGGACGCGGACCTGTTCGAGTCTATCAAGAGTGGCGCCTCTGGGTACCTCCTCAAGAACCTGAATGCCGACAAGCTGGTTGAGATGCTCCGGGACCTCGCTCAAGGAGACGCCCCCTTCTCCCCCGGTCTTGCCGCGAAACTCCTCGACGAATTCACGCAACTGGCGAGCGGAGCACGGGCCAAGACGGGGGCAGGGGCACGAGCGGAGGCGGCGGGAGCGGCGGTTGGACACGAGGACGGGAGCGAGGGCACGGGCTCCCCGGGGCGCAGGCTGACTCCGCGCCAGATGGAGGTTCTCAACCTGGTTGCCAGGGGGATGACTTATAAGGAGATCGGCGCCGCTCTCTACATCAGCGAGCGCACCGTCAAGTACCACATGAAGCATATCCTCGACGAGTTGCACCTGCAGAACCGGGCACAGGTCATCGCCTACGCGGCACGGATGAACCTGAACACCGAGCTCTCGAATTGAGAAAGCCCGCACAAGGTTGCTCCGATACATGTACCGGAACATCCTCCTGCAAGCCCGAGCACAGGCGCGCGGCGTTGCCGGCGAACACCTTGTCCACGGCCTTCGCGGCACCGAGCGCGTCAGAAACGCCCTGAGCGGATGATCGATACGAGAAGCCAGATTCCGAATACGAGGGCGAGTACGAATCCTGCCTCGGCGAGGGGCAGCCGCCACAGCACGACGGCGGGCGCGGCCTGGGCGATGAGAGCTGTGCCCACTATGATACTTGCCAGCACGACGCTCAGGGCAAGCCGGTTCGCGAGCAAGGTGAGTTCGCGCAGGAACCGACCCGCACCTTCGAAATCCCATCTCACCTTTAATTGCCCGCCGGTCGCAAGATCCAGTACTCGGTCGAGTTTGGCGGGCAGGTGCGCCACGAAGCCGGCGTAGTCGGCGCCCAGTTTGCTGAGGGTCTTCAGCAGGGACGCGGGCTTCATTCTCTCTCGGATGAGGCGGCTCGCGAAAGGCCCGGCTGCCTCCACAAGGTTGAACGACGGGTCCACGTGCCGCACGGTGCCCTCCGCCGTTGCAAGGGCCTTCATTACCAGGGCGAAGTCCGGCCGCACCCTGATGCGGTGCTTAAGGCACACATCGAGCACGTCCTTTGTCAGCTCGGCCACGCTGAGCTGCGCGACGGGCACGCCGTAGTATCTGCGCAAAAGGACATCGACGTCGCGCGCGAGCGACTGCGTGTCCATCCCGGGCGGGGCCGCGCCTAGCCTCAGGAGAACGGCCACGAGGCGGGCGGATGACCGTGCCGCGATGGAGAGGAGGAAGTTGCCGAACTGCTGCTTAAGGTCGTCGCCGACGACCCCCATCATCCCGAAGTCAAGAAGGGCGATTCTCCCGTCCGGGAGCGCGACGACGTTTCCAGGATGCAGGTCGGCGTGGAAGAACCCGTGGACCAGGATCTGTTCAAGGATGGTGTTGGTGAGCGCCCTGGCTATCGCAGCCCTGTCGACCCGCGGCGCCCCGGTCCTTGCCTCTGTCTCGGGCCTCGCTGCGTCCAGCTCGGTCAGCCTCACCCCGTGAATGTGCTCCATCGTGAGGACGCGCCTCGTAGTGTACTCCCAGTAAACGCGGGGTATCACGACGCGCGGGTCCGCCCTCAAGTCGTGGGCGAGGCGGTCCGCGCTGGCACCTTCGGCCGTATAGTCGAGCTCCTGAAGGAGTGCGGCTGCAAGCTCATCGACGATGCCGACGAGGTCGTACACGCGTCCGAGGCGGGACCTGTGCGAGGCAACGGACGCGACTTCTCTGAGGATCTCGAGGTCGGTGCGGACCACCCGCTCTATGCCCGGCCTCTGGACCTTGACCACGACCTCCTCACCGCTCTTGAGGCGTGCGGTGTGGACTTGCCCGAGGGACGCGGCCGCGATGGGCTCGGGATCGAACGCGCCGAAGACCTCATCCGGCATCGCCCCAAGCTCGGCCGCGATGACGGATTCCACTTTGGAGAACGCGAAGGGCGCCGCCCGGTCCTGGAGCTTCTCGAGTTCGGCGGCAAGGGCGGGCGGTACGATGTCCGGGCGGGTGCTCAAGATCTGCCCGAGCTTCACGAACGTGGGACCAAGCTCCTCCAACGCACGGCGTGCTCGCTCCCACCTCGATAGCCGGTACACGCTGGGGCGGGCGGGCTCACGCCTTCGCCGGGGCAGGGCGAGGCCGGCGGTCTGCCCCAGCAGGTCGGCGAGGAACCCGAACCCGTATCTCGCCGCCACACGGGCCATCTCACGATAGCGAACGAGGTGTGTGTAGCTCCGAAGAACTCCCATCGGACCTGAACCTCCCCAGAGCTAAAGCTCGGGGTGACGTGGGGGCGGATACATCTGCCCCTCCTGGGCCAAGGACCGGGCTTGCGGGGGCCCACCTCGGGTCACACGCCGCCCACTGGCGCAACCCTGGCGCGACGCAGCGTTACTGACGCAGCCGCGCCTCGAGGTCAGCGAGGTCCTTCTTCGTGGCGAGGCCCAAGTCATCGACGATCTTTCGGACCTCGTCGCGAACCATCTCGCTGAGGCGGGCGCGACCCTCTTCTCCTTTCCTCGTGAGTTCACACACGAGCCTCTCCGCCTCGGCGCGTCCAAGTTCGCCGCGCCTTACGCATTCGTCCGCGACCTTCTGGATCTTCTCCTTTGTCAGGAGGATCGCTCCAAGGCTGAAGTCAAGGATTCTGTTCATGGTCTCGAGCATCCTCTATGCCTCCTCTGTACCTCTCTCTATGACCGCTTGTTGATCTCTCGGTTAGGTTGTCCAGAGCGCGCCGCGCTGAGCGCTCTGTCTACCGCCCGGGGTGTCTTATCCTGCGCCGCCTGGCACCGCCTCGCTCTGCCCTGCCTCGCCCCACCATGACTGGCCTGGCCTGGCCTGGCCGCCTGGCCAGGCCTAGCCTCGCCTAGTCCAGCCTTACTTCCGAGCACCGGCCGCGCCCGCCTGGCACCCGGTCCGTAGGCGCACAGGATCCCTCGGGTGTTCCCTCCAAAGCATTCCACACACGAACCCACGGCAACCATTTCAATCCCTCTGGTGTTCGTCTTCGTGCGCTGGCGTCGCGTGCAACCCACGTCTTCGGTCGGGAGGCGACCTCCTTTTCGCCATGCCACACCCGTCCGTTCTCGGGTTCAACATCGGCGTGGACTCTGGGCAGGCTGCCGGGCAGACCGTGATGCACTGCCACGTGCATCTGATGCCGTGCCGAAAGGGCGATACGGAGGACCCTTGCGGGGGAGTGCGTGGGGTCATACCCGGGAGGATGATGTATCCAGACCACCTCACGGTAACGCCTCTGACCTCGGGGGACATGGCCCCTGAGGAGCGGCTGTGCTACTTGCCCGCGCCGGACAGAACCACGGGGATGAAGTCGGCAAGGGTGTGGCTGAGGACGGCTGCCTCGAGGCTGCCGAGATAGGCGAAGCCCAGTCGGACCGGTCAGTCTCTTGGCAACAAGGATGAACCTCTCTCTGCGTGACGGATGACAATGGTTGCCTACCCAGACGCATGCTGTCTGTTCATTCACAATACCTGGTAGACAGGCACCTGGTCGGGTGCGGCGAGATAGTGCCGCCACGAGGCTCTGCGTGCTATGCGGAGCCCCGCGTGCTATAATGGAAGGGCCAGGGAAGCACTGAGTGGTGAGGGACGGGCTCATGGCCGCGACCGGAGAATCCGAACCATTCATACGTGCATGGAAGAGGCGCCTGGACACGGTCAAGGGGAAGCGCCGTCGGTGATACCGTGCGTCAAGCGAGATGACAGCCTGATCGTGGGAACCTTCATATCCAGACCGAACCGCTTCCTGGCAACTGTGAGGATCGAGTCCCAGGTCGAACCAGGCGGGCGCCTCGCGGGTTGCGGTACGGGGCTGGGGTGCCATGTGACCCGGGGCGATACCCAGGGTGGCGCCTGGGGTGGCGCTGGGAGTGGTGCCTGGGGCGGCGTCGGAGACGGTGGCGATGCCAGGTACTGCGATGTTGGTGTCCATGTGGCTGACCCCGGACGCCTGAAGGAGCTCCTAGTACCCGGCTGCACGGTGTATGTGGCAATAGCCGGGGACGGACCCAGGGGAGGTCCCAGGTTGCCTGAGCCTCGGGCGGCAAAACGCGGCCGACGAGGGGCCTCTCCTCGCAAGACCGCATACGACCTTGCGCTTGTTGATCACGATGGGATGCTCGTTTCCGTTGACTCACGGGTTCCAAATCACCTGGTCTTTGCCGCTCTGCGGGCAGGCTTCTTTCCGGACCTCGCGGTCTATCCCGAAGTTCGGCGCGAGTGCGTGTATGGCGAAAGCCGCATCGATTTCCGACTTTCAGGGTCGGCCGCCGGTGACTGCCTGCTGGAGGTAAAGTCTGTCACCCTCGTGAGAGGCGGACGGGCGCTCTTTCCCGACGCCCCGACCGCCCGCGGGGCGCGGCACGTGCGCGAGCTTGCCCGCGCTGTCGCGGAAGGGCTCGGGGCTGTGGCGATGTTCATAATCCAGCGGGAGGATGCCGACTCGCTTTCACCCAACGACGAGACCGACCCCGGCTTCGGGGCGGCGCTTCGCGACGCGGCGCGGTCAGGCGTCGAGGTGCGCGCATACACGTGCAGAGTAGCGAGGGAGAGGATCTGTTTGCACCGGGAGGTGCCTGTGGTCCTCTAGACGTGGGTTCACAAGTTCGCATGAGTTCTGCAGCGGGCGCGAGGTTGCCGGCGCTTGCGCGGGGGCGCTCGAGATCCAGGCATGCGGTTCGTACCGCGTTGGAGGGAGATTCATGGACGTTTCGATACGCCAGGCGACTGCGAACGACTTCGAGGCGCTGTGCGAACTGCTCGAGGATGTGGAGGCGCTTCATCGAGAGGCGCTGCCCCATGTGTTCCGAAAGCCCGAGGGGCGCGGGTGGATTCAGGAGGCGGTTGCCGCCGCCACCACAGGTGATGACGCCGTCATCTTCGTGGCCGAGTCCGCCGGGCGTGCCGTCGGCCTTGTCCACGCGTCCATTGGGTATGCGCCCGATCTCCCGATCATGGTCCCGAGGCGCTATGTCATGATCCATGATCTCGTTGTCGGAAAGGATTTCAGGCGCGTCGGGATCGGCCGCGCCCTTGTCGAGAGAGTTCACGAGTGGGCCCTCGCCAGGGATGTCGCGGAAGTGGAGCTCAACGTGTGGGAGTTCAACAGGCCGGCGTTGGCGCTGTACAAGGAGATGGGGTATGAGACTGTGAGACGCAGGATGTCGAAGAGGCTGAAATGAGTTGCGGTTTCCGGACCGCCGCCGCCCATGTCTAGTCAATCTGCGAACTTCGACTAGCGATAAGTGCCAGCCAGGGATGTCCGGGGTGGCACGCTGCCACGGCGTCCCGGAGCCAGCTCTTCCGGCGCTCATCGAGAAAGGGGAGCACGCTCGCGAGGTCGGCTTCTTCGAAAAGGATCTCGAGTTCGTGTTCACTGTCTGTGCAGTGAACCTCGTGGATGGGGGGCCCGAGCAGTTCGCCCTCGCTCCATGGCTCCAGCCGCTTCTCGCCCGGGATCGCCTTCTGAAAGCTCCAGCCGACCAGATACTCGCGGAGCGCGAACTGGTCGCGCCTGAAGACCGCGATATCGATGCTGAACGTGGGCCGCCAATATATGTCCGACGCTCCATGGATAACGAAGTTCCCGGGCATCGCTAGTCGAGTGACCATGCTGGGGTTCAACCTCCCCAGGGACCGCCTGAACGAGACGCTGGACCCCAGACTAAGCCAGTGGGGCGGGCGCGGCGCCCGTACGTCTTCTTTGCATCTTCAATATCGTTTCAATCCGCGCCCCCTTTTGGGGACGATTATGCGTAGCTGGTCCGATTCAGCCCACGCCTGTGCGCGGGAGGCGACACGGCACCGACCGACCCGATGCCGTCCCGGCAGTCGCGGCAGCTGCAGCTATACGCAATCCCATTATACAACCGGCGAACGGGCGAGATCCACCCTTTAGTGGTTGGTAGTTCTAGCCTGGGGGCCTGCGCAGCGCTTGCGTGGCGTGAATCGCTGGCTAGAACATCCGGACTTAAGCGACGAAGTGCAAAAAGAAAAGTTTTTAGCGTGGCAGGAATGCCATTGTGGATATAGAAGAGGAGGACCAGAGGTGATCAGCATGGACAAAGCGACCACCATGGTCTACATTGCCCATACACCCGCCAACGGCTACCCTGACCCTGTCATCTATCACCTTTCAAACACCGCTCGCCTCGCCAAGGCATCCGCCGCGGCATTCGCCCCGTTCGAAGCGGAAATAGCAGCGATTGGGCACGACCTCGGGAAATATGGTAATGTATTCCAGAACCGCCTCCGTGGCAAGGCCTCGGGAGTTGATCACTGGAGTGCCGGCGCGTGGTTCCTGCTCCAGCGCTACAGGGAGCTCGGGTTCGCGCCGGCCCTCGCTGTCCAGGGTCACCACCTCGGCCTGCAAAGCGCCACAAAGTCCAATTTGGACGCGCTTAACCCCGCAAGACTTGCCACAGATCATCCGCTGAAGCTAACATTGTCAGAGCCTGATCCAGCGGTGCTCGAAGCCCGTTACAAGGCCGACGGCGGGATCTTCCCTGAGCCGCCGCCCGGAGCCTCCAGCAGATTCATCGAACATCTGCGATCAAACCTCGCAGTAGCTGCAATGCTTGATGTCCGCATGATCTTCTCGTCGCTCGTTGATGCTGACTACCTTGCTACAGAAGCCCACTTCAACCGGGCTCGGGACGGCTCCTACGCCTTTCGCCCACCCGGCCGTCGGCTGGAGCCGAAGTGGGCCCTCGGCAGGCTGGATTCGTATCTCGCTACGGTTCGCTCTGCATCTACGGCCGACCCGCAGGTGCGCGCTTTGAGGGAAGACCTGCAGCGCGCGTGCGCGGAGGCGGCTACCTGCCCGCCGGGGCTATTCACGCTCACGGCGCCCACGGGCTCAGGAAAGACCATCGCAATGCTGATCTTCGCCCTGCGCCATGCGCTTGCCCACGGGCTCCGACGCGTGATCGTGGTCTTGCCGTTCCTCAGCCTTATAGAACAGACAGCGGGTGTATACAGAGAGATCTTTGGTGATGACCACGAGACGCCGTACGTCCTGGAAGATCACAGTATGACTGACACGGACCCCGGAGACGAGAATGAACATGCCCATCTGTTGACGGAGAACTGGGACGCGCCCATCATCGTTACCACCAGCGTCCGTTTTTGCGAGTCACTGTTCGCGAACCGCCCTTCGGCCTGTCGCAAGCTCCACAACATCAGCGGCAGCGTCATCCTCTTCGATGAAGTCCAGACCCTGCCAGCGCACCTCGCGGTCCCAACCCTTGCGGCCCTTTCTCATCTCATGGGCTCGTATGGCTGCACAGTCGTGCTCTCAACCGCCACACAACCGGCGTTCACTTCCTTGAGCGCGCACGTCGCCCGACATGCACCTGCAGGCTGGAAAAGTGCGGAGATCGTGCGACCCGAGCTGAACCTCTTCGCGCGCGTCCAGAGGGTAAGAGTGCACTGGCCCAGGGAAGGCGAAACCAGCTCCTTGGAGGAAATCGCCGACAAAATGCTTGAATGTCCAAGGGTGCTGACTATCGTGAACGTCAAGCGCCACTCCCGCAGGCTGTATGAGATCATCGCGTCACGAGAGCCAAACGGGCTCTATCATCTTTCCACGGACATGTGCCCTGCTCACCGCACTGCGGTCCTCGACGAAATCAAACAATGTCTCAGGTCACAACCGGAACAGCCGCTGCGGGTAGTCTCCACTCAGTGCGTCGAGGCAGGCGTTGACCTTGACTTTCCTGTCGTCTTTCGGGCGTGGGGGCCGCTCGAAGCTTTAGCGCAGGCCGCCGGGCGATGCAACCGGGAGGGACGGCTTCCCCAGGGGGACTTTTACGTCTTTCTTCCACCGCCCGAGGAGGAGATCTATCCCGGACAGGCGTACAAGATGGCCGCCATCGAGGTAAAGAAGCTGTTCCGGGAGCGGGGCGGCTGCTTGGGCCTGCAAGATCCGAATCTCTTTCAGGACTACTACCAGGAGTTCTACGCTCTTGCCGACATCGGAAGCGAAGAGGGGAAGGACCTATTCGAATTCCTAAAGACGTATGACTTTGTAGAGGTGGCTAACCACTATCGACTTATTAAGAACGATACCATCAATGTGTTAGTTCCCTACCCGCGACGCATCAGCGACTACCGGGAACTGCGCGACATGGCGTTGACCCGCGGCCTTTCCCGTGATTGGCTGAGGCGGGCACGGCCGTTGACTGTGAATCTCTACCGAACGTCCAGGAAGCCCGCGACAAAGGCTGGTACAGACTGGTTGGAGCCCATCCGATATCGCGGCATGGAGACAGGTTGGTACGTGTACCTCAACGAGGAGCACTATTCCGAAGCCCTGGGGCTGGTTGCACCAGAGGTGCAGGAGTTTCTGATAGCGTAGGTTTCAAGAAAGGAGGTGAAACCAGATGAGCACAAACGGCAGTATCGTGCTTGAGGTATGGGGTGACCTGGCGTGCTTCACGCGGCCTGAGATGAAGGTGGAACGGTTCAGTTATCCTGTGATGACTCCCTCAGCTGCTCGCGGAGTCCTGGATGCGATCTACTGCAAGCCTGTGGAGTTTGGATGGCGCGTCGACCGCATAGAGGTTCTGCGTCCGATTCGATACATCGCTCTTCGTCGAAACGAAGTGAAGGACAAGATCAGCGTCCGCGCGGTCCAGTCCGTGATGGCATCAGGGGGGCCGATCTCGCCTCTTATTGCCGACGCCACGAGAGACATGGTCGGCAACGACCAGCAGGGCCGCACACAGAGGCAGACCATGGCGCTTGCGGACGTGCACTACCGCATACATGCTCACATAAAACCTCGGGCGAAGTATGAGATACACCTGAAGGCCCTGGTCGAGCAGGCACGAAGGCGCATACAGACGGGGAAGTGCTTCTACCAGCCGTACCTCGGCTGCCGGGAGTTTGCCGCCTTCTTCGGCCCGACGGAGGATGGCGGGGGGGCGCCCCCCCAGCCGATCGACCTCGACATAGGCTACATGGTCTACGATGTCTTCGACCTAAACGAGGCCAGGGACGATGGGTACGCACCTCCGAGAATAAGCCTCTTTCGCGCAACGGTGAGGGGCGGCGTCCTGGAGGTTCCGGAGTACGAGAGTGAGGCCGTCTACAAAGCTGTCTGAACAAGCCGAAATGAGCGGCTCTAGCAGGGAGGTGAGTATGTGCTCACAGAATTGGCAGCGTACGCGCGAGAACACGGCCTGAGCTCCGAGCCGGGCTTTGCGCCGAAATCAGTCCGATGGGCCATCTGGCTTGACGAGGACGGAAAGCTCATCGATGTCCTGGACCTTCGCACGGAGGAGGGCGACCGTCGTTTTCCCCAGTGTCCGGACCTTCAACAGGGCGAGCTTATCGCTGGCGGCGGAACCCGCAGTCATTTCCTCGTGGACACTCTGGGGGTGGTCGCCTTAATAGGAGTGGACGACCTCGACGAAGCGAAGCGCAAGAAGGCTGTCGCCAAGCACGATTACTTCGTGAAGCTGCTTGAGGACGCCGGTAAGGAGTGCCCTGTACTGGCTACCTGCGCACGGTTCCTGCAAGGTGAGGCGAACCTGCGCGCTGTCCGTATGCGTTTGTCTGCGGCGAAGGCAAAGCCAACCGAGAAGGTCACGTTTCGTGTGGGTGCGGAGTTCCCGGTTTCTTCGGACGAGTGGCACGCCTGGTGGAGAGAGTTCCGTGGAAAACTGAAGGGCGATGGCGGCGGCAAGCAGCGCGGTCGAATGCGCTGCCTGCAAACGGGTGAGCTCGTTGAACCCCTCAAGACCCACCCGAAGGTTAAGGGATTGGCCGCGGTTGGTGGACAAGCGTCGGGTTGTGTGCTAATCGGGTTTGACAAGGATGCGTTCGCATCGTACGGGCTGGAGCAATCGGCAAACGCCGCCGTCTCCGAAGAGGCGGCCACAACCT
Organism: Bacillota bacterium; assembly: GCA_012516125.1. Classification (GTDB taxonomy): domain Bacteria; phylum Bacillota; class SHA-98; order UBA4971; family UBA4971; genus UBA6256. The sequence goes on along the minus strand of JAAYXB010000029.1, from coordinate 5,467 downwards.
ACACTAACGCCCTTAACGAGCTGGTAAGGAAGGCGGATCGCCCTATCGCTGGGACTCTCCTCATCTACTGGTACAAGGAAACGGTGGCACCAGAGGATGATCCGCTGAACTGGGTCAAGGGAATCACCGGTGATGACTCGAAGGCCGAGGAGCTTGAAGCTATCCAGCGTGCGAAGAGGCTGGTGGAGGGTATCAACGAAGGACGCCGGCCCGATCTTGCCAGGAACGCATTTCACGCAGCGATCCTCTCGGCTGCCGGTGGCCGCGTGATGGTGCGTGACTGGATGGAGGGTACCTTCGCTCAGATCGCGAGGAACGCACTCCTTTGGTTTGATGATCTCACGATATGCACCAGGGACGGAGCGAGGCTAGCCAAGGATCCGGGGCTTGCGGCCATCATGTTCTCACTGGTGCGCAAGGACCTGACGGAGCTTCCTCCCTCCCTTGTACCCGAACTATGGCGTGCTGCGATCATGGGCAGGGCGATTCCCCGCTTCACCTTGACCGCGGCGGTCCAACGTATCCGAGCGGACATGGTCGACCCGGACAGGGCTCCCAATCATGCCCGCATGGGTTTGATCAAGGCTTATCACGTTCGCAGGACGAGACTTCAGGGGGGTGAAGATCCGTTGAAACCCTATCTCAATGAGGAGCATCCAAGCGCGGCCTACCAAGCCGGACGACTCATGGCCGTCCTGGCCAGGGTGCAGCAGAAGGCCCTGGGTGATGTGGGTGCAAATATCGTCCAGAGATACTATGCCGCCGCCTCGGTTACTCCTGCCCTGGTCCTGGGGAGGTTGGTCACGCTGAGCAAGTTCCATCTGGGTAAGCTGGAAAAGGGGAAGGACAAAGGCCTGGCGGTCTGGTTTGAGCGCGTTATCTCGGAGATCATGGGCCGCCTGGGAGACGGCTTTCCTGTAACCCTGGACCCGGAGGGGCAGTCGCTTTTCGCCCTGGGCTATTACCAGCAAATGGCCGCGCTTTATGCCGGCAAACGGGAAGAAGAGCTAGAAGACGAGATAAAGGAGGAATCGACCAATGGCTGACTCGATAGCAAACCGCTACGAATTCCTATATTTCTTTGAGTGCGTCAATGGTAATCCGAATGGCGACCCGGATTCGGGGAACGCGCCCCGGATCGACCCCCAGGACATGCATGGACTTGTATCGGACGTTGCCATCAAAAGGCGCGTGCGCAATTACGTTCAGGTAGCCAAGAACAACGAGCCGCCCTATGCCATCTTTATTCAGCAGTCGACCAACCTCAACCGGCCCATCGCCAAGGCTCATGAGGAAACGGGCGGTATTCAAGAGAAAGCCCCTGTGGACAAGGTCAAGGCCGCCCAAAAGTGGCTGTGCGAGAACTTCTATGACATTCGAACCTTTGGCGCCGTCCTATCTACGGGCGCCAATGCCGGCCAGGTGCGCGGGCCGGTGCAACTCACGTTCTCCCGCTCGGTGAATCCGATCCTTCCTATGGATGTGTCGCTTACCCGCGTGGCGGTGACGACAGACCTAAAGAACGGGCTGGCCTCAAGCGCTGAATATGCCCAATGGGAAAAGACGCAGCCCGAAAACGAGCTGCGGACGATGGGCCGCAAGTCGCTTATTCCATATGGCCTCTACGTGGGGCAAGGTTTCGTGAGTGCGCACCTGGCAGCCGAGACGGGCTTCACCGATGAAGATCTCGCCCTTTTCTGGGATGCTCTCCTCAACATGTTCGAACTCGACCGTTCTGCGAGCAAGGGTCGCATGTCGACGCTGGAGCCGGTGATAGTCTTTCGCCATGTGGGCACTGACAGCGATATGGGCCAGCGTGCAAGACAGGCCATGTTGGGCTGCGCCCCGGCCCACAAGCTCTTCGGGCTCGTCTCCGTCACACCCAAACCTAACGTCAATGCGCCACGCAAGAGCAGCGATTATGTGCTTACGGTTGATGCGAGCAAAGTACCCAGAGGTGTGGACATCGGCTACGCGGTGGCCGAGGACGGCAAAGCGAAGATTTACTGGAACCAGCCTCCGACTGGGCTCGACTGGCTCGTGGTGAAGTAGCCATGTACAGCGAGGACGACCTCCTGCCCATATCGGCGCTGAGCCAGCTCTACTACTGTCCCAGGCGAGCCGGGTTGACTTTGCTCGAGCAGCAGTGGGACGACAACGTGTACACGGCGGAAGGTACGGTCCAGCACCGCCGGGTGCACGAGGGCGGAAGTGAGGTGAGGCGCGATGTCCGCATCTACCGCGGCGTTCGGGTGCGCTCGTTGCGCCTTGGCCTCGCTGGCGTCATAGACTGCCTGGAACTTCGGCTACTGGAAGACGCTGATAGCGGGGGAACCGCCATTGATGGTGTGACGGGGATGTGGGTCCCAGTGCCGGTGGAATACAAGCACGGGACGACACGGGATGAACACGAATACAAGGTCCAGCTTTGCGCGCAGGCCGTGTGTCTCGAAGAGATGCTCGAGATCTCTCTTAACGAAGGGTACCTGTATTACGAGGAGTCCAGGCGCCGGTTGACTGTTCACTTCACTGGGGAACTCCGGCGCTTTGTGGAGGATGGAGCGCACCAGCTGCATGAGATGGTCCGATCCGGTGTGACTCCTTTGGCTCAGATGAGTGCAAAGTGTCGCAAGTGTTCCATGGTGGATCGGTGCGGGCCGCGCGTATCCGCGACAAGGGCCAGTCGCTACCTTGCCAGCATACTCGATGAGATAGCGAGGGGATCCCGTTGAAGAAACTCCTGAACACGTTGTACGTGACGACGAGTGATGCGTATTTGCACCGCCATGGTGAGACGGTAGTCGTCAAGGTGGGAGGAGAGGAGAAGCTCCGGATCCCCATACATAACCTCGAGAGCATCGTTTGTTTTGGCCCTATGACGTGCAGCACGCCACTCATGGAGCTTTGCGGTGAGAGAAACGTCCACCTTGCCTTCTTTTCGGAGCATGGAAGGTTCTACGGGCGCGTTGAGGGCCACATCCACGGAAACGTCCTGTTACGCAAGGAACAGTTCGCCAAGGCGGCCGATGATGCCTTTGCTGCTACATTGGCCAGGGCGTTTGTCCTTGCCAAGCTGGCTAACTGCAGGAATGTGCTTCTCCGTGCGGCAAGAGAGCAGGGGGAAGGCGGCAACGTGGAGGAGATTCGACGCGCGGCAGCCGAGCTGGCAGAAATGGCTGGACGCCTGCGTAGTCCGGTGCCTCTCGAACAGCTGCGCGGGATCGAAGGTGAAGCGGCAAGGCTGTACTTTAGCGTGTTCGACCATTTGATCGTGGCTCAGAAGGGTGACTTCGTGTTTAGCTCTCGAAGCAGACGGCCGCCGCTGGACAACGTCAACGCCATGCTTTCCTTCGTGTATGTGGTGCTAGGTCATGACATCCAGTCGGCTCTATTGGGGGTGGGCCTGGACCCGTACGTCGGTTTTCTTCACGCAGATCGTCCAGGGCGACCAAGCCTTGCGCTCGACCTGCTGGAAGAGTTCCGTCCAGTCCTCGGCGACCGGCTTGTGTTAACGCTGATCAATCGGCAGCAGGTGAAGGCTAAGGGCTTTGAGAAGACGCCGTCGGGGGCAGTGATTATGGATGAAGAGACCCGGAAAACCCTCTTGTCCGCCTATCAGAAGCGTAAACAAGAGGAAATCAGCCATCCGTTCATTGGTGAGTCTGTCCCTCTCGGACTCCTACCCCACGTCCAGGCGATGCTTCTGGCGCGGTTTTTGCGTGGGGAGATGGACGCATATCCGGCCTTCGTGTGGAAATAGGTAGTGGGCTGAGGTGAGCTGACATGATGGTCCTCATTACCTATGATGTGAATACCGAGGATGCCGCTGGCAGAAAGAGATTGCGCAACATAGCCAAGAGCTGCGAGAACTACGGCCAGCGCGTGCAGCTTTCGGTCTTCGAGTGCCTGGTGGATCCCCAACAATTGGTTTACCTGAAGAGTGAGCTACTGTCGATAATGAACCAGGAAACCGATAGCCTGAGGATCTACTATCTTGGGAAGAACTGGTCGCGGAGGGTAGAGCACTTTGGAGTGAAGACAAGCTATGATCCGGAGGGGCCGCTGGTAGTCTAGAAGCCCCAGGGGATTGATGGCTGACGGGGGTGGATAGCCACGTCGCCCTTCGCGCGGGGGCGTGGGCTGAAACGAGTGAAGCGAGGACAGATCCGCCGCGCGGACCCCGAGGGATCATGAGTACACGGGAGGGTTCGCGGTGCTTCCGACACACCGGCGTTCGATTACCGACGGCCCCGCAAGGAACTCAGAACCACAGCGGTTGTGGGGGGTGCGCGGAATCCCTCCCGGGATGTCGCACCACACAAGCATCGCCGTGCCACCCTGTCGCCCCTCGCGCGGGGGCGTGGATTGAAACTGCGGCCGAGTGCCCGGCCCTCAAGAGCGACGAGGTCGCCCCTCGCGCGGGGGCGTGGATTGAAACATTATAGTCACAGGTGGCCTTGTGGTCACCGCAGTCGCCCCTCGCGCGGGGGCGTGGATTGAAACGAACACCTACAAGTGTACGGACTGGCACCAAGGAGTCGCCCCTCGCGCGGGGGCGTGGATTGAAACCGTGATTGATGAGCTACTAAGGGCGACGGTGCCCGGTCGCCCCTCGCGCGGGGGCGTGGATTGAAACAGTGAGGCCCGGGGGGTCAGGGCCGAGAGAGAGGTCGCCCCTCGCGCGGGGGCGTGGATTGAAACAAGCGGCCCCGGCGGGCCGCGCAGGATTAGGATGTCGCCCCTCGCGCGGGGGCGTGGATTGAAACGTGGTCAAGCGGCCCGGGCGGGCCGCGGCAAACATGTCGCCCCTCGCGCGGGGGCGTGGATTGAAACTGTTGCGCGTGACCAGTGTTGGAGAGACTGCTACGGTCGCCCCTCGCGCGGGGGCGTGGATTGAAACTCATGATATCGCCTCTGCTTGCTTCCCTCACACCGTCGCCCCTCGCGCGGGGGCGTGGATTGAAACTCGCCTGCTCATGTTGCTGGCGCAGGTATCGGAGTCGCCCCTCGCGCGGGGGCGTGGATTGAAACAACATAACGTATATTATGCGAAGCGCGCTCTAGGTCGCCCCTCGCGCGGGGGCGTGGATTGAAACACCATTGCGGCACGCCGCATGCCGTTCGTTTTCAGTCGCCCCTCGCGCGGGGGCGTGGATTGAAACCCCTCACACCCACCCGCGCCGTCGGTCCTTTGGGTCGCCCCTCGCGCGGGGGCGTGGATTGAAACTGGGATCGATGCCCATGGCGGAAACGGGGTCCAGGGTCGCCCCTCGCGCGGGGGCGTGGATTGAAACTCTACGCCGCTGTTGCCCGTGCCCACGTCTGCTACGTCGCCCCTCGCGCGGGGGCGTGGATTGAAACTTTGCGTCGGCTGGCAGATCCTCTAGGACCTCAAGGTCGCCCCTCGCGCGGGGGCGTGGATTGAAACCTCGTGGCGTGGCGTATTATCCTTCTGCCACAGTAGGTC
>JAAYXB010000028.1 GCA_012516125.1 Bacillota bacterium | reverse complement strand
TGGCGGGGGCGACTGGGGCGGGAGCGGGAATATCCGCGTCAGCCGAAGACCTGGTTACCTCGGAGAAAGTGGACGTGACCGTCCACGACGGCCGTGCGGAGCTAAAGAAGCGGCTTGGCGGGGGAGAGATCTGGGTTGTCAAGATCGCGGTCGGGTGAGGGAGCGGGTGAGGGTTTGCAGGGCGGCCGCGCGGTTACGTGCCGCGCAGAGCACGCTCGGGGGGAGGCGGCAGTGGACATCGCGGGGCTCCGACGCGCGTCCGCTGGTCCTGTCGTGGCAGACGCCGCCGCAGGTAAAGCAGCAGTTGGTGTGGACGTCGGCGGTACTAAGGTTGCATGTGGTCTGGTTGATATGACCGGGGCCGTTCTGGAGAGGCGGCGCGTCGCCATCGATGCCGGCGACCCGACCGGGATCCATCCCCTCGAGCAAATAGCGGCGATGGTCCGCCAGCTTGCAGATGCCGCGCGCGGCGTCGGCCTCGCCGTGGCAGGGTGCGGCGTCGCCGTGCCCGCGGTCATCGAGAGGTCCTGTGGCAGGGTGGTCTGGGCGCCGAACATCGCCGGCTGGCGTGACTTTCCCCTGGGCGAGCTCCTTCAGGCCAGGACCGGGTTCCCGGTGTTCGTCGACCACGACGGGCCTGCTGCCGTTATGGGCGAACAGTGGGCGGGCGCGGCGCGCAGCTGTGCCCACGCGGTGCTGCTCATCATCGGCACCGGAGTCGGAGCGGGCCTCATCCTCGACGGCCGGGTATACAGAGGCGCCCGGGGCATCGCAGGCGCGGTCGGGTGGTCGTGTCTCGAGCCGGGGGCTGTCGGAGACCCGGCCTATCGTGAGAAGGGCTTCCTTGAGACCGTGGCCGCCGGTCCGGGCATCGCCCGCCAGGTGCGCGAGAAAGTCGCGCGCGGCGAGTCGAGCCTTGCGCTGGAGCTTGCGGGCGGCGACATACGGGCGATTACCGCCGAGGTGGTGTTCGTTTCTGCCGAGAGGGGTGACGAGGTAGCCCGGCAGGTCATCGCCCGGGCCGTCAGATATATCGGCATGGCTGTCTCGAATCTGGTGAGCACGTTCAACCCGGAGGTGGTCGTGCTGGGCGGCGGCGTGGGACGAAGGCTCGGGCCTTACCTTGGAGAGATCCGGCGCATCGTCGACGCGACAGCCCAACCCCAGGCCGCTCCTATGGCGAGGGTGGTGTGCGCCGAGCTTGGCGATGACGCGGGCGTGATAGGTGCAGCGAGGATGGCCATGGAGGCCCTTGGGCTGACGAAGCGCGGTTGAGGCCCGATTGAACCACGAAAAGCCGTCGGAGTGCTCCGCTAAACTGACACATACTGCTGAAGTTCGATAGTCTGTCAGACAATACGGATTCGCAAGACAGGAGGCGTCCAGGATGAGCGCAATTGCGTACCTCGAAAGGGTTGAAGAGATCATCGGCGAGATCCGCGCGCACGAGATGGACAAGATCGAGAAGGCGGCCAGGCTCATGGCCCACTCCATCAGAAGCGGCCATCTCGTGCACCTCTTCGGGAGCGGCCACTCTGTCATCCCTGTCATGGATGTGTTCCCACGCTATGGCAGCTTCGTCGGGTTCCATCCCCTGCTCGACCCCAGGCTGATGTGGTGCAACGTCGTTGGGCCGGGAGGCGCGCGGGAACTTCTGTGGCTCGAGCGCCAGGAGGGCTACGTCGCCAATTTCCTTCAGAGCTTTGAGTTTCATCCGCAGGACACCATGTGGGTCTTCTCCCACGGCGGCCTCAACGCCGCGCCCGTAGAGGCGGCGCTCTATGCGCGGGAGAGGGGCCTTCCCGTGGTGGCTGTGGTGTCAGGCGAAAACCACAGGAAGGCGAAGCCAACCCACTCGAGCGGCAAGAAGCTTGGTGACCTCGCCGATGTCATGATCGACACGCATGTACCCCTCGAGGACGCTCTTGTGCGCATCGACGGATTCAACATCCCTGTGGCAGCCGGGTCCACCGTCGCCGCCGTCGCTATCTCGTGCGCCATCGTCGGCGAGGTGGCGAGACTGCTCGTGGCCGCGGGGGTTATGCCGCCGACCTTCGTGTCCCCCAACGTGCAGGGAGTCGGCCCGGACCACAACAGGAATGTCTTCGTGGGGTATGCCGAGCGGGTACGCAGGTAGCTCGCCGGGATACGTGCGCGACCAGTGAGATTGTATGAGCCAGAGTCGCGCTATGGTCCCGGCTCGGAGGGCAGCGGGCTGGACCTGTGGGTGGACCTGCGGGCGACGACGCGTCGGTACACGTCAAGCGTGCGCCGGGCCATGAGGTCGGCCGTGAAGAGAGCCTCGAAACGCGCGCGTCCGCGCGCGCCCATCTCCTGCCGCCTCGCAGGGTTGCGGGCGAGAACAAGGAGCGCCGAGGCCAGGCCGGCGTCGTCCTTTGGGGGCACGAGCAAGCCTGTCTCGCCGTGGACCACGGCCTCGGGGATGCCGCCGACCGTGGTCGCCACCACGGGCTTCGCCATGGCCATCGCCTCCAGGATGGCCATGGGGAGCGCCTCCTGGATAGACGGGAGGGCGAAGATGTCCATTGCCTCAAGGGCTGCGGTTGGGTCCGGGAGAGCACCGGTGAAGACGACCCTGTCGCGGACGCCGAGGTCGAGGGCGAGCCGTTCGAGATCCTGCCTCATCCTTCCGTCTCCTACCACCAGCAGGACCGCACTTGGGCAGTCCCGCCGGATGCGTGCGAGCGCGGAGACAAGATGGGCTATGCCCTTCCTGCGCTCAAGGCGCGAGACGGTGCCAATGACGACCGCGTCTTCCCGCAGGCCGAGGCGCTGCCTGGGCTGCTGCTGCGCCGGCGCGGCGGTGCGCGACGGGGAAACGATCCCGTTGTGGATCACCGTGAGCCTATCCTTCCTGAAACCATACCCCTGCGCCACGCGGCGTTCCGCCTCGGAGACGCAGATGACCTCGTCAACGATGCGGTTGGCGAGGAAGCCGCTTACGATGTAGCTCGCCGCGTCGGGGTGCCCATGAATCGTGAGGACCATCGGGATGCCGGGCGACGCGAGGCGTGCTGCCACGGCGTGTTCGATCCCGCAGTGCACGTGAACGAGGCGGGGCCCGAACTCGTCCATTAGCGCTTGAAAGGCCGCATGGTGGACTCGGAGCGCCCTTCGCACGCCGGGCGCAGGTCTCAGCGGCAGCACGGTTCGGTAAGGTACCCCAAGGTCGCAGAAAAGGCGAAGCGCGTCTCCTTGCGGTGCGAGGAGGCAAGGGGCCACCTCGCGGCGAAGCGCGCTGATGAGTGTGAGGACGTGCTTTTCCGTCCCTCCGAGGTTTGCGAACGGAAGCTCGTAAAGCACGGTCAGCGTGTCCTGCGTGTCGATGCCGCGTCCCTCCGGTTGTCGGCGCTATCGCGGGGCTACCCTGACTCCGGGCGCCCCTGGCGTCCCACGTTGTTGTCTTACATTGTGCAGATTCACGTTCCGCAATCCATCTTTAGGCTTCGGAAGTCTCAGGGCTGCATCCCAAAATCACTGGAAACCCCGGATGCCACCCGGCTACCGCAAAACAAGGTGGAAAAGCAGGGTGGACTTCTCGCGTCTTGCTCGGTTCCATCCACACGCGAGCATCCACATGCGAGGCCGTGCTGCTGTTTTCCTTCGGGGGGATTTCAAGACGGTTTTTTTGCGTTAGAATAGAGTTGAAAGGAAGTCATCTGGCATCCGGATGTCCGGGAGGGTTCCAACGGGATGATAAGTCGAGCGAAGAAGCTCGAGGCGCTCCAAAACTTCACCATGATGGTCGGAGGCGACCCGGCGTTTGCATACCTCATGGGGTTCCTGACCGGCCAGGTAGACCGCGTCCACTTCGTGCAGAACTCCGCGGGCGCCGACATCGCCGTCAGGCTGTCACAGGGGAAGCTCACCGTCTGGCCTGCTGAGCCTTTTCGTGCGACCGTGGGCGGGGTGATCATCCCGAATCCCATGGCCTTTGTGGCGGCGGCAAGCAAGAGCGACAGACAGATCTGCGTTTCGCTGAACTTCGAGCACCAGGACGAGGCTTCCTGGTACCAGGAAGTGCTCCTGCCCGATGTGTCGCATATAAAGGGCCCCTCAGAGGCGGCCGAGGAGGAGGCGAAGGCGCTGCGTGCGGAGATGGACCGCGCTCTTGATATATACTCCGAGTGCAAGCGGCTGCTCGAGAAGGACGAAGGGGGTCGCAAGAAGGAGCTGGACTACTACATGAGGGTGGCACAGGAGCAGATGAGGCAGCTCAGCAGCAAGCTGGAGGAAGTGAACGCGCAACTTCGGCGCCTGGACGCCCAGTGAACGACCAGAAGACCCGGCCGCCCAGTGAACGACCGCACGACCTGGCTTCCCAGTGAGCAACCACACGACACGGGGCTTGAGTAGCCGATTGAGTAGCGGCGAAACCGGCCAACTCTCGTGCGTCCCGCTTCGTGCGTCCGCTGGGCCGGCTCGCCGGTGCGGAATGCCCCGGGCGGGACGGCTTGCCGTTCGAAACTTGTGCGACGCTACCGGTCCTCTATGAGAAGGGACCTGGCAACCTCTGGCGAACTTCTCCACGGGGATCTGGCAATAGCGCGCCATGGGGATCTGGCAATAGCGCGACGGGGAAGGCGGGGGAGGATGTCCGTGGAGGCGAGCGCGACAGGATTCGTCGATGGGACCGGCGGCGTGAGGCTCTTTTACCAGTGCTGGTTGCCTGAGGGGTGCAAGACCCGGGCGGCGATGGTAATCACCCACGGGGGCGCGGAGCACTCGGGGCGCTACCAGAACGTGGTGGACTACTTCGTGCCCCAGGGCTATGCAGTCTGGGGGCTTGACAACCGGGGCCATGGAAGGTCCGAGGGCAGGCGCGGGCACGTGGACCGCTACGAGCAACTCGTGGATGACCTTGCTTTGTTCTGCGATTTTGTCCGCCAGAGGACGCCCGGCGAAGCGCGGCTGTTTTTGCTGGGCCACAGCATCGGAGGCCTTACGGCGCTGTCGTACGCGGTAAAATACGGAGCCCCCGGCTCATGCCCGGTCGACGGCCTCATAGTGTCGGGGCCGTGCCTGGCTCTGTCCATGAAGGTGTCGAAACTCAAAGAGGCGCTTGGCCGAGCGGCTGCTCGCCTGTTTCCGAAGATGACGGTGGACGCGGGGATCCCTGCCGAAGCCATATCGCGAGACCCCGCCATAGTTGCGGCCTACGTCAGCGACCCGCTGAGATACCCCCGCATCACGCTCCGTTTCTATGTGGAGCTGGCGAAACAGATGGCCAGGACCATGGCTGCGGCACCGTTCGTGCAACTGCCATGCCTCATTCTTCAGGGGGGCAAGGACGCCATAGTGTCTCCGTACGCAGCCAGGCGTTTCTATTCGGCCATGACCTGCCGCGACCGGGAAATGCGGATCTACCCTGACAGCTTCCACGAACTCTTCAACGATGTCAACCGCGAAGAAGTGCTGGCCGACGTCGCCGACTGGCTTGCGCGGCACGGCGCCGCGTAGCCTTGCAGGTTTCCGACGGCGGTCTGGGTTCTTGAGCCGGGCATAATAGGGTACCGGAGTGGTTACGTGTGGCCGTAATTGGGATGATCCTCGCTATTCTGCTATTCATCCTCGGCCTTGCGGGGACCGTGTTGCCGGTCCTTCCCGGGGCTCCCCTCATCTGGCTGGGGATGCTCGTCTACGGTCTATTCACCGGCTTCGCCAAGCTGACGGTGGGGTTCTACGTGTGGCAGGGCGTCGCGGTCGTGGTGACCGTGCTCATCGATTACGCTGCCACCGCGTATGGGACGAAGCGGTATGGCGGATCCTCTGCTGCCATCTACGGCAGCATCGCCGGGCTTCTAATCGGCCCGTTCATCCTCGGCCCACTGGGCTTTGTCATCGGCCCGTTCGCGGGAGCGCTCCTCGGCGAACTCGTGAAAGGCAAGCGCGCCGAAGCCGCCTTCAGGGCGGCTTTCGGCACGCTCATCGGCATTGTCGGCGGCACCCTGCTCAAGTTCGCCGTAGAGATCGGGATGATCGTGTGGTTCTTCTGGGTTCTCCTCAGCTAAGCCGCCCCGCTGCCGGCGCTGCGCCGGAGCACCTTCTCGCCACGGAGGCAAGCCGCCCGGGCAAGCCGCCCAGGCAAACCGTGGAATGTCGGTGCCCCACTCTCCCCAGGCCCGACACTCCGCAGGCGGCCAAACCTGGCCGGGCATCCCCCGTGGGGATTGGTGCTGAGCCTCGCAGGTCCCGGCAATTCCTGTTGCGCTGTAGCCCGGGCCCGGGTCAGCCCGGACCCGGCTGTAGCCGGGTTGCGGAGGCATGCCGGAGCTATTCGTGTTCTAGAGAGGCGTTCGGCACCCCCGTAGCCTTGACTCCCCCTCGCGGCGACCGTGGCTGTCAGGCGCGGGGCAGCGCGGCCGCGACAACGGGTCGTGCGCGCACCCGCCCCTAGAAAACACCCCTGGGCCTTCGGGATGGGGCTCAATGCCCCGGCCACCAGCTGCCCGGCGGCGCCGGCTACCGCGCCACCGTCGCTGGCTGAGTGCTATGCCAGTAGTGCATGATGAATACCACGAAAACGCTCACCATTACACCCAGCACGCCCGCTATGGCTATGTTGAGCAGCTTCCTCGGCCCCGAAGGCTCAACAGGGAGGGAAGCGGGCGCTACTATCTCAACAGCGGACCGGACCGTAGCATGAGGCTCTCTCCCGGCCAGACTCTGTAGCTGGGTGGCGATCTCGATGTATCTAGATTGAGTGGCCTCGAGGCGCTCCCGAAGATTCTGCTCCTGGATGGCGCTTTCCACCAGGGCGGCCTCGAGCGCCTCGAGTTCGGCGCTAAGCGCTGCGATGGCGTCGTTGCCTGCCTTCATGCGTGCATCGAGCTCAGCCAGCGTGGCCTTCTTCAAAGCCACTTGTGTCACCAGACCGGGATATGCCGGGTTCAACTCCTCGGTTGTGAGTATGGCTGCCCCAGGCTCAAGTTTGGAAGTGACGATAAGGTCATCGCTGAAAGACTTCTTGACAGGAAGCTTCTCAGGAGTGCTCTTGAGGTGGCTCTCGAGGACCCGGAGAGATTCGGCGACTGCTTTGGCTTCCACTTTCAGCCGAGCGTTTTCGCCCTTGTAATTTGCCAGGAGCACGGTTTTGGCATCGATCTCCTGTTCGATCAGTCTCTGCCCGCCCGACTTAGCCATAAAGGCGCTGAGTTCTTTAGTGGCGTCCTCCAGGTCCGCTGACCTGCGCGCGAGCTCAGCGCCGAGCGTCTCTCTGAGCGAGGATAGCCGGGTTGAGACAAGGTCGGAGAGGAAAGCCAGGTACCCGCTGGCTACTGCGTCGGCTACGGCTTTCGCGCCCTCCGGCGTCTTGTCCCTTGCCGTTATTTCGACGAGCTTGTCCCCTTTCGCAGTATCGCCAACCACCTTCGCGCTGATCATGCCGCGAAGCGCCCTGGGACTTGTGCGGACGTTCTGGGCCGCGAGAACACCGGTCGCGCGCTGGAGGACAGCGGAGCTTTCGATGAGCCTGGCGTGGGCTTGAGGCGTTCCACCGATGACGCCGGCAATAACAGGGTCTCCGAGATCCCCTTGCACTTGCTCAGGAAGGCTCACCGTAAGCACCGTACTTGACTCGTACACCGGGTCGAGCACGAAAAAGCTGACGACAGCCGCCGAGAGCATTGCACAAAGTGTTACAAGGATTATAACCCACTTACCGCGCCACAGGACTTCAATGTACTCCCGAAGGTCGATTTCGTCTGCGTACTCGACATGTTGTTCCACGTGCGCGCCGCGTGGTCCCGTCCCGTCTTGTCGTGTGACCTACATTGACTTTTCCCGCCGGCTAGACTGGTCGAGTGCCCAGATACAGACAAGAACACGAACCCCACGGGACCTGGCGGCCTCTCCTCCCTTCCACGTTTCGCCGCGCTGCATCGTAGCTGCATCGTAATAATGGATACGGTTCATCTCATCTCTTCTAAAAGGCGTTCGGGCTCCGCCTGCGCGTTACTCGCGCCGGCAGTGAAGGTGTCGAAATGTTTGCGTGCTGAGCACGATGTGGCAGCTTTCGACACGTCGTGTGGTGACGCCCGACGCACAAATTCATATTCGCCGCGAGGAGCGGCAGATCCTTCCTGGTTTCGTCGAACGTGACGTAACGGAAAAGTTTGCGTACCCCTTCACGTTTCATGTTGCAGGACTCAGCGGGGACGGCAGCGAATGGTTAAGATTGTGGGACGGTTCAAGGAACGGTGGAGGAACTGGTGTCATGAGCCACAGGGCGAGAACAGGCATGCTCGTGGCCTGCGATGTTGCGTGTTTCCTTGCGAGCATTGCGATTGGGCTGCTGGTGCGGTTTGAGTTCAACCCGCTACGAGCGTTCCCTTACATTGAGCTGATAGTCCCACGGCTACCAGCTCTACTGGTGGTGCGGCTTGCCTCATACGCAGCGTTCGGCCTCTACCACAGGTTGTGGCAATTCGCAAGTGTCCGAGAGCTTGTGGCGATCGCCGAGGCCGGCACCGTCGCATCGGTCGGCGACTACGTCCTGCTCCACCTCATCCACGGCCCTGGCTTTCCCCGAAGCGTTACCCTTCTCATGTGGATGTTCAATATCGGCCTTGCCGGGGGGCTGCGGCTCCTCGCCCGGCTGCGGCGGGAGTGGATACTGACAAGCCGGTCCGGTACCCGGTCATTTGGCCGGTCGGCATCGGCAGCTTCCATGCGAGGATCTCGGGCCTCCGGGTGGGAGGGGGGTCAGGCCCGCCGGGCTCTCATCATAGGTGCGGGCGAGGCAGGCATGATCGTGGCAAGGGAACTCCGGGCACACCCCGAGCTCGGCTACGAGGTAGTCGGGTTCGTCGACGACGACCAGGCGAAGCAGGGATACATGCTGGCCGGCTTGCGGGTGCTCGGCACCCGGAGGGACCTCGCGGCCCTTGTCGGCCGACATGACGTGGACGAGATCATCATAGCCATGCCCTCGGCGCCGGGCCGCGTGGTGAAGGAGATCGTAGCGGCGTGCGAGGGGCTGGGGACCAGGGTAAAGACCCTTCCCGGCGTGTATGAGCTCATAGACGGGAAGGTCGATGTGAGCCGCATCCGCGATGTCCAGATCGAGGACTTGCTCAGGCGCGAAGAGATCAAAGTGGACCTGGAGAAGATCGGCGGCTACCTCACTGGGCGCAGGGTGCTCGTGACGGGCGCGGGCGGGTCCATAGGGCAGGAGCTTTGCAGGCAGGTTGCAAGGTTTCGCCCGGAGAGCCTGGTGCTCCTGGGTCATGCCGAGAACGACATCTATGACGTCGACCTCGAGCTCAGGGAGACGCACCCTGACCTCCATGTGGTGCCGGTCATCGGCGACATAAAGGACGCGGCGCGCATGGAGAGCGTCTTTGAGCGACACAGGCCGGACGTCGTCTTCCACGCCGCCGCCCACAAGCATGTGCCGCTCATGGAGATGCATCCGGAGGAGGCCATTAACAACAACGTCTTCGGCACCTGGAACGTGGCGACCGCGGCCGACCGGCATGCCGCCTCCAGGTTCGTTCTCATTTCCACCGACAAGGCCGTGAACCCTGTGAGCATCATGGGAAGCACCAAGCGAGCGGCGGAGTTGCTCATCCAGGCCCTGGACAAGCACAGCAAGACCAGGTTCATGGCGGTCAGGTTTGGGAACGTCCTCGGGAGCAGGGGGAGCGTCATCCCGCTCTTCAAGCGCCAGATCGCAGCGGGCGGCCCGATTACCGTGACCCATCCTGATATGGTGCGCTACTTCATGACTATCCCTGAGGCCGTCCAGCTTGTCATACAGGCTGCGGCGATGGGCGAAGGCGGGGAGGTTTTCGTGCTCGACATGGGGGAGCCGGTTCGGATAGTGGACCTTGCCCGCGACCTCGTGAGGCTGTCCGGTCTCGACCCGGACCGGGACATCGAGATCAAGTTCACCGGGGTTCGTCCGGGAGAGAAGTTGTTCGAGGAACTGCTCACAGCGGAGGAGGGAACCGTCGCTACCTGCCACGAGCGGATATTCATAGCGAGAAGCACGGCTGCCCTCGACGGGAGCATCGACGCGTTCCTCGAGACCTGCCGCGAGCTTGCGGCGGGGGGCGAGAGCGGCGGGGCCCAGTTCGTGAGCTGGGTGCGCGAGCTGACGGGTTCCGGCGGCGGTCGGGCTGAGCAGCCGGGCGTCAGAGCGGTTGAAACTGAGTGAGAGTGGCAAGTAGTGCCATATTCATGTAGCCCCAGAAAGATTTTTATCTGGGGCTTTTGTTTTGGCAGGAATCGTAACAGTCAGTGTAGAAGTCCACTGTTACGACACGCATGGGGGGATCGGAATGGACGATATCTCCAAACTCCGCCAGTACGCGAGTGTTCTCATGAAGGAGCGAAGAAAGCTGGAAGAGAGGATCCTGCGCACTAAACCTCACATGGAGGGCTCCCTTATCGAAAGATATACCTGCTGCGGCAAACCAGGCTGCCGCTGCGGCAAAGGCCAGCCCCACGGGCCATTCTGGTACCTGTCCCGCTGTGTTGAGGGCAAGACCAGGTATACTTACATCCCCAAAGACATGGCGAAGGAGGTGAAGGTTCTTGTAGACCGTAATGCGAGGATCCGTAAGGACCGGGCCCGTATTCGCGAGATCGGCAGGAAACTGGATTCTCTGTTTGACCAGATAGTGCAGAGCCAGCTTGTTGACCCTACCAAGAAGGACAATGACCCTGGGGGTGACAAGGGTGATTGAAGACCTATTCGTGCTCGACGAGAAGAAGACCGAGGAAGCCGTCATCGCCGGTGAGGATGTGGAGGTATACGAGTCCCAATACGGCTGGAACGACGATCTCGTGAACTGGCTCAAAAAAACGGGGTTCTGGGATATCCTGACCTCCATGCAGCCTGATAAGAAGGACAATGGTATAAACCCTTCCGTCCTGAACGGTGTATGGGTTGTCATGGACATCGCGCACATGGGGAGGATTCAGAAGGTAGAC
>JAAYXB010000027.1 GCA_012516125.1 Bacillota bacterium | reverse complement strand
TCTACATCGAAGAGAGAGTACCTCTGGAAAGGCCTGGGAACTCGCAACAAATTTCGCGGCGCTCGACCGTGGCATCAATGTCAGGGGATCGGGTCTAGCTGGCGGCTGGCAGAAAGCTGGGAGCCTATATCACAAACCGAGAACGGGCAACGGCGGCGTTTGACATGGCGCAAGAGGCTGTGGTAAACTGCAAGTTGTGGGCGCGTGTCGCCACGCCGCTCGGGACAGGCTCCTGATGAAAACGCGCAGGATCAAAACCATCGCGTGCCTGGCCCCGGCGAGTCAAAGCGAGAGGAGACGCGAAAGTCAAGATGTATGCGGTGATCGAGACAGGCGGCAAGCAGTACTGCGTGAAAGAGGGCGACGTCTTCCGCGTTGAGAAGCTGAGCCGGGAGCCGGGGGAGACCGTGGAGTTCGGCCGGGTACTGATGGTGGCAGATGACGAGGGCGTCGTCAGGGTTGGAACCCCGTATGTCCCCGGCGCGAAGGTCATCGCCAGGGTGATCTCGGAAGGGAAGTCCCGCAAGTTACTGGTGTTTAAGTACAAGGCGAAGAAGAACTACAGAAGGCGCTACGGCCACAGGCAGCCCTTTACGGAAGTGCGTGTGCAGAGCATCCAGCCGGACGCTCCTGCGGCCGATTCGCAGACGCCCGCAAGCCCTTCTGATGGCGGGGAGGTGTGATGGATGGCTCACAAGAAAGGCGTAGGTAGCTCAAGAAACGGTCGCGATTCGAGGTCAAAGAGGCTCGGCGTGAAGGAGCACGCGGGCGAGTTCGTCTCCGCGGGGAGCATCCTCGTGCGGCAGCGGGGCACCAGGATACGCCCGGGCGTGAACGTCGGAGTGGGTGGGGACGACACCCTCTACGCCAGGGTCAGCGGCCGCGTGTCATACGAGCGGTGCGGCAGGGGCGCGAAGCGGGTGAGCGTGTACCCCGTAGAGGCCGCGGGTTCCTAGATCACGCGAGCTGCGGGCCGGGTTGCGCCAGGGCGCCCGGCCGTGGGCGCAGCGGCACCATGTTGCCAAACCCACCATGTGGCAGGGGGGCATGGTCGCGTTCCTTTGAGATGCATGCCGCGGCATGCCATGGCACGAAGCGTGCCGGAAAGGAGCGTTGCCGTTCCAGGTTGGAACGCAGAATGTAGTGGCGAAAGCCGCCGCCGGAGGAAGCTACCGTGTGGAGCTTGCCAGGAGCTTCTTCGCACGGCGGCGACCGAAGCACATAGCCCTCCGCAGGCGTGTGGGAAAGCCTGTGGGGGGCTTTTGCATGGCCCGCGCGGGGCATGCGGTGAGTTCCGGCAGGGAAACCCGGAGCGATGTCGAACATAGGAGCGGCGAAATGAGTGGTGGATCGGGCGTCGCTCTGCATGAGTCGTCCTGCCCGGAAGCGGCGCGGCTGCCAGCCAGCGCGCGAGGGAAAGATACGCCTGAGGTGAGCCGCATGTTCGTGGATACCGCCGAAATCTACGTGAAAGCTGGAGATGGCGGGAGAGGCGCCGTGAGTTTCCGTCGTGAGAAGTATGTCCCGGCCGGAGGTCCCGATGGGGGAGACGGCGGCGACGGCGGCAACGTGATAGTGCAGGCGGATGGCTCCATGCACACTCTTATGGACCTTCGGCACAAAAGACACTACAGGGCGGAGAACGGGCAGCCGGGCGCCGGGGCTAACAAGCACGGAAGGAATGGGGCGAACGAGGTGATAAGGGTCCCCCCGGGCACGGTGGTGCGCGATGCTGCAACAGGGGAAGTCCTCGCGGACCTCGTATCGCCGGGGCAGTCAGCCATCGTCGCCAGGGGCGGCAAGGGCGGCAGGGGCAACGCCCGCTTTGCAACACCTACGAGGCAGGCGCCGCGCTTCGCCCAGCCGGGCACACCGGGCGAGGAAAGGTGGCTTGAGCTGGAGCTCAAGCTTCTCGCCGATGTCGGCCTCGTGGGACTGCCCAACGTCGGAAAGTCCACGCTGATATCGAGGATATCCGCTGCCAGGCCGAAGATCGCGGATTACCCGTTTACCACGCTCGTCCCCAACCTCGGGGTGGTCGACGCGGGAGACGGCAAGAGTTTCGTGGTGGCGGACATCCCCGGGCTCATCGAGGGCGCGCACGCCGGCGCCGGGCTCGGCCATGAGTTCCTGAGGCACGTGGAGCGCACACGGGTTCTCGTTCATGTCCTCGATCTCGCGGCCCTTGATAGAGACCCGGTCCGCGATTTCGAGGTGGTCGAACGAGAGCTTCGCCTTTACAGCCCTGAGCTTACAGCGCGCCCGACGCTGGTCGCGGCGAATAAGATAGATGTGCCTCAAGGGAGGAGCCGCCTCGACAGGGTGCAGGAGGCGCTGGGCTCGCGCGGGCTCCGGATTTACGCCATCTCGGCCGTAACCGGGGAGGGAGTGCGCGAGCTCGTCTCTGCGATGGCCGGCCTTGCGTGCCCGGAGTAAAGCTGACGGCAGGAGGTCTCGCCGTGACGGATGATATCGCCTCTATCAACGGAGATGTCGGGAGAAGCAGAAGGCTTGGCATCATGGGTGGCACGTTTGACCCGATACACTACGGGCATCTTGTCACAGCAGAGGTCGCAAGGGTCAAGTTCGGCCTCGATGTGGTCGTGTTTGTGCCATCTGGCGTGCCTCCCCACAAGCGTGGAGTGGAGATATCGCCCGGAAAGCACCGTTACATGATGACGGTCCTCGCGACCGCAACGAATCCGTACTTCGAGGTATCCAGGGTGGAGCTTGACCGGCCGGGGCCCTCTTACACGGTGGACACCGTCAGGGAGTTTCGGAGAAAGTACGGGCCGGAGACCGAGCTTTACTTCATCACAGGGGCGGACGCGGCGGTAGAGATATTCACGTGGAAGGATGCCCACGAGCTCTTGAGAATGTGCGCGTTCATAGTGGCGACCAGGCCGGGGTACTGCACGACGCGCCTCGAGGCGGAGCTTGGCCGCGCTCGCGCTGTTTCGACGCACGGGATCTTTGTGGTCGAGGTGCCCGCCCTCGCTATCTCGTCCACAGATATCAGGGCACGCGTAAAACAAGGGGATCCCATCCGCTATCTTCTTCCTGAAAGCGTGGAAAACTACATAAGAAAGGCGGGACTGTACCTGTGACGCGCTGGGATCCCGCAGCACGCAGTCAGCTGTGGGCGTTTACAGCGAGCGGTGTCGGTGGTATAATAAGTACGGTCAGATGCAGGACCTGGAGAATCTAGGAGCTGGAGGTCAGGCCGGGTGGCGTAAGACCACGAGCGCGCGCGGGAACAAGCGTGCAAGCCCAACTGAAAACCCCACCGGTGTGTCCTTGTTTTGCGGGTTTCCGTGGTTCAGGTCTTTCCGTAGGCGGAATCCGATCGGGGGCAGTCCAAGCCGATACGCAGCACAGCGGCCATCCACGGGGAAGTCGGTGGCCGCGCCACGATCTGAATAAAATGTGCGGATGGAGAACCAAGGTATCTTGCAACCTTGGTTTTTCTTTCAGAAAAAGGCGGAGGTGGTATGCGGTGACAAAGACCCTGTATGTGGGGAACCTGCCCTGGGCCGTGACCGAGGAAGACCTGACCGAGGCGTTCAGGGCGGTGGCGGATGTCAAAGGCAGCAGAGTCATTACCGACAGAGAGACGGGCAGGTCGCGCGGGTTCGGGTTCGTGGAGGTTGACGACGAGGATGTGGAGCGCGTGGTGGCGGCCATGAATGGCGCCGACATCGGTGGAAGGCAGATCATCGTCAACGAGGCAAGGCCGCGCCAACCAAGGTACTAGGCAGCCTGCGACCCTGCGACACGAAGGCTGGTCGAGGCGAGGCGGCGGAGCAGAGAAACCAGCGCGATTCCGAGCGCTTCCCGGTACCTTCAGCTCCGCCGATGCGATTGGGAGGCGGGCAGGCATAGACCCACTATCTATTGCTGAGATAGCCCGTGCTGCTGCGGAGGATAAGAAGGCCCAGGACGTGCTGGTGCTCGATGTCCGGGACCTGACGATAATAGCCGATTATTTCGTCATAGCGAGCGGGACGTCGCGCACGCAGGTAAAGGCCATCACCGACGCTGTAACGCACGAGCTCAAGGAACGAGGCGTGCTTCCCTTGCACAGGGAGGGTACCGTCGAGGGCGGCTGGATAATCCTCGACTACGCAGACACGGTGGTTCACGTGTTTCACGCTCGGCAGCGGGAGTATTACGACCTGGAGCGCCTCTATAGGAGCGCTCGGGTTGTGGAGGTCCGCACCGGCGAAAGCGCACGTGAGGTGTACACCGAGCCTCGCGAGGCTCAGCGCGAGGCTCGCGGGTCTTGACTTGCCCGGGAGGGTCTGCTATA
Source organism: Bacillota bacterium (assembly GCA_012516125.1). Taxonomy (GTDB): domain Bacteria; phylum Bacillota; class SHA-98; order UBA4971; family UBA4971; genus UBA6256. The sequence continues at coordinate 188,660 of JAAYXB010000027.1, read as the reverse complement.
ATCGCACTGAGCAGCAGGGAGCAACTAAATACGCGATGATATGTTTGGGGACGTAGCTCAGTTGGGAGAGCGCGTGAATGGCATTCACGAGGTCGTGGGTTCGATTCCCATCGTCTCCACCATTTTTGTCTTCATACTGACGTGTCGTCCGCCGACTCGAGCGACGCCTGTGAGATGCCCTCCGTCCTCCGGGACGGGGGGCGTTCTCGTTTTGACGACCGCGAGGGATATCGCCCGCAAACCATCTTCATGGGCTAGCCTGCCGCAACAGGAAATGCCTGCTAGGCATCGAACCCCTACGGCGCGACCCAGAACAGGTCAAGGGGGTGGTTTCATGTTCGATCTCTCAAGGCGGCAAAGGTACGTCGTGGCTGTGTTGCTGGTTGCATTCGGTGTTGGCGGCGTTGTGCTTGTCGCAAGACGCCTAGGCGGGGGCGATGTGGTGCTGATGCCGGGGCCGCTGCCATCGGCCGAAGACCGGCGGGTTGAGGCGGCGGAAAGGGACGAGCCGGCTAAAGACGCATCGGGTGTGGGGAAGGTTACGGTGCATGTATGCGGGGCGGTGACAACCCCGGGCGTGTACACGCTTCCTGCAGGGTCTCGCGTGGCCGACGCGGTGCAACTTGCAGGCGGGCTTGCGCCCGGGGCGTGCCCGGAGCTTGTGAACATGGCCGAGCTCCTTTGCGACTCAGTGCAGGTGTACATACCGATGAAGCCTCCAACAGGGTCGGGGGCAAGCACAGGCGCCGGCTCAGCCGCGTCGTGCCGCGAGCCTTCGCGGTCGGCCGGGGCAGGCGAGAGCATTGCCCAGGAAACGTTGCCTCTGAACAAGACCGCCCCCGCGCGGGCGGCCGCGGGTCACATGCGTGTCAACATCAACACCGCCGGCCCTGCGGAGCTCGATGCTCTACCAGGCATTGGCCCTGCGCTTGCCCGGAGGATAATCGAACACCGAAACACGAAGGGCAGGTTTGAGAGGCCGGAGCAGCTCATGGACGTGCCCGGGATCGGACCAAGCAAGTACGACGCGCTGAAGGACCTCATCACCGTGCACTGAGCAGACCGTTACAGCTCGCGGCCACGTTGCCAGAGTCCGGGCTGTTTGTGGTTGCCGGTGCTCTGCTTCGCGGAGGGTGCCCCAGGCGGAGCACCTTGACGGGATTTCGCCACACGCTGATGGCAGAATCGTGCCACCCCGTCGCGCAAGCACTGGCGACCTGAAACCCCTCGGAAAACTGGCGCGGACTCCTGAGCCCACACTTTAGAGATATCGACGTCTGATGGAGGGGCTGGACCGTGCAGAAAGACGCAGTCCTCCTGTCCGCGCTGGTCGTCTTCGGCTCCGGTGCAGCGATGATGAAGTCGTGGGGACGAGTGTCTCTCTTGGGTCCTGCAGCGCTGCTCATGGCGGCAGCGGTTTGGCAGGTGTGGGGTGGGGCAAGGGGAAGGGCGCAAGGTCCCGGGCCCCGGAGCCTCACCTTATGGGCCCTCGTTCTTCTCGCTGGCGCGGCGTCCATGAGGATAGCGCTGTCCCCGCGACCATGCGACCGGGCTCTTGAGCGGCTCGCCTCCTCCGGGAGGGTTGTGCTTGTCGGCGTCATCGACGGCGTCCCGGAGGTACTGCACGACGGCCGCTGGCGCACACTACTGAGGGTTCAAGCAGCAAACGGCGACCCGGGCGCGTCGGGAGCCAGGGTCAGTCTTGTTGTGGACAGCGACCAGCGTACTCAGGTCAGGCTTGTGCCGGGCGCGAGAGTGGAGGCATCAGGGCGGTTCTACCCCCCGCAACCCCCGGCAAACCCGGGGGAGCCTGACATGAGGGTCGTCCTCGGCTGCCGGGGCGTGTCGGGGACACTGTACGTTCGCACCCCCGACAATATCAGCTTGCACTCAATGCGGCGGCAGGGAGTAGCCGCGGCCCTGGCCGCCGCGCTTCGCGATCACATGATGGCGGTGACCCGGGCCACCTTGCCGCAAGACAAGGCAACGCTTCTTTCGGGTATGCTTTTCGGGCACGCCCCCGCCGAGATGCAAGACAGGCTTCAGGCTACAGGTACTGCCCATCTATTCGCCGTGTCGGGCCTGCACGTGGGGCTTGTGGCGGCCGTGTTGTGCGGCATTCTGGCCGGCCTCGGCCTACGGGGGCCTGCCGTTTTGGCGCCTGCGCTGGCCGGCAGCTGGCTCTACGCGGCCGCGTGCGGAATGCGTCCCTCAGTGGTAAGGGCGGCGATGATGCTGTCATGCGCCGGCCTTGCGGCCCTCACCCGTCGGTCCGGAAGCGTCCGGGGTGCCCTGTACCTTGCCGGGCTCGTCATGGTAGGCCGTAATCCCCTTCTCGTGTTCGATCCCGGGGCCCAGATGTCTTTTGCCGCCGTTTTCAGTGTGGTGCATCTGTCCCCCCGCATGAGGCGGGCACTTGGGGCATTTCCCGCGTGGCTTGCCGATTTCATCTCAGCGTCCCTGGCAGCGCAGGTCGGCGTGATACCGCTGGGCGCATGGTACTTCGGGCAGGTCTCACCAGTCGCGATCATCGCCAGCGTCCCGTGCCTTGCTCTTGCGGGGATGGCGGTCGTCACGGGGTTCGTGGCGGGCCTTGTGGGAATCATCCACCTTCCGGTCGCGCTTGTGCTCAACACGGGGAACGCCGTGGTGCTCCTGGCCCTGGAGCGGGTAATCGACATGCTGGCGGGCCTGCCTTTCGCATCCTTTCCTGTGGCGCGGCCTTCGTTATGGGGAATCCTCGGCTTCTACCTCGTGCTTTTCATTGCGGGAGCTCCGAGACCCGTGCGACGGGCGCTCTGGGCAAACCGTCAGCGCCTCGCGGTGCTGGGGCCGGCTGCTGCCGCAGTTGTGGTGTGGGTCGCCGCAGTGAGGCCAGGGGCACTCGAGATCGTATTCCTTTCGGTTGGACAGGGGGACTCAAGCCTGATCCGGGGCCCTTCGGGCCGGGCCATCCTCGTGGACGGTGGAGGCGCCCTGGGACCGGAGCGCGACCCTGGGGCGGAAGTCGTCGTGCCGTACCTGCTCCGGCGGGGTGTAAGGCGACTCGACGTGGTAGTTGCCACACATCCCCATAAGGATCACATCGGCGGGCTCTTCGAGGCAGTTCGGCGTCTCAGGGTGCAGGTTCTCGTGAAACCCCCGGTCCCCGAGGAGCTGAGGCCGGATCTCGACAGGCGCCTCGAAGCCATTGCGCGAGGAAGAGGCGTTCCCGTCGTCGAGGTTGTGCGGGGCGGCCGCCTCGACCTGGGAGACGGTGTCACCATTGACTTCTTCCACCCACCTCCCGTCGATTCAGGCCACATGGTACGGGACCTTAACGACCTTTCCATCGTCATGATGGTCAGGTTTCGAGATGTGCAGGTGCTGTTCACAGGGGACGCCGGGCCCGAGGTTCTCGCCGGACTTGTCCGAGAGGGATGCGACCTGGACGCGGACATCCTGAAGGTGCCACACCACGGGGCCGCAGGGGGTTGTCCACTGGAAGTGCTGCGCGCTGTGTCTCCTGCCTGGGCAGTGATACTCGTCGGCCCCAACGCGTTTGGGCACCCGGCCACGAGTACCCTTGAAGCGCTGGCCCGGACGGGAGCACATGTTCTCCGCACCGATCTGAACGGGGCGGTGACTGCCAGGGGGTGGGGCAGACGGGTGCGGATCTTCGCCATGCGCGGAACGTAATAGATCGGCGAAAAAGGTCGGCTCGTGGAAGGAATGACGGATCCTGGGTAGAATTCAGTACACCCTGCAGGTGAGTGGAGCCTGCGGGGAGCAACGAAACCCGCGGCCGAAAAGACCCGGGTCTCACGACCCTGCAAGATGACCCTGTAAGGCCGCGAGAGGTCCTTTGGAAGAGGGGGTGAGCGCGGGGCCTGAAGCCTCTTGTGGTTGTCGGGGGTAGACGATATCCGGAGAGTAGCTGGGGAAACGATGACCGGATTACCCAAATCCAGCACGAAAGGAGGGATTCCCTGATATGCGCGCCTCAGGCGCGCCGTGTCAGGGAAATCAGTTGAAACGAGTTATTGTCGGTGTCATAAGTGTCACCCTTCTCGTCATGCTTCTCGCGGGATTCTCATCTGTGTCAGCAGGCTCCAAGGTGACGATAACGTTCTGGCATGGCATGGGATCGGCCCTGGGTAAGACCCTGGACGAACTGGTTGCGGAGTTCCAGAAGCAGAACCCGGACATCATTGTGAAGGCTGAGTACCAAGGCAGCTACGGGGCCCTCAACCAGAAGATAATGGCCGCGCTTGCGGCGAAGAAGCCTCCGACAATGGCGCAGGCGTACGGCAACTGGGTGGCTGAGTATGTGAAGTCCGGAGCCGTGAAGCCGGTTGAAGACTTCTTCGCGGGTCCAGGCGGGCTCTCGAAGGACGAGATCGAGGACTTCTGGCCGGAGCTGCGAGTCGGCTGCACCTTTAACGGGAGGATGTACACCCTGCCCTTCAACAAGAGCGTGGCGATCTACATCTACAATCTCACAGCCCTCAAAGAAGCTGGCCTCGAGCCGCCCAAGACCTGGGAAGAACTCCTCGCCGCCTCGAAGGCGATGACCGTGGTGAAGGACGGGAAAGTCACCCGCTACGGTATGGTGCTGAGGCCTAACGTTGACTACTTTGCCAACCTCCTCTTCACCAACGGCGGCCGCTATCTAGATCCGAGCGGCAAGAAGGCCGCGTTCAACGGGCCCGAGGGCGTCGAGGCCCTTCAGTTCATGGTTGATATGCTTCATAAGTACAAAGTCGCCTACTACATCCCGGGCTATGCTGACGCTGACTTCGGGGCAGGCAAGACGTGCGGGTACTTCGCCACTTCGGCGAGCTACTCGTACACCGACAAGGCGGTCGGCGGCAAGTTCGAGTGGGGCATAGGGCCGATACCGTACAAGAAGGGCCCAGCCGCCCCGGTGGCTGGCACCGACCTTGTCATCTTCGCCTCTGCCACCCCAGAGGAACAGCAGGCTGCGTGGAAGTTCATGAAGTGGCTAACGAGCGCGAGCCAGACGGCGTACTGGGCTATCAACACCGGCTACATCCCGGTGAGGAGGTCTGCTCTTTACCTGCGGCAGATGAAGGAATGGATGGCTGCCAACCCCAGGAACGCGGCCAGCCTCAACGCTCTCAAGTTTGCGGTGACCGACCCGAACATAGCGGAGTGGCAGGACATCCGCGAGATCATAAGCCAGGCCGTGGAGGAGGCGTTCCTCGCGAAGGCGACTCCTAAGGAGGCTCTGGACAAGGCGGCTGAGAAGGTCAACGCTCTCCTTGCTAAGTAAGTCGCCCTCTGGTATAACCGTGCTCTAAGTTGCGGGATGAACGGTCCGGGGCGGCTGCGCGGGCGTTGCCCCGGACCCTTGTCCGGTCTGTTTCCGGGGAAGGAGGAGCATCCGTGATCCGTGGAAGAAGTGCCCTGTGGTCTGCCGTCATATGTGTTCTCGCGGTATTCGTGGCCACCTGCGGTGGCGCGCCCGCCGAGGAGGCCAAATGGCGCTTCTATTTCGGGTACCTTCACTCCCACACCTCGTACTCTGACGGGGCGCTTACGCCCGAGGAGGCATACGCTTACGCAAGAGACGTGGCGGGCCTCGATTTCCTCGGGATCACGGAGCATGGCTACTACATGGTCGAGAACCCGCACCACTGGGACTCCCTTGTGGAGATCGCGAAACGATTCACGGAACCGGGGAGGTTCGTGGCGTTCAGAGGCACGGAATGGACCCACGGGGCCGGACACATATCCGTGATCGAGGCCCCGGAGCCATGCTCGCGTGACGTGCAGATCAGCTTTGATGACCTCGTGGCCTGGATGGAGGGAAAGAACGGCATCGCCAGCTTCAACCATCCGGGCAGAAACGAGCAGGGAAACTGGGACGATTTCAAGTACTCGCTCGGCGGCAACAGGACCATAAGGCTCCTCGAGGTCGGCTCCGGCCCATACCCAAGGAACACTTTCTATGAGGCATCATACATTCGGGCCCTCGACCGCGGCTGGCAGGTAGGCGCCATCAACAGCCAGGACAACCACAGGGCCGACTGGGGCACCGCAGCGGATACCAGAACGGGCGTGGTGGCACGCGCCCTTACACGTGAGGACCTTACGGAGGCGCTGCGGGCGATGCGCACTTACTCTACGGAGGATAGGAACGTCCGGGTGCGGTTTACGGGAAATGGCAAGTGGATGGGGGAAGTCTTGCCTCTCGGCCAGGTCGACTTCGAGATCGACATAACCGACCCTGACCCCGGCGATGCCGTGGAGAAGGTAGAGGTAAGATCCAATCGTGGAGCCGTCCTCATGACGTTCCGGGGCTCAGGCGACGAGGGTGGGCCAGACCGGCCTTTCCGGCGGACCTTCCCACTTGTACCCAGGCAGGGCTACAGCTGGTACTACCTGCGCATCGAGCAAAGAGACGGGGACGTAGTCGTGACCAGCCCTATTTGGGTTAAGAGCCGGTCGGAGCTAATGATGGTCGACCTTCGGTTCGACGTGCCGTTTGCCAAGAAGGGTGCGAAAGGGTACCTGCGTGGCGATATCGTGAACCTGGGCGCCGACCCCATGCACGGGGTCATCGTTGAGTTCGCGGCAACCGCGGGGGAGCAGCGGATGCCGATAGGAGCGGTGAAGACGGATGTCGGACCGGGTGCGACTGTGCCCGTCTCGCTTGAGTGGGCATGCCCAGTGAGCGGCGACGTGACAGTGAGCGCCACGGTGATCGATCCATCCATCCCTGCATACACCGAGAATGTTTACTCGGTTCCCGTGCGGATACTCCCGGAAACCCTGCCGAAGATCGTGGTGGACGAAGGCCACAACAACCGCTCAAGCGGCTTTGCCGGCAAGTTCCTTGATGTCCTGGCTTGCGCCGGGTACGAGGGCGTGCTGAACCAGGGGAGGATAACCGCCGATATCCTCGGGAGAGCGTCGGTCCTCATCGTCGCCAACCCTGAACCCGGCATTTCTCTGACGCCCACGACCTTCGACGAGTCCGAGCTCGCTGTCATACGTGAGTTCGTCGCCGGTGGAGGCGCACTCGTCCTTGCCGGCTCGTCCGATGCGTCCGACCCGTCCCGCAGCGTGGACCAGCTCAATGCGATTCTGACATCCGTCGGCTCATCGATGAGGTTCTCCGACGACGAGGTTCAGCAGGAGAAAGGCTCCGCAGTGAGCTCAACCGTTACGTGCATCTTGACGCCCGAGGGCGAGAAGGTTCTCGGCGCGTTGTCCCTGCCGGTTCGCATGACACAGGCATGTTCCATCGCGGATGACAGGTTCGGCGACCTCGCCGGGCGTGGCGGCGTCCTGATCCTCGTAGTTGGGGGCGAAGGAACGAAGAGCGCCGACACCAACGGGAAAGGCCCATGCCATCTCTACGCGTCGGGGCCCGTCGTGTGCGCCTCCGAGGACGTCGGGAAGGGGCGTGTGGTCGCCATCGGTGCGCCGGTTTACTCGGTTTATGATTTCCGCCCTGATCTCGGTAACGAGGAGTTCATGTTAAAGCTCGTTAGGTGGCTGCAATCACGGTGAGCGACGGGTCTTGGCCCGCGGGCATATTCTGAAGGTGGTGCTTTGAGGTGCCGGTTCGAGGGTTCACAGCGAAGGACGCAGCGAGACGGCGGAGGTACCTTAAGGAGACCTTCACCGCTTACCTCTATCTCTTGCCTGCTACCGTAGTGCTCGTGACGTTTCACTTTGCGCCGGTGTTCTACGCGTTTTACGTCAGCCTGCTCGAGTGGAACTACATAAGCCCGAACCCCACGTTCGTGGGTTTCGCGAACTACGCCGCGCTCCTGAAGGATTCTGACTTCATAACGTCCCTGATGAACACGGTGTACTACGTCATAGGCACGGTTCCGACCTCTATGGCGGTTGCGCTGTTTGTGGCCATCCTGCTCAACCAGAAGATCAGAGGGCTTGCGTGGTACCGCACGGTGTATTTCCTGCCTGTCATTACCGCGGCCAACGCCGTGGCCATAATCTGGTTCTGGATATACCACCCTGACTACTCCGGGCTTCTGAACGGTCTCCTGGACAGGCTCGGGATACCCATTCAGTCATGGCTTCTGGACCCGAAGTGGGCCATGCCCTGCATAATCCTGATGAGCATCTGGAAGGGACTCGGGTACAACGTCGTCATCTTCCTGGCCGGGCTGCAGAACATCTCCAGCGAGTACTATGAGGCCGCGCAGATAGACGGCGCGAAAGGTTGGTCCATCTTCAGGTACATCACGTGGCCGCTCCTGTCGCCGACCACGTTCTTTGTTCTCATCATATCGGTCATCGGGTCGTTCCAGGTGTTCAGCCAGGTGTACGTTATGACCAGGGGCGGGCCGCTCAAAAGCACTCTCGTAGTGGTGTACTACCTCTACAAGATCGGGTTTGAGGACTTTAAGATGGGCTACGCATCAGCGATGGCGTACGCGCTTTTCGTGATTATCTTCACCCTCACGCTCCTGCAGCGGAAGTACATAGGTTCACGGGTGCACTACCAGTGAGAAGGAGACGCATCCAATGATGAGGCATCAAGCAATGAGCCGCGTGAAGACCCAGCACAGCCTCGGCGCCATAGCAGTCCGCATCCTCCGGTCCGTCGGCATCCACGCTCTTCTCCTGGCGGGCGCCACGATCATGCTCGCGCCGTTCGCCTGGATGATCTCGACATCGCTCAAGGATTACAGCGAGGTGTTCACGGTTCCAATCAGGTGGATACCGTCGCGCCTCGTGTGGTCGAATTACGTGGACGCTTGGAACGAAGCGCCCTTCGCGAGGTACTTCTTCAATAGCGCGTTCGTGGCGACGGTCACCACGATAGGGCAACTTGTCTTCTCCGCACTTGCCGCCTATGCTTTCGCGACCATGAACTTCTTCGGTCGGGAAGTCATCTTCACGCTTTTCCTGGGAACCATGATGATCCCTGACCAGATGACTTTGGTCCCCAACTATGTGCTCCTGTTCAGGCTTAACTGGATCGACACCTATTACGCCCTCATCGTGCCCTGGCTGGGGAGCGTATTCAGCATATTCCTGATGCGGCAATTCTTCCAGACCATCCCGAAGGAGCTATACGACGCGGCCCAGATCGACGGTTGCTCGCGGTTCGGGTACCTCTGGAGGGTCATGGTGCCTCTCTCTCGGCCTGTGTTCATCACGTGCGGTCTGTTCACGTTCATCGGGAGCTGGAACGCGTTCCTCTGGCCTCTCATCGTAACGAACACCGATAGAATGCGCACGATCCAGGTGGGGCTGTCCACGTTCATGCAGGAGCACGGCACCGTGCCGACACTGTTGATGGCTGCGTCCACGATGGCTATAATGCCTGTACTGGTTGGGTTTTTCTTCGTGCAGAGGCAGTTCATTCAGGGCATCGCGCGGACGGGCCTGAAGAGCTGAGCCGGCGCGTGAGGCACAAGGTGCGAGTCAGGCACGAGTGGGGCGATTTGCGGATGGCCGCGGGACCGGGAGACCTAGCAGGCGACATAAGATCCGGGAGGCTCAAACCAGTTTACCTCCTGTACGGCGAGGAGGAGTACCTGCGCGACGAGGCAGCTAGAAGGATCGCCGGCGCATGTCTCGACCCGGATATGCGGGATTTCAACTATACCGTCTTTCGCGCCGGCGAGGCCGACCTTGCGTCTGTGGCTGCTGCGGTCATGTCGCCTCCTGCGTTCGCTGAAAGACGCGTCGTGGTACTGCGCGGGTTCGATGAGCTTTCCGCGGACGAGCAAAGATCGTTTGTCGGCGCGCTTCAGAGGATGCCACGGACCAGCCTGGTCATCCTCATCGCTGCGGCGGCGGACGAAAGGACAAGCGCTTGCAGGGCAATCGCAGAGATGGGGAGGATCGTGCGTTACAGGCGCCTCTACGAGAACGAGGCAGCGGCGTGGCTTGCTGAGCACGCAAGAGAGTGCGGCGTTGATTTGAGGCCCGAAGCCCGCGAGTACCTGGTGACAACCCTCGGCACGAGCGCTGCGAGGCTTGCTGCAGGTCTTGAGAAAGCGTGCAACTACGCAGGGATAGGGGCCGGGGGAACCGGACCGGCAGGCAGTGGCGCGGGCGCGCGGCACAAGGTCACGCTGGATGACGTCATGGCGGCGTCCGCGGGTGAGCCGGCCCTCGGCATATTCGACCTCGTAGATGCCATCGGGCAAAGGGACACGGCGAAGGCCGTAGCGGCCGCGCGCCGTCTTCTCGGCTTCGGAGAGGTGCCGGTGCGCATCCTTGCCATGATCGCCCGACAGGTGCGGCTCATTCTGCAGACGAAAGCCCTGCAAGCAGAGGGCGCGACTCTGAAGAAGATTGCCGCCGCCACACGCCTGCAGGACTTCATGGTGCGCAAGTATCTTGCCCAAGCCAGAAACTTCGACACCGAAGACCTGGAAGACGCCTTCATCGCCCTTGCCAGAGCGGATGTGGAGCTCAAAACCTCCGCTGCCCCTGAGGGAGTGGTCCTGGAAAAGCTCATCGTGCACCTGTGTACTTACAGGGCACGCGGCGTATCCAAATCCTCGCTGCTATGATAACCTGCTGATGACACTGCCCTCGTGCCCTCGCCCGAACACGCGGGACGACCCGCTGGGCACAGGGTTCGTTCTACCGGGTACGGGTTTCGTTCGCACAGGGGGAGCCCGTCCGGCCCTGCGCGGCGCTTTGCCCTGGGCGGGGCTTTGCCGTCGTGCCGTCTTCCTGCACAACGGGGCGTGCCGGCCCCGAAACGCATCCTGGCGCGCAATAATGTCCCCGACCGATGTGGCACGATACCCGAATCCGGCACGATGCCCGGAAAGCCGCCCCTGCCTCACCAGCGCTCATCAGCGCTCACCAGCGGCCCGGCTTGTGTCTTGTGTCAGCAGGATGCTCGGTGCGCTACTGCTGGGCCACCTGTGCCCCCGGTCCTCCCGCAAGAGCAACGAGCTTCCTCGAAAGGCGGGACTTGCGCCGCGCCGCCTGGTTCTTGTGGATGACACCCTTTTTCGCGGCCTTGTCTATGGCGCTTATGGCTTTCCGCAGTGCAACCTCGGCGGCCGACAAGTCGCCCTGCGCGAGCTGCGCTTCGTACTTCTTCACGGCGGTCTTGACCGAACTCTTTGTGGATGCGTTGCGCAGGGCCCGCACGCGGGCCGTCCTGGCTCGCTTCGCTGCTGACTTGATGTTAGGCAAACGCTTCAACCCCCTTGCAACTTGGCCGATCACGAAACCAATTCTACCATGAGCCGCCCAGGACTGCAACACGTCTTGAGGACTCAAAACGTGCGGGATCCGGCAGCAGTGGATACAGAGCCATGCCGATGGGAAAGATACGAAGCGAGCGGGGCTTCTGGCCCTTTGCGCACCTTGCACCGCCAGTGCGGAGGTCAGAGCAGTGCTGTTTGGGGCTGCGGCGAGGTTCCTCGCATGCACCGTCGTCGTCCTGGGCCTGAGTTACATCATGCCCGGCTTCGCGGCGGGCGGCTTCTCCGGCGCGATCCCCGCAGCCCTTGCTGCTGCGGCATCGGGATACGTCGTCGAGAGCCTTCCCGCGCGCCCGCCGAGGCCCAAGGGCCGGGCGCTTGTAGGGTTCATCACGTGCGCAGCGGCCACCTACCTTACTCAGTTCTTCGTTCCAGGGATGACCGTGTCTGTGGCAGGCGCCCTTGTCGCCGGGGTCGTTGTGGGATTCACCGACTTTCTGGTGCCTGTGGAGACCAGGTAGGCTCAGGCGCTGAATGGCCTATTCGTCGTGGTGAGTGAGGGTGCGGAGTGGAGAGTGATGACGAGTGCGGCTGTCTGGTAGACGGAGCATGCGGGTGATAAGGGGCCGCGGCCTGCGGGCTCCGCGCGAAGGTGCGGAGCCAGCCCGGAACGGGCCCCCGGACGTCATCTGGGATAGCTTCGGCGTGCGAACTGACCTCGCGGTCGAAGCACGCGAATTCGTTGCGCGCAGAACGGGCGCTGAGATCCCTGGGGTCCTCTCGGAGACCGAAAGGACCCGGTACGCGACCATAACCCGGGTGAAGGTCGTCACAGAGGAAGCCGAGCGGGCCCTCGGAAAGGTGCGGGGCAACTATGTCACGATAGAATCGCCGCACCTTCGCAGTCGAAGCAAGGAGATACAGGAGGATCTGGCGCAGACCTTCGCCCGCGAGTTCTTGCGGCTTGCGCCCCTCGCCCCCAACGCGACAGTGCTCGTGGCGGGGCTCGGCAACTGGCAGGCCACGCCCGATGCCCTTGGCCCGCGCACGGTCGAGTACCTCACGGTCACCAGGCACCTTCATGGCCTGGTGCCCCCCGAGCTTCGTGGCGGCATGCGGCCGGTGTGCGCCATCGCCCCGGGCGTGCTGGGCCTCACCGGGATCGAAACCGGGGAGATAATCCGGGGGGTTGTGAGCAACGTCAGGCCGGACCTCGTTGTGGTGGTGGACGCGCTTGCGTCCATGTCAACGAGCCGGCTAGGCACGACCATCCAGATGGGCGACACGGGCATCAGGCCGGGGTCGGGTGTAGGTAACAAGCGCCTCGGGATCACTAGGGAAGCCCTGGGTGTGCCTGTGGTCGCCGTCGGCGTGCCGACGGTGGTGGCCGCGGAAACCATAGCCCTTGATGCCATGGAGTTCATGCAGGGTCAGGTCGGAGGGCCAAGAGGGGGTGCGGCGCAGGGCGGGCCGGGTGCGGCGGAAAGGCGGCACTTCCTGAGGCAAGCGCTCGCGCCGTACTTCGGAGCCCTTGTCGTTACCCCCAAGGAAATCGACGACCTTGTGGAGGATCTCGCCACCGTCGTTGCGGGCGGCCTCAACGCCGCGCTTCATCCGTCCATGGATTGGGACAGGATACTCGCGTACCTCTCCTGAATAATCGATACTCTGCCAGATACGAAAGCAGCATTAGTCTAACCCCCCCACCCGGCTCATATAGATGAACTAAGCAGGCGAGGCTCGCTCTGGACGGGCTGGACAGGCAAGCCCTGCGACCGGGAGAGTGGGGGTACGTTGACATGACATTCGTGTGGAGAAGCCACAGATGGTCCTGGCGCGCTCGAAGGCGCCCTCAAGCTCAGCTTGCTCGACGCCGCACCGCCACGAAGCCCTGGGGTCCTGCTTTTCTGTATTCTGCCGTGCTGCTGGTGGGCCTGGGCATGGGGCTCGCTGGCTTTCTGGAGCTTGGGGCCGCCCCGGCCGGTGGGGGGATCCTTCCTGTACTCAGCGGGTTCCTTGTGGAGGGCGAGCGGAGGCTCACTGAGGAGACCCGGGCCATGGTGAGCGCCATCGCGCCGCACGGGCTTGTCGAGAGCGCCATTCCCATGTTCGCGCAGGCCCCAAGCAAGGAAGCGACGATGTCCTCGGAGCTGTCGCCCCGGGGGATCCGCTCCCTTGTGCTGGCGCTCTCCGAGGCAGATCTCCAGGACCCGAGCACATTTCTCACCATTGGGATACCGGGATTTCGTACCTCGGCAAAGGCCCCTCCAGCTGTCGCAAGCCAGGAAGCCGCCGACCGCGGCCTTGCACCCGCGCACGTTCCACCGCGTGACCAGGCAGGGTTGCCCGACGAGGCGAGCACCCTCGAGCATCCGCCGGCCGGCCCGGGAAGCCCGGTCCGCCCGCAGGATCCGCTGCCGCCGCCCGTCGTGGTTCCGCGCCCGGTGCCTGCGGAGCCTGGCGTGGAGCAGCCGCATCGCGTCCCAACGCGGGGGTGGGGCGACAAGCCGCTTGTGTTCATCTACCACTCGCATAGCTCGGAGTCATACAAGCTGACCTCGGGGGCGGACCACGTGTGGGGCAGCGAGGAGGGTGTCATCGCCGTGGGTGCCGCGCTTACGAAAGCTCTCTCGGAGAAGTACAACATTCCTGTCCTCCACTCGCGCAAGATCCACGACTACCCAGTGTGGAGGGAGGCGTACATCAACTCGTATAAGACGGTTTCTGACGCCCTGGAGAAACACCCCACGATAGAAATGGTGTTCGACGTGCACCGGGACGCGGGAACGATGCGGCTCTCAGGTCCGCCCACCGTGGAGATAGGCGGCCGGAAGGCCGCGCGGGTGTTCATCGTGGTGACGACGGACCGGTTCGGGCTTCCCCATCCGAACTGGCGCGAGAACCTGGCCTTTGCCTACTACCTCAACGCAAAGATGGATGAGACGTACCCCGGACTGTCCCGGGGGATCAACGTGCGTGACGACGCCAGGTGGAACCAGCACGTCCATAACAGGGCGGTCATCCTGGAGATCGGCTGTGAACAGAACACAAGGCAGGAAGCGGAAGTAGCGGCAGCGCTCCTTGCGGACGTCATAGCATGCGTGCTGGAGGACATCCAGCGATGAGGTGGATAGTTGCTGCCCGAGCGGGTGGCTGGGCCATGTGCGTCGTTCTGTTCGGGGTGCTCGCTGCATGCGGTCTGAACCTCGTGGAGCGAGCCCAGAACGACCTCATTGGGGTGGACAGGCCTGTGTCGTCCGTGCGCGTCGAGCGCGTTGCGAGGCACAGCTACCTGGTCTACCTGCTGGGCACTTCGTATTGTGTGGACCTTGGGGATGAAGTTGCCGTTGCACGGCGCGTCCAGCTCAGGACCTCACTCGTTGCCCGCGAAGGCGCCTGCCGCGCCGCCGCTGCCGCAAGACGCGCTGCTCGGGTCATGAGCGAGGCCTGTACTCGCCTTCGGACCTGGCTCCAAAACCTCTGGACCACCTCCGGGTCGGGCAGGGGTTGCCGCGATCCGCGGGCCGCAGAGAGGAAGGACGGATCGTCCCGCGTGTCGAAACCAACCATGGACGTGCAGCGTGAAGCGATCACGAGACCCTGAGGAGGTGGAGCCCGGAATGTATTGCATCACCCACTTCATCGCAGGCGCCATCATTGGAACGGCCGTCCCCGGCCCGGTCAGCGCGGCCTGCGCAGGGCTTGTGAGCCACGCGGTGCTCGACAGCGTGCCGCATTCAGAGTACAGCCGTGCTTCCCAGGGTGTGCTGGACGTCGTCTGCACATGTCTCTTCGCCCTGGGCATACTCATGGCAGGGGCGGATGGGCGTGCCATCGCAGGCGGCCTCGGGGGGGCACTGCCCGACCTGGAGGTTGCGACTGCTTTCCTGTTTCCCAGGGCGTACAGGCCGCACGGACGCCTTCGCCTGGTCTTCCCGAGCCACAGCGGGCTTATACGGCACAGGCGCCTTGCGTTCCCGTGGGGGGCTCTTACGCAAGCCCTTGCCATCTGTGGGCTGGCAGCGCTCTTTTTTTGGGCTTTCTGACAGCGAGTCGTCCGACAAGGCGGTGCCTGATGCTGCATGCGGCCGCCGGGCCGTGGTGAAAACGCGCTTGACAAAGGATGAAACAGGGTGGTATGTTTATCGCGGGAAGTTTAGCACTCTGGTGGTGCGAGTGCTAACGAAGGAGGATTCGTGATGGGCTTCCAGCCCGTGATGGACGCCAGAAAGAGGCGCATACTGGAAGCAGTCACCGACGACTACATCAATACCGCGGAGCCGGTAGGGTCCCGCACGATCGCGCGCAGGTACAACCTGGGCGTCAGCCCCGCCACCATCAGAAACGAGATGGCAGACCTGGAAGAGTCGGGCTACCTCGAACAGCCCCATACGTCCTCCGGGCGCATCCCGTCCGAGAAGGGCTATCGCTTCTACGTCGATTTCATTATGAAGCGGAAGCCTGTCTCCGAAGACGAAAGGGCGCGCATCAGGCGAACCCTTGCTGAAAAGCGGCGTGAGATCGACCTCATAATCGAGGAGACCGCGAGAATACTCGCGCACCTGTCCAGGTACGCTGCTTTCGTGCTCTCGCCGATCTCGAGGGCAGGCGTGTTCAGGAGAGTCGAGCTCCTGCCGGTTGACACCCAGTATGTGCTCGTTATTCTCATCATAGATCCCGGTTTCGTGCGCACACACCTCATCGCGACGGGGCACCCCCTGACGAGGCAGCAGCTAGCGCACATCGCGCAATTCCTCAACTCGCGGCTTGCCAATCTTCCGCTGTCGCGCATAGGGACGCAACTCCTCCGTGAGATCAAGGCCGAGCTCGACGACTACAACAGCTTCGTTGACGCGACAATCGAGGCAATTGCGCAATCCCTCGAGGACCGGCACGAGGAACAGGTGTACAGCGACGGCCAGGTGAACCTCCTTGAGCAGCCGGAGTTTCAGGATATCTCGAAGGCCAGGACGGTGCTGGAGTTTCTCGCAGAAGACGACGCACTTTACGGGCTCCTCTCGGGGGTAGTGGAGACAAGAGGCGTGACCGTTACCATCGGCCGCGAGGCAGGGCATCCCAGCATGAACCTGTGCAGCATGGTGAGCGCGCCGTATGAAGTCCGGGGCGTCCCCATAGGCGCGCTTGGCGTGGTCGGCCCGACCCGCATGCATTACTCGCGCGTTGTGGCTCTGGTTGAGTTCGTCGCTGAGAACCTCGGCGATATCCTGACGAGGATCCTGATCATGTGACGCACTCCGGCGGTTACCGGGTGCCATCAGGCGTTTTTCGGCGCATGGGGTTAAGGTCAGCTTAGCCCCATAAAACTGTTTCGGGGGAGAGAGGGGTTCTTTTGAGCGAGCCGCGCAAGGCAACCGAGACCGGCGGGAATGAGAGGATGGCGGCGCTAATCTCCAACGCCTCCGCGCTTCGAGCGGTGGCATCGGCCGTCGAGGGGACCATCGGCCCCAAGGGCCTCGACACCATGCTCGTAGACAGGTTCGGGGACGTGGTCGTGACCAACGATGGATGCACGATCCTGGAGCGTATGGAGGCAACGCATCCGGCGGCGAGGATGCTCATCAACGTCGCCAGGGCCCAGCAGGAGGAGATCGGCGACGGAACCACGACCGCTACCATCATGGCAAGCACCCTGGTGCAGGCTGGCCTTGACATGGTGGCCGATGGCGTGCCGGTGCCACGCCTCATAGAGGGTGTGAGGGCCGGTGCGAAGGCCGCCATCGAGGCGCTGGAGCGATCTGCCCGGCCGCTCGCCGGGCTTGATGATCCGCTGCTCCTGCGCGTGGCACACACAGCGGGAAGGGGCCACGAGGACATAGCCATGCTCGCTGTGGAGGCCGCGAAGCTTGTGGGCATGGATAACCTCTTTGACCCCGCCTTCCGGCTGCGGGACGCCATCGTGGCTCAGGAGGGAGCGAGGAACGAGGTATTCATGGGAGTCATCGTGAAGAAGGGCAGACAGAACAGGCACATGCCCGACAGCGTGGTCCCCGCAAGGATCCTCGTGCTTGATGATGCCCTCGAGCCTGAGAAGCTCGATGACGAAGCGCTCGCTACCGAGCGCGGCATCGAGAGGCACCTTTCTCTCCAGGAAGAGTTCGAGCGCAACCTGAGACGGCTTGTGGCATGCGGGGTCAACGTGATCCTGGTGGACCGGGGTCTTGCGGACATCGCAGAGGACGTCCTCACAGACGCGGGTGTCATGGTCGCAACGAGGGTGTCCTGGCGGGATCTTCGCAGGGTTGCCGAGCACACAGGCGCTCGTCCCGTGAAGCGCTCATGGCTCGGCCGGTCGGCCAGCGAGATCGAGAAGGTCCTCGGGACAGCCGACAGGGTGTACGAGGATGAGAAGGTTTCGGAAATTCGAATAGTCGGGGGCCGCGGCAAGCCGATGGCCACGATAGTGGTAGGGGCGGCGACGAGCGACGTTGTTGAGGAGCGCGAACGGATCGCCCACGATGCGGTCTCGGCGGTTCAGGCCGCGGTTAGAGGCGGAGTGCTTCCTGGCGGTGGCGCGGCCGAGATCGCCGCGGCGAGGCGACTTGCGGCGGTGAGGCAGGAAGTGAAGGGCATGGCGGCCTACGGCGTAGACTGCGTTGCGGCTGCGCTCAAGCGGCCGCTTGCCCAGATCGTCCAGAATGCAGGGTACAACCCGCTTGAAAAGGTCGAGGAAGCGATGGTGGCCCAGTCCGCGAGGGGCAGCGACAGCCTCGCCGTGAACTGCGACACGGGCGAGATAGCTGATATGCTGGCTTTGGGGGTCGTAGACCCGGCGCCCGTGAAGCTTTACGCCCTGAGGGCGGCGGCAGAGGTCGGAGAAGCTGTTCTCCGGATTGACAGGATAGTGAAAAAGAGAGAGGATAACGTGGGTGAGGCGAAGGAGGCAGACACGTGAGCGAGGAGGCTTTTGAGGCCAAGGGCTGTGCGCCCGCCGATGACGGGTCGACCAAGCAGGAGGTCGCGCCCGACTCAACACCCGAGAGTCGCGCCGCCGACCAGTCCACGGGAGAGGCCGCGGAGGGTGCAGAGAGCGCTGAGAACAAGGTGGATCTCGAAGCATTGCTCCGTCAGGAAACGGCGCTCAAGGAAAGGTATCTCGCCGGGTGGCAGCGGGCTCAGGCTGACCTGGAAAACCTTAAAAAGCGTGTGGCGCGTGAGCAGGCGGGGTTCCGCACGGTGGTCGTGGAGGCTCTCGTCAAGGACATGCTCCCCGCCCTCGACAGTCTGGAGCGGGCGGTAAAGCACGCGAAGACGAGCGCAGCCGACGAGGGCATAGCGCAGGGCCTGGACCTTGTGATGAATAAGTTCCTGGAGTTTCTTGAGAGGGAGGGCATAAGGCCAATCTCGGCTGCCGGAGAGCCGTATGACCCCATGAGGCACGAGGCTATATTGCAGGTGCCCACCAGCGAAGTGGAGGAAGGCACCGTTCTCGAGGAAGTTCAGCGAGGGTACGCGTCGAAGGACCGCGTGATCAGGCCCGCCCTCGTGACGGTGGCGTGCAGGCCTGCCCCGCAGCCCGATGAGGCGGCCACCGATGCAGCCAGCGACGCTCACGGGGCTGGCAGCGCTGGCGGACCTGGCGAGGAGATGGAAACCGGCGGCGCGGGTAGCGACCGCGAGTAGGCGTCCCATCCCGTGGTGCCGGGTTGCCCCGAGGGGTCGACGCCTGTGTGGACGCGCGAGATGTAGCGCCGACGCTTGGCGGTGCGGTGAGGTGGGCGGCGCTTTGCAGAGAGCGCATGTTTTGCAGATAGTGCAGGAGATGAGGGGGTAGGACGATGTCACGAGTGGTAGGAATAGATCTCGGAACCACCAACTCAGTCATCGCCGTGATGGAGGGCGGCGAGGCTAAGGTCATCCCGAACGCCGAAGGTTCGAGGCTCACTCCCTCGGCTGTGGCTTTTTCCAAGACAGGGGAGCGAATGGTCGGGCAGGTTGCCAAGAGGCAGGCTGTCGTCAACCCTGAGAGGACCATTCTGTCCATCAAGAGAAAGATGGGCACGACCTACAGGGTAAAGATCGACGACAAGGAGTACACGCCACAGGAGATCTCAGCTATGATCCTCCGCAAGCTCAAGGAGGACGCCGAGGCGTACCTGGGGGAGAAGGTCGAGAAAGCCGTCATAACTGTCCCCGCGTATTTCACTGATGCCCAGCGGCAGGCGACAAAGGACGCCGGGAGGATCGCTGGTCTCGAGGTCCTCCGGATCATCAACGAGCCGACTGCAGCGGCCCTGGCATACGGCCTCGATAAAGGCCAGGACCACACGATCCTCGTATTCGATCTGGGCGGCGGCACGTTCGACGTCTCCATCCTGGAGCTTGGGGACGGCGTCTTCGAGGTAAAGGCCACCTCCGGCAACAACCTCCTGGGCGGGGATGACTTCGACAGGAGGATCGTGGACTACGTAGCGGAGGAGTTCATGAAACAGCACGGCATAGACCTGCGCAAAGACAGGGTCGCCCTGCAGCGCCTGACCGAGGCAGCGGAGAAGGCCAAAATCGAGCTGTCGGGGCTTCTTACGGCCAACATTAACCTGCCGTTCATCGCGGCTGACTCAAGCGGGCAGCCCCTGCACCTGGACATGACGCTGACCAGGGCGAAGCTGGAGGAGCTCACGCAGGATCTTGTCGAAAAGACCCTCGGGCCTACTCGAAGGGCGCTCGCAGACGCGGGGCTCGAGCCCAAGGACATCGACAAAGTGATCCTCGTTGGCGGACAGACCAGGATGCCCGCTGTACAGAGGGCCATCAGGGACCTCATCGGCAAGGAGCCGCACAAGGGCGTTAACCCCGATGAGGTGGTGGCTCTCGGAGCGGCCATCCAGGCCGGCGTGCTCGCCGGCGAGGTGCGCGACGTGTTGCTTCTCGACGTGACCCCGCTGTCCCTTGGTATCGAGACGCTCGGCGGAGTGTTCACCAAGCTCATCGAGCGCAACACGACCATCCCAACCACCAAGAAGCAGATATTCTCGACGGCGGCCGACAACCAGACCACGGTGGAGATCAACGTG
This sequence comes from Bacillota bacterium, assembly GCA_012516125.1. Lineage (GTDB taxonomy): Bacteria > Bacillota > SHA-98 > UBA4971 > UBA4971 > UBA6256. The sequence continues at coordinate 168,466 of JAAYXB010000027.1, read as the reverse complement.
CTCCAGGGAGAGCGACCGATGGCCGCCGACAACGTGTCCCTGGGGAGGTTCCAGCTTACCGGGATACCTCCCGCGCCCCGTGGGGTGCCGCAGATCGAGGTGAGCTTCGATATCGACGTAAACGGCATAGTCCACGTGTCAGCCAAAGACCTCGGAACGGGCAGGGAGCAGAAGATCACCATCACGTCCTCGAGCGGCGTATCCCGTGAGGATATCGAGCGGATGGTCAAGGAAGCGGAGGCGCACGCCGAGGAAGACAAGCGCAGGCGCGAAGAGGCTGAGCTTCGTAACGAAGCTGACTCGCTCATATACACCGCCGAGAAGACGCTTAAGGAACACAAGGATAAGGTATCCAGCGATCAGGCGGCGAAAGTCGAGCGAGCGAAAGATGCCCTGCGCTCTGCGCTTGCCGGCAAGGACATCGCAGCCATCAAAGCCCGCAAGGACGATCTCCTCGGCGCGCTGCACGAGGTGACAACGGCAATGTACAGCCGCGCCCAGGCGGCTGGAGCCGGAGCCAGCGCCGGCGCGGGCGGCGGCGGGGCGACGGGGACCGGCGGCTCTTCGGGAGGCGCAGGAGGAGCCAGGTCAGGCGGGCGCGACGATGTCGTCGACGCCGAGTATAAAGAGGTCAAGGACGAGTAACCCCGCATCTTGCGGCTTGTGCGCCGCATGCCCAGGGGTGTGAAGATTGGCAAAGCGCGACTACTACGAAGTCCTGGGTGTGGACAGAAACGCAAGCCAGGATGAGATCAAGAAAGCCTTCCGGAAGCTTGCGCGCAAGTACCACCCGGACATGAACAAAGAGGATCCCTCCGCCGAGGAGAAGTTCAAGGAGATAAACGAGGCGTACGAGGTGCTATCCGACCCGGAGAAGCGCCGTCGCTACGACCAGTTCGGCCATGCCGCGGAAGGCCCGGCCGGCGGGCCTGGCGGCATGGGCGGCTGGGATTTCGGCGACTTCGGGACGTCGTTCGACAGCATCTTCGACATGTTCTTCGGCGGCGGCTTCGGAGGCACGAGGCCTGCGAGGCCGGGCCCGGAGAGAGGAGCCGACCTCCGCTACGATCTCGAGATTTCGCTGGAAGAAGCCGCCTTCGGTCTTGAGAGGGAGATCGAGGTGGTACGCCTCGATGCTTGCTCCACGTGCGGTGGCACGGGTGCAAAGCCCGGCACATCGCCTGTCACGTGCCCGGTGTGTGGCGGTCGAGGCCAGACCACCCAGGTGCGGACCACCGCCTTCGGGAGGTTCACCAGCATCACCACGTGCCCCAGGTGCGGAGGCGAGGGCAGCGTGATCGAGTCGCCGTGCCAGGCGTGTCAGGGCCGGGGCAGAGTCCGTAAGCGCAAGAAGCTCAGGGTGAGGATCCCTGCCGGAGTGGACTCCGGAATGCGCGTGCGGGTGGCCGGTGAGGGCGAAGCCGGGGTGCGCGGCGGGCCGCCCGGGGACCTTTTCGTCTTCGTCACCGTGAGACCGCACGGGGTTTTCCAGCGGGAAGGGAACGATATATTCTGCGAGATCCCCATAAGTATCTGGCAGGCAGCTCTCGGTGATGACATAGAGGTGCCTGCGCTTGACGGCAGGGCATCACTTCACATCCCGGAGGGGACTCAAACCGGCACAGCCTTCCGCCTGCGGGGCAAGGGGATTTCCGATGTGCACGGCGGTCCCCGTGGAGACCAGTACGTCAGGGTGAAAGTGGTGACGCCGACGAGGCTCACAGACAGGGAGAAGGAGCTTATCCGGGAGCTTGCGAGGCTACGAGGGGCGCACAAAACCGACGATGAGCCGAGAAGTTTCTTCCAGAAGGTCCGCGACGCGTGGGAGCGCCACGGGTGAGCGGGGGCGTCCGAGGTTCTTCGTGCCCGGGGTCACCACGGCTGGGTCCACGGTAGCCATAACCGGCCAGGATGCCCGCCATATCCTTCGCGTCCTCAGGCTCGGGCCGGGGGATGAGGTCGAGGCCGTGGACGGCGCCGGGGCGGAACGCCGTGGCGTCATCGTAAGGGCCGGAGGCGACGAGGTGCTGGTGATGCTGGCAGAGGGCAGCGACGTATGCCGCGAGCCCTCTGTATTCATTACTATTCTTCAGGGGCTTCCGAAGGGCGACAAGATGGATGAGGTCGTCAGGAAGAACACCGAGATAGGCGTAAGCCGGTTCGTGCCCGTGGTGACCGAGCGCACCGTGGCAAGGCCAGACCCGTCGGGGACCGCGAGGCGGGTGGAGCGGTGGAGGCGGATCGCGCGCGAAGCCTCCAAACAGTCCGGGCGGCAGCGGGTGCCGGATGTGCTTGAGATCATGGGCTTTCAGGAGGCACTGGGCCAGGTGGCCTCCGGCACTGGCCCGGACGCATCCGCGGCGGACGACCGCCTCATCATCATGCTCTGGGAGCTGGAAAGATCGCGGAGCATCCGAGAGGTGCTGCGGGAGCGCCGGGGCGCCCGCGACATTCTCGTCTTCGTCGGGCCGGAGGGTGGGTTTTCCCGGGAAGAGGTTGGACAGGCTGTCGCGTGCGGGGCCGTCACATGCGGGCTGGGCCCGAGGATCCTCCGGACGGAAACGGCGGGTCTCGTGGTGGCTTCCATCATCCTGTATGAGGCCGGGGAGATGGGGTAGTTGCCTCAGAAGACGCGAAGATGCGCCTTCTACACTCTAGGGTGCAAGGTGAACCAGTATGACACGGAAAGCCTCGCAAGGCTTTTCCGCGAGCGCGGCTACGACGTCGTGGACTTCGAGTCCCCGGCGGACGTGTACTGCATCAACACGTGCACGGTCACGAGCACAAGTGAAAAGAAGTCCAGGCAAGCCATTCGCCGGGCAAAGCGGCGGAACCGTTCAGCCATCGTAGCTGTGGTGGGTTGCTACGCGCAGGTCGCGCCCGATGAGGTTGCTTCCATACCCGGGGTCGACGTGGTCGCCGGGATTCGGGAGAGAGGAAAGCTCGTGGACCTTGTGGAGAAAGCCATCCAGGGCCAGGGTCCCGTGGTCGAGGTGCGCGGGGGCCGTCCCGGTGGCCCCTTTGAGGAGCTTCCTCTCGCAGGGCCGCACGCGAAGACTCGCAGGTTCATCAAGGTCCAGGAAGGCTGCGATGAGTTCTGCTCCTACTGCAGGGTGCCTTACGCGCGTGGGGCGTCCAGAAGCCGGGACCCCGAAAGCGTGCTTGCTGAGGTGCAGAGGTTCGTGGAGGCGGGCCACAGAGAGATCGTCCTAACCGGTATCCACCTCGGGGCGTACGGCAGGGACCTGGGCAAGCTGGGGAACGGCGTCCGGCCGGACCTTGCGTGGCTCGTAGAGCGTGTCCACGAGGTGCCGGGACTCGGGCGGGTGAGGGTGAGCTCGGTGGAGCCTCTCGATGTGGGTGAGCGCCTCATACGGGCCGTGGCGGGCCTTCCGAGGGTCGCAAAGCACTTCCACATACCGCTCCAGAGCGGGGACGATGATATCCTGGCAATGATGAACAGGAAATACCGGACGTCCGACTACGAGCGTCTTATCGACCGGATCCGCGAGGAGGTCTGGCCCGTGGGCATTACCACCGACATCATGGTGGGCTTCCCGGGCGAAACGGACGAGAGGTTCGCGCGATCCCGCGAGTTTGCGAGGCGCATGGCTTTCTCGAGGATGCACGTGTTCGCGTACTCGCCGCGGCCCGGGACCCGGGCCGCCCGCATGGGAGGGCAGGTGGACCCCGCCACGAGGCACGCACGGAGCGAGACCATGATCGCGCTTGGGCACGAGCTTGCGCTTAAGTTCCACCGGAGCCTGGTGGGGAGCCGCGAAGAGGCGCTCGTGGAGGGCTATGAGGTTGGTCGCGGTGTCGTGCGTGGGGTCGGCAGCACTTACGTGAGAATCGAGTTTCCGGGAGAGGCGGACCTCGCAGGAGAGCTTGTCCCGGTGTCCGTCGTTGCTGCGGACGCGAGCGGGGTCACGGCGAAAAGAGTTCTTCAACAAGAGGTTGCAAAGGAAGGATCAGAGCGGCTGGGGGAGAAGTAATAATCATCAGGGAGGGACTGCCATGACAGCGACCGAGACCGAGACCCGTCCGCGCATCGCCGGGGCGGAACGAGAGTGCCTGTTTTGCAAGATCGCCAGCCGAGAATTACCCGCGGATGTCGTGTACGAAGACGACCAAGCGCTTGCCTTCCGTGACATCAATCCCCAGGCGCCCGTTCACGTGCTCGTCATCCCGAAGCGGCACGTAAGTTCCCTGGCCGAGCTGGCCGAGCCCGATGAGGCCCTGATGGGGCATCTCCTGACCGTTGCCACAAGGCTTGCATCAAAACTGGGGGTGGGTGACGGGTTCCGGGTGGTGGGAAACTGCGGTGAGAAGGCGGGCCAGAGCGTCTTCCACATCCACCTGCACGTTCTCGGAGGAAGGCGGCTTGGGTGGCCCCCTGGATGACTGCCTTGCGCAGGCCGGTGCGGGTTGCTGCGCAGGCGGCGCGCAGCGCAGGTTCTAGATTGACATATGATCGAGCGCTGGGGTATAATCTCGCGTAGGTCTTTTCGGCGAGTGCCCGACTGGTCTCCGCCACCACAGCTGGCTGCCTCAAGTCGCAGCACCGTCGGGTAAAGATCGTGGTTGCGGAGGGAGGGAGATCGGATGTCGGAGGTACGTGTCGGAAAAAACGAATCCCTCGATAGCGCGCTCCGCAGGTTCAAGCGGGAGTGCCAGAAGTCGGGAGTTTTCGCTGAACTTCGGAAGCACGAGCATTACGAGAAGCCGAGCGTGCGGCGGAAGAAGAAGTCTGAGGCCGCGCGCAAGCGCAGGTTCCGATACTAGCCTTGGCACAGCGAATGATGCCCGACTCTCGTCGGGCATCATTCGCTGTGCGCCGGAAGCCAGGCCACCGGGCCGGAGTAGAGCGAGGGGTTGAAATGAGGCGCCCATCCCAGCGAATCGCCGTGATTCTTCTCGCCCTGGCGCTAGTGGGCGGGTTTGCGCTTACGCTTGCGGCGGGCAGCGTATGCTCGCAGCAGGCTCCGGAAGACAAGATGGTATACGTGCTCAGCGTGGAGGGACCTATCGAGCCGGGCCTTGCGGCGTACCTGAAGAGAGGGTTCGAAGCCGCTCGGGACGCCCGGGCCGCATGCGTCCTGATCGAGGTCGATACCTTCGGAGGCCGTGTTGATGCCGCCACCGAGATACGCGATCTCATTTTCGACCTTGGGGTGCCTTCCGTGGCTTTCGTTAAAGGGAGGGCATGGTCGGCGGGGGCGCTGGTCACGCTCGCCGCGGAGAAGATCGCGATGGCTCCCGGCGCAAGCATCGGGGCGGCCGAGACCATCCCGAAGGAGGAAAAGGCCGTCTCCGCGCTACGCGGCGAGTTCGAGGCGACTGCCGAGGCCAGAGGACGTGACCCCAGGGTCGCCGCGGCTATGGTCGATGCCGGTATAGTCATAGAGGGTCTCATAGGACAGGGCAAGCTCCTCACCCTTACGGCGCACAAAGCGAAGGAGCTTGGGCTCGCCGATCTCGTGGCGGGCACCAGGGGGGAGGTGCTACGCAAGTTCGGGTTCGCCGACGCGGAGCTCGTGGAGGTGCGGCAAAACTGGGCTGAGAAGGTCGCCCGCTTCCTGACGGAGCCGACCGTAAGCTCGATACTTCTCATCATAGGCTTCCTGGGGCTCCTATTCGAGGTCACCTCGCCTGGGTGGGGAGTGCCTGGCACGGCCGGATTAGTCGCGCTCGCGCTCTTTTTCGGCGGCAGGATGATCGCGGGCATCGCGGGGTGGGAGGTCGTGGGCCTGTTCATCCTGGGCTTCATCCTGCTCATGGTAGAGGCCTTCCTCATACCCGGATTCGGCGTCGCAGGCATCGGCGGGATCGTCGCCATATTCGCCTCGCTCGTCTTGAGCTTCAGGGATCTGCGCGAGGCCGCGTTCGTGATCTCATTCTCCATCGTAGTCACGGCGTTCATCGTTGCAACGGCGTTCAAGTACCTCGGGAGGTCGCCCGCCATCGGACGGCTCATTCTGAGAACGAGCGAAGCAGCCCGCGAAGGTTACGTCGCGACGCCCGAGCGTCAGGCTTACCTGGGCCGGCTAGGAAGGACTCTGACCGTAATGCGACCGAGCGGCACCATACTAGTCGACGGCGCAAGGCTCGACGCGGTGTCAGAGGGGGATTTCATTCCGAAGGACGCTGTCGTGGAAGTCGTGGACGTCGCGGGGGCGCGCCTCGTGGTGCGCGTCCAGGAGGAAAGTGAGCGGCGCGGCTGACATGTGAACCTCGAAAGGGAACCATCACACCATCGCCATAAACCTAACCGGGAGGTAATGGAAATGGGAGCGGTATACGCGTTCTTGATCCTGCCTGTCCTTATCATCGTCGGTCTGCTCATCCTGCTGAACTTCGTGCCGGTGGGCCTCTGGGTATCCGCGTGGGCAGCCGGGGTGCACGTGGGCATCTTCACCTTAGTGGGGATGCGCTTGCGCCGGGTTCCACCGGGGCGGATCATCCTGCCGCTTATCAAGGCGGTGAAGGCCGGCCTTCAAGTGAGCGTGGACAAGCTGGAGGCGCACTTCCTTGCCGGAGGCAACGTCGACCGTGTGGTTGACGCGCTCATCGCGGCCCAGCGGGCGGAGATCAATCTGTCGTTCGAGCGGGCGTGCGCCATAGACCTTGCGGGCAGAAACGTTCTGGAGGCCGTTCAGATGAGCGTGAACCCGAAGGTGATCGAGACGCCCGTGGTGGCTGCGGTCGCGAAGGACGGCATTGAGCTCAAGGCCAAGGCCCGGGTGACGGTGCGCGCCAACATCGACAGGCTCGTCGGCGGCGCGGGTGAGGCCACCATCATCGCGAGGGTCGGCGAAGGCGTGGTGACAACCGTGGGCTCGGCTGAGAGCCACAAGGAGGTGCTGGAGAACCCCGACAAGATCTCCCGCACCGTGCTGAGCAAAGGTCTCGACGCAGGCACCGCCTTCGAGATACTTTCCATCGACATAGCCGATGTGGACGTCGGAAGGAACATCGGCGCGCAACTGCAGATGGACCAGGCCGAGGCCGACAAGAACATCGCACAGGCGAAGGCTGCCGAGCGGAGGTTCGCAGCGCTTGCGCGAGAGCAGGAAATGAAAGCGCAGGTTCAGGAGATGCGCGCGAGGGTGGTCCAGGCGGAGGCCGAGGTCCCGAAGGCGCTTGCGGAGGCGCTCCGCTCGGGCAAGCTTGGGGTCCTCGACTACTACCAGTTGCAGAACGTGCTGGCCGACACGCGCATGAGACAGTCTATAGCAGGTGTCAGCGAACCGCGGGAGCCCGTTGATGAGCCGCCCGCTGAAGACGAGAAGAAGAAGTGATGATCTGATGGATGCCATTTTCGGGCTTCTGTTTCTGCTCTATATGGTTGCCGTGGCCATAGCGGCCGTCTCAAAGGGGCGCCAGGGAAGGACCAGGGGCGCGGGCGCCCCATGGCCCCGGATACCACCGTCGGAGGCGCCCGGGACAGGGACCGGCGCGGGCGTGCCGGCGAGCCCCGCTGAGGGCCCGGTGGCGTCCGAGGCCCGGGACGATATGACGGTGCAGCCCGGTCGCACCCTCGAAGGCCGTCCGGAACCTCCGGCTCCCGAGGGGTCGGCCGCGGCGCACCCGGTGTACCAGCGGCCCCCTGAGGAGACACGCGGGCGTAGAGGGCGTCGGCGCTCGACCGAGGAGTGGTTCTCTGAAGAAGGCCTCAGCCTGGAATGGGCGGAGGCTGGGGAATGGGCAACGGACACGGGACTGGGCCGCCCCTCCGCGCCTTCACGGCGTCGCGTCAGCGCATCGACCGAGGAACGCCGGGGGCGGTACGACCTGCCTGACACGCGGGCCGCCACGGACATCATCGGCGAACTCGGGCCTGAGGAGCTCATGCGTGCGGTGGTGCTGGCTGAGGTGCTGGGCCCTCCCCGTGCCCTCAGACGCAGAATCCGGCTGTAAGTTAAGGTACGCCGGTTCTTGTCCGTTTTCCAGTAGTTGCTGGGTTGCCGGTGTTGCACTCTCTCTTTGAGTCACCGGCAACCCCTCCCAAAGTCGCGAGCATCTTTGCGCCCTCACGAAGAGGACTCCAAAATGCGAACGCCCGGCTGAAGCCTCCGGCTGCAGCCGGGCGCCATCGTCTGGTGGCAGGATCTAGGGGCAAGTTGCCCTGCCTGCAGGAATACACTTAAATAGTGCTGACGGTGTAACCACGGCCGCCTCCCCGGTCAGGCGCTCTGTGAAAGGGTCCGGTGGCGCGGAGGGTGGCCTGGCCCGAAAGGGACGGGAGGCACGATGCAGGTGGGTGGCAAGGACGGCATAACGGGCCGCGTAGAAGAGAAGCTTGCTGACCTCTTTGAGATTCCGAAGAACGTCCTCCTCGACATGCCGAGGATCGTCCTCGTGGGGAACGTGCAGCTGACCGTGGAGAATCACCAGGGCATTGTCGAATACACGCGGCAGCGGGTCAGGGTGGCGACTTCAAGAGGCGAGGTCGCGGTGGAAGGCAGGGGCCTATCCATCGGCAGGATCACGAAGAGCGAGATAGCCATCGATGGGCGTATACACCGCATCGCGCTGGGGGAATAAGGCTTACCCCGCCACTGGGAGGGGTGGTCCGTGGCTCTCGCGGACCTGTGGTCTTACTTCAAGGGGTATGTTATAATAGCAGTCAAGGGAAGGACCCTTGAGAAGTTCGTGAACACGGCCCTGGCGCGCGGGATAGACCTCTGGGACATATCCAGGGTCGACGACCGCTCCCTCGTCGCAAGGGCCTATCTTCACGATCTTCCCTCTCTTGGGCGGATACTGAGGGAGACGGATTGCCGGGGGCGAATCGAGGAGAAAGTGGGCGTGCCGTTCCTCGTGCGGAGGCTCGCCAGGCGAAAGGGCCTCGTCGCCGGCGCAATCCTCTTTTCTGTTGCTCTGTATGTGCTCTCGTCGTTCGTCTGGTTCGTGGACGTCTCAGGTGTCGAAAGGACGAAGCCCGAGGCCGTCCTCGAGCTGGCGGCGAGGCACGGGCTTCGCCCGGGTGTGCTGAAAAGGTCCATCGATCCCGGAAAAGTCGCCAGGAGCATCCTGGCGGAGTTCCCCGACCTTGCGTGGGCGGCCGTCCACGTCAGGGGAACGATGGTGAATATCGAGGTTGTAGAGAAGACCCTGCCTGATATGAGTCCTGGTGTGGTGGATGTGGTGGCCGCGGAGAACGCGCTCGTCACCAACATCATCGTGCTCTCCGGGGAACCGCTCGTGAGCGAGGGCGACACGGTCACGAAGGGCCAGGTGCTGATCGCAGGGCTCATCCTTTGGTCCCAGGACCAGGATGGCGAGTCGAAGACGGTCGAGGTTGTGAACGCCCGCGGAATAGTGCTCGCTAGGGTCTGGCGTACCCATTCGGAGAAATGCAGACTTGTGAAGGAGATCGTCACGGAGACCGGCAGGGTGGCCCGGACGCGTCGCTTTGCGGTCGGCGGGCTCACCTTTGTAGTCGGCCCGAAGGCCCCGCCGTTTGCCGACTACGAAGAGGACGAAAGATCGTACGCGGTACCTCTTGGCGGCTGGTCCGGGTATTCCATCGGGCTTGATGTCACGACGTATCGTGAGGTCATCCGCCGGGCCGAGGTCGTCGACAGGGATGAGGTGCTGGCCGAGGCGCGCGAGAGGGCGCGAAGGGCCCTCGAGGCGAGGCTGCCACGAGGTGCCAGGGTCCTTGACGAGAGGGAAGACGTCAGGTACTCTCAAGGCGGAGTCCTAACCCTTACGATGACGATAGAGACTACAGAGGATATAGCCAGGGAGAGGAGGCAAGAGCGGGAGATTGAACGTCCAGACCGCTCCTGAAAGGCTACCGCTCAGGGACGTGCATGAGGCCATGGCCCTCTTCGGAAGACGCGACGAGACGCTGCGACTCGTTGAGAAAGAGCTTGGCGTCACCATATCGTCCCGCGGGGACGATGTGGCCATCGATGGTGACCCGGTCAAGGTGGCGAGGGCTCGCCAGGTGCTCACGGAGCTTCTGGAGATCGTGAGGGCCGGCCATCGGCTCACAACGGGCGACATCAGGTATGCTATAGACACGGTGAGAGAGGGCAGTGGGACAAGCCTCGTTGAGGTCATGAGCGACGTCGTCCAGGTTACCACCAGGGGCAAGCGGATATGCGCCAAGACCCTGGGCCAGAAGAGGTACATCGAGGCGATGCGGAGGTCGGGCATAGTCTTTGCCATCGGCCCCGCCGGCACGGGCAAGACTTATCTCGCCATGGCGATGGCCATTGCGGCCCTCAAGAACAAGGAGATATCGCGGATCGTGCTGACGCGCCCCGTGGTTGAGGCCGGTGAGAAGCTGGGCTTTTTGCCGGGCGATCTTCAGGAGAAGGTTGACCCGTACCTGAGGCCTCTCTATGACGCCATATACGACATAGTCGGCGTTGACACGTTCAGAAAGCACATGGAGAGAGGCATCATCGAGATCGCGCCTCTTGCGTACATGCGTGGGCGGACTCTTGATGACTCCTTCATCATCCTGGACGAGGCGCAGAACACCACGCATGAGCAGATGAAGATGTTCCTGACGAGGATGGGGTTCGGCTCGAGAGTGGTCGTGACAGGGGACCTCACCCAGATTGACCTTCCGAGCCGGAAGTTGTCGGGTCTCGAGGAGGTCCAGCATATCCTGCGGGGCGTCGAAGGGGTCGAATTCGTGTACCTCACCGACAGGGACGTGGTGCGCAACGAGCTCGTCCAGAAAGTCATAAGGGCTTACGAAAGGTACGAACACGAGAAGGGAGAGGCATAGGGGGGAGACGCGTGCCTGTTCCGACGGGAAAGCCTACCGCAAACCTCGCACCGGCGCCCGAGAAGAGGAACGGCCTCTGGTCCGATCCTGTGCTTCACCGCGCCCTGGTGGCGGCAGGTGTCACCATCGCGCTGGTCCTGATCCTCTCGGCGATCCTCGTCCCGAGGCGCGTAGACCTGGAGGTCGGCCAGCCGAGCAAGGTTGACGTGGAGGCGTCCCGTGACATCATCAACCGCCCTGCCACCGAGCGGCTACGCGAGGAGGCGGCGAGGGAAGCCATAAAGGAGGCCAACGCGTCGCCGGCGAACTACGACATCAGCCTTGCTGCGAGCATCAGCGCCGAGGACACCATAGATCTCATATTCAGTGCCATTGCCGATGAGCGCCGGAAGCTGGGCGCGGTGCAACAGGGCGTAAACAATCAGGGAGGCGAACCTGCCTGGCACGGCGCTGGCATCGAGAACGCCGTTTCCCGGTTGTCCGCCAGGGCCGCCAGGGACTTCGGCACGAGGCTCTCCCGCGAGACCCTTGCTGCCCTTATGGTCCTCTCCCAGGAGGAGTTCGAGACGGCGAGGGCGGGAGCCAAGTCGGTGGTCGGACGGATCATGAGAGAGATGCGGGTCAGCAAGGAGACGCTTGACGCCGCAACGAAGCGGGCCGCCGACGCCGTCGGGTCCCTTGGCTTGCCCGACGCGACCCAGAAGGCAGTCACCGAGGTCGTTGCAAGCCAGATAAGCCCGAACCTGGTCCTTAACCCCGGAAAGGTAGAGAAGGCGCGCGAGGCCGCCATCCGCCAGGTCAAGCCGGTGATGATCCTTAAAGGCCAGGTGGTCATCAGGCGCGGCGAGATCGCCACTGAAGACCACATCGCCATCTTGCAGGACCTGGGGCTCCTCGCACCGAGGTTCAACCCCTTCATGCTTGGCAGTATCTTCATCCTTGTTGTGGTGCTGGTCGCCGTAATCGGGGTGTACCTGTATCTTCATCGGCGCGACGTCTTTTTCAGCGCGAAACTCCTGCTGCTCCTTGGCACGGTCATCGTGATGATCGCGGTTGCCGCCGCCGTGATATGCTCCATCCCATGGCCCGGCGCGGGCTTTCTGGTGCCGGTGAGCCTCGGGACCATGCTCATAGCCGTGCTCGTGGACGCGAGGCTGTCAGCTCTCTCCGCGATCGTGTTCGGCGCCCTCACAGGTGTGATCGGCGGGGGATCCTTCCCTGTGGCCACGGCAGCTACCGTCTCAGGGCTTGCGGGCACCTTCTGCGTTACCAGGATATCGGAGCGCTCTGACCTCATGCGGGCAGGCGCTGTGGTGGGTGCCGCGGGGGCTCTCGTTATAGCGGCCATCGGGCCACCGGTGGGAGATCCGTCCATTTCGCGGTTCTGGTACCTGGGCCTCATAAACGGCGTCCTGTCCACGGTGGTGACAATCGGGTTTCTGCCGTTCTTCGAGAATCTGTTCCGCATAACGTCCTCCATCAAGCTGCTGGAGCTTTCTAACCCGACCCAGCCACTCCTCAGGAGGTTACTGGTGGAGGCGCCAGGGACGTACCATCACAGCATAATCGTGGGGAACCTGGCCGAAGCCGCCGCAGAGGCGGTGGGGGCCGACTCGCTCCTTGTGCGGGTGGGCTCATACTACCACGACGTGGGCAAAATGAAACGCCCCTACTTCTTTGTGGAGAACCAGCTCATGCAGGATAATCCCCATGACAAGATAGCTCCCACTCTGAGCACCCTCGTCATAACATCCCACGTGAAGGACGGAGTCGAGCTGGGGATTCGCCACAGGCTCCCGGAGGCCATCATCGACATCATCCGGGAGCACCATGGGACGAGTCTCGTGCCGTACTTCTACCACAAAGCCACAGACGGAGGTCGCGAGGAAACCGTGGATGAGGAGGACTTCCGTTATCCCGGTCCCAAGCCCCAAACCAAGGAGGCCGCCATAGTCATGCTGGCCGACTCGGTGGAGGCGGCGGTGCGGTCGCTGGCCAGGCCCACGCCCGGCCGAATCGAGGGGCTCGTGCGAAAGATAATAAAGGAAAGGCTAGCTGACGGACAATTCGACGAGTGCGACCTGACGCTCAAGGACCTCGACGGGGTCGCTCGGGCTTTCGTGCGGGTGCTCACGGGGATATTCCACGCCAGGATCGAGTATCCCGACATTAGCCTCAAAGACCTCGAGGCGAAGCGGGCATAGGCCTTGCGCTCGTCTGCATGGAGGGGTCGTGCGTGCCTGTTGAGATCGTGAACCTCCAGGACAGGATCGAGATCACCGGAGAGCTTTCAGCCGCGCTGGATCGTGCGGTGACAGTCGGGCTTGCCCGCGAGGGAATGGACCCCACGGGGGTCGAGGTGAGCATAGCCCTTGTGGATGACGAGCGAATTCACGAGCTGAACAAGAAGTTCCGCAGGAAGGACGCACCCACTGACGTGCTGTCCTTCGGAATGGATGATCAGGATGTGCCGGAGGAGCCAGCCATCCTTGGCGACATAGTCATCTCGCTCGAGACGGCCGCTCGCGAGGCGTCGGAGACAGGAGGCCTTACCCGCCATGTGGTGCTCCTCGCCATCCACGGCCTTCTGCATCTCCTCGGGTACGATCACGAGACTTGCGAGGATGCCGAGGAGATGGAGGCGCACGAGAAGGAGATCCTTGCGGAGGTCGCCCCGCCTGCCGCCACGGGTGGGGCTCCCGCCTGTCACGAGGGGAGTGACGGCCGGTGAAGACCAGGTCGCTCGGAGAGAGCTTTCGCTGCGCTGTGCAGGGCGTGAAGGCTGTGCTCTCCACCGAGCGCAACATGCGCATTCATTTCATCGCGGCCGCCTCTGTGCTGGCGGCCGCGGGCGCCCTCGGGGTATCGATGGTCGAGCTTGCGTGCCTCGCCCTTGCCATCGCCCTCGTCCTCATCTGCGAGCTTGCCAACACCGCCCTCGAACTCATCTGTGATATAGCCTGCCCTACCTGGGAAATTCGGGTCAAGACCGTGAAGGACATAGCCGCGGGAACTGTGCTTGTAAGCGCCGCGTGGGCGACCGTCGTGGGTGCCGCGGTCCTCGGGCCGAAACTTGTCCCCGTGGCCCGCGCCCTCCTCCGCCTCCTCTAAGTGAGGGTGCAAGAATGGTTCCGGTTTTTTGGGAGGGGTTGCCGGCGATTGCACAAGAGGTGTCAAGATCCGGCCGCTGGCCAGACGGGCCGGAGTTTGGCGAAGCGCGCCCCGCTTGGGGCGCCGTGCCCGAGTACAACACCGGCAACCCGGCAACTACTGGAAAAGGGACAAGGCCTGACGCACCCTCACTTAGGTGTTTCCACGGCGAGTTACAGCACCCGGCGCGCACCGATGTACTTCGGGCCGTAGTGTGGGTCGTCGAGATCGATGACAGCGACGCCGCGTGTCCTGGACCCCGACTGGATCACCCTGTGCTCGCCCATGTAGATGCCCACGTGGGATGCTCCGGCAGCGTATGTGGAGTAGAACACCAGGTCGCCCGGGCGAAGGTCCCCACGACCTACAGGCGTTCCGACCGTGTACTGTTCGTGAGCGTCGCGCGGAAGCACGATGCCGTTGGCGTAGAACACCGTGTACACGAAGCCGGAGCAGTCCACACCGTCAGTGCTCATGCCGCCCCAGAGGTATGGCACCCCCAGAAGCTGCGTTGCCGTCTTGATGATGTCGTCCGCCCCCCGGCGCGGCGGTGTGCCGTCCCTGTCATAGAGGGCCACAGCATCCTCGGCGATGTACCCGGACTCGCCGCCGGGGAAGGCCACCCGCACAAGCCTGCCGCGCCTTCCGAGAACGGCAAGGCGCGCGCCGAGAGTAACCTGGGCCACCACCGGTTCGCCGCCCTGCTCGCTGCGAAACACGGGGGCTCTTGCGACCCGCACCACTGCGAGTTGCTTCGCGCTCGCGAAGGCTCCGGCTTCCCGTGCCGGCACGATAGCGGACTTCCTTATCCAGCCAGGGTAGTTCCCCTGCACTGGGATGCGCACCTTCGCCCAATCGTCCGCCTCACCGATGACCACGACTTCTGTGCCGAGGTGAGCTTGGGTGACGCGCTCTGCGCCGTCCGCAGGCTCGGCTCGCACATCAACCGTCCCGCCACGTACGAACCAGCCTTCGTGAGACGATGCGCGCGCCTGTCCCTGTATTGCGGTAGAGAGAATCGCAAGCGCCAGAATAAGAGCTATCGTCGGCGAATGTACCACAGCTAAGTCCTCCTTCCGGCGGGCCGAGGTGCCCCTCGTCCGCCCACCGCCCACCTTCGCTTAGTCCATACTATACGCCGCCGCGGCGTGGAGTCCTTGTGGCGTTGCTCTGGACTCTTGTGGATACGGCGGGGCTTTTCTGCTATAATGTGGTCGAGTCGGGACGAGGAGGTTTCTGGCGTGCGAGAGCCTTCGGGTGCTGGGATGAGGACGCTCATAGTGCTCCTTGTTCTTCTCATGGCTGCGAATGTGGCCATGCTGGCCCGGTCGCTCGATCTCCTGAGGTTTCCCGGGGAGATCACCGACACCGAGATAGTGCGCGGAGGGGCGAGAGCCCTTGCCAACTACTACGAATCGACCTGCGCGCATTCCGGCCTTGCCAGGAACTCGGCTGTGCGGGACGCTCTCGCGAAGTTCAAGTTCGAGATAGAGCAGGCCGTGAGCGGCGAAGAGATCGCGTCGGCCATCACGACGTACGGCAGGGCGGTGCAGGACGTCATCGCGCGCGAGGAGGAGAACCAGCGAAGAGAGCTGGTCCTGTGGATAATAAGCCAGGACCCGGCCATAAGGAGCGTCACCGGGAAGACGGTGATCACGGTGGCGCGGGGCAAGGACGGCCAGGTCACAGTGGAAGGAAAGGACCTTGCCCTCTCGCCTGAGACGACGGCGAGGCTTCGGACTGAGCCCACCCTCGCGAGCCTGTCCGGGCCTGTAGAGGTGGAGATCCTGAACGGCAAGGCGTCCCTGATAGCCCCCAGAACGACGCAGGACGCTCTCAGGCTCCTCCAGGCGGAGCTCGACAACCTTCGCTCGGCGCTCGAGAGCCTGCGACGCTCGGCAGGCTACAGCCCGCTGGAGGGGCAGGGTATCGTCGTCAGGGTTTACGACGCCCCGGGCGGGTACTCGAGGGAGGACGTGGTCCAGGAGAAAGACATCAGGGACATGGTGAACGAGCTGTTCGCGGCAGGCGCGTCGGGCGTGGAGGTAGGGGGCCAGAGGCTCGTAGCTACGTCGTCGATAAGAAGCGCGGGCCCGCTGCTCCTCGTGAACCAGCAGCCCATTGCTGTGAACCCCGTAGTCATCCGCGCAGTGGGAGACCCTCAGCTTCTCGCGAGCAGCCTGGAGCTCATCCGGAACAGCCTTAAACCGTGGGGCATACGCGTGGAGATCGAGAGACAGGATAATCTTGTGTTGAGCGCTTTCCGAAAGGAGGGCCAGTAGGCGTTGACGCTCCGGGGGCCTTCGAGGTCAGAGAGACGGCAGCAGGGCGAGGCCCGACAGCGCACGCTGCGTCTACTTCTCGTGTGTGCCGCCCTTCTTCTCGCCCTCGACAGCGTGGCCCTCGCCCGCAGGATGTCGCTCTTTCGCTTTCCCGGGGAGATGGACGACCTGGAGATGGCGCGGCGGGGCGGGTATGCGGTGGCGTTGCATCTCCGCTCCATCGCAGACAAGGCCGGGGTGCAGGACGTACCGTATGTGAAGGACGCGCTCTCGCGCCTCGACGCTGCCATCGGGCTTGCCGCAAGCCCTGCCGAGGTTGCCAGGGCGCTTTGCGTAGAGGCCAGAGATGCAGAGGAGGCCCTTGGCTTCGCACGTGCAGGCTTCGCCTCGTGGTCAAGGGCTGAGCAGGAGAAGCAGGCGTACCAGGACATCCAGAGACTGCAGGAGGAGGTCAGGGCGCTGCGCGAGGCGCTTGCGAAGCTAAGAGAGGTTGCCGGCGCAGCGGAGCTCGTCGGGCCAGGGGTGGTCGTACGCGCCTACGACGCGCAGGACGGCTACCGGAGCCGCGAGATCGTCCATGAGAGGGACATCAAGGAGATCCTTAACCTCCTGTTCTATTCCGGGGCGAGAGGGGCCGAGGTGGGCGGGCAGCGCATCATCGCGCAGTCGTCGGTAAGATGCGCAGGTCCCGTCATCCTTGTGAACCAGCAGCCTATTCCCGTGAACCCCGTGGTCATCGAGGCTGTGGGCGACCCACAGGCGCTCAGGCGCGCGCTCTCGGAGGTCAGCGCGAGGTTCGCGCGTGATGGGAAGAAGCTCGAGGTGAGAGAGGAGAGCACGGTGACCCTGGGGGCATACAAGAGACGCTAAAGAGGTTCGGAGGTGTTGGAATGGATCATGCCAGGTTGATCGAGCTTGCGAAGGGTGCGAGGAAGCGGGCGTATGCCCCGTACTCACACTTTCCGGTGGGAGCCGCGCTCCTCGGACGAAGCGGGCGGGTGTACACAGGTTGTAACGTTGAGAACGCGTCGTATCCGGCGGGCATCTGCGCCGAACGCTGTGCCGTCGCCAAAGCGGTGTCCGAGGGCGAGCGAGAGTTTTCGGCGATCGCGGTCGTCGGAGATACCGAAGGGCCATGCGCGCCGTGCGGCATATGCAGGCAGGTCCTGGCCGAATTCGGGCCCGATATCCAGGTTATCATGGCGAACCTCAAAGGGAACGTCAGGGTGGTTGCGGCGGCCGACCTGCTCCCGGGCGCCTTTACAGGGGCTGACATGTCCCGTACGTCCGGAGGAGGCGCCCGCGAGGAGTGAAGGTCGCCGACTTTGACTTCCACCTGCCTCAGGAGCTCGTGGCCCAGGAGCCTCTGGAGCGGCGGGACGAGTCGCGCCTCATGGTCGTGCCGAGACACGGCGAGATAGAGCACAGGTCCTTCCGCGACATCGTCGACTACCTCGCGAGCGGCGATGCCCTGGTCCTTAACGATACTCGCGTCATGAAAGCCCGGCTCATGGGCACCCGCGAGGGGACGGGCGGGAAGGTTGAGGTTCTCCTCCTGTCCAGGGTCGACGGCGAGGGCGAGGGCGAGGGCGAGGATGAAGGTAAAGGCGAAGGTGAAGGCGAGGGCGAGGGCGAGATCTGGGAGGTGCTGGTGAAGCCCGGCAGAAAGGCAATGCCGGGTACCAGGCTTTTTTTTGGTGAGCGCATGGTAGCCGAGGTGCTGGACAAGACTCCCGCAGGAGGCAGGATAGTACGGTTCCGTGCGGATGGGGATTTCGACCGCATCGTTGAGGAGATCGGCCGTGTGCCGCTTCCGCCCTATATCCGAAAAGAAATAGCCGACCCCGAGCGATACCAGACGGTCTACGCGGACCGGGCGAAGCAGGCTTCCGCGGCGGCACCCACCGCGGGGCTTCACTTCACGCGCGAGCTTCTCGAGAGAATCGAAGAGAAAGGCGTTCAGATCGTTTATGTCACCCTCCACGTGGGACTGGGCACCTTCCGACCAGTGAAGGTGGAGACCGTAGAGGAACACGTGATGCACCCCGAGTACTTCACCGTAGGCGACGAGGCTGCGCATGCCCTGACCCGCACCAGGGCCCGGGGTGGCAGGGTGTTCGCGGTGGGCACGACGGCGGTGCGGACCCTCGAGTCACTGCGAACTGGTGACAACGGCAGCGTCCTGCCGTCGCGCGGGTGGACAAGCAAATTCATCTACCCGGGATACCGGTTTCAACTGGTTGATGCCCTTGTCACGAACTTCCACCTTCCGAGGTCCACCCTCCTCATGCTCGTGTGCGCCTTCGGCGGCTATGAGAGGGTCATGTCAGCCTACGAGATCGCCGTGAGGGAAAGGTACCGGTTCTTTAGTTTCGGCGATGCGATGCTCCTCCTGTGAGGCTGTGGGGGTCTTGGGGACCATTCGGGGGGCGCGGGAAGGGGATCCGTCCTTGGCCATAACCTTTAGAGTGGTTGCGCGGGCGCCGTCGAGCCTTGCGCGCGCAGGTGAGATCATAACACCCCACGGGGTGATACAAACGCCGGTGTTCATGCCCGTCGGCACCCAGGGCAGCGTCAAGGGTATCTCCCCGGATGAGCTGCTCGAAATGGGGGCCGAGATGGTCCTGGCGAATACCTACCATCTGTACCTCCGGCCTGGGGCCGGTCTCGTGCGCGATGCGGGCGGCCTTCATGCCTTCATGAACTGGCACAGGGGCATACTTACGGACAGCGGCGGCTTCCAGGTGGCAAGCCTCGCCGACCTGCGGAGCATCACCGACGACGGAGTGGAGTTCAGGTCGCACATCGATGGCTCCAGGCACTTTCTGACGCCTGAGAGAGCCGTCGCCATCCAGGAGGCGCTCGGGGCAGACATCGCGATGGCCTTCGACGAATGCGTGCGCTATCCGGCAGACCGCGACTATGTGAGGGACGCGATGCGGCGGACCACGGAGTGGGCGAAGAGGTGCAAGGCTGCGCACACGCGCGAAGACCAGGCGCTTTTCGGGATCGTGCAGGGGGGCGTTTTCCCCGATCTCCGCGAGGAAAGCGCCAGGGCACTCGCGGACATAGATTTCCCTGGGTATGGGATAGGCGGGCTTTCGGTGGGGGAACCGAAGGATCTCATGTTTGAGGCCCTCGAGCACGCCGTCGCGCACTTGCCTGAAGACAGGCCCAGGTACCTCATGGGGGTGGGGACGCCCGAGGATTTCATCGAGAGCGTAAGCCGCGGCGTCGACATGTTCGATTGCGTGCTGCCCACGCGGATCGCAAGGCACGGAACGGCCTTCACCAGCTCGGGCAGGATCATCGTCAGGGACGCCGCGTACGCTCGCGACTTCTTGCCACTTGACCCGGAATGCGACTGCAGGGTGTGCCGGAGCTACACGCGCGCGTACATCCGTCATCTCCTGAAGGCCGGAGAGATGCTTGGGCTTCGGCTGGTATCCTACCACAACCTGTACTTCCTGATACGGGTCATGCGCAGGATACGGGCTTCCATCATCGACGGCACTTTCAAAGAGACCGGGGAGGAGTTTGGAGACATCTGTGGAACTAAGTGAGACGTCGCTGAAAAAACCACAAGGCAGGGGTGAAGTCGATGCCGGCACAGCAAGGGTCGCTTGTCTCGAGTCTTCTGATGTTCGCGCTCATGTTCGCCGTGTTCTACTTCTTCCTCATCAGACCCCAGCAGATTCAGCAGAAGAAGAGACGGGAGATGCTGAACTCTCTGCGCAAGGGGAACCATGTTATCACCGTAGGCGGGATATATGGTCAGATCGTGGATGTGAAGGAAGACTCGCTGGTACTTGAAATAGCAGATAAGGTCCGCATAAAGACCACGCGGGCGGCTGTCGGCGCCGTGCTGGGCAAGGGCGAGTCCGCGAAGGACAAGGAGCCGGAGCTCGCAGGGCAGTGACGAGATGCCTGCCGGGCCGTCCGGGTTTCACAGTGCAACATACCAGGTGTGCCGTGGGGACGCTGGGGAGGGAGCGGTATGTCAAAGAAGCTGCCCGTTCTGTTCGCGCTGTCGTTGCTGGCGCTGGTTCTCGCCATGGTTCGAGCGTGTCCCGCTCTTGCCGACGACGCGAAGGATGCACAGGAACTCGCGGTGCGCTACGTGACTGCGATGGAATCGGGTGAGTATTCCGAGGCCATTAAACTTGCAGCAGGTGCGGCAAGGTCCTGGGTGGAATACACAAGCGCTACGGGGGAGAAGCGCTCGGGCGTTCCTGCCCTGGTGTCTTGCGAGAGCGCGACCTTCGCCGACTACCACCTTGTGAAAGTCGTGTTCAAGGACGGCGACGGCAACTTCGGTGTCAGGTACGTGAAAGCGCAAAAGTCCGGCGACGGCAGATGGTCTATAGTGGACGATGGCAGGCGTGGGCGCGGATGGGCTTCGGACAGCTTCCTTCCGGGGGTCATGTTCAAGGAACCCTGCGAGGTCGACGGCGTCCGCGTGACCGTTCTCGCCCTTCTGGAGCTTCCCGCGGAAATCAAGTTCGATATCCTGATAGAGAACACGCTCGACCACGAGGTGTCGATATACCCTCAGCTCGAGGCCTACTATACTGTTGAGACCGCGAAGATCGCAAAGACCTACTATTATCCGGTCCCGGTGAAGAATGATATCGACGGTCCGGTGGCAGCGAGATCGTGGAAAAGAGGGTTCTTGATCTTCCCTAAGTTCACAAAGGACTTCGCTGCTGACCCGACCCTCGAAGGCCTCAAGTGGGTGCTCTACATCCCGTACGGCGTGAGCAAGCAGTTCGCGATCTCACGGTAGGCACGCGCCCCACTGAGGCGCCTAAGTGAGGGTGCGTGAGGTCCTGGTCACCGGCCGAGTCACCGGCGATCCCTCCCATGGGTTGGATGCATTTGTGCACCTTCACTTAATTCGGTAATCCCCCGGGAAAGGTCGCCCGTTTCCCGGGGGTCACCTGATTTTGTGTGCCTGCCCGCACGCCCTGTCGCGAGCCCTCCAACCCAACGCCTAGAAAGTCGCCCCGGGCTGCCACAGCATGATGACGGAGTTTGCATCGACGCCCAGCCACAATTGATCCGCGGCCATGATCACTGAGCCCCAGTTTGCCACGAAGTCCTCGCTCACCGTCCTCGTAACGTATCCTGAATCAGTGGAAGCGATCCAGAGAACTCTGCTGCCCTCGGGGGCCTGCTGCCTGAACCATGTGGCCCTTGCAAGGACGAACGTGAGCTGCTGCGGGCTCGCGAGGACCTGCGGCTCTTTGTCCTGAGGTGGAAGCGTCTTAATGTACTGTTCGAGTTGCATAAGCTCTTCTCTGGTAATGGTCCGCATGCCTCAAACCACTCCTTTCCTGGCGCTACTTGCGGTCCTAAGTGAAGGTGCATTAGTCCTCGCCCCTCTTCCAGTAGTTGCCGGGTTGCCGGTGTTGCGCTCGGGGACGGCGCCCCAAGCGGGGCGTCTTGACAAAATCCGGCCCGTCCGGCTAGGCAGCCGGATTTTGACACCCCTCGTGCAATCACCGGCAACCCCTCCCAAAAGTCGGGAGCATTTTTGCACCCCCACTTAGCCTGTTTTCCTTTCAAAGCGTTCGAGAGAGCGCAGTGCCAGGAGGGCACGCTCCGGCTCGACCTTCACAACGTCGCTTGTAGGGGCATCTGCCATGATCCTGAGCAGGACGCCGCGTAGCAGGACGCTATCGCCCTCGACGGCGACGACCTTGAAGACGACGTCACCATCATAAGACTTCCTGGTGACGAAATCACCTACAGCCAGAGGCTCCGCCATCTCCCTCCCTCCAGATTTCGGAGACTTGCCGCTCGCTGGGGGGAAGATCCTTTACTTCCCGATACAGTCTATGTCCCCGCGAGGTGTTGCGTCACATCCTGCGACAGTCAAAGGCTGACGATCGTCCCACGCACGATCAGCCAAGCGGTCTGTCCCCTGGCTTATCCTCGAAGTAAGGGTGCGTTAGTTCTCGCCCCTCTTCCAGTAGTTGCCGGGTTGCCGGTGTTGCGCTCGGGGACGGCGCCCCAAGCGGGGCGCGCTTCGCCAAAATCCGGCCCGTCTGGCTAGGCAGCCGGATTTTGACACCCCTCGTGCAATCATCGGCAACCCCTCCCAAAGCTCGGGAGCATTTCTGCACCCTCACTGAGCGGCTTTTGATCGTCCTGTGCATGATCGGCCGAGCGGGTGCCAGCCGGGCGTGTGCGAGTCGTTTGCTGGCGAAACAGCGGATGGGTAGAGCATTGGCGCGCACAATCATCTACTCACTGGCGAACCGCACGTCGGCAAGTCACCCGATTTTCGGCGAACCAGTCGCTGGAGGATTGGCCAGCTGGTAGCGAATTGTAGGCCGCATAATCAGCGGATGAACGGCGGATCGTCCGCCGCATGACTGCACAGTCGCGCAGTAGCTTGCGGCTTGCCCGAAGGCGGCTGCGTCGGGGCGTCGAACGGACGAGAGTTAACCCACCCTCGCTTGGCGGCACACCGGCGGCATACCGGCGCGCGGCCTCCGGCATGCTATTCCTTGGCGGCCATGACGACCGTCTGCACCCGCTCGCAAACACACCTTGTGTGGGCCTGCGGTTTCATGTATCTCCAAGCTGGCGCCTGATTTCGGGATGACCCGGATAGTCCCTGGGAACGGGAGGCAGGAGAATGGCCCTTGTGCTTGACGATGTGAGGAAGATAACAGAGGTGGGGGTCTTCGTGGAGAAAGCCAACGAGCACCTCGGCGTCATGGGCTTCACTGAGCATGGGGTGCGACATGCGTCGCTGGTTTCCACGATAGCGCGGAACATTCTCGAAAGGCTCGGGCATCCCGAAAGGGAGGCGGAGCTTGCCGCGATCGCCGGGTACATGCATGACATCGGCAACATGGCTGGGCGCGACCACCACGGGTCGGTGGGGGCCGCGCTGGCTACCATGATCCTTCTCAAGGCAGGGATGGACCCTTCCGAGGTAGCGACCGTCGCCGGTGCCATAGGCAATCACGAAGAGCAGGTGGGGCAGGCGGTGAACAACGTGGCTGCGGCCCTCATCCTGGCCGACAAGTCCGACGTACACCGGTCGAGGGTGCGAAACGCCGACCCAGCCACATTCGAGATCCACGATCGCGTCAACTACGCCGTGCTCCGGTCGTTCATCAGAGTAGACGCCCACGCCCGCACCGTCACGCTCGAGCTGAAGATCGACACTGAGATATCGCCAGTCATGGACTACTTTGAGATATTCCTGACAAGGATGGTGATGTGCAGGCGAGCCGCTCAGTTTCTGCGCTGTCACTTCAAGCTGCAGATAAACGGCGCCAAGCTGCTGTAAGGCGGGGCAGCAACAATTCGCGGGGCCGCCGGTTTCGTTGACAAGCCCCAACTCAACTCATATAATGTGGTTGTGTCAGTTTGGGCGGGCAAAGGAGGAACCGGATTCATGAGGCCAGGAACCCTCTGGAGGCTTGTCGGCATCGCCATCTTAGTTGTCGCATGTGCCCTGGCCATCTACAAGCTTCCCATGAACCTCGGCCTTGACCTTCGCGGTGGCACCCGCATGGTACTCGAGGCGAGGGATACCGACACGGTGAAGGCCGACGAGGATGCTGTGGTGCGTGCCAAGGAAGTCATCGAAAGAAGAGTCAACCAGCTTGGCGTGGCCGAGCCGGTGATCTACCGGCAGGGGGCAAAGCGTATTGTCGTCGAGCTGGCCGGGGTCAAGGACCCGCACAGGGCCAGGGAGATCATCGGGAGGACCGCGCAGCTCGAGTTCAAGGATGAGCAGGGCAATGTCATCATGACCGGTAACGACCTGAAGAACGCTACGGCCGGCCCTGATGAGTACGGGCGCCCTGCGGTCCACTTCGAGCTGACTAGCGAAGGCGCGAGGAAGTTCGAGAAGGCAACCCGCGAGAACATCGGCCGCCCGATCTCCATATACCTCGACCAGGAACTTCTGTCGGCGCCCGTGGTGCAGAGCGTCATAAAGGACAAGGGCCAGATCACCGGTATTGGTAGCATGGAGAGAGCCAAGGACCTCTCCATGATGCTTCGCGCAGGCGCCCTCCCGGTGCCCCTCGACCTCTTGCACAGCGAGGTGCTGGAGCCGATACTCGGGAAAGAGTCCATCGACCAGAGCAAGGTCGCTGCGATCATAGGCGCAGGCCTTGTGGTCCTGTTCATGCTGGCAGTCTACAGGCTGCCTGGGGTCATGGCCGATATTGCGCTCGGCGTATACGGTCTCATCGTCCTGGCGGTGCTGGCGAGCATTCATGCAGTGCTGACGCTACCCGGCATTGCGGGTCTCATCCTCTCGGTAGGCATGGCTGTTGACGCCAACGTGATCATCTTCGAGAGAATCAAGGAAGAGATGCGGGGCGGAAAGCGCCTGCGGGCGGCCATCGAGGCGGGGTTCGCGCGGGCTTTCGGGTGTATACTCGATTCCAACGTGACCACGCTTATCACCGCCGGTGTGCTGTATATCTACGGGACGGGCGCTGTGAGAGGCTTCGCGGTGACCCTTGGGCTCGGCATTCTCGCCAGCATGTTCACGGCGATAGTTGTGACGAGAGTTCTCATAACCGCCGTGGTGGACCGGAACCCCGAGAGATACGCAAAGTACTTTGGCGCGTAAGGAGGTTGAAACCGTGGACATAATCGGCAAGAGGCGCATGTTCCTTGCCATATCAGGGATACTTGTGGCTATCGGGATCATCGCGCTCCTCGCGCGCGGCCTGAACCTCGGGGTTGACTTCACCGGCGGGTCGCTCCTCAGGCTCAGGTTCGAAAGGCCCGTCACAGCCAGTGAGGTTTCCAAAGTGCTCACGAGCAGGGAGCTTGCAGACTTGGACCTCCGGAAAGCTGTGATCCAGCCCATACGGGGAACCTGCGACGTGCAGGTGAGGGCGCAGGTCGGCGGGCGACCTCTCAACGATGAGCAGGTCGGGCGAATCGTGGCGGCTTTGTCCCAGAAGATAGGCCAGGTCAGCGTCATCGAATCCCAGATGGTTGAGGGAGTCATCGGGAGGGAACTCCTGGGGCGGGCCCTCATGGCGGTCGTGATAGCGTGCGTCGGAATAGTGATATACGTGTCTCTTCGATTCGAGTTCAGGTTCGCGGTGGCGGCGATCCTCGCGCTCATACACGACGTTATAATCGTACTGGGGGCGTTCGCCCTCATGGGCAGGCAGGTGAACAGCCCCTTCATCGCGGCGGTGCTCACGATCATCGGGTATTCCATCAACGACACCATAATCATATTCGACAAGATACGCGAGAACCTCAGGCTCCGGAAGAAGGAGACCCTGGAGGAGCTTACCAACAAGAGCATACTGCAGACGATGACGAGATCGTTGAACACCGTGATAACGACGCTCCTCGCCGTGTTTGCGCTGTTCTTCTTCGGTGGGGCCAGCATCAGGGACTTCAGCCTTGCGCTCATCATTGGCCTTATGACCGGCACGTACTCGTCGATATTCATAGCCAGCCCCATATGGCTTGAATGGCGCATGTGGGACAGGGCGAGGCAGCAGCGCCAGGCCGCGGCGGCCAGAACGAAGCAGCCCGGGCCGGCGAAGGTCAGGTAAAAGCGGGGTCGTAAAGGAGAATACCCGCTCCCGGGCAGCCGGGTATTGACAAGCCCCGGCTGAATTGGTAGTCTCTATGACAAAGAAGACGGATTCCTTTAAGCTGGCCCGGCGAGGCCGGCAAGGAGCTTGCATCGCGTCCGTTTCAGCGTGTCTTTGAGGCCTTCTTGCCGACCCGGCAGGAAGGCTGATTTTTCGCACGCAGGAGGTATGTCGTGTGACGCTTGTGGACAAGGCCCAGATCATGGATGCCGATGGGATGAGGCGGGCGATCGTGCGCATAGCCCACGAGATCCTGGAGAAGAACCGGGGCACCGCGAACCTCGCGCTGGTGGGCATCAGAACGAGGGGTTTCCCGCTTGCGGAGAGGCTTGCGGAGGCCATAAGCCAAATCGAGAGAAAGAGGCTGCCCGTGGGCGTTCTCGACATCACGCTCTACCGGGACGACCTCAGCACCATCGACGTGCAGCCGCAGGTCCGCAAAACGGAGATTCCTTTCGACGTGACGAGAAAAGATATCGTCCTCGTGGACGATGTGATATTCACCGGGCGAACGGTCCGCGCCGCGCTCGACGCGATCATGGATCTGGGCAGACCCTCCCGGATTCAGCTTGCCGTGCTTGTCGACCGCGGCCACCGCGAGGTCCCGATCAGGCCCGACTACATCGGGAAGAACGTGCCCACCTCGCGCAGGGAGATCATCAGCGTGAGGCTCCGGGAAGTGGATGGCAAGGACGAGGTGGTGATACAGGAGCCGGAAGACTCATGAGCGTAAACTTGCGACGTTCCACCTGAGCTCTGGTTAGATGGGCAGAAGGAACCCCTTTAAGCTGGTCCAGCGAGGCCGGAAGGGGAGGGAGACAGGCGAACTGTACGGTGTATACAGTGCCTCCCTGCCGGCGCGCACCCGGCAGGGAGGCTTTCGCTGTACGGACATTGAGGCTGAGGGATACGGTGCATGACGGAGAAGCTACACATTGACACGACGCGATCTGCAGCCCCTGCCCCTGCGATGCGTTGCGCGGGATTCCGAGCAAAGGAGGAGGCACACGATGCCACTCAGACAGAAAGACCTGTTGGGTCTCGAGTACCTTGAGCGCGAGGAGATCGAGCTCATTCTGGATACCGCCGTGCCGATGAAGGAGATATTCACGCGCGACATCAAGAAGCTGCCCACCCTGCGGGGCAAGACCATGGTGAACCTCTTCTACGAGCCGAGCACGAGGACGAGGACGTCCTTCGAGCTTGCCGGTAAGTGGATGAGCGCGGATGTCACGAACATTGCCACGTCAACGAGCAGCGTGGCGAAAGGCGAAAACCTCAAGGACACCGCGAGGACCCTTGAGGCCCTCGGCGCCAACTTCATAGTCATCCGCCACCAGATGGCCGGTGCGCCCCACCTGGTGGCGCGCACCGTGAAGGCTTCGGTGATAAACGCTGGGGACGGCCGTCACGAGCATCCCACGCAGGCTCTCCTCGACCTCTTCACCATCAGGGAGCGGTTGGGGCGCATCGAGGGTCTCAAAGTGACCATCGTCGGTGACATCCTGCACAGCCGCGTCGCCAGGTCCAACATATGGGGGCTTGTGAAGCTGGGCGCTCACGTGACGGTGTGCGGCCCGAGGACCCTCATTCCCCCGGAGATCTCCCGCATGGGCGTTGAGGTCACGTGCGACCTCGGCGAGGCCCTGGCCGACGCCGACGTCGTGAACGTCCTCAGGCTCCAGCTTGAGAGGCAGAAGAAAGGGCTTCTCCCGAGCATTCGTGAGTACTCCGACCTGTACGGCCTCACTCGCGAGAGAGTCGAAAAGTGCAAGCCCGGCGTCCTCATCCTGCACCCGGGGCCTGCGAACCTCGGGGTCGAGATTACGGAGGAGGTTGCCGAAAGCCCGAGCGCGGCCGTACACGAGCAGGTCACCAACGGCGTCGCGTGCCGCATGGCTGTGCTCTATCTGCTCTCAGGAGGAGGGAAAGCTGGTGAAATTGCTGCTTAAGGGAGGCCGCGTGGTAGATCCGCGAAACGGCCTGGACGAGACGATGGACGTACTCGTGGAAGAGGGAAAGGTACTCGCGGTCGATATAGCTATCGACGCGGAGGACGCTCGGGTCCTTGACGTGTCAGGAAAAGCGGTGCTGCCCGGCCTTATCGACATGCACGTGCACCTGCGCGAGCCCGGCAGAGAGGACGAGGAGACCATCAAGACCGGCACCCTCGCCGCGGCGAGGGGAGGGTTTGTGGCGGTGGCGTGCATGCCCAACACCGACCCGCCCCTCGACACCGGGGCGGCCGTGAGGTTTGTGCTGTCGAGGGCCCGGGAGACCGGTCACGTCAGGGTTCTTCCAGTAGGGGCCATCACGAAAGGCCTTGGCGGGGCCGAACTCGCCGAGATAGGCGAGCTTCGTCGCGCAGGGGCGGTGGCGATATCCGATGACGGCCATGCTGTGACGAATTCCAGGGTTATGCGTCATGCCATGGAGTACGCAAGCATGTTCGGCATGCCTGTGATATCCCACGCCGAGGATATGGAGCTTTCAGCGGGCGGGGCCATCAACGAGGGTTACTGGTCCACCAGGCTGGGCCTGCCTGGCATCCCGGCAGCCGCGGAGGAGACCATGGTGGCGAGGGACATCTTCCTCGCTCAGCTTGCCGGGGCCAGACTCCACATCGCCCACGTGAGCACCGCCGGGTCCGTGGAGCTTATTCGGCGCGCAAAGGAGAAGGGCATCCTGGTGACTTGCGAGGCCACGCCCCATCATTTCACGCTCACGGACGAGGCAGTGGCGGGATACGACACAAACACCAAGGTGAACCCGCCCCTCCGCACGGCGCGGGACGTGGAGGCCTTGCGTCAGGGCCTTGCGGACGGAACGATAGACGTGATTGCGTCTGACCACGCACCCCACACGGCGGAGGAGAAAGAGGTGGAATACGAACTTGCTGCGTTCGGCATGATCGGACTGGAGACTTCGCTGTCCCTCGCCGTCACCGAGCTTGTCAGGCCGGGCATTCTCACCCTTGGGCAGCTTGTGGAGAGGATGTCGTATGCTCCTGCGAGGATCCTCGGGCTTGACTGGCCGGGGATCGTGCCTGGCGCGGAGGCTAACGTTACAGTGCTCGACCCCGATGCGAGTTTCGTGGTTGACCCTGCCCGGTTTGCCTCGCTTTCGCGCAACACGCCGTTTGGTGGGTGGCGGCTTTTCGGGAAGGTGGTCGCCACTGTAGTTGCGGGTCGGCTCGCGTATGAGGCTGGGGGTTTCTAGATGCCGCGATGAGGGAATGTTTGGGGTCAGCACCGGCAGCATCGACAGCCATCGTGCTGGAAAACCGGCAGGTAGGACCCGGATGCTACCGGATGCGGCTCGAGAATGAGTATATCGCGCGTTGCGCGGTGCCGGGCCAGTTCGTTCACGTCCGCATCCCTGGTCCGCCCCTCGACCCGCTCTTGAGGCGCCCGTTCAGCGTGTGCCAGGTGGAACCGTCCCATGGCGCTTTTCTCATCCTCTATCAGGTGGTCGGCAGGGGGACGAGAATGCTTTCGACCCTTCGCCCGGGCGACAAACTCGACGTGTTGGGGCCGCTGGGAAGAGGCTTCGAGATGCTTCGCGTCGGCGGCGGTGGAAACGAAGGCAGCGTTGGGAACAACAGCCGTGAGAGCGAGGGCGGCAATGGTATTGGCAGCGTTGGCAGCGGAAGCGGGACGGTGAAGGTGGCCCTGGTGGCCGGAGGGCTCGGAATCGCCCCCCTGATCATGCTGAGCCATGCCATCTTTCGCTCCGGCGTGGGGTTTGTGTTCGTCGTTGGAGCGCGCAGCGGCGAACTCCTTGCAGGCCTCGACTTGATTCCGCGGGCATCATGCGGGAATGCCCTGCTTTCCGGGTGCCCCGCGAATCCCGAACCTGCAAGTCCCGGAATCGTGCAGGGCGCGCATCTGCCGCCGAGTGGGTGCGACATGGCCACGGGCTATACTGGGCCGTGCTGCGAGGTCCAGGTGGTGACGGAGGACGGGTCCGTGGGGCGGAGAGGGCTTGTGACCGACGCCCTCCGAGACGTGCTTGCAGGCGGCGACATCGCGTGCGCCTACGCCTGCGGCCCTGCCGGCATGCTTCGCGAGGTGGCAAGGCTGGGGGAGGCATTCCACGTGCCCGTCCAGGTTAGCCTGGAAGCACGGATGGCGTGCGGTCTCGGCGCGTGCCTCGGATGTGCCGTAAAGGCGAGGGAGGCCGCCACCCGAAGCGGGCGCGCAGGGTACCTTCGTGTGTGCGCCGACGGCCCCGTGTTCTGGGCGGAGGAGGTGGATCTCGATGGCATCGGCTGACCTCGCGGTTACCATCGGCGCTATCAAGATGAAAAACCCGGTGATGGCGGCATCGGGCACTTTCGGATTCGGGCGCGAGTTCGACCGCGTGTTTGACATATCCGCGCTCGGAGCGATCGTGACCAAGGGCATCACTCTCAAGCCACGGGCAGGCAACCCGCCCCCGAGGTTGTGGGAGACGCCATGCGGGCTTCTCAACTCCGTAGGTCTCCAGAACCCCGGGGTTGCGGCGTTCATTAGAGATGAGGCACCCAGGCTAGCCGCATACGGGGTTCCTGTCATCGTGAACATTTCAGGCGATTCGCTTGCGGAGTTCTGCGAGCTTGCGTCCTGCCTCGAGGATGCGCCCGGGGTGGACGGGCTCGAAGTCAACGTCTCATGCCCCAACATCCACGCGGGCGGGCGACCGTTCGCAAGCGACCCTGAGTCGGTGTACAGGGTGACGGCGGCCGTCCGACGGGTCACCGGGAAAACGCTCATTGTGAAACTTTCCCCCAACGTCGCCGGCATCGCGGGCACGGCCCAGGCGGCGGAGATGGGTGGGGCGGACGCGGTGTCGTGCGTGAACACCTACCTCGGTATTGCCATCGATTCCGAACGGATCAGGCCCGTGTTCTCGCGGGTCTTTGCGGGACTCTCGGGCCCCGCGATAAAGCCGCTTGCGCTGCGGGCTGTGTGGGAGGCGGCGTCTGCGGTGAGGATACCTGTCGTGGGCATCGGCGGGATATGCTCTCCCCAGGACGCCATCGAGTTCCTCCTCGCGGGTGCGAGCGCGGTCGCCATCGGCACAGGGAACTTCATTTCACCCGTGGCCTGCCTCGAGGTCGTCGAGGGCATCAGGTCCTATCTGGAAGAGCGAGGGATTCGGGCTGCAACCGATCTCGTTGGCCTCGCAAAGGGCCATGCCGGTCACGCCGCGGGATCCCACTCCGACGAAGCATGCGTGTACGAACCGAAAGAGCGCAAAGCGAAAGACGACTTTGCCACAGGGAAGGGGCGAAGCCATGGAGGAGAACAGTGAGATCATAGTAGCTCTTGACACGAACAGCCCGGATGAGGCCCTCTCACTGGTGGACCGACTCATGCCGGAGATCACTATGTACAAAGTGGGCATGGAGCTTTTCTACTCGTGTGGCGCGGGGATCATCGACAGACTTGCGGCCCTCGGGGCGAAGATATTCCTCGACCTCAAGCTGCACGACATCCCCGTCACGGTGGGACGGGCCATGGCCGCGCTGGCGAGGCCCGGGGTGGACATCCTTGACGTGCACGCCTTCGGCGGGTCCGGGATGATGAGGGAAGGACTCGCTGCCGTGCGGGGAGCGGCCCAGGCGCGGGGGGTCCGGCCGCCGAAGGTTATAGCGGTGACCCTTCTTACAAGCATAGACGGGGAGGTTTTCTCGCGGGAAATCGCCCCGGGGTGCGATTGCAGTCTCGTAGAGCACGTTGTCCGGATGGCGCGTCTTGCGAAGGAGAGTGGGCTTGACGGCGTGGTCGCATCGGCGTTTGAGGTGGACGCGATACGTAAGGCGTGCGGCCGCGATTTCATCACGGTGGTCCCTGGCGTGAGACCTGCCTGGGCCGCCGACCCGCATGACCAGAGGAGATGTATGACACCGCGGCAGGCGGTGCTCGCCGGCGCGGACTACCTTGTGGTGGGTAGGCCCATCACGCGGGCTCGCTCCCCGAGGGACGCGGCCGCAAGACTTCTCGACGAGGTGAGGGAGGCGAGGCGGGATGCGACAGGCTAGGACCAGTTCAACCACTTCATTAGCATCAGCGATTTCAGACGAGGTGCTCGCGGTCCTGAAGGAGACCGGGGCGTACCTGACGGGGCACTTCAAGCTGAGCTCGGGGCTGCACAGCCCAGTCTACATCGAGAAGTTCCGGCTCCTCGAGCGTCCCGAACTCGCCGAGAAGGTGCTTCGCCACCTCGCGGATAGGTTCAGGCGCGACGCCGTAAGCGTCGTCATAGGACCCACCACAGGCGGGATCATCATCGCCTATGAGGTAGCGCGTAGCCTCGGGGCGAGAGCCATATTCGCTGAAAGAGAGGGCGGCCGGCGGATCCTTCGCCGGGGGTTTACGATAGCGCCGGGCGAGCGGGTCCTCGTGGTGGAGGATGTTGTGACAACCGGGCTTTCCGTCAGGGAAGTCCTGGACCTCGTGGCCGAGAAGGGCGGCGAAGTCGCGGGCGTCGGGATGATCGTGGATAGGAGCAGGGGGCAGGCGGATTTCGGCGTCCGGACCGAGCGGCTCGTCAGGGTGGAATTTGAGACTTATGTCCCAGAGGAATGCCCCCTCTGCGGAGAGAATGTACCACTGGTCGACCCGGGGTCAAGGCGCCTTGGGCCCGAGTAAAGTCCAGTGCCGGCTGTGAGCCGGGGTTCGAACGGGGTTCGGGGTTCGGAAGCGGGCGACGGGAGAAGCCAAGGAGAAGCCAACCCAGGGGGCCGCGGCGGTACGGGCGGTACGGGCGCGGCCAACGCGTCGAAGCATCGGAGGCGACATGGCATGATAGAGCGTTACACGTATCCCGAGATGAAGCAACTCTGGGAGCCAGAGAACCGCTACAGGAAATGGCTGGAGATCGAGATCCTGGCCTGCGAGGGCTGGGCGAGCATAGGGCGAGTGCCGGCGGACGCCGTTGAGGCCATCAGGGAAAAGGCTCGGTTCGACATCGCGAGGATTCGCGAGATAGAGGCGATAGTCGACCACGACGTCATAGCGTTCCTCACGAACGTATCAGAGAACGTCGGCCCCGAGGCACGCTACATCCACATGGGCATGACGTCGTACGACGTGGTGGATACCGCCCTCTCGCTGCTCCTGCGGGACGCCGCGGACATAATCATTCGGGACATCCGCAAGGTCATCGACGTCCTTGCCGAGAAGGCTCGGGAATACAAGAACACGCCCATGGTCGGCAGGACTCACGGCGTGCATGCCGAGCCTATCACCTTCGGGCTCAAGCTGGCGGTCTGGGTCGCCGAGATGCGCCGCAATCTCGCGAGGATGCAGAGGGCACGCGAGGTGGTGAGCGTGGGCAGGATCTCGGGCGCCGTCGGCACCTATGCGAGCATGGACCCGAGGGTCGAGGAGTATGTATGCAGCAAGCTTGGGCTCGAGGCTGCGAAGGCCTCAACCCAGGTGCTCTCGCGCGACCGCCACGCAGAATACGTCACCACCCTCGCCATCATCGCCAGCTCCCTGGAGAAGTTCGCCACCGAGATACGGGGTCTCCAGCGCACCGAGGTATTCGAGGTGCAGGAGCCGTTCAGGCCGGGCCAGAAAGGGTCCTCGGCCATGCCGCACAAGCGCAATCCTATCGTTTCAGAGCGGATCACCGGTCTCGCGAGAGTGATGCGGGGGTACGCCATGGCTGCTATGGAAAACACGCCCCTGTGGCATGAGCGAGACATCAGCAACTCCTCTGTTGAGAGGATCGTGCTCCCCGACGCGACCACCCTCATGGATTACATGCTTCGGAAGTTCGCCGAGGTAATGGAGGGCCTCGTTGTAAGAAAGGACAGAATGCAGGCCAACCTCGAGATGACGGGCGGCCTCGTATTCTCCGAGGCTGTGATGCTGGCCCTCGTGGGGCGCGGGCTTAGCCGTGAGCACGCGTACGCGCTCGTGCAGCGGAACGCCGCCCGGGCCTGGGACGAAGGGCTGAACTTCAAGGAGCTCATCTCTGGCGACCCCGAGATCACCGCCGTGCTGAAGCCCACCGATATAGAGGCTTGTTTCGACCTCTCGAGACACCTCGCCCACATCGACGATATCTTTCGTCGGGTCGGGGTCTAACCCACGGTTCGTTAGTTGCTCGCGGCTTGTCAGCATCTGATGGGTTGCCGGTGTTGAACTCTCTCTTCGAGTCACCGGCAACCCCTTCCAAAGGTCGGGAGCAATCTCTCTACGTGCCTGCTAGTCTTACCAAGTAGCCGTCAGTTTAACTGTCCACAGCCGCCGTCTTCCGGGGCTTTACTTCCGGAGCTTTACCGAGCAGCGATGCCATGAAGTGGACAGAATCATGATGTGAGATGGCGTTGGTGCCCAAGCACCTACTCCTCCGCGCCTCAATATCATGCTGTAGACTGTGTCCTGCCTGTAGATTGTGTCCTGCCGCGCGGGCGTTCCCGGCCCCCGTATAGCCGGGCGGACGCCCGGGAAAAAGGCGCACAAGGGAGGGATAGCATGAAGTCCCATGGCAGAGGATGGGTAAAGAAGGTGTTCCCCGGAGCGAACACGCCGGAGGGGTTTTTCTCATTCTACGAGTATATCATTAGGCCCGATGCGAACAAGATCATAATCGTAAAGGGCGGGCCGGGGGTCGGAAAGTCCACCCTCATGAGGAAGATCGGCCAGAGGTTCGTCGACATGGGCTACGACGTGGAGTTCCTCTGCTGCTCGTCGGACAACGATTCGCTTGACGGTGTGGCAGTGCATGATCTGGGTCTCGCTCTCATCGACGGCACTGCCCCCCACGTCGTCGATCCGAAAAACCCAGGCGCGGTGGACGAGATCATAAACCTCGGGGATTTCTGGAACGAGAACGCGCTTCGCGCGTCAAAGCGCGAGATAATGGACGCCAACAGCGAGGTCTCCCGCCTTTTCGAGCGTGCCTTCCGTTACCTGAAAGAGGCAAAGATCGTCCACGATGACTGGGAGGCGTGCTACACCGAAGCGCTGGACTTCGGCTACGCCAACTGCATGGCGGACGAAATGAAGCGCGGCATCTTCGGGGATAAGCCCGTGTCCCCTGTCCCCGGGCGGTCGAGGCACCTTTTCGCGAGCGCTCTCTCGCCAGACGGGCCTATCCATTACCTCGACTCCATCGTGGGCAGACTTCCGCGCAGATACATCCTGAAAGGCGAGCCCGGGACAGGTAAGTCTACCCTCGCCCGCAAAGTCGGCGACGCCGCCATAGAGCGCGGCCTCGACGTGGAGTTCTACCACTGCCCCCTCGATCCGTCAAAGGTCGATCACGTGGTGATTCCCTCCCTCGGGGTGGCGGTGATAAGTGGCACCTGGCCCCATCTCTTCGACGCTTCGAAGGAGCTCGATAGGACTGTCGAGATGAAGGTGGCTCTCGACAAGGCCGTGCTCGCCAGGTACCAGGACATCATCGCAGGCTCAAGGGAAAGATTTCACCAGGCGCTCGGGAGGGCGACGGAGTTCCTTCACAGGGCCAAGCTGGTACACGACGAGATGCAGGCCTATTACGTGCGAAGCATGGACTTTGCGGCCGTGGACCGACTTTGCGAGCGCGTGCTCGCACGCGTGCTCGACCTCGAGCGGGAAGCGGCCGCCCAGATCACAGCGTGATGATGCGACAACGCGACGATGTGGCCGCCCAAGCTGCAGCGTGAGGATGCGGCCCTCAGGTCACCTCTCCCGGGGGCCTGGGGGCCGCCATGATCGTCCTCTCGTGGTCGTAGATGACCATCCCGGGCCGCGCTCCACGTGGCTTCCTGACGTGCTTTCTCAGGGTGTAGTCAACCGGTGCCTTGGACGCCGAGCGTGCGCTGCTGTAGTATGCCGCGATCTCTGCCGCGCGGAGCAGGGCTTCGTCGGAAACCCCTTGCGGCCCCTTCGCCCCGACTCTAACTATCACGTGCGCGCCCGGGACGCCCCGCGCGTGCAGCCAGATATCGTCAGGGCGCGCCATCTTTAGCGTGAGGACATCGTTCTGCGTGTTGTTCCGTCCCACCAGAACTTCGTGGCCGTTCACAGCGAAGGAGAGCGGCCCGGATGGGGCCCCGCCCTTCTGGCCCCTGGGCCGTTCCCGCCTGGGTCGGGCGAGGTATCCCTGGTCCGCAAGCTCCCGCCGGATTTCCTCTATGGCTTCGAGGCTTTCCGCCTGTTCGATGGTGGTAGCCACCTGTTCCAAATACTCAAGCTCAACGCGGGTACCTTCCGCCTGTTCCCTCGCCGCCGCAAGGCGCCGTTTTGCGCGGGAGTACCTCCTGAAGTACTCCTGGGCGTTCTCATGTGGCGAGAGCCGCGGATCGAGCTTCACCTCGACCGTGCGAAGTTCCGGATCGAAGTAGTCCACCACCTGGGCTAGGGATCGACCCTGTTCTATCAACGGGGCGTTTGCCGAGATGAGTTCGCCTGCTCGCCGAAGTTCGTCCGCTTTCTCGGCCTCCGCGATTTCCTCCTCTTGGGCGGCGAGCTTACGCCGTAGCCTCTCAATGGCGGTCGCGACCACGCGGGATATCTCCGATGACGCGGCGGCGAGGGTCACTGCCTTCTCACGCGGCGTGAAAGCATAGTCGAGGAGGCTCCCGATGCTGGGGAACACGAGTACGGTCTCTCCGGACGACCCGGAGGCCGACGCAGGCGCCAGCTCCTGTTTCGTGCGTTGTCCCGGACGCCACTGCGGCTCCGAGGTCGGCCGCGCCGCCGTCGACCATGCCGGCGGGCCAATCACGGATATCCACGTAACCTCACCCGTCTCCCCGTCTACCCCGGCGCAGGGCGCAAAGCGCCCGTCCCGCACGCAGGCCATGGCGGCGGCGAGTTCGGTCCATAACCGCATGGCGGCGTTCGGATCCAGGTGGGCAAGGCGAGGCTCCCCCGATGGCCTACCCGGCCCAGCAAGGCTCGCCCGGGATGCGATGATCGTGGCCGAGTCGCGCCCCACCCCCGTGAAAGCGCGGCTCAGGAACTCCTCGCAGGAAACCTCCGGAAAGTCGTCGGCGAAGCGTGTGAGCGCTTCCGTGAACTCGCCTGCCGATACCCGAAGCGGGTTCAGCTTTTCCTGGGACGGCGGGAGCACGTACGGCGACCCAGGTCGCACGGTACGCACACGGCTCAGCGTGGGGCCGATGTGCTTAATGCTGTCCAGTACGAGGCCGGACGCGTCGTCCACGAGGATGATGTTGCTGTGCCTTCCCATTATCTCTATGACGAGCGTCTTCGGAGGATCATCATAAGGTCCCACAAAGCCGATTTCGAGGACCCTGTCGAGGTCTCGCTGGGACACCCGGGCGATCCTCGCGCCCACTAGATGCTTTCTGAGGAGCATACAGAAGGCAGGCGGCGCCGGCGGATTCTCGCGCTCGGCGAAGCTCACATGTACGCGCGCGCAAGACGCCTCGGCCGACGCGATGATCCGGATGCTCCGGCCCGGCTGGCGCGCGACGATGAGCACGTCAAGCTTCCCCGGCTGGTGGACAGAGTCCACCCTCGCCCCTTCCAGGAGTTTACGCAGTTCCGCTGTGGCAGCGGCCATCACGATTCCGTCAAATGTCATGTCTCTCACCCCGCACGCGTTCACGTGTAGTATATGGCCGCCGGAGCCGATCGTCAACGCGGCATCGTCCAGGGTGGGGTGCCCTCATGTTCATTATGGTACCGGGCGACAGCAGGCGTGGCCGACTGCTCGTGTACGTCAGTCGTCCTGATTCGACCGATGACACGCGGCCTCAGGCTGGCGAAGGCGTCGCCCGTCCCGATACATGATCCCGTGGACAAGAGCATATCAATGAGTGTGTGGCGTCCTGGCGCCGCCGCCCGGGCGCCGGCACCTTTTGCGGGAACAGGGGTGAGCGCGTTGCAGGAACGTAAGGAACACGCATGGCACAGCCTAGGCCCCTCCGCCGTGGCGTCCGTCCTCAAGACCAGCCTTGCCACGGGCCTTTCCGCCAGGGAAGCTGAGAGGAGGCTCGGCCGCGAGGGACCTAATGAGATCCAGGGGACGAGGAAGACGTCGGCACTCAAGATGTTCGCGGGCCAGTTCAGCGACTTCATGGTGCTCGTCCTCATTGCAGCCGCCGGGATCTCCGTTGCTCTGGGCGAGATGGGGGACGCCCTCGCGATTCTGGCCATCGTGACGCTCAACGCGATCCTCGGGTTCATGCAGGAGTACCGGGCCGAGCGCTCCCTCGAGGCCCTCAAGGAACTCGCCGCGCCCTCGGCGCGGGTCATCAGGGACGGCGTGCCGGTAGAGGTGAAAGCCAGGGAAGTCGTGCCCGGCGATCTTCTCGTCATCGAGGTGGGCGACAGGATACCAGCGGATGCGCGCCTGGTAGAGACCATGGCCCTGGAGGTAGAGGAGTCGGCGCTGACCGGCGAGTCGGTCCCGGTTGCGAAGAGGTCGGACGACCTCCTGCCTGCGGCCGCAGCGCTCGGCGACAGGCGTAACATGGTGTTCATGGGCACCGTGGTCACACGCGGGCGCGGGAAGGCAGTGGTGGCAGCGACGGGCATGGACACGGAGATCGGTCGGATCGCCCACCTCATACAGGACAACAGGGACGAACTGACTCCCCTTCAGCAACGCCTGGAGCACCTCGGCCGCACGCTCGTGCTTGTTTGTATCGGCCTCTGCGCTTTCATTTCTGTGGCCGGGATTCTGCGTGGCGAGGGGGTCATCGAGATGTTCCTGGCGGGGGTGAGCCTCGCGGTGGCGGCGATTCCGGAGGGCCTCCCCACGGTGGTGACCATAACCCTCGCCCTCGGTGTCCAGCGCATGAGCAGGCGAAACGCCATAGTGCGCCGGCTGCCCGCCGTCGAAACCCTCGGCTGCACCACCGTCATCTGCTCCGACAAAACGGGCACCCTCACCCGAAACCAGATGACCCTGACGGAACTCGACCTCGCGGGCAGGGTGATAGAGGTCACCGGCACGGGCTATGCTCCGCACGGGCAGTTCGTCGAGGCCGGAAAGCCCGTGGACCCTCTACGCGATGAGCACCTCGCCCTCGCGCTCCGGATCGGTCTTTACTGCAACAACGCCAGGCTCACGCAGGGCGGGCGCGTCGCCAAGCCCGAGGCCGTCATGCGACCGGGGCCGGGGAGGCCCGGTCGGGGGTCCACCGACCGGTGGGGCATCGTGGGCGACCCCACAGAGGGCGCGCTCGTGGTCGCGGCTGCGAAAGCCGGCCTGCTTCGTGATTGGTCGGCAGCAGGGCGGCGTCTCACGCTCTTGCACGAGATCCCGTTCGACCCCGAGCGCAAGATGATGACCAGCATATACGAGGACCCGAGGGGCGTAGGCGCCATCGCCTACGTGAAGGGCGCGCCGGAGGCGGTGCTTGACGTCTCGAGCTCTCTCCTTGTCGCGGGACGGGTAAGGACGATGACGAGCCACGATCGGGACCTCATCCTGGCGCGAAACGCCCGGATGGCCTCGCGAGGCCTGCGGGTGCTCGCCCTCGCGTACCGGGAACTTCCCAGGGGCTTTCGGCCGGACGGCCGGACGGACGGCGGCGTCGAGACGAACCTCGTGTTCGTGGGCCTCGCAGGGATGGCGGACCCGCCACGGGAAGACGTGAAGCGGGCAATCAGGGTCGCCCGTGGCGCCGGCATTCGCACCCTCATGGTCACCGGGGACCACGCCGGGACCGCCATGGCCGTGGCGCGTGCCCTTGAGCTTACGGACAGAGACAGTCGGGCTGTCACGGGGCCGGAACTCGACCGCATGACCGACGAAGCCCTTTCCCAGGCGGTCGCCACGACCCAGGTGTTCGCCAGGGTGTCACCCGAGCACAAGCTCCGGATCGTGCGGGCGCTCAAGGGCCAGGGGCATATCGTCGCCATGACGGGCGACGGGGTCAATGACG
This sequence comes from Bacillota bacterium, assembly GCA_012516125.1. Taxonomy (GTDB): domain Bacteria; phylum Bacillota; class SHA-98; order UBA4971; family UBA4971; genus UBA6256. The sequence continues at coordinate 128,830 of JAAYXB010000027.1, read as the reverse complement.
CGCCCGCGGTGAAGGAGGCAGACATCGGCGTGGCCATGGGGATGTCAGGCACTGACGTGACGCGGGAGGCTGCCGCCATGGTGCTCGCGGACGACAACTACGCCACAATCGTGGCGGCGGTGGAGGAAGGCCGCGCGATATACGACAATATCCGGAAGTTCATACGGTACCTGCTTGCGTGCAACGCCGGCGAGGTGCTCGCGATGCTCATCGCCGTGCTGGTAGGCCTGCCGTTGCCCCTGGTGCCCATGCAGATCCTCTGGATGAACCTGGTAACCGACGGCCTGCCCGCCATAGCCCTGGGTGTTGACCCCGTAGACCCCGATGTTATGACGAGACAGCCAAGACGCCCCAGGGAAGGCGTGTTCTCGAGGGGGCTTGGGCTCAAGATCGCGTCCCAGGGCGTATTCATCGGCCTGTGCACCATCGCGGCGTTCCTGATATCCTTGTTTCTCCACGCGGACATCACGCGCGCGCGCACCGTGGCCTTCACGTCGCTCGTCATGGCACAGCTTTTCTACGTGTTTCACTGCCGCTCGGAGTACCGCTCCATAGTTGAAGTAAACCCCTGGTCGAACCCGTACCTCATCGGCGCTGTGCTGGTGTCATCGGTGATGCAGCTTTCAGTCATCTACTGGCCTGCCGTGCAGGAGATCTTCCATACCACCGCGCTCGGGAGCATCGACTGGCTGTTGGTGCTGGTGTTCTCGGGCTGGTCCAGCGCCCTCGCGGTCGTGACGCGCAAGGCCCGCCGCGCCCTCCTCCGCCGAATGTCTATCGTGCGGGCGTAACCCGGCGCGTACCTCGACTGGGCATAAGATAGCCACCATGCCACTTGCAGCCTCGCATTGCGGGCTTTCTTTGCCGCCGCTCCCGCTCTGGTAGCCGCCCCATCGCTCCCGCCGGCAGCGGGCACACCGGTGATCTCCCCGGGGACCAAGTTGCGGGCGAACCCGGTCCTGCAGGGATCAACCCCGCGCAGAATCTGGTTCGAAGGACTTGCGCGTAAGAGACCGTCCAGCACGGAGTCCAGCGGGACGCAGACAAACATCCTGTTACGCAGGCCGGGAGGACATGCCGGAGGGCTTTGCCGTGGTCAACACGGCAATTCATGCCAAAAAGCACTTGTGAACTGCAAATGCTATGTAGTAGAATAAGGGGCGGGAGGCGTGGCGCCTGATGCCGAAGAGCATGACGGGGTACGGTCGGGGGACGTCCACGGGGGCAGGGCTCAGTGTCACCGTCGAGGTGCGTTCCACGAATCACCGGTACCGCGACATCAACGTGCGGGCCCCTAGGGAACTTTCGGAGCTTGAAGACAGGCTGCGGGCGCTCGTCGCAGAGAGCCTCGCACGCGGGCATGTTGATGTGGTCGTTACGGTCGAAGAGGCCGGCGCCCCTCTGAAAACGGTCGAGGTCAGGCCCGATCTGGCGCAGGCGTACCACGCGGCCGCGAAGGACCTCGCGGCGCGCCTCGGGCTTGCAGGGGAGATCGGGGTTGAAGCGCTCCTCACGCTGCCAGACGTGGTAACCGTTAAGGCCGTGCCAATCGACCCCGACGCCGTCTGGCGGGTGGTGGAGGCCGCGGCGCGCGAGGCGATGGAGGCCCTCGGCAGGATGCGGGCCGCCGAGGGGGACGCGCTCGCCCGCGACATCATACATAGAACGTCCCGAATAGAGCAGCTTATAGCCGGGATTTCGAAACGCGCCCCTGTCGTCGTTGAGGAATACAGAGCCAGGCTCGAAGCGCGATTGCGTGAACTCCTTGCAGACGTTCCCGTTGATGAGACGCGCATTGCAATGGAGGCGGCGATATACGCCGACAAGAGCAACATCACCGAGGAACTCGTAAGGCTTGCAAGCCACATAGCGCAGGTTCACTCCGTCATCGAACAGGCCGAGCCGGCCGGAAGGCGGCTCGAGTTCCTTGTCCAGGAGATGCACCGGGAGGCCAATACCATAGGGTCGAAGTCGCAGGACGTCGAGATCTCTCATATGGTAGTGGAGATCAAGAGCGAACTCGAGAAAATCCGGGAGCAGATCCAAAACATAGAGTGACCCCGCCCCAGGCTACCTCGAGTCTTACAGGCAAGGAGGTGAGACCATGGCTTTGCCGGAGCTGAGCGCCGAGCAGAAGAGGGCCGCTCTCAAGAAGGCTCAGGAGATGCGCTCCAAGCGAGCCCAGATCCGCGAGAGCTTGAAGCAGGGCACCCTCACGCTGGAGAAGATCCTGAATAGCCCCGACGACAACGTGATATCCCGCATGCGCGTCGCATACCTGCTGGAGTCGCTGCCACGCATCGGAAGAGTCAGAAGCCGCAAGATTATGGAAGAGATAGGGATTCACGAGTCCAGAAGGGTCCAGGGTCTTGGGGCCAGACAGAAGGAAGCGTTGCTCAAGAGACTGGCGAAATAGGGAGAGGTGCCGGACATGGACGTTAAGCTCATCAACATTGGGTTCGGGAACATCGTGGCGGCAAACCGCATCATCGCCATCGTGAGCCCCGAGTCCGCTCCGATCAAGAGGATAGTCCAGGAAGCCAGGGACCGCGGCAGGCTTATAGACGCTACCTACGGCAGGAGGACGCGCGCCGTCGTCATGACCGACAGCGACCACGTCATCCTGTGCGCCGTCCAGCCCGAAACGGTGGCCCACAGGCTCGGAGGAAAAGACTCGGGCCGCGAAGCTAGCGAGTGACCGGTGTGCAGAGGAAGCGCGGGTTCCTTGTAGTGCTTTCCGGCCCTTCGGGTGCCGGGAAGAACACCCTGGTGAATGAGCTATTGAAACGAGCCGAAGGTATACGTTACTCCGTGTCCGTCACCACGCGTCCGCCGGGCCCCGGAGAGATCGATGGAGTCCACTATCACTTTGTCACGCCCGAACGGTTTCGCGAGATGCAAGAGGCGGGGGAACTGCTGGAGTGGGCTACGGTATACGGCAATTCATACGGCACGCCTCGCAGGTTCATTGAGGAGACAATCGAACAAGGGCAAGACGTCATCCTTGATGTGGACATCCAGGGCGCACGACAGGTGAGGGCAAGGTGGCCGGCGGGTGTATTCGTCTATCTCATGCCGCCCTCCATGGAGGAGCTTAAGAGGCGCGCGACGCGGCGCGGGCGGGATGCCCCGGACGCGCTCTGCGCGCGGCTCCGCGCAGCCGTGGAGGAACTTGAGGCCGTGTTCGACTACGATTACGTGATCGTCAATGAGGATCTTGAGGTGGCCGCCGAGAAGCTAAAGGCCATAATCACGGCGGAACGCTGCAGAATCGCACGATGCGACTGCAGGTCCTTCGTGGAGCGCTTGCGCGACGAGGCCCGGTGAGGCCTATCGCGGCGGCGGGGCTTCCTTGTGCGGGGCCTAATTGCCGGAAGCCGGCGGTTGCCTGAAGATTCATGCATGTTTACGGGAGGGACGTACCACAATATGCCTTATCCACCTCTTGACGCGTTCGCTGACAAGGCCGAGAGCAGATACGCTCTTGTGGTTGCGACGGCGAAACGGGCGAGGCAACTCATGAACGGGGCGAAGAAACTCGTGGAAACCAGATCGGACAAGCCCGTAACCATAGCCATGGAGGAGATCCTCGCCGGAAAGGTCACGTTCGAGCAGCCCAAGTCAGGTATGAAGTAGAGCGTGTGGCGCCCCCGCGCGGGGCGCCACACGAGCATAATGAGCCGTGAGTGTAAATGGGCCGTGAGTGTGATGGACCGTGAGGGGGGCGGGAGGAGAGATGGAGGGTAAAGTGCTGGAGGGCAAGACGGTCGTTCTCGGAGTCACAGGCGGAGTTGCTGCGTACAAAGCTGCGGAGGTCGCAAGCCTTCTTGTCAAGGGGGGGGCTGAGGTCCACGTCATCATGACGGAGGCCGCGACGAAGTTCGTGGCTCCGCTCACGTTCCGCACCCTCTCGCATAACCCGGTGGCTGTGGATATGTTCTCCGACCCCGGCGAGTGGAACGTGCGCCACGTGGCGCTTGCTGAGAAGGCCGACATCGTGGTGGTGGCTCCGGCGACTGCGAACTGCATCGGGAAGGTCGCGTGTGGGATAGCGGATGACCTCCTCACCACCGTCATAATGGCCACGAAGGCGCCCGTGCTCTTAGCGCCGTCCATGAACCAGGCGATGTACGAGAACCCCATCTTCCGCGCGAACCTCGACCGTCTTCTCGCGCTCGGGTACAGGGCGATGGAGCCCGGGACGGGGTACCTCGCGTGCGGCGCAGAGGGCAAGGGCAGGATGCCCGAGCCTGAGGAGATCGTGGCGGAGGTCCGAAGGGTACTCTGCGTCCGGCAGGACCTCGCCGGGTTCACGGTGGTCGTGACCGCCGGGCCAACGGAGGAGCCCATTGACCCTGTAAGGCACATATCGAACCGCTCATCAGGCAAGATGGGCTATGCCCTGGCAGAGGCTGCGCGCGACCGCGGCGCCAGCGTGGTCCTGGTGAGCGGGCCTTGCGCCCTTGCGGACCCTGCCGGGATCGAGGTGGTTCGCGTGCGCACCGCCCGCGAGATGCTGGACGCGGTGATGAGACGGCTAGAGGCGGCCGACGTCATTATCGGCGCCGCGGCTCCCGCCGACTGGCGCCCGGCGACGGTGGCTCCGCAGAAGATCAAGAAGGGCAGCGGGCCCATGACCCTGGAGCTTGAGATGTGCGAGGACATCATCGGCACCGCCGGCAAGCACAAGGGCAGGCGCGTAGTGGTGGGCTTTGCTGCCGAGACCCACGACCTCCTGGAGCATGCAGCAGCCAAGCTGGCGGCGAAGAACCTCGACTTCATCGTGGCCAACGACGTGACCCGCTCTGGGGCAGGGTTCGGGTCCGACCTCAACGAGGTCAGCATCATCCACTCCGACGGGCGCATCGAGGAGATCCCGCTCATGCCCAAGACGGACCTCGCGCACAGGGTCCTCGATGAGGTGGCGCGTCTCCTCAGGAGGAAACCGGAAACCAGCTCGCCGTGTGGTGACCCCCGAGAATCCTCATAACTCCGGTGGCGAGCGCGTTTCTTCTTGCTCTTTTTTGGATGGGCGTGCAGGAATTACTTCGAGGATGTCCAAGTTAACAAGGAATATGTCGTTTTGTGACAACTGCCACCATATGTAATTGTTGGCACCTGATGTCACGGCATCTGGCGCTGCAGGTCATGGGGTGTTTTGAGGAAGCATGAGCACGGCAGGGGGAGCCGGTGCGGGGCGTGCACCAGTGACCGAGGCCGCTGCGCCCGGCACGCAGGTGGCGCCTGTTGCGCGCAGGCGTAAACTTGGCGAGATCCTCATTGACGCGGGGGTCCTCACACACGAAGACCTCGATAAGGCGCTTGCCGTCCAGAAGGAGAGAGGCGGAAGGCTGGGTTCGGTGTTGGTCTCCCTCGGCTTCATCGATGAGGACACCATGCTCACGGCCCTCGAAACCCAGCTTGGAATTCCCCGGGTCGAGCTCGCCAGGTACATCATCAATCCGGAAGTGGCGCATCTTCTCCCCGAGGCGTTCGTGAGGTCCCACAAGGTATTCCCCATCGAGCGAGTCGGCGACCGCATCACCCTCGCCATGGCGGACCCCCTTGACGTTTTCGCCATCGATGACGTGAGAATCTCCACGGGCCTCGAGGTCGATCCCGTCATTGCCAGCGAGGCTGAGATCGAGGCTGCGATAGCCGAGTGCTACGGCGCCGGCCCCGCCGTGAAGCTTGTCAAGGAGGTCCAGGCCCAAGTCGCGGGGGCGGCCGGAAAGGCGCAGCAGGCCAGGGCTGACGAGGCGAGAAAGGCCGCCGACGACGCGCAAGTGATGAGCGCCCCGGCGGTGCGGCTCGCGAACGCCATCATTTCCGAGGCTGTGAAGGCGCGCGCGAGCGACATCCACATCGAGCCGCAGGAGTCGCAGGTGCGGGTGAGATACAGGGTCGACGGCATCCTGAGGCAGGTTATGACCTTCCCGAAAGAGCTCGGCCCTGCGGTGGCCTCGCGCATCAAAGTCACGGCGGGCATGGACATCGCCGAGAGGCGGGTGCCGCAGGACGGGCGGGTCGAGATACGAGCGGAGGGCGAGGAGGTCGACCTTCGCGTATCCACGCTTCCGACGCTCTACGGCGAGAAGGTCGAGATCAGGATCCTGCGATCAAAGGGGGCCATTACCCGTATCGACGAGCTTGGGTTCCTGGAGGCGGATGCGGCGCGCCTCCGCCAGGTGCTCGCGCGGCCCAACGGGATCATGCTCGTGACAGGCCCGACGGGAAGCGGGAAGACCATGACGCTTTATGCGGCTCTCCACGAGCTCAACAGCCCCGAGAAGAACATTGTCACCATCGAAGACCCTGTGGAGTTCCGCGTGTCTGGCCTCAACCAGGTACAGACGAATCCCAGGGCGGGCCTTACGTTTTCGGCGGGGCTGCGGGCCATCCTGAGGCAGGACCCTGACATCGTCATGGTGGGCGAAATAAGGGATCGCGAGACTGCTGAGATCGCCATAAGGTTCGCGATGACCGGGCACCTCGTGCTGAGCACGTTCCATACCATCGACGCGGCGGGGGCGCTCGTGCGGCTCATGGAGATGGGCGTGGAGCCGTATCTCGTGGCCTCGTCTGTGACAGCGGTGGTGGCGCAGAGGCTGGTGCGGAAGGTGTGCCCATACTGCGCCGAGGAGTACGAGGCGGACCCGACCACATGGGCGGCGTGGAGCGCGCTCGCGCCTGACACGGCGCCCCGGGTGGAGGCGGAGCGGGGGAGGGTGCTGAGGCGCGGCCGTGGCTGCAGGCAGTGCGCGAATACGGGATGTTACGGGCGCACGGCGATCGCCGAGGTGATGGTGGTCGACGACTACATCCGGGGGTTGGTCATGAAGTCCGCGCCCGCCGAGCAGATCGAGGATGCGGCGGTGAAGGCGGGCATGACCAGGCTCGTGGTTGACGGCGCGCGCAAAGTGCTTCTGGGGATCACGACGCCCGAGGAACTTGCAAAGGTGTGCGCGGTGCCGGATGGCAAGGAGGGCGCTCGATCTTGTCAATAGAGGAATTGCTGAAGGTAGCTGTCGGGAATGGCGCATCCGACCTACATATCACGACCGGCCTTCCACCCGTCCTGAGGGTGGTCGGAAGCCTGCGTCCTGTCGAGGGGTTTACGCCTCTTTCGCCGCAGGACACCGAAGGGCTCGTGCTGGCTCTCATGAACGACGAGCACAGGCGGGTTTTCGCGGAGCAGGGCCAGGTGGACTTTTCATACGGCCTGCCTGGAGTGGGGCGCTTCAGGGTGAACGCATACCGGCAGCGTGGGACGTGTGGGGCAGCCATAAGGGTCATCCCGCACGAGATACCGACCGTAGCGGAGCTTGGCCTTCCGCCCATCATCGAGACTCTTGCCCGCAAGAGCCGCGGGTTTATCGTCGTGACAGGGCCGACGGGCAGCGGCAAGTCTACCACGCTTGCGGCGATGGTGGACCTCATCAACAGCGAGCGAAGCTGCCACGTGATGACCATCGAGGACCCCATCGAGTACCTGCACCGACATAAGAAGGCCATGGTGAACCAGCGCGAGATCGGGCAGGACTCCGCCTCGTTCGCCCTGGCGCTCCGGGCGGCACTGCGGGAAGACCCCGACGTGATCCTCGTGGGTGAGATGCGCGACCTCGAGACCATGAGCACGGCGATCACGGCCGCAGAAACGGGGCACCTGGTGCTCGCCACGCTGCACACGGGCGACGCGGTGCAGACCATCGATCGGATAATCGACGTCTACCCGCCTTATCAGCAGCAGCAGGTGAGGATCCAGCTCGCCGCCACGCTGGTGGCGGTGATCTCGCAGCAGCTCGTCCCGAGGAAGGACAAGCCCGGGCGGGTGCCGGCCGTGGAGGTCATGGTTGGGACGCCAGCGGTGCGAAACCTCATCCGTGAGGGCAAGACCCACCAGCTCCGGTCGGTGATCCAGACCGGGGCGAGGTTCGGAATGCAGACCATGGACCAGTCCCTGCGGCAGTGGGTGGAACAGGGCGTGGTGAGCCTGGAGGACGCCCTCACGATAGCGGTGGACCAGGACGAGCTCAAGCGGCTCATCAGGGGCGCGTAGGTAGGAGGTCGCGGGAGTGGAGCGGGTATTCACATACCGGGCGCGCGACGCTGAAGGGCGTCTGACACAGGGCACCATCAGGGCGGCCGATGAGGCCGCCGCGGCCGAGCTGTTGCGAGCGCAGGGCCTCTTCGTGACGGGGCTTTTCGGTGGAGAGAAGGGCGAGGCCGAGGGCAGCACGCCAGCTGCGGTGCGGCCAGCCGTCCGCGGCAGACTGAAGGTCCAGAGCCTCGCGAGGCTCTCGCGGCACCTTTCCGTGATGATGCAGGCGGGGGTGGGGCTTTCGGCCGCCCTGCACACGCTCGCAGGTCAGGCCGAAAACAAGCTGGAGAGGCGCGTGCTCGAGGCGGCGAAGGCGCGCGTGGACGCCGGGAACCCGCTCGTGGGCGCGCTTGCCGAGACAGGCGCGTTCCCGCCGCTCTTCATCCACATGGTGGAGGCAGGGGAGGTGACCGGGCGGCTCGACGAGGTGCTCGCGCGGCTCGCGGACTACTACGAGAAGGACCACGACCTCCGCCAGAGGGTCAAGGGCGCGCTCACCTACCCGGCGGTCGTCGCGGGCTTCGCCGTGATAGTGGTGGGCATCCTGATGACGTTCGTGATCCCGAGGTTCGTCGAGGTACTCGCGCAGTCTGATGTCCCTCTGCCGAGGATCACGCAGATCGTGTTCGGCGTGGGGAAGTTCGTCCAGACCAGGTGGTATGTCGTGCTCAGCGTGCCGACGCTCGCAGCGGTGGCTGTTGGATACTGGCTCAGGACGGATCGCGGCCGCTACTGGTATGACTCGACTGTGCTGAAGCTTCCTGTGATCGGGAGGTTCATGGAGAAGGTCATCGTGGTGCGGTTCGCCCAGACACTAGCAAGCCTTGTGGCCGCGGGCGTCCCGATCCTCCAGAGCCTTGAGGTCGTCGAGAGAGTCGTTGGCAACAGCCACATCGCCATGGGCCTCCGGCAGGTGCGGTCCGGCGTGAGGGAGGGCGCGGGCATCGCTCTTCCGCTGGCGCAGGCAGGGATCTTCCCACCGGTCGTCACGCAGATGATGGCAGTCGGCGAGGAAGGCGGCGCCCTGGACAGCTTGCTTACGAAGCTGGCGGGGTTTTACGAGCAGGAAGTCGACCGGGGCATAAAGTCGCTAACGAGCCTGATAGAGCCCGTCGTCATCGTGTTCCTGGGCCTGTGCGTGGCCCTCGTGGCGGCGTCGGTGATACTGCCGATGTTCAGGATGGTGCAGGCCGTATAGCGAGCGTCACATAGCGTCACATGTTGTAGTCTCGCAAGGGGGGCGATACCGGAAGGTTGGGACAATTCCTATGGAACGCAGTGTGAAGTACAGAAAGGAGGCCATTTGCAGTGAGGGAATTAGGCATGCGTGTGAGAAAGGCTGTCCATCGGGTAGTTTGCGATAGGCGAGGCTTCACCCTGATAGAGATGCTTATAGTCATTGCCATTATCGGAATCCTAGCTGCAATCGCGGTACCAAGTTTCTCGAAAGTCACTCAAGCAGCAAAGAAGAAAGCATGTGAGGCAAACGTGCAGACACTGGAGCGGCTGATCGATTTGTACCGAGTTGACAACGGCAAAGACCCGGACAGCGTTGAGCAGCTAGCGGGTTATCTGGAAACAGGAGAACTGCCTAAGTGCCCCGTGACGGGCGACGAGGGCGCAACCGCTTACGTCTTTGACGAGGACGACGAGGGCAACGTGACCGGCGTGCATTGTGCATCCTGTGGTGCTGGTGAGTAGCGAGAGCCGAAACAGCCGGAGTCGTAGCCTACAGGGATGTGCGTGCGTTGCGGGAATCATTCGCGGACGCATGATGTGCCGGATTGGCAAACGCGTCACGTCCGTAGCATCTGTCCTGACAACTCGAGTGGCTATTGTCTGAGAGGCTTGGGAAGAGGTAGCTTTCAGTCGTCGAGTTTTACGCGCCTATCCTGACTCTGCTCGCTCCTGCGGCCTGGGGATGCTCTGTCGCCTTGTCATAAGGTATCACGCTGAACGTCAAACTCGTTCTGGCTTTGTAGCGAAGAGATCACCTGACCGCAGGAGCCTGGAGTCCAGGGTGCTTTGGCAGCATCTCATGCGCAATGGGAAATCCCTGTTCCTTTGTCGTATGGAGGTACGTCGCCCATCGGAACATTGCTAGTGTTTCTTGCGGGAACAATCGTGGCAAGCTTCCTCACCGTGTGTGTTCGCCGTCTCCCACGTGGGAAGTCGGTCGTGTCGCCGCGATCCCACTGTCCGGAATGCGGGACCACGCTCGGGCCGCTCGAGCTCGTGCCCGTGCTGAGTTACCTGCTCCTCCGGGGCAGGTGTCGCCACTGTGGAAAGAAGATATCCATCTCTTACCCTGCCATGGAGGTCGGCGTTGGGCTCATTTTTCTCTTGATCGTGGTAGGCCGCGGAGCCACTGTCTGGACCCTGAACTACCTGGTGCTGGCGAGCCTGGTCGTGGTTGCGGCGGGGATCGATCTCAATCATGGGGTGATCCCCGACAGGCTTACGCTTCCCTGGATGGCGGTGGGCGTGGCGGCAGGGGCGCTCGGGGGCCTCCGCGAGGTTACGATGCGCATCGTTGGACTTTTTGCCTGCGGAGGGCTTGTGTTCCTCATCGCCCTCTTGAGCCGCGGGGGCATGGGCGGCGGAGATGTCAAGCTGATGGCGCTCGTGGGGAGCTTTCTCGGGCCGTGGGGCGGGCTTGCGTCGTTCATGGTCGCGTGCTTCATCGGCGCGGCGGTCGGGATCGGGCTGATCGTCGCAGGCCTTAAGAAGAGGAAGGACGAGATCCCGTTCGGGCCTTTCATTGCGGCGGGAGCGATCATCGTGTGTATCTCGGGGACCTGGGTACTGCGTCTCGTGTTCCCGTGGCTTGGCCAGGCGGGGTTCTAAGCGTGGGAGCACCAGTCTGCGCCGATTTCCCGGTTTGGTGACGTCTTCCAGGTTCCTTTGCCTGTGTAGCACAGCAGTAAGTACGGGAGTAAGAGACTGTTGATGGTTCCCACATCGTGTCACGATGACCGGGCCGAATCGCCCAAAACCGTCGCCGTGCCGGGCTAAACGGGTAGCTGCTGGCGGAGTTCAACAGTCCCGTACGAAGACGCTCCCGACTTTTGAGAATGGTTTCAGGTGTGGCGGCCCAGTATTAGGGTTCATGCTTCGAAAGGAGGCGGTCGTCTGAGCCCGCTTCTTCCGTTCGGCGGCGCGAAGCGCGCCGTGGGGCTTGACATCGGGACCACCCTCATCAAGGTGGTCGAGATCACGAAAACAAAGAGCGCGGTCGAGATAACTCGCGCCGGGGTACATCCCACGCCCGAAGGCGCGGTCGCCGAGGGGAGCGTCCTCGACCCTCCGAAGGTCGCCGCCGCCGTGAAGGAGGCCATGCGCGCGGGTGGCATCCGATCCAACGAGGTATACGCTGCCATCGCAGGCGACGATGTCGTGGTGAGGCATGCGCTTTTCCCCCGCATGCCAAGGGAGGAACTTGCCCAGGCGGTGAAGTGGGACGCGGGGGCGTACATCCCCTACCCTGCGAAAGACGCGAGCATAGACTTCCAAATCGTCGGCTCCCCGGCGGGCTCACCCGACAAGATCGAGGTCATGATCGTGGCCGCCCCGAAGAAGCTCGTGCAGAGCCATGTCGAGACCATGCAGCTTGCGGGGCTGTACCCGCTGGCCCTCGACATCCAGCCTATCACGCTGGACCGCGTATTCCGCGACGGCAACGCCGAGTCCTCGGCCTTTTGTGCGGACATCGGAGGAGGGACCACCGACCTCGCCTACTCCGAGGGCGGCGTGCTTCGGTTCACGCGGATCGTTCCCATAGGTGGGAACGACTTCACAGCCGCCGTGGCCGAGGCTACGGGCCGCGGCGCGGGTTGGGCGGAGACAGCCAAGCGCAGGTGTCGTGTGCCGGTGCCGTCCTCTACGGCGGTAGCCGGTGGCGCCTTGGTGGACGACGCCGCTTCTGAGGATGGCGCTGTCGAGCAGGCGCTCGCCAGCGTTGCAGCGAGGCTTGCCGTAGAGCTGAGGCGGTCTATCGACTATTGCAACGCCCAGGCGAGGACAAGGCGCGGCGCGGACGCGCCCATCGCCTCGGTCATACTCACCGGCGGCGGGTCGAGGCTCGCAGGGCTGGCCGAGTTCCTCGAGAGCAGCCTCGGCGTGGCGGTGAGCCCCGGGAACCCGCTGAAGAACGCATCCCCGGCGAAGACGGATCGCCTCGCCGACGTGCTCGCTGCGCACGGGCCGTCGCTTTCGGTTGCAATCGGGCTTGCGCTGCGGGGGGTGGAGGACTCTTGAAAGGCGTTGACCTGCTGCCGCCAGGGCTACCGAAGCCGCCCAGGACGAGCGCCCTGCGGATAGTGGCGGCAGCGTCGGTGTGCGCTTTCGTGCTCGTGGCCGTCCTTCTCTACGTGGTGAAGGCGCAGGAGGTCGCAGACCTGCGCCGCTCTCTGAAGGCGCAAGAGGAGGACTACGCCCGCTATGCCTGGCTCGACCACGATATCCAGGAGACCCGCAAGAGCAAGGACGAAGTGCTGGCAAGGCTAGCCGCAGCCACGCAACAGGTTGAGGGCGGTCTCCCGGCGCAGGAGATCCTAGGCGACCTTTCGCGTCTCCTTCCCAGGGGCGTGCGCCTGGTGCAGTTCACCCTTGCAGACGACGGCAAGGCGATGATAGACGGAGAGGCGGCGTCGCTCGAGGCCGTGGCCTCACTCATGCTAGCCCTTGAGGATTCGGATCTTTTCGACGACGTCCGCCTGGCTCGCACTGGCAGGGCCGGCGAGAATGAAGGGCTGCTCGCCTTTCAGGCGCAGGCGACGCTCTCTCGCACAGGAGGCGAGAAGCCGTGAGCAGCCGAAGCCAGATGCCGAGATACATCCTCGTCCTGACCGTGGGCCTGGCTCTTGCGGGCTATGTGTTCTATGCGTACGTCCTTTCGCCCATATCGCGCGAGGCCGCGGACCTTTCCCAACGTCTTGACCTCATAAGCCGCAGGATCGGGTCGATCGCCGAGAAGGGCGAGACCCTCGCGAGCCTGCGGGTGGAGTATGAAGAGGCCTTGAAGGCCCTCCAGGCGATCGATTCTATGGTAACAAGGGAAACAGGCATACCCTACTTCCTGAGGGATCTGGACCGCGTCTCATCCGCTTCCGGAGTGGCTGTGGTGTCCCTTTCCCTCGGATCCCTGTCCTCCTCCAGTCCCTATGCTGAGGTTCCCTTCACGATAGAGGTCCAGGGCTCTTATCAACAGGTGAAGACATTCCTTGACAAGCTTCTTTCCCTCGGGCGAGCGATGAGCGTGAGAGGCGTCCGCCTCACTGCCCCACGGGGGACGAGCGATGCGGGAAGGGCGCAAACGCTGGATGCGACGCTCTCGATGGTCCTATACGTGGTGCCAAAGGGTGGGGGTGGCAGATGAGACCTCTCTTCGGCGGCAAGACACGTGTGGATCTCAGACAAGGTGGCACGAAGTCGCCACTTAAACCCGTGGCCTGGTTCGTGGCTGTCTTCGCTCTTGCTGTGATGGCCGCCGCGGTCGTCGTGGGCATGAGGGCTGTGCGCCCGCCTGCGGACAGGAGCTTGCCGGAGGCGCCCTCGACGGCTGTCACCCGGCCCGCCATCCCCGAGAAGTGGCGCGAGCTTCAGAAGCCGCTTCCCCCCGTCACCCAGGCGGGTAAGGAGGAGGAGGCCATTTCGTTTCCTGCAAGGTCCGATGAGGACCCATTTGCCCCGGACAGTTCTATTGTACGGTATTACCGCACGCAAGGGCGGCGCCCTGGCCCCATGAGCGCGGAGCCTGACACGGGACCGGACGAGGTCAGGAGGATCATCGCTACGGCCTCAGCAAAGAACGCTTCAAAGGCCGCGACGAAACCGAGCGTGCCCGAGGAGAAGCCTCCGGCCGAGCCGAAGGAAGACGCAAAACCCTCCTCTCCGCCTGTGCCGAAGCCCCCGGAGCCTGTGACGGTAGCACAGTTGCCGCCCACACCCACGCCGACGCCTCAGCCTGCGCCTGAAGAGGCGCAGGCTGGCGAGAAAGGCAGTGTGGCAGCCGCCGAGCCGGTGGGAAAGACCGGAACAACCGAGCCGGTGGACAAGCCCGGCAAGACCGCAACGGGCGAGTCCGCCCCGCGCGCGGGAGACACACGTGCCGGTGAAGCCGTCCAGGCGTCGGAACCGTCCCAGGCTCTCTCGGGGAAGCCGTCCGCCGGAAACGATGCGGGGAAGCCCGGGACCGCCAAGCCACCGTCAACGGCGGACAAGGGCGGCGGCCCCACAGCCGCAGGAGCACCTACTACCAGCAAGGGAACACTGACCGTCAAAGAGAGCGGCCGCGAGAGCGTGCCGCCGGAATCTGTTGCCCCGCCGAGGCCGCGCGTGGACCCCCCGCTCATGCTTGTGACCGGCATCATCAGCACCGGTGACTCGGCGTACGCGATAGTGAAGACGCCCCAGGGCAGCAGCATCGTGCGGCCCGGAGACGAGGTCGGAGGCGTGACGGTGAAGTCCATCGGGGAGAAGTCCATCACCGTGATCAAGGAAGGCGAGGAGTTCGTGCTGGAACTCGGGGGAGGCGGTAAACCATGACAAGCGGTCCGCGCCTGACCAGGCGGGTCGCCTTCATGATTGTGCTCGTAGTGACGCTGGCGTGCCTGGCGGCGCCACAGCAGCCGCAGGCGCAGGCCCAGGTTCAGCCGGAGCAGCAAGGCCCTGCTCAGGCAGAGGCAACTCCAGGTGCACAGGGAGAAGCACAGGCACAGCCACAGCCACAGGTACAGGCACAGACGCAGACGCAGACACAGACACAGGGACAGGGACAGGGACAGACGACACCTGCAGGGAGTGCCATAGCAGGCACCGCCCGAGCTGTGGGACACCCTGTCACGATCGACCTGAAAGGCGCCGACATCCGCGACGTCCTCAAGATCCTTGCGGAGCTCGGAGGCGTGAACATCATCGCCGACCCGTCCGTGAGGGGCGAGGTCTCGCTAACCCTGAAGGCCGTCCCTGTGACCGACGCGGTAGAGCTTGTCACGCGCGCAACCGGCCTCGCCTACAGGTACGTCGGCAACACCCTCGTGGTTGCCGCCCCCGGACGTTTCAAAGAGGGCTTCGACAAGGTCGAGACCAGGGTGTTCAAGCTGAGCTACTCCTCGCCGGCCGACATCAAGCAGGCTCTCAGCCTCGTGATCCCCGCCGACAGACTCCAGGTAGACGAGCGCACGAATTCGGTCATAGCCTCGGGTGCCCAAATGGAACTCGATGAAGCTGCTAAGGTCGTGGAGAAGCTGGACGTGCCCATCCCCATGGTGCGGATCGACGCTCGCCTTGAGGAAATCGCCAAGGATGCCCTGGACGAGCACGGGATAAACTGGCAGGAAGCGGGGGAGTACGGCGGGTTCGGAAAGGTCTATATAAGAACGGACCCCACCACCGGCGCATTCATTGGGCTTTCGCTCGCTGTAGGGCCTTTTCTCAAGATGCTTGAGGATTCGGGCAAGGCTGTCACCATTGCCCGTCCCGGCACCACCACACTAGACGGCACGGAGGCGCGGATATTCATCGGCGACAAGATCCCGGTCATAATCACAAGCTCCAGCGGCGGCGAGACGAGCCAAAGCGTGTCCTTCATTGAGGCCGGAGTAAAGCTCATCATCACGCCGCGCGTCAACCGTAACGGCCTCATAACGGTGCACGTCCGTCCGGAGGTGTCGTCCATCCTCGGCAAGGAGCAGACCCAGGGTTACCCGCACGTGAGAACGAGGGAAGCCGATTTCGTGGCAACGGTACGGGACGGCGAGACCCTTGCCATCGCGGGGCTGCTTCAGCGTGAGGAGATCGAGAGCATGCTGAAGTTCCCGATCCTCGGCGACATCCCCATCCTAGGTGAGCTTTTCAAGAACAAGAAGGTCCAGGCCAAGGAAACTGAGATGGTCATATTCATCACGCCGCGCATAGTGACCGTGGATGACGCCGTAGCACGAACTGAGAAGGAAAACGGCGGGTGAAGGAGAATATCCCGATTCCGGCAGCGCCTGTATGGGCTTCTCGCGGTTAACACAGCGGGTTGGAGGGTACGATATGGCACGCACAGCGACGAGGATAGCGAAGCTGCGGGAGTCTCTCAAGGAACACGGAATCGACGCACTCCTTGTGACGCGCCCCGAGAACAGGCGCTACATGACAGGGTTCACGGGTTCGTCCGGGTTCGTGGTCATTTCTCAGGGTCATGCCGTGCTCATCACGGATTTCCGCTACATCGAGCAGGCGACGTCCCAGGCACCCGACTTCCGCATCGTCAAGCACGGCGTGAAGATGGTTGACACGTTGAAAGAGGTCCTCGCCGAGATCGGAGTTGCGACCCTCGGCTTCGAGAAGGACGTCGTCACGTATAAACAGCACGAGACGTTTGCGTCCGAGCTCGAAGGCGTCAAGCTGGTTCCGGTGGAAGGCCTCGTCGAGAAGATGCGGATGGTCAAAGACGAGGAAGAAATCGAGAGGATTCGGCGGGCGGAAGCCCTTGGGGACGCAGCGTTCTCCCACATCCTCACGATGATGAAGCCGGGCATGACCGAGATCGAGGTGGCGCTCGAGATGGAGTGGTTCATGAGGAAGAACGGCGCCGAGAGGATCGGCTTCGATATCATAGTCGCATCCGGCGCGCACGGCGCCATGCCTCACGCCGTAGCCACTGACAAGCGCCTCGTCCCGGGCGAGCTCATCGTGCTCGACTTCGGAGCGGTCGTCGACGGCTACCGGGGCGACTGCACGCGCACCGTGGCTCTAGGGCGGGCATCGGACGAGCAGCGCAGGATCTACGACATCGTCCTCCGCGCGCAGGAAGCTGCGCTCGACGGCATCAGGGCCGGCATGAAAGGCGAGGAAGCACATGGGATAGCGCAGCGGATCATCGAGGAAGCGGGCTACGGCGAGAACTTCGGCCACGGGCTCGGGCACGGGGTGGGCCTTGCGGTGCACGAAGAGCCGCGCCTTGCTCCGTCCTCGTCCACGGTGCTCGAGCCGGGGATGGTCGTGAGCGTCGAGCCAGGCATCTACCTCCCAGGGAACCTCGGCGTGCGTATCGAAGACCTGGTCGTCGTCGAGGATGGGGGCGTGCGCAACCTTACGAAGTCACCGAAAGAGCTTATCGAGATCTAGTTCCGCTCGGACATCGAGGTCCAGCTCGATACGGACGTGCAACCGCGCGCACCATAAAACATTCGCCGCCGATGCACCAGCCGATGCACCAAATATCCGCCGACGAGAGAGGATAATCTAGAGACGGCGCGAATTACATGTGTATTTGATCCAGTTCGGGGGTGGGTGCATGATATCAACCAACGACTTTCACACAGGCCTTACCATTGAGCTCGACGGCGAGGTCTACACCGTCGTGGACTTCCAGCACGTGAAGCCCGGCAAGGGCTCCGCGTTCGTCCGTTCCAGGCTCAAGAACGTCAAGACCGGGTATGTCATAGAGAGGACCTTCCGGGCAGGCGAGAAGCTCCCACGGGCTCACATAGACTACCGGGAGATGCAGTATCTCTATAGCTCGGGCGACGACAACTATTTCATGGATACGTCCACGTACGAACAGCTCGTCCTGAGCAACGAAACGCTTGGCGACGCAAAGAAGTACCTGAAGGAGAACATGGTCATCGGCGTGCAGATGTACGAGGGCGCGCCTATCGGGGTGGAGCTTCCCAACTTCGTGGAGCTTGCCGTGGTCGACACCGACCCAGGCCTACGCGGCGACACCGCGACAGGTGGGTCCAAGCCTGCCACCCTCGAGACGGGCGCCGTGGTTCAGGTGCCTCTCTTCGTGAACGTCGGCGATGTCATCAGGGTGGACACACGCACCGGTCAGTACCTGGAGCGAGTCTGAAGGGTTTTCCAGGATCCCACTGTGTGCCGCCGCACATCCTGCTGGAGATCATGACAAGGCCTGCCGCGGAGATGGTAATTCGCTTGCCATCTCCGCATTCAATTTGTCATAAAACCCCCGCCCTCGCATAAGCATGGTTACAAGAGGGGGGGGGGACGTGCCTTGCTCTCGGAAGGACGACGCGGAAGGCCGATCAACGAGGTGATCGTGGACGAGATCCTGCCCTGCCTTCCCGCCAAGCTGCGATCGGCAATCCAGATGCTGCCGGCGGAGCTGCTTGCGAGTACCCACGAGATCCGCCTGCGCCGGGGCCGCCCGGTGATGCTGGTTGCCGGGGACGACGAGGTGTTCGTTTCGTCCCGGGGCGGGGTCGCACCCGGGCCGGACGAAGGCTACATCCTCAGCGACCAGGAGACGCTCGTCGCGCTTCAGCTCATGGTGGGCTCGTCTGTTTACTCCTACGAGGACGAGATCCGCCAGGGCTACGTTACGCTGCGGGGCGGCCACAGGGTGGGAATCGTGGGGCGAGCTGTGGTACACGACGGCATCGTCAAAGTCATCAAGGACGTCTCAGGTTTCTGCATCAGGATATCCCGTGAAGTGCTGGGCGCGGCTGACCTGGTCATGCCATACCTTATCAAGTCCCGCAACCGTCTCTTCCACACGCTCATCGTCTCACCCCCGCGCTGCGGCAAGACAACGCTCTTACGCGACATAGCCCGACAGGCAAGCGAGGGGATCCCGTCGCTTGGCCTTGCGGGCCTACGCGTTGGAATCGTCGACGAGCGCTCAGAGATAGCGGCCTGCTACGGCGGGGTCCCTCAGAACACCGTGGGCCTGCGAACCGACGTCCTTGACGCCTGCCCCAAGGCCGCAGGCCTGATCATGCTCGTGAGATCCATGTCGCCGGATCTCGTGGTTACAGATGAGATCGGCAGGGAGGAGGACGCGGTGGCTGTCCGAGAGGCCATGAACGCCGGGGTGAGCATCGTGGCGACGGCCCACGGGGAGGCGCTGGAAGACGTCGCGAGGCGCCCCGCGCTCAGGTGCCTATTCGAGGCGCAGATGTTCGAGAGAGTGGTGACCCTGAGCTCCGCCCATGGCCCGGGCACGCTCGAGACCGTTCTCGACCTACGGAGTGGGAAGACCCTGGTTGCCCGCTCTTCCCGGTAGGATCGGGATAGTCGCGGCAACGCCCAACCCCGGGCCAGACCTGCGACCCTCTGCCTAGCGTGGTCCGGCTACAACCGCTGGTTACACGCCTGGGAACGGCTGGAACCGGAGCCAGAGCAGGAGCCAGAGCCGAAGCTGGTGCTGGTGCTGGTGCTGAAGGCAGAGCTGAATGTCGTAGCGGACGTGGACCTGCGGTCAGAGCTGGGGTTGGGGGTGCAGCTGAGACTCCGGGCCCGGTGGAGCGCCGTGAGGAGGCGAGTCCTGTGGTGAAGCTCCTCGGCGCGGCCCTTGTTGTGGGGTCCGCCACCCTCATCGGAAACACAGTGGCAAGGAACTATTCCGAGCGCCCCCGCCAACTTGCCGAGATAGCGTCGGCCCTTGCCGTGCTGGAGACGGAGATTTCCTACGCGAGGACGCCGCTGGCTGATGCCCTGGTGCGCGCATACGGCACTCGCCGTGGCGTAGGAACGCGGATATTCCGTCTTGCGGCGGATCTCATCAGGTCTTCCGAACCTCTGCCCAGCGAAGCCTGGCAGACGGCGGTGCACCGCGTCTACGCGTGGTCGGCCCTCGCGCCCGAGGACCGCGACGCGCTGCTCGCGTTCGGAGAGACCCTCGGGGCGTGCGGCGCCGAGGACCAGCTCCGACACCTGGCCCTCGCGCGCGAGCGACTTCGCGCAAACGAGGTCAGAGCGCGGGATGAGGCGGAGCGCATGGCGAGGATGTGGCGGTATCTCGGCGTGACCGTGGGCGCTATGGTAGCCCTTCTCTTGTACTGAGCCGCAGGCTGCCAGGACCGGGCGCCGGCCCTCGCTGATGAAGGGAGATGACGGAATGCCGGGCATAGACATCGTCTTCAAGGTCGCCGGGATAGGCATCATCTCCATCGTCGTTGCCCTCATCTTCGAGCAGGTGGGCAGGAAGGACTTCGCCTGGGCCGCCACGGTCATCGGCGCCGCCCTGGTGTTCGGCGTTGCGCTCCTTCAGTTCAAGGAGCTTCTGGATGACATCCTCACCGTGTTCAGGCTCTGGTAGCCTGGAATGCGGCAGTGCGGGGTGCGGGCCTTGGATATCGCTAAGGTGCTTGCTGTGTGCGTGATGGCGACCGTCCTCGTGGTGCTCCTCCGGTCCCAGCGGCCGGAGATGGCCATCTGGCTCAGCATCGTGACGGGCGTGATAGTGTTCGCGGCCATGCTCGGGCACATCAGCTATCTCGTGCGCGCCCTCACCGATCTCGCGTCAAGAACCAGGTCGGGCAATGTGTATTTCACCGCGGTCCTGAAGGTGATCGGCGTTGCGTACCTCGCCGGGTTCGGGGCGGAGGTGTGCCGGGACGCGGGCGAGGGCGCCATAGCGACTAAGCTCGAGTTCGCGGGCAAGGTGATGATACTCGTCATGGCGCTCCCGGTGCTCGTTGCCGTGCTCGAGACGATCACACGTTTTCTGAGGTAACTTGGCGAGCCGGAAACCTGGACGTCCTGGCGGGGTCCAAGGAGGCAAGCGAAGGGGCTGCCGCCCTGGAAGGGCTCTAAAGGAGGCGTGGCTGGGAGAGGATCCCTGGAGGAGCGTGGCCGAGAAGCGGGGCCTTGAGCCAGCCTGCCGGCTCAGAAAGGATGCCTGTGATGCGCGAACAGCTTGCCCCAGAAAACCTGCATCGCCGCCCAGTAGCCCGTCTGACCCGCTTGGAAGCTCGACGGACGGCGCGGACATGCCGCGGTCCCGGGGGCCGCGCGCCCGCGGTAACATGGATGTCCGTCGCGCTACTGATGGTCCTGATGCTGGCGGTCGCCGCATGGCTCGACGGAGCGAGAGCGACCACATCAGCCCAGGCCCCCATGGCGCAGGAAGCCGCTGCCGCCTCCTCGGGTTCGCAGCCGGGCCGCCCTGCGTCCCCGGACGACATCGTAAGGGCGCAGATGGACGCCATGGACACGGCAGCCCTTGAAAGCTTCCTGCGGGACGTGGACGCGGACGTCAAGGAGTTTTTCCCCGAGCTCGACCTTGCCGCAATGCTGAAGGCACCGCGGGGCGCGGCGGATCGGCTCGAGCCCGGGAGGATTGCGGCGGGTATCGTGAGACTGGTCGCAGCCGAAGTGCGGGCAAGCCTCGCCCTTCTCGGGCAGCTCATAGTGCTTGCGGTGATGTGCTCGGTGCTCTCGGAGTTTGCGTCGGGCCTGGGGGCGGAGCAGGCTACGGGGATCGCCCGGGCCGCGTGTTTCATGGTGCTGGCTGTGATGGCTATAAACAGCTTCCTCGTGACCACGCGGGCCGCAACGGCCGCCGTTGACAGGATGACCTCGTTCGTCCACTCCGCAACGCCCCTGCTCTTTGCCCTGCTCGCAGCGGCCGGAGGGGTTACGTCGGCGGCGGTGATGAGCCCCGCGGTGGTGGCTGCCGCCGGGGCCACGAGCGGCTTCGTGAACAACCTCGTGTTCCCGCTGATATTCCTCTCGGCGGTGCTGGAGGTGACCAGCATGATCACCGAACGCGTCCAGCTCACGCGCCTGTCGGCCCTCCTGCGCGATGGGGCAGTGGCGGCGCTCGGCGGGTTCATGACGCTGTTCGTGGGTGTGATGGCCGTGCGGGGTGTCGGGGCGGCCGTTACCGACACCCTGTCGATCCGGGCGGCGAAGTTCGTCTCTGGGACGTTCATCCCTGTGGTCGGGAAGATGTTCTCCGACGCCGTCGCCATGGTCGCAAGCTGCTCCGTGCTCATCCAGAGCGGTCTTACGGTGGTCGGTCTTCTCGGGGTGTTCATGATATGTCTGGTCCCTGCTGCGAAGATCTTCGCCGTGGCGGCCATGTACAAAGTAGCCGGCGCTGTGGTGCAGCCCATGGGCGACGAGCAGCTGGCGCGCTGCCTCGGGGCCCTTGGCAACACGCTCGTCATGGTCCTTGTGTCCCTGGCCGTGTCGGCGTTCGCGTTCATCGCGGCCATGACCGTGGTGGCCGGCCTTGCCAATTTGACGGCCGCGATGAGGTAGGCGAGACGGCGTAAGAGGTGGCGTGAGATGATAGACGCCATATCCGGGTGGGTGCGGGATCTCGCGGTCATGGCGCTCATCCTCGCGTTCGCGGAGATGCTGCTTCCACGGAACGATCTCCGCAAGTTCGCGAGGGTCGTCATCGGCCTTGTGCTGGTGGCGATCATCCTGGGGTCCCTCGTGGACCTTTCCTCTGTGGAGGAGGCTCTCGCAACGCCTTCGATTCCGGACCTGTCCGAAGCTGCAGGCGGCGGGCGGCATGACTACGCGGCAGAAGGGAACAGGATAGCCCAGGCCGGGCTGGAGATAGCGAGCCGGGACGTCCGCACACGCCTCGAAAGACAGGTCGAGTCCCTCGCTCGCCTCGCCTCGGGTGCTGAGGCAGTGGACGCCCGGGTGGACCTGGCGCCTTCGGGGGATCTATCCGGAATCCGCGTGGTCGTGCGGGTCACCTCAGCCCGCTGGCAAACTCGTTCCCCCGAAGGCGAACGCGGTAGCGACCAGAGGCAAAGACAGGGAAAGGGAGGGGGAGGGGGAGAGGGAGAGGGAGAGGGACAGGGACAGGGACAGGGACAGGTGCACGGGCAGGAACAGGGCAACGGCGCGGGCATGGTCGCAGACCAGGATGCCCCGGACGGGGAGGGCGTGGCGGAGACCGTGCTCGCGGCACGGGTGGAGCGCGCCGTACGGGATTTCTACGGCCTCGCGGGAGACATCCCCGTTGTTGTCGAGGTGCGTGGGTAGATCATGCGAGGTGACCTGACGTGGCCCAAGGCATCATGGACGTCATCGCGAAGCTGCTGGAAGGTAGGGATGAAGCGGGCGGCGGCCTCAAGGCCCCGCAGATCCGCAAGATCGGATGGCTCATCCTTGTCGGCCTCGTGGGCGTCCTCCTTCTAATCATCGGATTCTCGCCGAGGCTGCAGAGCCCGTCCGGGACTCCTGGCATGCTCCGCCCTGGGGCGACAGACGGAGCCGCGCCAGTTGCCGCCGGGCCCGGAACGGAGGCGTTAGATGTGCTTGGATCTCACGAGTCATACCTTGAACGCAGGCTCGAGGAGGTCCTTCGTCAGGTCGAAGGGGCCGGCAGGGTAAGCGTCAAGCTCACCTTTGCAACCGGACGCATGTATGAGTATGCCGAGAATGCCACCCGCGAGGAGAGCACCACGAAGGAGCATGACTCCGGAGGGGTGAGGAGAGAGACGACGGAGGTCAGAACGAGCGGAGAGGTGGTTACCACGCAGGAGCGGGGAAGCGGGTACACGGTGCCCGTGGTCCGCAACGTGCTCGAACCGAGGGTCCAGGGGGTGCTCGTGGTCTCAGATGGCGCGAGAGATGCTCGCGTGAGGAGCGCTCTTACCGAGGCCGTTGCGACCGTCCTTGACATACCGCCGCACAAGGTTGCGGTATTGCCGAGACAGAGGTAGGTGACGCTCATGAAGGACAGGGCGAGATCTGGTTTCGCGTTGATGGTGGTGATCGCGGTGGTGCTGGGGGTGCTCATAGGCACGAGGAATGTCCAGGCGCCGCTGGAAAAGGGGATCGATCTCGCAGCAGGCGGCGATGCGCAGCCGGCCGCCACGGGAAGCGGTGGCTCGGCAGGCGGTGGCTCGCCCGCTGCCACACATGCCGGCCCTGGGACCGGGGTCCAGAGCCAGACTCAGGCAGGGACGGCTACCCCAACACCGGCGCAAACCCCGACCCAGCGGGCCGCCACTGCGCCGACGGGGAATGGCGCGACCGTGGCAGGCGCCGATGTCACCGGTGAAGACTTCTTTTCTGAGTACCGCCTTGAGCGCAGTCGCGCGCGGTCCAGGGATATCGAGCTTCTCCGGCAGATCATAGCCGACGAAAGGGCGTCCGAGGAGGCCCGGGCCGCTGCCAGCACGCAGCTTGTGGATCTGTCGAAGAAGACCGAGGCCGAGGCGGAGGCAGAAGCGCTCATACGCGCGAGAGGCTACAAGGACGCTCTCGTGTTTGTGCGCGGCGACACCTGCGATGTGGTTGTGTCAGGGCCCGAGCTGACACGGTCCGATGCCGAGCAAATCGGGGACATCGTGGCAAGGTGCCTGGGACTTGAGCTCGCCAACATAACCATAATCGAACGGGGGGATTAGTCCTACCTTGTCAGATACGAAATGCCCCGGTCTCGTGGGCTTGGCGACGGACCGGTCCGGCCGGGCGACTCGTGACATGACAAAGTAGTCCCCCGTGCCAGCCCGCCCGCGCCCGACACGGGGTGGCCGAAGCAGGAAACGCGATACTTGTGGTGAATATACCAAGGCATAGCCCGGAACCCCGGCGCGACCCCCGTGGTTAGTGGTTCCAGTTGCCGGGAAGGCTATAAATGCGTATATTCATCCAGTTTCAGGGAAGGCAGGCTGCAAGAGTTGGGACTCAAAGAACTGCGACGCGAGATCGCCGGGCTCGCGAAGATAATGAACGCCCATGACATCGCGGAGATCGAGGTTACCACGGATGGAGTGTCTGTCAAATTGAAGCGGGCGGGCGCGCCAACCAGCGCCCAGCAAGGACGGGAGGTCGTCCAGCCCGAGGCTCCGCCGCAGGAGAAAACCACGTTCGCTGAGGCGGCACCGCAAGCCAGGGCAGAGGTGACAGCCCGCGACAACCACATCACGATTCCTGCCCCTATGGTGGGCACATTCTACAGGGCACCCGCCCCCGATGCGGAGCCTTATGTCGAGATCGGGGATGTGGTCTCCCCAGGGCAGGTGGTGTGCATCATCGAAGCCATGAAGATCATGAACGAGATACAGGCCGAGGTGAGGGGCAGGGTCGTGGAGATCCTGGTGGAGAACGCCGAGCCCGTGGAGTACGGTCAGCCCCTCTTCGTCCTCGAGGCTCTCTGAGTTCTAAGGCCAGGGTTGCTGCAATTCATACATGCTGCATCGAAAATCGCAGGAGGTACGGCGTGTCAGAGCTTTCCATCAGGAAGGTCCTCGTGGCGAACAGGGGCGAGGTCGCGGTCCGCATCATAAGAGCAGCGAAGGAGCTTGGCATAAAGACAGTCGCGGTGTACTCCGAGGCCGACCGGGGTTCGCTTGCGACAAGGCTGGCCGACGAGGCTTACTGCATAGGCCCAGGGCCCAGCACTCAGAGCTACCTGAACGTGCCCAATATCATCAGCGCAGCGCTGCTATCAGGGGCGGACGCGATCCATCCGGGTTATGGCTTTTTGGCCGAGAACCCCTATTTCGCCGAGATCTGTGAGTCTCACAACATAAGATTCATAGGCCCTAGCGCGCGCGTCATGAGCGTCATGGGGGACAAAGCCGAGGCGAAACGGGCGATGGCTGCGGCCGGGCTTCCCGTGATCCCCGGCACCCCCGGCGTGATACAGGACGAGAAAGAGGCGCTGGCCTTCGCGGAGGAATACGGGTTCCCGGTCATGGTGAAAGCGGCCGCCGGCGGCGGGGGCAAGGGGATGCGCGCGGCATTGAGTAGGCAGGAGCTTGTGACCGCCATCAGGTTCGCCCAGGCTGAGGCTGAAGCCGCGTTCGGCGTGGCAGGAGTCTACCTCGAGAAGATCCTCGATCGCCCGAGGCACGTCGAGGTGCAGGTGCTCGTGGACGAGGACGGGCACGCGATCCACCTTGGCGAGCGGGACTGCTCGGTGCAGAGGAAGCACCAGAAGCTCGTCGAGGAATCACCCTCGCCGGCCGTGGACGAGCGGCTGAGAAGGGCCATAGGTGAGGCGGCAGTGCGGGGCGCCCTCGCCGTGGGTTACACTAATGCCGGCACCATGGAGTTTCTTGTGGACGCATCCGGGGCGTTTTACTTCATGGAAATGAACACCAGGGTGCAGGTGGAGCACCCCGTGACCGAGCTTGTAACAGGCATCGACATCGTGAAGGCGCAGTTCATGATAGCGGCGGGCGAGTCCATCGCGGTCACGCAGAACGATATCACGCTTTCGGGCCATGCTATCGAATGCAGAATTAACGCGGAGGACCCCTCTCGGAACTTCATGCCCTCGCCCGGCCGGGTGTCCTCGCTCCTGCTCCCGGGCGGGCCCGGGGTCCGGGTCGACACCGCGCTTTTCGCGGGCTGCGACGTGCCGCCGCATTACGACTCGCTTATCGCGAAGGTGGCCGTGTGGGGGCGCGACCGCACCGAGGCCATCGAAAGGATGGCAAGGGCGCTGGAGGAGATCGAGATCGAGGGTGTTTCTACGAACGTCGCTTTCCAGCGGAGGCTAATAGGCAGTTCCCGGTTCCGCGACGCGGCGATCTATTGTAACGACGACGTTCTGGCTCTTGTCGCCGGGGACGAGCCTTAATTTGCCAAGAGATACGTGAACTGGTATAATACAGCCGGAAGGAGGGCCAGGACGCCATGCAGCCAGGAGATCTGGGATATTATGATGACGCTCGTTCGCACGGAGCCGACGAAAGCCTGGGGAGTATCAAGATCGCCAGCGAGGTTGTGGGAGTGATCGCAGGTCTCGCTGCGACTGAGGTAGAGGGGATAGCCGGCATGAGCGGCGGCATCACCGGAGGCATAGCTGAGCTGCTCGGGCGCCGGAACCTGTCCAAAGGGGTTAAGGTGGAGGTCGGCGAGAAGGAGGCTGCCGTCGATCTCTTCGTCGTGGTCAACTACGGGGTGCGGATCCCCGATGTCGCCTGGAAAGTGCAGCAGAATGTGAAGAGAGCCATCGAGAGCATGACCGGGCGCGAAGTGGTGGAGGTGAACGTCCACGTGCAGGGAGTAAGCTTCCCGCACGAGGAGAAGCAGGAAACCCCGAGGGTGCGCTGACCAGGAAGGTGAAAGGAGCAACTTTCACGATGAGAATCTACGACCGGGTCGTCGTGTTCATTTCGTCCCTTGCGATGCTTGGGACGGGCTTGCTGTTCCTCGTAATGGCATTTGGGCCCAACCCCACCAGGCTGTTTACCGACGTCTTCCTCACCGCGCCCTTCGGAAGCCTGCGCCCGGCGACCATTGGAGGCGCCGCCGTGGCTGTGGCTCTGGGCCTTTATCTCATGTGGCTCGCCACCCGCGGGCGCGGGCGGCGGAGGCCCATCATCCGGGGGACAAGCCTCGGCGAGGTCAGGATCGCGCAGGCTGCGGTGGAGGCGCTGGTCCGGCGGGCGGTGAGGGAGGTCCCGGGAACTCAGGATGTTGACACGGTGGTGGATACCTCTGGCGAGGAACTGGAGATATACGTATCCGTGACGGTCAGCCCCGACATCTCCATTCCGTCCGTTGCCGAGCAGATCCAGACGAAGCTGGCGCGTTACATCGGCGACACCGTGGGAGTGGACGTGTCGAAGGTGTCTGTGAACGTCAGGAACATCGGCCACGAGCAGAAAACCCCGAGAGTGGTGTAGTTGGAGAAGGGGGGCAGGTTCATGCGGCCCGAGGTACGGGAGATACTGCGTATAGCCCTCGAACACCCGGGGAAGGTGTTCGGGTCGATATTCGGGTTCATTGTCGGATGGGTGATGATCCTCTTCAGCCCCATCGCCGGCCTCTATCTTGCCGGCTGCGTCGCCGTGGGTTATCTCATCGGCCGGCACATCGACAGCCGCAGGAGCATCAGGGAGGTCCTTGAAGAGTTCCTTCCTCCTCAGGAACGCTAAGTGGGGGCTCGTTAGTTTCTTTAGTTCCTCCAGGTTTCCCAGCGGCTCTTGGGCTTCCGGTGTTGCGCTCTGTCTTTGAGTTATGGGCAGCCCCTCCCAGAATCGGGAGCACTCCAGCATCCCCACTTAGATGCGGTGCAGGTTGCGCGAGGTGAGAGGTTTGACAAGAAGAGATGCGCGCGAAGCCGCATTTATTGCGCTCTTTCAGATAGATGTCGGCCGAGCCGCGATGGAGCCCGCCATCCAGGCTGCTACGAGGGGCAAACGCATCGATGACCGGAGCCTTGAGTACCTCCGGAAAACGGTGTCCGGGGTCATCGAATATCGGGCGGACATCGACAGGACCATATCCAGGCTGGCGATCGGGTGGTCGCTGGATCGCATGGGCGCAGTTGACCGCAACCTTTTGCGCCTTGCGGTATACGAGATTCTGCATCTCGACGACGTGCCCGTCGGCGTGGCCATCAATGAAGCTGTCGCCCTTGCGAAGAAGTTCGGCGACGAGGAGTCGGCCAAGTTCATCAACGGCATTCTGGGCAGGCTTGCAAGGGAGATGGCCGCAAACCCTGATGATACCCGTGAGTAGGCCGGTTTCGGTTTTCGGCGCTTCTCAAGAAGGCCCCGGGTGAAGGTGCTGCAATGCTTACCATCTATTCGGTCTCCGACGTCAACAGGCGCATAAAGCAGGTTATCGAGGGCGACGAGTTTCTCTCCGGGATCTGGGTGCGTGGCGAGATCTCCAATTTCACCTACCACACGTCGGGGCACATGTACTTCAGCCTCAAGGACGCGTCCGCCAGGCTGAGGTGCGTGATGTTTCGAGGAAACAACATGCGCCTCAAGTTCATGCCAGCCGACGGAATGCTCGTATTCGCGTACGGCGCCGTGGGCGTGTACGAGAAGGCTGGCGACGTGCAGCTTTACGTAGAGGACATGATGCCCGCCGGCACAGGATCGCTGTACCTCGCGTTTCTGCAACTGCGCGACAGGCTCGCCGCGGAAGGCCTCCTGGACGCCGCGAGAAAAAGGCCTCTGCCGAGGTTCCCGTCGGTTGTGGGAGTCGTCACCTCGCCGACAGGTGCCGCGGTGCGGGACATCATCACGGTGATAAGCCGGAGGGCCCCCGGCACGACGATTCTCGTCGTGCCCGCGCAGGTGCAGGGGGATGAGGCCCCTGAGAGCATCGTGAAGGCCCTTGACCTCGTGAACCGCGCATCGGCCCTGATCGATGTGGTCATCGTCGGGCGTGGCGGCGGCTCGATAGAGGACCTCTGGGCGTTCAACGACGAGAGGGTCGCCCGGGCCGTCGCCGGTTGCAAGGTCCCGGTGATATCGGCCGTCGGGCACGAGACTGACTTCACCATCGCCGACTTCGTGGCCGACCGCCGGGCGCCGACCCCGTCTGCTGCCGCCGAGATGGCTGTCCCCGATATGGCGGAGACGAGGCAGGCCATCCTTCAGCTCTCCTTGCGGCTCGAGGCGGCTGCAAGGGCAGAGGTGCGCAGGCACAGGGAGCGCCTTGAGCGGGTGGCCCGGTCCCACGTTTTCAGGTTCCCCCAGGACATAACGAGAGAGCACCGGCAGAAGCTTGGCGACGCGTACCAGAGAATGGCGGCGGCCATGGCGCATAAGCTATCCGAGAAGCGCGAGGCGTTTGGGGCGCTCGCCGCCAGGCTCGATGTGTTGAACCCGCTGGGGACGCTTGCGCGCGGTTACGGGGTGGTCAGGACGCTTCCCGAAAGGCGCGTCGTGCGCAGCGTGCGCACCGTTGCGCGGGGCGACGGGGTAGAGGTGGTCCTCGTTGACGGGAGCCTTGAGTGCGTTGTGAGCACGGTCAAGGAGGGAGGCCCTGATGCTGATGCAGGGAGAGGACGTGAAGATTGATTTCGAGAAAGCCATGGAGGAGCTCGAGGAGACGGTGTCGCGGCTGGAGGCCGGGGAGCTTACCCTGGAGGAGTCGCTGGAGGCGTTTGAGAGGGGCATGTCGCTGGTGAGGATGTGCCGAAAGAAGCTGGACGAGGCGGAGACGAAAATCGCAAAGCTGGTGGAAACGAAAGGTGGCGAGCTCGTTACCGAGCCGTTTCGCCTCGAGGAAGACGTCGGATGAACGAATGGGCACGCAGGATGAAATGCCTGGTGGATGAGGCCCTTGACCGTGCGCTGCCCCTGGAGAGCGCTCCTCCCGAGGCGCTCCACAGGGCCATGAGGTACGCGGTCTTTCCCGGGGGGAAGCGCGTGCGGCCGCTTCTCGCGCTTGCTGCAGCGCTTGCGACGGGGCGCAGGCGCTGCGCGGCTGGCGGCGGCTTCGATGGCGGCGACGAGGCGATCGTGCGGCGGGCGATGCCGTGTGCGATCGCGGTGGAGCTTGTGCACTCGTATTCCCTCATCCACGACGACCTTCCGGCCATGGACGACGACGACTTCAGGCGCGGTCGTCCCACGGTGCACAGGGCTTTCGGAGAGGCGCTGGCGATCCTCGCAGGCGATGCGCTCCTCCCGCTGGCTTTTGAGGTCTTGTCAGGGGAAGAGGCACGCCGCCTGATGGGCTTTGAGGCGGCGGCCAGCGCTGTGGGGGAGCTTGCGCGCGCGTCCGGAAGCCTTGGAATGGCTGGCGGGCAGGCTATCGACATCGTCGCGGCCAAGCGTATGAACCGCCCCGAGGCCGGCGACGGCGGCGGCAATGGTGCGCGCCTCCACGAGGTGGAGCGCCTCGCCGATCTCAAGACGGGTGCCATCATACGAGCGGCCGTGCGATGCGGCGCCATTGCCGCAGGGGCGCGGCCGGATGAACTCGACGCCCTTACGCGCTACGGGGAGCTCTTCGGCCGGGCCTTTCAGGTTTTCGACGACCTCGATGATGTGGCAGATGACGGCGTCCAGACGTTTCCTCACGCAATGGGAGTGGCCGGGGCGAGGCAGTACGGCGAACGCCTCCTGGCCGAGGCTGAAGAGGCGCTCTCCCTGTTTACTACAAGCGAGGCCGCGGAGCTTCACGCGCTCGCCAGGGCGCTTGGCGGCGGCGTTGCTTGAAGGCAAAGGGCGCCTGTGTTATAATCATTCGTGCCAGGGCAGGTGGTGCAGTATTCTAGTCAGCACCACCATCTTTGAAGACGGGCCTAAAAATCCGTCAAGGGCACATCGATGAAGTCCCTGGTGCTGGCCGCCGACGCCCAGTCGGGGGCTGGTGCTGGGGGTTAAGGGGAGAGGGCGATCTGCAACGGCATGCGGGCGTGGACCCTCTCCTCGCGGAGACCCGACCCCGTGGCGAGACGGCACCGACCGGCTGCCACGGCCGGGGGGTAAACCTGCACCTAGGTGCGGGCAGGTGCGAGACACACCGTGCTTGGTGCAGCGTAGCCTGCCTTGAGTGGTGGGAGCGGGATTGCGGGTATCAGGGCGCAAGTCTCCTGGCCGGGGGATACGCCCGTTGCCGCATGAAACTCCGACTGCAAAAGAGGCTAGAAGATGGTGGGCGCTGCCGAGGAAAACTCCTAGACTGTCCGAACACGTGGGGCATTCCGGGGATTGCAGTGTGCGCTAAGTGGTAATCCGGCCGCCCGCAGGGGCAACCCCGGGAGGCGGTCGTAAACGGGAAACCGCCCGAGCGGCAACGCGAGGGAGCACCGCAGGGAAAACCAGCCGGACCTCAAGCCACAATATTTACCCGGGATGCTACCACCTGCCTGGGACAGTTTCGAGGTGATACGCTTCTTGGACCAACGTCTCGCAAGAGCTGTGTCCGTTGGCTTCACGACGTTCTTCCTCGCAATACTGGTGAACTTTGTGTCCAAGATACTCCTGGGTCGCGTCGGGCTGGTTCTTGGACTTTTTGTTCTGTTAGGCATAGTTTTCATCGGGGTCGTATTTGACGTCATCGGCACGGCCTCGACCGCTGCGAAAAAACAGCCGCTCCACGCGATGGCCGCGAAGAAGGTCTACGGTGCCCACCAGGCGCTGCGGATCGTGCGGTCCGCCGATCGCGTGGCGAACTTCTGCAACGACGTGGTGGGCGACATGGCCGGCACCGTGAGCGGAGCGGTTGGGGCGAGTATAGTCATACGGCTAATGGCGACCATGCCTCCCCGCGTCAGCGAGACCCTGCTGAGCACGGTCGTCATCGGGATCATCGCGGGCCTCACCGTCGGAGGCAAGGCATGGAGCAAGAACATGGCTGTGAACGACGCCGAGAAGATCGTGCTCGCCGCAGGCAAGGTCATAGCCGGGATCGAGTCCATCACAGGGCTCACGTTCCTTCGCCATAGGAGGGTGAATCACCGCAGGCGCAACCCACCGCCTACCGAGAACCGGGGACGACAAGACCGCAACCGGAAACGGAGAGATAACGAGAGTGGCAAGACTCCTTGACTCCCTGGATCTGCCGCAAGACTTGAAGCGGCTTTCACTGCAGGACCTCGACCAGCTTGCGTCGGAGATCCGCGAAGAGATCATCCAGACGGTGGCGAAGACCGGGGGGCACCTCGCGCCCAGCCTCGGGGCGGTCGATCTAGCCATCGCCCTGCACGCTGTGCTGGACAGCCCCAGGGACAAGATCATCTGGGACGTCGGCCATCAGGCGTACGCCCACAAGATCCTCACCGGGCGCCACGCGGTGTTCGGGAGCCTCAGGCAATACGGAGGCATCAGCGGGTTTCCCAGGCGCGACGAGAGCCCCCATGACGCCTTTAACACCGGCCACTCGAGCACCTCCATCTCGGCGGCGCTCGGCATGGCGAAAGCCCGGGACCTCAAGGGTGAGAATTTCGCGGTCGTTGCGGTCATCGGCGACGGCTCGCTCACAGGAGGCATGGCCTTCGAAGCCCTGAACCATGCGGGCCATCTGAAGACCGACCTCATCGTGGTGCTGAACGACAACGAGATGTCCATATCCCCCAATGTGGGGGCGCTCGCGTCCTACCTCGCCAGGCTGCGAACGGAGCCGCGCCTTTTGAAGCTGCGCCAGGACATCGAGCGCATCCTCGAGGGCATCCCACGTATCGGCAAGGAGCTTGCCGAAAGCGTCAGGAGGCTCAAGGGAAGCGTCAAGTACCTTGTCGTGCCGGGCATGCTCTTCGAGAACCTGGGGTTCACCTACCTCGGACCGCTCGACGGTCACGACATCCCGTCTATCATGCGGACGGTCGAGGATGCGCGCGCTAAAGGTGGGCCGGTGCTCATTCACGTCGTCACGAAGAAAGGGCGCGGCTACCCGCCGGCGGAGGCCGACCCGCGCAAGTTCCACGGTGTGGGCGGGTTCGACGTGGCTTCCGGGGAACTTTCACGGTCATCGGGACCGCCTACCTACACTCAGGTGTTCGGCGAGACCATCGTCGAGCTCGCGGCGGGCGACCCGCGGATCGTGGCGATAACTGCCGCGATGCCCGATGGCACCGGCCTGGATACCTTCGGGCGGCTCTATCCGGAGCGGTTCTTCGACGTCGGCATAGCCGAACAGCACGCCGTGACGCTCGCAGCCGGGCTGGCGAGCCAGAGACTCATCCCGGTTGCGGCCATCTACTCCACCTTCCTTCAGAGAGCGTACGATCAGATCGTCCACGACGTGGCCCTGCAGGGGCTTCACGTGGTTTTCGCCGTGGACAGGGCAGGGCTTGTGGGGGAGGACGGGCCCACCCACCACGGGGCATTCGACCTCGCCTACCTGCGCAGCATTCCGGGCATCACGGTCATGGCGCCGGCCGATGAGGAGGAGCTTGTGGGCATGCTCTCTGCTGCGCTTGCGATGGACGGGCCTGTCGCGGTGCGATACCCGAGGTCCCAGGGATGGGGTCAGGCTGCCCTGCGGCCGGCTAGCCCGATCGAGCGCGGCAGGGGCGTCCTTGTCCGCGATGGAGACGACGTGGCGATCGTGGCCATCGGGAGCATGGTCCACCCATCCCTTCAGGCGGCGGGGCTACTTGAGCGGAAGGGAATACGCGCTGCTGTGGTCAACGCGAGGTTCGCAAAACCTCTGGACGAAGACCTCCTGTTCTATGTGGCGGGGCGTTGCGGCCGAGTGGTCGTGGTGGAGGAAGGGACCTCGGTGGGCGGCTTCGGAAGCGCCGTCGCTGAAGCGCTCGCACGCCGAGGCGGACATGCCATTGCCTTCCGCCACCTTGCGCTCCCGGACGCGTTCGTCGAGCACGGATCTCGCGAGGCGCTCCTCGCCGCGTGCGGGCTCACCCCGAGCCACATCGCCAGGGCCGCAGTGGACCTTTGCGAGGCTGACACGGGTGCGGCGCCGAAGCGCAGAAACTTTCCTGCGAGAGAGCGCAATGAGCTGGCGGCGGGCGCGGAGGTGACCAGGTGGCAGGCTCAGACGATGCTGTTGAGAGACTGGGCGGTGGTGCGGCCGCCCAAACCTGTGCCAGGCAGGGCGTCGAGGCGCGCAGCCGCCTGGACGTGCTGCTTGTGGATCGCGGGATGTTCGAGACCAGGGAAAAAGCCCGACGGGCCATCATGGCGGGAGAGATCCTGGTGGACGGCGTGCGGCAGGACAAGCCTGGCATCAGGGTATCTCGTTCGGCCAGGATCGAGTTCAAGCCGACAAGGGAGCCGTACGTGAGCAGAGGCGGCGAGAAGCTGGAGAAGGCCCTTCACGAGTTCGGCGTGGATGTGACGGGCAAGGTCGCCATCGACGTAGGCGCGTCCACGGGCGGCTTCACCGATTGCCTGCTTCGCCACGGAGCGAAGCGGGTCTATGCTGTCGATGTGGGTTACGGCCAGCTCGCGTGGGAGCTTCGGAATGACTCCAGAGTGGTGGTGCTCGAGCGCACCAACGTCAGATACCTCGAGTCTGGCGCTGTGCCTGAGAAAGCCGATATCTGTACCATAGACGTTTCGTTCATATCCATAACGAAATTCCTCGAGCACCTTTTGACCTTCCTCTCTCCTGGCGCGGCCGTCGTGACGCTTGTGAAACCCCAGTTCGAGGCGGGAAGGGAAAAGGTGGGGAAGGGCGGGGTCGTGCGGGACCCGGAGGTACACGTGGAGACGCTCTTGAGGGTGATGGAGTTCATGAAAAGGTGTGACCTTGAAATCCGCGGCGTCACGCACTCCCCGATAAAGGGGCCGGCAGGAAACATCGAGTTTTTGGTGTATGCAGTAAAGGGACGGCAGAGCGATTCTGCTGCGGATGCGCTTGACCGCAGGGTCCGCGAGGTGGTGCGCGCAGCCCACCGTGATCTTGACTAGGCCGGCACTGCGGGTCGGGCTGCCGGTACGCAAACGTCGTCCAGGCATCCCGCTTGGAGCGCCGCCGCTCGAGTGCAACAGCGGTGACTCGCGGAAAGCTCGCGGCGCTCTCTGAACCTGCACCCCGACCGTTGTGCATGAGTCGTCATATGGGCAGGAGATTGCGTAAGATGAGGATCGGCCTGATAACGCACCTTGGAAAGCACGTCGCGGTGGACGCGGCGAAGGAACTCTTGAGGTTTCTGCCAGCTCGCGGGGTGGAGGTCCTGCTGGACCCCGACTCCGCCCGCGAGTTCGGCCTTGCTGACCTATCATTCGGAGAGAGCGCCATCAGCGAGAAGGTCGACCTGGCCGTGGTGCTCGGCGGGGACGGCGCCCTCCTCAATGCGGCCCGGCGCCTCGCCGGCAGTGAGGTCCCCATTCTCGGGGTAAACGTTGGCCATCTGGGGTTTCTCACGGAGGTTGAGCTGCCCGACCTGTATGACGCGCTCGACAGGGTCCTCACCGGCCGCTACACCGTGGAGGAAAGGATGATGCTGCGCGCGCAGGTGACGCGCGCTTCTAAAGGAGCCGTGGGAGATTTCATTGGGCTAAACGACGTGGTTGTCACGAAGGGCGCATTCGCCAGGATGATAAGGCTCAAGACGTACATCGGACCGAACTTCATCGGCACGTATCCTGCAGACGGAGCGATAGTCGCGAGCCCCACAGGTTCCACCGGCTACTCGCTCTCTGCGGGGGGCCCCATCGTGGACCCCGTGATCGACACCCTGATACTGACATTCATCTGTCCGCACACTCTGGCGGCGAGATCCTTCGTTGCCTCCCGAGAAGACACGGTGAGGATAATCGTATCCGCTCCGGCCGAGGAAGTCATGCTGACCGTCGACGGCCAGGTGGGCTTTCGGCTTGAAAACCACGACGAGGTCCTGGTGGAAGCCGCCACGACCAAGACGCGACTTGTCAAGCTTGGGCGTCGCAGCTTCTACGAGATCCTCAGGACGCGTCTTGCGGAAGGGAACGTGTAGGAAGGTGAAATCGTTGAAGGCCAAGCGCCATGCCAGGGTGCTCAAGATCATCAGGGACAAGGTGGTGGAGACCCAGGAGGATCTCGCCCGCGAGCTTCGCAAGGAGGGCTTCAAGGTCACGCAGGCGACCGTGTCGCGCGACATAAAGGAACTTCGCATAACGAAGCTCCCGATGAGCGATGGTCGATATCGCTACGGCCTTCCCCACGAGCGCTCGCAGGAGGAGGCTCACCGTCGGCTCGCGAGGCTCTTTGCGGACTCCGTCGTCGCCGTTGACTTCAGCGAAAACCTCGTCGTCGTGAAGACCCTGACCGGCAACGCCCACGCGGTGGCCGCAGCTATCGACGAGGCCGATTTCAAAGAGATCGTGGGCACCATCGCCGGCGACGACACCATTCTCGCGGTGGTGCGGCCGAAGTCCGCCGTGCCGGAGGTGCTCGAGAGGTTCAACAGGCTGCGAAGACCTTCGCCGGAGGAACGCGATGTCTGAGTGGGAGTGCAGAAATGCTCGAGACTCTTGGGGGGAGTTGGCAAAGCGCGAGGAACTAACGAACTCTCACTTAGGCCGGTGGTGAGCTAGCGTGCTTCTTGAGCTTCAAATCAAGGACTTCGCCCTTGTGGAAGAGGTCGAGCTGAAGTTTGAGGAAGGGTTCAATGTCCTCTCGGGGGAGACCGGCGCAGGAAAGTCCATCATCATTGGTGCCGTGACGCTCCTCCTGGGCGGGCGGGCCTCCTCGGAGCACATCCGCACAGGCGCGGACGAGGCTGTCATACACGGGGTGTTCGCCGTCCCGGACGGTTCGGCGGCCCGCCGGGCCATCGAAGGCCTCGGCATCGACATCGGCGCCGACGACCTCGTGGTGGTCTCCCGCTCCATCTCGAGGTCTGGAAGGAACCAGTGCAGGGTGAACGGGCGCCCGGTGACGCAAGGGATGCTGTCCGGCATCGGAGAGCACCTCGTGGACATCCATGGCCAGCACGAGCACCAGTCGCTGCTTCGGGTGGGGCGCCACATAGAGTTCCTCGACGAGTTCGCAGGCGCGGAGGCGCTCAAGCTCCGCGAGCAAGTGAGGTCGCACCATGACCGCCTGCTCGAGCTGGAGGGAAGGCTTGCCGCCCTCCGGTCGGGCGAAAGGGAGAGAGCGCAGCGCCTGGACCTTCTCGAGTTTCAGGCCCGTGAGATCGACGCAGCGCGGCTTTCGCCGGGGGAGGATATCCGGCTCGCAAGAGACCGGGCGGTGCTCGCGGCTGCAGACCAGCTCTATGCCCATGCGAGCGCAGCGTATGGCGCGCTGCGCGGAAGCGAGGCCAACGGGACGGGCGCATCTGACGCCATAGCCGCCGCCATCTCGGAGATCGAAGCCATCCTGAAGGTGGACGACTCGGTAAAGGGTACAGCAGAGCTGCTTCAAAGCGCGCTCGCAGCGTGTGAGGAAGCGGCGAGGACAATCCGGGTGTACAGGGACGGCATCGAAGTGGACCCGGCGCGGCTTGCCCAGATCGAGGAGCGGCTTTCGGTGCTACAGCGCCTGAAGAGGAAATACGGCGATACGGTGGACGATATCCTTGAATTCCGCCGCAGGGTCGGCGAGGAACTCGAGAAGGCCGCATCCTCGGAGGAGGAGATAGCAAGGGTCGAGGACGAACTTGCCAGGGTCAGGGCTTGTCTAGGCGCCCTGTCAACGTCCCTCCACGAAGTGCGGGTTCGCGCAGCCCGTGCCCTCGAGGATCAGGTGAAGGCGGAGCTAGCAGACCTGAACATGGGGTCGTCCGTGTTCTGTGTGAGCTTCTCCGCAAAGGAGGACCCGCAGGGTGTACCGGTGGGAGACAGGCTTCTTGCTGTCGGCCCGAACGGCACCGATGTCGTGGAGTTCCTGCTCTCGGCGAACCCGGGCGAGCCGGCAAAGCCTCTCGCAAGGATAGCCAGCGGTGGCGAGATATCCAGGGTCATGCTGGCGCTGAAATCGATTCTCGCCTCGGTGGACGAGGTGGGCACGCTCATATTCGACGAGATCGATGCCGGGATCGGCGGGCGCACCGCAACTGCAGTCGGTGAGAAACTCGCGGCCACGAGCCGCATGCGTCAGGTGGTGTGCGTGACGCATCTTGCGCAGATCGCGAGCATGGCTGATGTCCACTACGCCATCAGCAAGGTGGAGAAGGACGGCCGCACACGGACGGTCGTGGAGAGGCTCGACGGCGAGGCGCGCATAGCGGAGATCGCGAGGATGCTCGGCGGTGCCGAGCTTACGCCCACCACCTTCAAACACGCCAGGGAAATGCTCCAGGCCGCATCCCGCCTTAGGGGCGACCGTGCGGGTCGCCGGGCTCTCGCCACCTGAGCTCATTATCTAAGTGCAGGCAAGGAGACCGGACGGGCACCCTGGCAGCAAACCCATGGGTCCCGGGGCGCTCGCCATATCACCCCACTTGTACGAGCTTACAGAGGAAATCCCGGGAAGGCAGCGAATAGATCACGTGGTGCGTTCCGATGAGACCCCTGCTGCGCCGGGTGGTTGCTGGCGATGAGCGGCGGTTTGCACTCATCGGGTAGGGAGTCTGCTGCGGGAGAGGATGGCGGAAGCGGCGATGACGGACGCCAGGATCACGACCCACCCAATACTGGAGTTCAAGGAGGGTAAGAAGGTCAAATTCACGTTCGACGGTCGGGAGATGGAAGGATACGAGGGAGAGCCGATAGCGGCGGCGCTGCACGCTGCGGGCGTGCGGGTGCTTAGAGAAAGCCCTAAGCTCAAGAGGCCCAGGGGCTTTTTCTGTGCCATAGGCAACTGCTCCTCGTGCCTCATGACGGTGGACGGTCGCCCGAACGTGAGGGTCTGCACGGAAAAGCTGCGCGAGGGCATGCGCGTGGAAACTCAACGGGGAAAGGGTGTGCTCTTTGCGAACGACTGAGATCTGCGTGATCGGTGCAGGGCCCGCAGGCCTGTGCGCTGCGATCGCCGCCCGTGACATGGGCGCCCGCGTGACCTGTGTGGATTCGGGGGACAGGCCGGGCGGGCAACTTGTCAAGCAAACCCACAAGTTCTTCGGCTCGAGGGGCCAGTTCGCTGGGAAAAGGGGAATAGACATAGCTCGCATCCTCGCGAAACAGATCGAGGATGATCCCATGGTGGACCTCATGCTGGAGAGCACAGTCATCGGGTTCTACGATGACGGGGCCATAGGCATCGAACATGGTGAGGGCCTCACCTTCCTCAAGCCCGAACGGATCGTGTGCGCGACTGGAGCTTCCGAGAGGATGCTCGCGTTCCCGGGTAACGATCTCCCGGGCGTGTACGGGGCAGGCGCGGTCCAGACCCTCATGAACGTGCACGGCGTAAGGCCCGGGAAAGCCGTGCTCATGGTTGGAGCCGGCAACATCGGCCTCATCGTGAGCTACCAGTTGCTGCAGGCCGGGGTCGAAGTGGTGGCCGTGGTGGAGGCCATGCCCCAGGTCGGCGGGTACGATGTCCATGCCCGCAAGATCCAGAGGGCCGGTGTGCCGATCCTAACGTCTCATACCGTCAAGGCGGTCTACGGCACGAGGGTCGTGGAGGGGGCCACGGTGTGGGCCCTGGGAAGCGACTTTCGGCCCATCCCGGAAACGGAGCGGCACTTCCAGGTCGACACAGTGTGCCTTGCCGTCGGGCTCACCCCGCTCGCAGACCTCCTCTGGCAGGCTGGGTGCAAGATGGCGTATATCCCTGAGCTCGGCGGGCACGTCGCTCTCTGGGACGAAAACTACGAAACGTCGCGCCGGGGCGTCTACGTGGCGGGCGATCTCGCAGGTATAGAGGAGGCCTCATCCGCCATGATAGAGGGGACCATCGCCGGGCTTGCGGCAGCGCGCTCGCTGGGGCATTCCAGGCCAGATTTGGAGGAAAGGCTCGCGACGGCACGGGCGGAGCTCGCGGCGCTACGAAGCGGTCCGAAAGGCGAGAAGGTGCGCCGGGGTATAGACCGGCTCATGCGCCTCCGAAGGGAGGTCGGCTTCGTTGCGTGATGAGCCGTGCGTCGGGCCGAGAACGCAGGGGCGTATCCCCGATGCCGAGAGGCGCGCGCGGGGACCGTGCGTCGTCATCGAATGTTTCGAGGAGATCCCATGCGATCCATGCCACGACGCATGCCGTCGGGGAGCGATCCGACCGTTCGACGATATCAATCATCTCCCAGAGGTGGACTTTGACAGGTGCAATGGCTGTGGTGCCTGCATATCAGTGTGCCCGGGCCTCGCCATATTCGTGGTGGACGAAACCTGGAAGGAGGATCTTGCGGTAGTGAAGCTCCCGTACGAGTTCCTGCCGCTGCCCGCGCCCGGGGAAAGTGTGGCGGGACTCGACAGATCCGGCCGTGAGTGCTGCACGGCCAGGGTCGTCAGAGTCGAGAAGACGAAGAAGCACGACAGGACCGCTGTCGTGTGGATAGAGGTGCCGAAAGCCCTCTCGATGGAGGTAAGGCACATTCGGGTGGGAGGGAGCGTCTGTGGCCTGCGCGAAACCTGCGAGTGAGGGTGCGCGTGGCGGCTGCGAGGGTGAAGCGGGAGCCCGCGATCTCGTCGTGATCTGCCGCTGCGAGGACGTCACGCTCGATGAAATCCGTGACCTCATCGCAAGGGGTTACACGACGGTCGAGGAGATCAAGCGGATCACAAGATGCGGCATGGGGCCGTGCCAGGGCAGGACGTGCAGGCAACTTGTGCTGGCGGAAATAGCGAGGGCTACGGGGAAAGACATAGCGAGCGTCGCCCCGGGAAGGTTCAGGCCGCCCACGAAGCCTGTACGCCTTGGCGGCGCGGTCGCAGGTGCGCCGGACTCGGACAACGAGGGGATCGAAGGTGATGGCGGTGAACAAGTGCGCTGACGCTGTCGTCATCGGCGGAGGAGTCGTGGGCGCGTCCATCGCGTATCACCTCGCGAAGCGCGGCTTCGGCCGCATAGTCCTCGTAGAGCGCTCATACCTTGCGAGCGGGTCCACAGGCCGATGCGGGGCAGGGGTGAGGCAGCAGTGGGGCGCGAAGCTGAACTGCCTCCTCGCCCGGGAGAGCGTGCGGATGTTCGAGCGGATGGACGATGAACTCGGGTACGACCGGAGCATCGAATTCAAGCAAGGGGGCTACCTGCTCCTCGCGTACACCGACCGCGAAATGAACCAGTTCATAAAGAACGTGGAGCTTGAGCGGAGCCTGGGGATCCCGGCAAGCCTCCTAACCCCTGCTGAGGCGAAGGCCATCGTACCGATGCTGAATACAAGCGATGTCCTGTGCGCGACCTACTGTCCTACCGACGGTCACGCGAACCCCTTTCATGTGACTTACGCATACGCAGGCGCGGCGCGCAGGCTCGGCGCGGAGGTCATGACCTTCACAGAAGTCAAGGGCATTGTGGTCGAAAACGGTAAGGTCGCGCGGGTCGTCTGCGACAAAGGGAACATGGACACGCGGGTGGTGGTCAACGCCGCCGGCCCGTACTCGGGGCTTGTGGCACGAATGGTGGGCCTTGAGATCCCCTTCTGGGCAGAGCGCCACCAGATCCTCGTCACCGAGCCGGTAGAGCCAGTGCTCCGGCCTATGGTGATGTCGTTCTCGAGACGCATTTACTGCCAGCAGACCCCGCACGGCAGCTTCGTCATGGGAATGGGCGATCCGAACGAGCCGCATGGGTTCAGCACGGAGAGCAGCTGGAAGTTCGTTGTTGAGATGGCCCGCGAGATAACAAGGGTCCTGCCCCCTGTGGGGAACCTCAAGGTCGTGAGGCAGTGGGCCGGGCTATACGACATGACGCCCGATGCCCATCCGATACTTGGGGCGACACCGGTTGAAGGCTTCTACCTTGCGTGCGGGTTCTCGGGGCATGGATTCATGCTGGCGCCGGTGACGGGCCAGCTCCTTGCCGAGGTCATCTGCGGCGAGGAGCCATCCATAGACATAACCGGCCTTAACCTGGGCCGGTTCGAGCGAGGAGAGCTCGTGGTCGAGCCGTCGGTCGTTTAGCGTTGTGCGGCGTGGCCGTAGCATCCGTCCTTGCGTGACAGGGACCCCGAGGGCAGGTGAGCAGCCGGCGCAGGAGCCTGCTGTAGCCTAGCTGTCATGCGACGGCTAGAGCCCGGGAGAGGCAGAGGTGTTCCTCTCAAAACGCCCGAGCTTTAGCTCTGGGGAGGTTCAGAAAAGTGTGCCGGCAAACAAATGGCGAAATTTCGACATCCCGTCGCACAAGCACTGGCAACCTGAAACCCCCGGAAAAGTGGCGTGGAATCCTAAACTTACATAGAGATCGCGTGGGAGGGGAGAGAGAGTGAAGCTGGACGCCGAGCGATGCACGGGCTGCAAGCTCTGCCAGCTTGTATGCTCAGTGGTGAATTTCCGCGAGAACAACCCGAAGAAGGCCGGGATCCGCGTGGTCTCCAGGCTCTTCACCGATGCCAGGTACGACGTGGTCGTGTGCGACCAGTGCGGCGTGTGCATCGATGCGTGCCCTGTGGGTGCTATCAGCATGGAGGACGACGTGGTGAGGATCGACCCGAACATGTGCACGAACTGCGGCGTGTGCGTGGAGACGTGTCCGAACGGCGCACTGTTCTCGCACCCTGACGTGGATTACCCGATCAAGTGCGTTGCGTGCGGGGAGTGCGCGAGGCTTTGCCCGAGGGGAGTCCTCGACACCCTTGCCGACGTGGGAAAGGTGGCGAGCTAGATGCGGGAGATGCACGGGTATGCCGGCACCATCTTGAGAGTAAACCTGTCCACGGGGACTGTGTCCAGGGAGCCGCTCTCGGAGGACCTCGTGAGCGGCTACATAGGCGGGCGAGGGTTCGGCGCCCATTTCATTTACCGCGAGGTCCCTCCTGGCACGGATCCACTCGGTCCCGGGAACAAACTCGTGGTTGCCGCCGGGCCATTCTCCGGCGTCTTCTTGCCAAGCGGCGCCAAGACCAGCTTTTCGGCCAAGAGCCCCGCAACCGGCCTGTACGGCGACAGCAACATTGGAGGTCACCTCGCAGGCGAGCTCAAGTACGCAGGATATGATGCCATCATAATAGAGGGCAGGGCTCAAGGGCCGTCGTACCTCTTCATTGAGGATGACAGGGTGGAGATCCGCCCCTGTGAGAAGCTGTGGGGAATGGGCGCGATAAAGACGGAGAAAGCCCTCAAGGACGAACTTGGTGACGAGTTTCAGATCGCCACCATTGGTCCTGCAGGCGAGAACATGGTGGTCTTCGCCTCCGTGAATCACGACATCGGACGGCAGGCCGGACGGTGCGGCATGGGCGCGGTCATGGGCTCGAAGAACCTGAAGGCCATCGCGGTGCGCGGCACGAAGAGCGTTCCGGTGGCGGACATGGCAGGTCTTCGGAAGGTAGCGGACGAAATGTTCTCCGCGCTCGCCGCGAACGCCGCGCTCAAGGTCTGGCAAGACCAGGGGCTCGCCCAGGTGACGACGTGGTCCAACTCCATCGGCGCCCTGCCCACCCGCAATTTCAGGCAGAACTTCTACGAGAACGCGGAGGCCCTGAGCGGGGAGCGCATGCGTAGCGACATCCACGTGCGCGATAAGGCGTGCTTCGCCTGTCCGATGGCGACGGGCAAGTACTGCCGGGCGCGCCACAGGGGCGAGACCGTGTTCCTCGAAGGCCCCGAGTACGAGACCACGGCTCTCATTGGAAGCAACTGCGCACTTGGGTCCATCGAGGAAGTGGCTTACGCCAACTACATGTGTGACGAGCTGGGCCTCGATACCATCTCGGGCGGCAGCGCCGTGGCGTTCGCCATGGAGTGCTTCGAGCGAGGCATAATCACGAAAGAAGACACCGGTGGGATCGAGGCACGCTTCGGGAGCCTGGACGCGTTCGTCGAGATCGTGAAGCTCATAGCGGCACGCAAAGGCATAGGCGAGCCTCTCTCGAGGGGTGTCAGGGCCGCTGCCGCGGCCTGGGGCGGCGGCAG
The DNA here is from genome assembly GCA_012516125.1 of Bacillota bacterium. Lineage (GTDB taxonomy): Bacteria > Bacillota > SHA-98 > UBA4971 > UBA4971 > UBA6256. The sequence goes on along the minus strand of JAAYXB010000027.1, from coordinate 84,970 downwards.
CGAGGACTTCGCCATCCAGGTCAAAGGCCTCGAGTGGAGCGGATACGAGTCGCGCGGGGCGCCGTCCATGATGCTTGCCTACATGACGTGCGACATAGGCGCTCACCACAACCGGGCATGGTCCATCACCCACGACATCGCGGTCGGCCGCAACGTGATCGAGGGGAAAGCCGCGAAGGTCATCGAGCTCCAGCACGTGAGGCCTCTCTTCGACTGCCTGGGCGTGTGCCGGCTGCAGTGGGTCGAGCTGGGCCTGCCGCTCGAATACTACGCCAGGCTCTACCCGGCGGTCACGGGCCGCCAGGAGACGTGGGACGACTTGCTCGTGAAGTCCGAGCGCATCTGGAACCTTGTGCGGGCTTTTGGTGTGCGCGAGAGGGCCGACTTCGGCAGGGCGGATGACCAACCGCCAAGAAGGTTCTACACCGAACCTGTCCCGGACGGGCCTCTCGCGGGGTCGCGCATCACGCGTGAGGATCTCGACCGCCTCCTCGACGAGTACTACGATCTGCGAGGCTGGGACAGGAACGGGAGGCCCACTGCAAAGACCCTTGAGAGGCTGGGCCTTGGTGACGTCGCGGCGGAGCTCCTGGCAAAGGGGCGGATCTCATGACGATGAAGGTCACGGTGGAGATATCCAGGGTCCTGGCGGCCATACGCCCGGGGCTGGCCGAGAGGGCGGAACTAGATCTCCCTGAAGGGGCCACGGTGGGCGATGCCCTCGCTGCAGCAGGTCTCGTGCAGGGACTCTGGGGAATCGTCGTGGTCGGCGGCAAGGTGGCCGATGTCTCGACAAAGCTATCTCCGGGCGATAAGGTTACCGTGTTTCCGCCGGTCTCGGGGGGATAACCTCGGGGGATAACAAAGTCCGCCGCGGCAGCAAAACAGCGACAGGCTCCATAGTGTCGAACAACCCCGTCCGCGCATAGCATGTAATGTGTCGCCCTTTTCCGGGGACACGAGACTTGCGCCGGGCGGGGTTGGTGCGTTTGGAGAAGCCCAGGATCACGAACGTGTGGGCCACAGAGCATGCAGATCCGGTGTGCCGCCGGATGACCTCGCGCCTCGTCATCGAAGCGACGCTTCCGGTATTCCATCGTGTCCGCGCGCCGTCCCCAGGCGAGGTGTGCATAGACCTCCTGGGCTGTGAGCTTGCCATGGCCCCCGCGACGATAGCGGTAAACGACGGGCTTGTCATCGACGTTGCGGTGAGCGTCGGCTCGCCGCAGCCATCGGTCGTCGCCAGGCTCGAGCACTCGCCCTCATGGACCGTGACGGAGTCCGCAGGACTCCCGGCACGCCTCGTCGTCGACTTCGACCGGAGCCCTATACGAACCATCTTTGAGGGCAGGGTGGTGGCCGTGGATCCCGGACACGGCGGAAGCGACGCAGGAGAGCGGGGCCCGGTAAACCTCCTCGAGAAGAACATCTCCCTCGAGATAGCGCGTCTGCTTTCCACCCGCCTTGGGCTTGCCGGGGCAGCGGTCGTGATGACGCGCACGTCCGATGAAGGAGTCCCGGTGGCGATGAGGTTCACCCAGGCGAGGGACGCTGGCGCTGACGTGTTTGTGAGCATCCACACCTTTGGATCCCTCGACCGGGCGGTCGCTGGGTCCCGCACGCTCTACTTTCCTGACGCCGAGAGCGAGCTACTGGCGAGGCACGTTCAGTCCTCACTCGTCGCGAAGCTGCCCGTGGTGACAAGGGGAGTGGCAAGATACCCGGGCAGGCTGCCGGGCGACCCCGGCATGCCATGTGTCTTCGTGGAGGTGGCCACTATCACGAACTGGGTGGAGGAGGGGTGGTTCCGCAGCAGCACCTTCAAGGAGAGGGCCGCATCAGCAATCATGATCGGCCTGAAGCGATACTTCGCGGAGCGGGCTGGGCGTTCCGCCACAGATCGGAAGGGCAACGCGGGAAAGCAGGAAGGGGATATGGAGAGGGAGAGGGAGAGGGAGGGGAAGAGCGAGGAGGCGCGCGAGGTCCCTGTGAGGGTAGACGCGATCCCCATCCGAACTCACATTGTGAGCGAGCACGAGAGAATCACGGACGTAGTGCGCCGCTATGTCCAGGGGATCGCACGCCCGGGAGACGTCATCGCGGTGGCCGAGAGCGTCGTGGCGATCACGCAGGGTAGGGCTGTGCTCCCTGGGTCCGTGCGTCCCGGGCCCCTTGCTCGGATGCTGTGCAAGCTGCCGGGCAAGGACGGTAGCCTCGCCACGCCCCCGGCGATGCAGCTCGCAATACGCGAAGCGGGAGTCGGAAGGGTGCTACTCGGCACGGCGGCGGCGGGGATCGGACGGGTCCTCGGGCGCAAGGGAGACTTCTTCAAAGTGGCCGGGCGTTCGCTCGCCCAGATCGACGACATCGCCGGAACGATGCCGCCGTATGACAAGCACGTCATCCTGGGGCCTGCGGACCCCGACGAGGTGGCGCGCGAGATCCGCGCGGCCACCGGGGTGGACGCGGTGGTGGTCGACGTGAACGATATTGGCTGCGTCGATGTCCTGGGATCAACCCTGTCGGGCAAGTCCGACTGGCTCGTCCGCGCTCTCGCACATAACCCCTTCGGCAACGACGACCAGCAGACGCCCATAGTCGTCCTGAAGCCACACAGGGCGTAACCTTGCGACAGGTAAACTCCAGGCATGATGGCGGACCCCCTGTCATAGGTACGGTACCGCCATGAAATCTCAATCGTTTCTCAAAGGCACCGCCATCCTTGTGGCCGCCGCGATCATTACGAAAGCGTTCGGGGCTCTTTTCACCATACCCCTCGCCCGGCTCATCGGTGCCGAGGGGGTCGGCCTCCTTCACATGGCATCTCCAGTGTTCGCCATGGCGCTCGTGCTCTGCGTGTCCGGGCTCCCCGTCGCCACGTCTAAGCTGGTGGCCGAACGTCTGGCACGGGATGACCGGGATGGCGCAAGACAGGTCCTCCTGGTGTGCCTCGCATTCGTCATCCCCGTCGGGGTGGCGCTCTCCGCGGTCTTGTATACAGGAGCAGGTTTCTTGAGCGCAATCGTTGTCAGGGACCCCCGGGCGTACTTCCCCATGAAGTACCTCTCTCCCGCGCTGGCGCTGACCGCGGTTTCGGGCGCGCTTCGTGGCTACTTTCAGGGCCACCGGACCATGATACCGACCGCCGCGTCTCACGTGGCGGAGCAGGTTGTCAGGGTGATGGTGGGCCTGGGCCTCGCGTATGCGTTCCTCCCGAGGGGCGTGCAGTGGGCCGCTGCCGGGGCGGCCGCGGGCAGCTGCGCGGGCGCGGCCGTCGGCCTCCTTCTACTGGCAGCGCTTTACATAAGAACGGCCAGGGAGGGTCTCGCCGCGGCCGCGCGGCGGAGGCGGCCCACCGAAAGGCGAGCGCGGGCGCGCCGAGGCTCTGTAAGTGACCGGCACGTCACTCCGGGGAAGACCCTCTCACAGCTTCTGTCCCTTGCCGGCCCCGCCACCGTTGCCGCGCTCGCCCTTCCACTGCTCGATGCCCTTAATGCTGCAATCGTCCCCGCCCGGCTCCAGCAGGCAGGGTTCCCTGTAGCCGAGGCCACGAGGCTGTATGGGCATCTCGCGGTGATGGCGGTGGGGCTCGTGGCTCTCCCGGGCGTGGTCACCGCGGCAGTCGCCACGAGCCTGGTGCCGCAGGTGGCGGCGGCTGATGCCGGCGGTGAGATGCGTCGGGCAAGGGGCCTTGCGCGACAGGCCGTGAGAAGCGCCCTTGTGATAGGCCTCCCGGCAGCCGCGGGGCTTGCGGTGCTTCCCACCCAGATATGCGCGCTGCTTTTCAACGACCCCGCGGGCGGGGCACCCCTCTCGGCGATGGCGTTTGCATCGCTGTTCTTCTGCCTCCAGCAAACCACGGCAGGGGTCCTGAACGGCTCCGGCAGGGTGCTGGTACCCGCGAGAAACGGGCTCATCGGCGCCCTGGTGGCAGGCGGCGTCAACTACGTCCTCACCGCGATGCCCGGGATCGGAATCCGGGGCGCCGCCTTCGGCACGGGCCTTGCGTTCCTTGTGGCTGGCGTGCTCAACACCATTGCCGTAGGCAACGTCACAGGCGAGGGCTTCCGGCTTCTCGGCGCTGGGTGGCGAGCTTTCGCAGGGTGCGCAGTGATGGTCCCGGCCGTCAGCAGCGTGTACCGAGTGTTGCTCGGGTATACCTATAACAGTTCGGTTTCGACCGTTGTGGCGATCGTCGCAGGTGTCCTTGTGTACGGGATCGTCCTTATCGTTCTCGGCGAGCTTGCCTACCGTGAGGTCGCCGTCGTCCCTCTCATCGGCCATCCGCTCGCCCGCGCGCTCCGGAAAGCAGGCATCCTCCGGAGGTAGCCCACCTGCGCAGGATCCTCATGTGCCGTAACCGCGACCCGCGCAAACTCGAAGTCGTTTGCGACGGGAAGTCGTTCGGGGATTGTTGGTGTTGCAAACTGTAAGTCTCATGGAATTGCCTGATTCACAGACGGCGGACCTTTCATGGTTGTCGGAGGCATCCTTCATGGAAGACCGGCGGGGAGGACTCCAGAACCCCATCGAAGTTCTCCGCGCGCGAAAAGCCAGCAGGGCGGACTCCGGAGCCAGATCACAGTTCTCCGCGCTTCGAATGTATGCTAGAATTGGATTGGCTCTTCTGACGAACCACACGGCTGACGGACTATACGGCTGACGAACTATGCAGGTTGAGAGGACGGGACGATGCGGAAGTACTTCATTCAGACCTTCGGGTGCCAGATGAACGAGCATGACTCGGAGATAATCGCCGGGATGCTCGAGGAGCGGGGCTACATTGCGGCCGACGCGCCCGAGGAAGCCGATCTTATCATCTTCAACACTTGCTGTGTCCGGGAGAATCCCGAGAGAAAGGTTTACGGACGTGTCGCCGACCTCAAGCGGCTGAAGCGGGGCAACCCCGATCTTATCATCGGTATCTGCGGGTGCATGGTACAGCAGGAAGGCGAGGCGGAGCGCATAGCATCAAGGCTGCCCCATGTGGACCTCGTGTTCGGCACCATGAACCTCCACCGTCTGCCCGCGCTTCTCGACAGGGTGGAGGCAGGCCACAAGGCGGTCGAGGTTTGGGACGAGGAGGGCGGCATAGTTGAGCATCTCCCCGTGCGCCGCGCTGACGCTGTCTCCGCATGGGTCACGATCATGTATGGCTGCAACAACTTCTGCTCATACTGCATCGTGCCCTATGTGCGGGGCCGTGAGAGGAGCCGCAGGTTCGAGGACATAGTCGAGGAGGTCAGGAGCCTCGGGAGGGCCGGCTATCGTGAGGTCGTCCTCCTCGGCCAGAACGTGAACTCCTATGGGCGTGATCTCGGAGACGGCCGCGATTTCGCCGACCTCCTGCAGACGCTCGACGGGACGCCTGGCATATACAGGATCCGTTACACCACGAGCCACCCAAGGGATTTCTCCCAGAAGCTCATCGACACGATTGCAGCCTCTCGGACGGTCTGCGAGCACTTCCACCTGCCCCTTCAGGCCGGGTCCGACAGGGTGCTCGCACGCATGAACAGGGGCTACACGCAGGCGCAGTACCTCGATCTCGTGCGCCGCATCCGCAAGACCGTTCCTGGCTCCTCGATAACCACTGACCTTATCGTGGGCTTCCCAGGCGAAACCGAGGAGGACTTTCTCGAGACGCTGAAAGTAGTTCAGGAGGTGCGGTTCGACTCCGCCTTCACGTTTGTGTTCTCGCCACGTCGCGGCACGGCCGCCGCCCGCATGGAGGACCAGGTTCCTGAGGATGTGAAGAGCGAGAGGATACAGCGGCTCATCGAGGTGCAGGAGGCCATCACCGTGGAGATCAACAGGGGCCTTGCGGGCAAGATCGTCGAGGTCCTCGTGGAAGGAGAAAGCAAGACGAACCCCGCCATGCTAGCGGGACGAACGCGCACGAATAAGCTCGTGATCTTCCCCCGCGACGACCGCGTGCGCAAGGGCAACCTCGTCAAGGTAAGGATCACGAAACCCCAGGCTTGGACGCAGATCGGCGAGGTGGTGGACGCTTGACCACCCCGATGCTCCAGCAGTACCGGGCCATAAAGGCGAGGTACCCCGACGCCATACTCATGTTCAGGCTGGGCGATTTCTACGAGATGTTCAACGAGGACGCCGAGATCGCGTCGCGGGTGCTCGAGATAACCCTGACATCGCGCGAGACGGGGAAGGGCAACAGGATGCCCATGTGCGGCGTCCCTTACCACGCCGCGCAGGCCTATATTGCTCGGCTCGTGGATAGCGGTTACAAGGTCGCGGTGTGCGACCAGATGGAGATGCCCGGCCCCGGCAGGCAGATCGTGAGGCGCGAGGTCACCCGGGTCGTCACGCCCGGCACCGTGACCGATCCTGAGTTCCTGGACGCGAAGTCCAACAACTATCTCGCAGCGTTGGTCGTGCGTGGCCGCGCCATCGGCCTCGCGGTGACGGACGTGTCCACGGGGGAGTTCTCCATCACCGAGGCAGCGGGCCAGCGAGCGCAGGATATCATCCTTGCCGAGGTGGCGAGGCTTGCGCCGAGGGAGTGCCTCATCCCGCCGGACGCGGCGAAGGACGTCCGCCTCATGGAGGCGCTGCGCAGACTCGAAGGCATGGCGCTCACGCAGTGCGACGATATCGGGGCGTCGCCCACCGCAGCGACGAGGGCAGTCGAAGAGCAGTTCGGCTCCACCGCGCTCGAGTCCTCGGGGGCGCTTGAGTACCCAGCCGGCGTTCAGGCCGCGGGGGTGGTCCTCCTTTACCTCCAGAGGACGCAGATGACCTCGCTCGCGCACATGAGCGTCCTCAGAGCATACTCCTGCGGAGATGCCATGGGCCTTGACCCTGAGACCAGGCGAAGCCTGGAGATATCCGACCCCATCCGAGAGCGCCGACGGGGGCGCACCTTGCTCGACGTGCTGGATCGCACCGTTACGTCCATGGGAGCGAGGCTCCTCCGAAGATGGCTGGACAAGCCCTCGCAGGACATCGCCGAGATAGGCCGGAGGCTGGACGCCGTCGAGGAGCTCACGAAAGACGTCATAGCGCGGGCCGACCTCCGGCGGGCGCTCGCGGCAGTGCGCGACATGGAGAGGCTCGCCGCGAGGGTCTCGACGGGCACGGCGGGAGCGCGCGACCTCGTGGCGCTTGCTGAATCTTTCGCGGCCATCCCGGATGCGCGGGAGGTCCTCGGCCGGGCGAGTTGCGAGGCCCTGCGCGAGCTTGCGGCGAGGCTCGGCGACCTTTCGGACGTGCGCGAGCTCATCGCGGGCGCCATCTCTGACGACCCGCCTGCCGTCCTCACGGAGGGAGGCATAATCCGGGATGGCTACAACGAGGAGCTCGACGAGCTGCGCAGGACGAGCGCGAGGAGCCGGGAATTCCTCGCCTCGCTGGAAGCGACGCAGAGAGAGCGGACTGGTATCAAGTCCCTGAAGGTCGGGTACAACCAGGTATTCGGATACTACATAGAGGTCACCCGTCCCAACCTGCACCTCGTGCCGAAAGGCTGGGTCCGAAAGCAGACCCTTTCGGGCGCGGAGCGATTCATCACACCCGAGCTCAAGGAGCACGAGGCCATCATCCTTAAGGCGAAGGACCATATGTCGCGGCTGGAGTACGAGCTCTTTTGCGACGTGCGGGCGCGGGTGGCGCGCGAGATAGCGAGGATCCAGGAGGCGGCGAGGGCGCTTGCGGAGGCCGATGTGTTCGCAAGCCTGGCGGAGGTGGCGGCGTCCTGCGGGTACGTGAGGCCGACGGTGCACGAGGGCGGGGAGCTCGAGATAGTGGGCGCCCGGCATCCGGTTGTCGAGGCAGCCCTCCCCGCCGGGGCGTTCGTCCCGAACGACGTCCGACTCGACCCGGATGACTGCCAGACCATGGTACTCACCGGACCGAACATGGCCGGCAAGAGCACCCTTGGCAAGTCGGTGCTCCTCATCGTTCTCATGGCGCACGTGGGGAGCTTCGTACCGGCCGCGTCGGCGCGTATCCCGCTTACCGATAGGATCGCGGTGCGGGCCGGGTCCAGCGAGGAGATCGCCTCAGGCAAGTCCACGTTCATGGTGGAGCTTCTCCAGACCGCAGCCATCCTGGCCCAGGCGACGGAGAAGACCCTCATCTTCATCGACGAGCTCGGGAGGGGCACGAGCACTTACGACGGGATGGCCATCGCCCAGGCAGTCATCGAATACCTGCACAACAGGGTTGGCGCGAAGACCATATTCACGACCCACTTCCACGAGCTGACGGAGCTTGCCGACAGGCTCCCGCGCGTGAGGAACTTTCGTGTCGAAGCCGAGGAGCGGGGCGGCGAGGTCGTTTTCCTGTTCAGGCTGGTCCCGGGCGGGTGCGATAAGAGCTATGGGATAAACGTCGCGCGGATGGCCGGCATGCCCGGCGAGGTCGTGAGGCGGGCAAGCGCGATTCTGCGGGAGCTTGAGAAGCGGAGCCCCTCAAGGCCGCAGCAGATGAGCCTGCTTGCCATGCTGATGGACCCAGGCGGCGAGGGAGGCAGCGGCGGGGGACAGGGGCAGGGACAGGGGCAGGGGCAGGACGTTGCGGCATGCTCTACGTGCCAGGGGGGCGCGAGTTCGGTATGCGAGGAAATCCTTGCCCAGCTTCGGGCGCTCGACATAAACAGGATGACGCCTATCGAGGCGCTCCAGAAACTCGCGGAGCTCAAAGCGATGGCAGGGGGGAACGGGGACGCGTGAGCGAAGGACAGGATGAAACCATCGTCGTCCTCGACGACGAGACCATCAACAAGATCGCCGCGGGTGAAGTGATAGAGCGCCCTGCATCTGTCGTGAAGGAGCTCCTGGAGAACTCCATCGACGCGGGAGCCTCCGCCATAACCGTTGAGCTTCGCGGCGCGCCGGGCGAATTCATCAGGGTGAGCGACAACGGCTGCGGCATGAGCAGGCGCGATGCGAAAATGGCTTTTCTCAGGCACGCCACGAGCAAAATCCGCCGAGCGTCCGATCTCCAGGGTATCCTCACCATGGGGTTCAGGGGGGAGGCCCTCGCAAGCATCGCCGCGGTCGCCCGAGTGGAGCTTGTAACGCGCCGCAACGGGGATACGGCGGGCACGAGAATCGTTTACGAGGGTGGCACGCTCGTCCTGGAGGAGGACGTGCCGTCACCCGTCGGCACGGCTGTGACCTGTCGTGATCTCTTTTTCAACACCCCCGCAAGACGCAAGTTCCAGAGACGCCCCGCGACGGAGTTCGACCACATCCATGACGCCGTGGCAAAGCTCGCCCTGGCGTGGCCAAAGGTGAGGTTTCGGCTGATCCAGGGCGGGCGGGAGGTTCTGCTCGCCCAGGGAGGGCAGGGCGGAGAGCAGAGCGGGGACAGGCGTGCAGCCATCGCGTCGCTCTATGGCGCGGGCCTTGCGAAGGTCCTGCTTCCGATCGTGGCAGGGACGGCGCGGACGAGCATTGAGGGGTTCATATCTCCCCCCGATGTGTCCAGGGCAAACCGCGATACCCAGTGCGTTTTCGTGAACGGAAGGCCCGTCGCGGCGCCCGCGATAGTGCGGGCCATCGAGAACGCATACGGCAGGAGGCTTCCGGCGGGCCGATATCCCGCGATCTTCCTGTGGATCTCGACCGACCCGACGTCAATCGACGTGAACGTGCACCCGGCGAAAAGAGAAGTAAGGTTCTCCGCCGGTCACGAAGTGTTCCAGCTTGCCGCGCAGGCGGCGGCGTCCGCGCTGCGCTCGACGGGAGCAGCGCCGGACCTCGGCCGGAAGCTCGGGCATGCCCCAGAGACGGGTGGCGCGACCGCAGGAGTCGCCCGCGACAGCACGGGCGACTACCACGCCGCGCCCGCCGACGGACTGGAGCTCGCGTGGACGGGCGGGCCAGGGGCACTCTATGGCGGCGGTCTCCACCCACCGGATGTCCAGGCCGAAGCTGTCCCCAGCCCCAGTCGAGGCGCGACCGCCCGGTTCCAACCGCGCCCTCATTCCTCCCGGCCCCATGCGCAAGACGGGGCCCGGGTAAGCTTTGCCCCGCTGGGGGTGTTCATGGGCACGTATATCCTCGCCACAGACGGCAATGATCTTGTGATAATCGACCAGCATGCTGCGCACGAGCGCATCCTGTATGAAGCGGTCCTCGCCGGGCTTTCGAGCGGCAAGCCCGAGGTGCAGACCCTCATCCCGACGACGCTGGAGCTATCGCCGCGCGCGGCGTCTCGCGTCCCGGCGGTCCTCGGAGAGCTTGCGAAGATCGGATTTCTGCTGGAGCCGTTCGGGCAGTCGTCGCTGCTCCTCCGGGGGGTTCCGTCTGCGCTGGGCGCTTTGCGCGGGTCCTGTGATGTGGCCAGGGTCGTTCAGGAGTCGCTCGAGGCGTGCTGTGACGACGCGGAGGGCAGCGGACGCGACGTCCCGGATTTGCTCGCGCGTGTCGCGGCGGAGGTCGCGTGCAGGGCTGCGGTAAAGGCCCACCGCGCCCTGGAACCGCCGGAGATCGAAAGGCTCCTCGCGGATCTCGCGGGGGCGGGCGACCCGTACTCGTGCCCGCACGGGCGGCCCACCGTCCTCAGGATAAGCCGGGCAGAGCTGGAGCGGGCGTTTCGCCGGGCGTGAGACTCGTGCCGGCCCGCGTGCGGGTACCGGGGGCAGGCGCGCGTCCTCGGCATCGAGCGCGTGCCCGGCGTGCGAACGCAAGCGCGCGGAGAACAGGCTGATGAGCCCACGAAGCGGCGAGACGCAGCGCGAAGTAGCGCAAGATAATAACAGGAACGAAGGAGCAACAGATGCCGAGATCCGTAAGCCGACAACCTGACAGGCACCGATCCCCGGACATCCTTGTGGTCATAGTGGGCCCCACGGCGGTAGGCAAGACCGACGTGTCCATCGAGGTCGCGTCCAGGCTGGGCGGGGAGATCGTGTCCTGCGACTCCATGCAGGTGTACCGCTACATGGACATCGGCACGGCCAAGCCCAGCGCTTCGGAGCGCGCGCGGGTGCCCCACCATCTCATCGACGTGGTTGACCCCAACGAAACCTTCAACGTGGCTCGATTCCAGGAACTCGCACGGGCCGCCATCGACGACATCGCGGCCCGCGGACGAGTTCCCCTTCTCGTGGGCGGCACCGGGCTTTACGTGAAGGCAGTCGTTGACGGCTTTCTATTTCCGTGGGAAGGCGCCTCGCGCGAACTGCGCAGAGAACTGGAGGAGGAGGCCGAGCTGCACGGCGCCCCGGCACTCCATGCGAGGCTCGCGGAAGTGGATCCTGTGGCTGCTCGCCGGATACACCCCAACGATGCGCGCCGTATCATCCGCGCCCTCGAGGTTCACGCCACCACCGGGCGGCCCATCTCCGAGATGTGGCGCAAGAGCGGGGGAGGGAAGATGCGCGTTGATAGACTGGTGATGATAGGGCTCGTCCGCGACAGGAAGGCCCTCTACGAACGCATAGACCGGCGCTGCGACACCATGATCGAGCAGGGCCTCGTGGACGAGACCCGGCGCCTGCTCGAACGGGGGTACGAGCGGGCCCTCACGGCCGGGCAAGCCCTGGGCTATAAAGAAATCGTCGAGCACCTGCAGGGGAAGTGCTCGCTGGCGGACGCAGTGGAGACCATCAAGCGAAACACCAGGCGCTACGCCAAGCGGCAGCTCACGTGGTTTCGCGCCGATCCGCGGATCGAATGGGTCGACCTCGGGACGCTTTCGTCGGTGAATGAGGCAGCCACCTGTGTTCTGGCGCTCATCAGAGGAAAACTCGCAGCGATGTAGAAGGCTATCGTTACAACGCGCGGTTCTCGAGCGGGGGAGGATGAACGAGCACATGAGCAAGCCGTCGCCAAACCTTCAAGACGTTTTCCTGAACGCTGTCAGGCGCCAGGAGGTCCCGGTCACCATATACCTCATCAATGGCTACCAGATGAAAGGCCTCGTGAAAGGCTTCGACAGCTTCACCGTCATCCTCTCCGATGGCACGAAGCAGGATCTCATTTACAAGCACGCCATCTCCACCATCACCCCCTCACGTCCGGTGGCACTCCTTTCCCAGAGCGAGCGCGAGGATGACCCCGACTCGTGAACGCGATGTGATCTGGCAAATACCCCGCACGCCACTGATGTCCCTCACACGCTCCGACACCGAATAGCCTGCGGACAGCGAGAAATCGAATACGTTACAGAAGGAATTTCTAGTCGCGCCATCGAATAGTGCTAATGCGCTCGAAAGCGCACACAATCACACACAGGCCCTGCGGCATCGAACGTGGCTGCCTCCGACTGCCGTGTCGCGCACGTGGCAGGGCGACGCGACAGCGAGTCCTCGGTTGGTAAGTCCTCGATTGCTGCATGGGGTCCCTCTCTGTCTGGAGGTTCGACGACGGGTGCTGTCAAGTGAAAGGCAGGTCCTGATTGCTGAGTACATCAGCTCGCGCGGAGCGGTCGGAGTCGACGAGATAGCAACCAAGTTCGGTGTTTCTCGAATGACAGTGCGCCGCGACCTGAAGGCTCTTGAGGACTGGGGGATGATTGTCCGCGTCCACGGTGGAGCCATGTTAAGAAGCGGGATCACACGCGACGTACCTTACTTTTCGAAGGCGAGTTCCCTGCCTGACGAGAAGGCCCGAATTGCGGAAGCCGCGCTTGGGTTGATATCCGAAGGCGACGCGATCATCCTTGATGCGGGGTCCACCACCTTTGCGCTGGCGAAGAGGCTTCACACGTTCAGGGAACTGACGGTGGTCACGAACGACCTGAAGATTGCAGCCGAGTTGGCGGATTCGCGGGGGATCAGGGTGATTTGCACAGGAGGCGAAGTGCAACGCAGCGTCTATAACATGATGGGACCGGTAGCAGAACGCATGGTTGCCTCTTTGCACGTGGACACCGCGTTTATCGGTTGTGATGCCGTCGACCCGGGAAGCGGGATCATGACGCGCAACATCAACAAGGTGCCCCTGAAGAGGGCTATGATCCATGCAGCGTCAAAGCCGGTGGTTCTGGCAGATCATAGCAAGTTCGGCCTGAAAGTTTTTGCCCAGGTCTGCTCCTTCGGCGAATTGGACGCGATAGTGACTGACGACAAGACCGATGTAACCATGCTCCAGGCCATTCAGGATTTCGGAGTGCGAGTTATCAGACCGGGACACATGTCTCAACCTGGTCCCACACAAGACGGCGCTACATCGGGGTGAACGCACGATGGTAAGGCTTTTCGCTGTTGCCGACGACTTGACGGGGGCGAACGCTACCGGCGCGCTTCTCGCTGCCCGGGGCTTTCGCGCGGCGACACTGAGGCCGGAGCGGCTCGACGTGTTGCCGGCGACTCCCCCATACGATGCGCTTATCGTCTCCTCTAACAGCCGCGCACTGCCGGCCGACGAGGCGTACGCACGGGTCCGCATGTGCTTTTCCCGATTCAAGGGAAAAGGCGCATCGCAGTTCAGTAAGAGGATAGACACCACTCTCCGGGGCAACGTGGCCGCTGAGATCGATGCTGCGCTGGACGAACTGAACGGTGTTGAAATGGCAGTCGTGGTCCCTGCCTTTCCTAAATCGGGCCGAATCACCGTTGGCGGTTATCAGATAGTCAACGGGATTCCTCTCGAGAAAACGCCTGTGGCGCAGGACCCACTCACACCTGTCTCGAAATCCCACGTCCCATCTCTCATCCAAGAAGGAACGCACCGCAAGGTCATGAGTATTCAGCTCGGGGACGTGTTGCGTGGATGGGAAAGCACCCTGAAGCATCTGGTCGAGGCTCGATCCTCCGGTGCGCAGGTAGTCGTCGTCGATGCTACGACCGACGACGAGATCGAGACCATCGCTAGGGCCGCATCGCACCTTCCGTTTCGCGTGCTATCAGTGGATCCCGGCCCGTTCACCGCATCTATTGCGGTAGCCTCCAGCACCCTTGGCACCAGCCACAGCATGCCTGGTAGACGAGGACGAGTAGTCCTGGCTCTGGTCGGCAGCGCGACTCCTCTCACGCGTACCCAGATAAGACGCCTCAAGGACACGCTGCCGAACGTAACCATACACGTTGATGCCAGGGTTCTAGCGGCAGGAGAGTTGCCACGCTCAGAAGCTGTGGTGAGGGACGCTGTGGAAAGGGTGCTCGGCGCCATATCGGCCAGAGCGTCCCAGGACATGGTAGTCATCGTGACATCATCCTCGACCCAAGAGGATACTCTGGACTTGGCGGGCCTAGACAGGCAAATGAGCCGTGCCATGGGCACGTCGGCTGCGAATCTGTCTTCGGGCCTCGGCCGAATCGCCAGGACGGTCCTGGAGAGCGCAAAGCAGGAGATAGCTGGGCTGTATGTAACAGGTGGGGACATTACGCTGGCGGTGCTCGAAGAGATGGGCGCTGCGGGCATAGAGGTCAGCATGGAAATCCTGCCGCTTGCCGCCTTCGGGACTGTAGTTGGCGGACCCCATGAGGGACTCAAGCTTGTTACCAAGGGTGGTCTGGTTGGTGGAGAAGACGCAGCAGTGCGGTGCGTTTGCCACCTTCTGCAATGCAGCACGGGATGGAGCGATAGCTCGTAGTGTGTAGGCCGACGGAGGAGGAAGACTCTAATGAGAGGAATGGCTTGCTCATGACTATAAGCTCGGTTTCCGACGAAAAGCCTGTAATAGGCATAACCATGGGCGACCCCGCTGGAGTAGGCCCAGAGATTGTAGTGAAGGCTCTCACGAACCGTGAGCTATACGACATCTGCCTCCCTGTGGTCATCGGTATGCCCATATCCCTCGAGCGGGCAGCCTCGATTCTGGGGGCACGCGTCGACTTCAACCTCATCGACGTTCCGTCCAAGGGCAGGTTCCGACCGGGAACCATCGACCTGCTGTTGGCGACCCATGACGAGAACGCCACAGTCGAATTCGGAAAAGTCCAGGCCGCAGCGGGTAGAATTGCCTACGAGTGTGTAAGGCTCTCCATTGAACTCGGTCTCAACAAGGCGATTGACGCCGTGGCGACCGCTCCGATAAACAAGGAGTCCATCAAGGCTGCGGGCATCCCGTTCATAGGTCACACGGAGATGTATGCAAGCATGACTGGTGCCCCGTTTGCACTTACGATGTTCACGGTGAGAAACCTTCGGGTCTTTTTCCTGACACGCCACCTGTCACTGATGGATGCTATCCGAGCAGTGACAAAGGAGAGAGTGTACGAAACACTGAAGCAGGTCTCATCCGCGCTAAGGGATCTCGGGTTCTCTAAACCAAAGATCGCAGTCGCCGGACTGAACCCGCACTCGGGTGAGGGTGGTCTCTTCGGTGACGAGGAAATCCGCGAGATTTCCCCTGCAATTGAGCAGGCCCGGGCGGATGGGATCGATGCTGTCGGGCCAGTGAGCGCAGACTCAGTTTTCCATCTAGGTCTCCAGGGTAAGTGGGACGCTATTCTGTCTCTCTACCACGATCAGGGTCATATAGCGACCAAGACTCTCGACTTCGAGAGAACCATTAGCGTCACGCTCGGCCTGCCCTTCCTACGAACGTCGGTTGATCATGGCACAGCGTTTGACATAGCCGGCCGAGGCGTGGCCAGCGCTGTCAGCATGGAGGAGGCGATACGGGTAGCTGCGCGGTACTCGCAGGTAAGAAGGGCGTAGTTCGGGACGAGAACGAGTACAAGGTGAAACCAGGCCAAACTTCCGTCCGAGGAGGGGACAAGTATGCCTTCGGGAACCCAGATGATTGTAGGTCTCATCATCGGCGTCGCTGCTTTGGTCTACCTCATTCTCCGGACAAAGATCCATGCGTTTCTCGCTTTGATCATTGCCGCCGCCTTAGTCGGCTTGATCGGAGGTATGCCTGCCACCGACGTGGCGAAGGCGATCACTACAGGCTTTGGTAACACCCTCGGGAGCATAGGCATCGTAATCGGCTTCGGCGTCATGATGGGTCGAATCCTGGAGGTGTCGGGGGCGGCAGAAAGGATGGCCAGAACCTTTTTGCGCTACCTCGGCCGTGACAAGGAAGAGTGGGCTCTCGCAGCGACGGGCTACGTCGTGTCGATTCCCATCTTCTGCGACTCCGGTTTTGTGATCCTGGCCCCAATTGCGAAGGCTCTCTCGAGTCGGACCGGCAAATCGGTGGTGGCCCTCGGTGTGTCGCTGGCAGTGGGTCTCGTTGCAACCCATCATGCAGTTCCCCCGACACCCGGACCACTGGCAGTAGCAGGGATCTTTGGAGTCGACGTCGGCCTCATGATTCTGTGGGGGCTCGTCTTCGCAGTGCCGGTTACTGTTGCAGGGGTCATATATGCCAAATGGCTCGGACGCAAGATACCTCAGGTGCCGACAGCCGATGGCCTCGGGTGGCAACGCCTTGCTGCAGGGTCTAGCCCTGTGCACGTTACTGAGACTGCGGCAACCAGCGAGGAAGAGACGGTGCTACCTGGCACGTTCATCTCGTTCGCCCCGATCCTGGTTCCAGTGGTACTGATCCTCCTCAACACCGTTCTCACCGCAGCAAAAGCCAGCGGTTCAGTAGCCAACTTCCTGATCTTCCTTGGCAACCCCATAATAGCAGTAGCACTTGGACTCATCATCGCCATTTACGGGCTGATGGGCCAGTCTCCACGCAAGGACGTTCTCAGGCGGGTCGAGGAAGGCGTTGCGTCGGCCGGAATCATCATTCTAGTGACGGGTGCCGGAGGCGCCCTAGGTCAGGTGCTAAGGTCCAGCGGCGTGGGGGATTTCATAGCACAGAGAATAGCGGGTTGCGCCCTGCCGGCCATCATCCTCCCATTTGCCGTCGCCACACTCGTCCGTCTGGTCCAGGGAAGCGGCACCGTTGCCATGATCACCTCAGCCTCCATCACGGCACCCATTCTGTCCAATTTGAACGTTAACCCAGTCCTGGCAGCACAGGCAGCAGCACTGGGCGCGATGGTATTCTCATACTTCAACGATAGCTACTTCTGGGTAGTCAACAGGCTACTGGGCATCGAGGACGTAAAGGAGCAGATAATGACCTGGTCAGTGCCGACGACGCTCGGCTGGGCTGTATCGCTTGTCGCGCTCGTAATCGCCAGCTTCATCTTTTAGGTAGGTGAGACTGCCTGTCTCCGCCGTCCCTAGATAGCGGCGTATCTGCAACTCTCGGTGTCGCACACTGGAACAAAGCCTCGACGAGCAGGTGCACGCTAATCGACTTCGCAAAACTCGGGTGAAAAGACGGGAAGGCCCCTTACCCAGGGCCTTCTCGTCCGCCGACCAGAGAGCGACTTGCACCCCAGAGTACCAGCAGCCTGCCCCCGAGGCACGTCCTTCAACAGGTGGTCCCGTCTGCAAGAGGCCGCGAGGTGGAGTCCCCGACCTCCCGGCCTCCCAGTCGCCCGGCACACGCGCTTCTCCTGCCCCGAATATCATATAGGGTTCTATCATATAGGGTCCGGTGGGGAGGTATTCAGTCGGCCGACACTGCCATGGGTCCACGCGCTACCGCGTCACCGCATCGCGGCGTTGCCGTATCGCCGCGCCGGCGCCCTACAGTGGCGGCGCCCTACGGTTCAAAGAGGCGCATGATGCCGGCTCGGATCCGGTTGAGCGTGTCTTGCCGAAGGGTTCCGAGATACCCCTCGATGCGACGGACGTCGATGCTGCGCAGCTGGTCGAGAAGCGCAACCGAACTGCGAGGCAAGCCTCCCTCTCCAGGGCTGAGGCTCGGATACATGGTCGGGTTCTGGCGCGCCCATCGGCCGACTTGTGTGGTGAGAGGGACAACAATGAGGGTTGGGTAGCGCAACGTGCCAGACGGACATCCCACCACGACCACCGGTCTCTTGCCTTCCTGTTCATGTCCCTTCGGAGTATGGAAAGGAAGAGCCATGAGAAGCACGTCGCCCGCGGCAACCGTTCGCTCACCGACCACTCTCCTCATCTCCTTTGATAACAAGGCCCCTGCCAGGCACATAGTGCACGGGCCTCGCCTTCGGAAGGCCGCCAGGACCCCAGTCGTATGGGGGAAGAGGGCCTTCGATGCTCGCTTCCAGCCACTCGCTATCTTCTTCGGAAGGCTGCGTGTAACGCCGTTCGTCCGAAAGATTCTCACGGTTACTGTCATCCGAATACTTTCGCAGGGCCGTCTCGCGCACTGCGATAGTGGACCCCGCGTTCTCCACCGCATTCTCCAGGCCGTCAGACCTGACGGCCCCGGATGTGTTCCGGGCGACGAACTCCGCAAGGTCGTTCTCCCGGATACGCCAGAGTTTGCCTGTTTTGATGCCTTTCAGCTTTCCCTGTCTCAACCAGTCCCGAACGGTCTTCGGACTCACCACCATCCTCTCGGCGGCCTCCTCGGGGGTGAGCAGTTTCTCGAACATGTCGACCCCTCCTCAACAGAACGGGGTTGTAGCCCCCGGCACCCCTCGCCGCCCCTGCATACGCCACAGCCTGGTTGGGCACTCCGGGGCGAGCCGTGCGCACTCAACTATACACTACCACCTCTTGCCGTCCCTGTCAATACCGCACAGTACCGCAGTATACTGTACCGTACGCGCCCTCGAACCACGCTTGGGGTGCTGGTTGATATGTGTGACGTGACGAGGAGGAACCTGGCCGGGACAGGCCCTGAGCCTGCGCACACGTGCCTCCCCGCCTGCATACCATATATGGTCAAACGCCGCTCCTGTGTCAGGTTCACCGGTTCTGCGGGGCCTTTCGCGCCACAGTCTGCGAGCCGAGGCCTGCGAGAGCACAAGAGGTGCGAGACGTGCGAGAGGTGCAAGAGGTGCGGGGGGTGGTGCGAAGTCATGCTTGCCTTCGACCCCAGAGACCCGAACCTGGTCCTTGCCGGCCTGGAGGAAGGGAAGCTTTCACCGGTCGAGGCCCTCGAGGTTCTGAAGCATTCGGCAGAACCCGGGCAGGCAAGACCGGTCGGAGCGCAGCGCGCCGAAGAGCTATCATCCGCCAGCGCCTGGCGCCTCAAGGAAGCCCTTGCGGAGCTAGATAGCCTCATCGGACTCGGTAAGGTGAAAGCGCTGGTGCGGGAGATCGTGGCCTACGTTCGAATCCAACAGATCAGGGCGGCGCGCCAGCTCACGTGCGAACCTCTCGTCCTTCACATGATATTCAGCGGCAACCCCGGGACAGGCAAGACCACCTGTGCGCGCCTCTTCGGAAAGATATTCCGGGAGATGGGGGTGCTTGAGAAGGGGCACCTCGTTGAGAGGGAACGGGCCGACCTCGTGGGAGAGTACATCGGGCATACGGCCCAGAAGACCCGCGAGCAGGTTAAGAAGGCCCTCGGCGGAATACTCTTTATCGACGAGGCTTACTCGCTGGCGCGGGGCGGCGAAAAGGACTTCGGGAAGGAAGCGATCGATACACTTGTAAAAGCGATGGAAGATTTTCGTGATAAGTTTATCGTGATTCTGGCGGGCTACCGTGACGAGATGGCGACGTTTATCAACACAAACCCCGGCATAAGGTCGCGGTTCCCCATCCACATAGAGTTCCCCGACTACACCACCGACGAGCTCTTGCGCATCGCCGACCTGATGCTAAAGAAGAGGGATTACCGCCTTGACCTTGCCGCCCGCGCAAGGCTGGAGTTCATCCTGAGCCGAAGGGCCGGTCCGGGAAACCAGCACTCCGGGAACGCCCGGCTCGTGCGCAACATAATCGAACGCGCCATCAGGCGCCAGGCGCTGCGCCTTGTGGAGAAGCAGAACCTTTCCCGCGAGGAGCTTATGCTCATCCGCAGGGAGGACATCACCGAGGACTTCTAACCACAAGTGGCGCACAGGGCGCACAGCGCGGGACCGGCCGCCTGGGGGACAGCGTGCAGGAATGAAGCGTTGCGTGGTCGTGGGCAGGCCCAATGTTGGCAAGACCCTTCTCGTCCTGAGCCTCGCCGAGTACCTCAGAGCCAGGACCGTGGACATCACGTTTTGCGACCCATACGGGCGCAGGGAACTGAAAACCTACGCCATAGGCGCGGCCGTCCTGGACCTGGTCGGGCCACACCCCCACCAGACCAGGTGCCTCCAGTCGATCGTGGTGGGAGTCCCGGCGGGAAAGGGCCGCAGGGTCGTGGAGCTCGTGGATACCACGGGCCTGGTCGACTACATCCACAAGGACTCCCAGGTCCGAAAGGCGATGGCCCAGACGCTGGAGGCCATCCGCCCCGCTGATGTCATTGTCCATGTGGTGGATGCGGCCGAGGCAGGACGCGAAGGATCAGGCCCTCCTGCAGGCGCCATCGACCGGCAGATCGCTGACTTCGCCGGGTCCAGAGGAGGGTATTTCATCGTGGCGAACAAGATGGACCTTCCTGACGCGGCACGAGGCCTTGCGAGGCTCCAGAGGATGTTTTCAGGCTACACGGTGCTGCCTGTTTCGGCCGTAGGAAGAACCGGCCTTCGGGAGGTGAAGCGGCATGTCCTCCGCAATCTCTAGGTTCCTTGGGGACCTCCTCGCAGTCGCCCTGGCAGGCGCCGCCATCAAGCTGATGGACGATCACCTTGACTACGAGGCCGACATCGCCCAGGGCCGGCCATCGCTTGTGCATACCCTGGGCAGCGGCGCCGTGCTCTACGCTCTGGTCTTCGCGCTCATCGGCTGTGGCATAAACGTGCGCCTTGCGACCCCGCTCGTTCTCGCAGCCTACGTGGTAGGGATGCTGAAGAACCCCAGCGAGATGCTGCCACTGGGGCTTTCCGCGTGGATGGAATCGGCGCTCGTCGCTGCCGTGACGTGGCTGCTCTTCGGGTGGCGGACGACGTGCGTTTCCGTGTTGCTGATGGCCGCCGTCCAGCTCGGTGACGACCTACACGACCTCGCATACGACCGCGCCGCAGGCCGCGCCAACCTCGCCCGGCGCCTCGGCAGGGGCGAGGCGATCCTGCTGTGCCTCATAGCGCTCCTGGCGGCCATGATCTTGGACCGGCGCACGACCCTCCTCGTGTGCCTCTGCGCCCCCTTGATTCAGACGGCCAGTCGACTCGCCGGACGCAGCAGGGGAGGGGAGACGGATGTCGATTGACGGCTGGCTTCTGCTTGTAGCCGTGGCCTTCCTCCTCGGATATATCGTCGGGCACAGGCACGGTCGCGCGGAGGGCTTCAGGGACGGTGCCGTGTTCGCCCCCATCGAGATGCGCCGCGAATCCCTCGAGCGCGGAAGGTGCACCATATGTGGGACGGGGACGGGGACGGGGACGAGGAAAATGCCGGATCCCGACGGCGAGTCGAGAAGCGAGGCTGCGGGCCCAAGCAGGAAATCCTCGCCGGAGCGCGAATAACAGGCGAATAACGGATGAACGACTCTCGACAAAGTCTGGTCGAGGCCCGGGCATGCAGGCCGCGCGGCGCTTAGGAAAGGGACGAGCATACGATGGCAAAGGCTGCTGGGGCGAGGACCGTGTTTGTGAAAATGCACGGCCTTGGAAATGACTTCATTCTCTTCGACTTCACGCGGTCCGGCGCGCCCCCCGCCGCAGGCGCGACACGATGGGCAAGGGCGGCGCGCAGACTCTGCGAGAGGCACACGGGCGTTGGTGCCGACGGGGTCGTGCTGCTCCTACCGTCCACTTGCGCGGACGTCCGCATGCGTATCTTCAACAGCGACGGAAGCGAGGCGGGGATGTGTGGAAACGCGTCTCGGTGCGTGGCCATCTACGCCCGCGACGCGGGCCTTGCCTCCGGGCAGGCCGTGTCGATAGAGGCGAAGGGGGCACGCGTCCGCGCGGAGATAATCACCAAGGGCGAGTTCGCGGGCCAGGTCCGGGTGGACATGGGTCTACCGAGCTTTCGGCCTGAGGACATCCCCGTGGCGGCAACCGGCCCGGCCGTCATCGGCGAAAAGCGCACCCTGGCGGCCGGCGACCTCGAGATCACGTGCGTGTCCATGGGCAATCCTCACTGCGTGATATTCGTGCCGGATGTGGCCGCCGTGGACCTCGAGCGCCTCGGCCCGGCTGTGGAACATGACCCCTTCTTCCCGGACAGGACGAACGTCGAGTTCGTCCAGGTGAACGACACAGGCGATCTTAGCGTGCGCGTGTGGGAGAGAGGGGCGGGGCCCACGCTCGCGTGCGGGACAGGGGCATGCGCGTCGCTCGTGGCCGCGGCGGAGCGCGGGTTTTCCGGTAGGTCAGCGCGGGTACATCTTCCCGGCGGAACGCTCTTCGTGGAGTGGAGTGAGAGCAACCATGTGTTCATGACCGGCCCCGCAACACGCGTGTTCACAGGAGTCATCGATGACCTCGAGGAGTGGTTGAAGTGAGAATTCAGGAAGCACGAAGGATCACGAGCCTGCCGCCGTATCTTTTTGCCGAGGTTGACCGCCAGATAGCCCGTGCCCGCGAGCGCGGCGTCGACGTCATCAGTCTCGGCATCGGCGACCCCGATTTCCCAACGCCTGCGCCTGTAGTGGCGCGGCTCAAAGAAGCCGCCGAGGATCCGGCCAACCATCGTTACCCGAGCTACGAGGGGCTGCGGGAGTACCGCGCCGCGGTGGCCGGCTGGTACAAGCGCAGGTTCAACGTGGACCTTGATCCCGACACCGAAGTGGTGTCGCTCATCGGCTCGAAGGAGGGCATCGCACACATCCCCTGGTGCTTCATCGACCCTGGGGACGTCGCCCTCGTTCCGGACCCAGGATACCCGGTTTACGCAACGGCTGTGCTGCTCGCAGGGGGTGATCCGTTCCCGATGAGACTTCGCCCCGAGGCCGGGTGGCTGCCTGACCTCGACGCGATCCCCAGGGATGTCAGGGCGAAAGCAAAACTGATGTTCATCAACTACCCGAACAACCCGACTGCCGCCACAGTGGACGGGACCGGGTTCTTCGAGTCTGTGGTGGAATTTGCGCGGGCTAACTCCATTATCGTGTGCCACGACGCCGCGTACAGCGAGATCTCCTTCGATGGCTATGTGGCCCCCAGCTTCCTCCAGGTACCCGGTGCGAAGGAAGTAGGGATCGAGTTTCACTCCCTATCAAAGACCTACAACATGACCGGATGGCGGATCGGCTGGGCCGCGGGGCGCCGAGAAGTCATCGAGGCGCTCGGCCGGCTCAAGACCAACCTCGACTCCGGCATCTTCCAAGCCATCCAGTATGCCGCGATAACCGCCCTCGAAACGCAGCCCGAGCACTTCGCCCAGGCGCTGCAGGCATATGCGAGGCGCCGCGAGAAGGTGGTCGCCGCGCTGAACCGCCTCGGGTGGGACCTGGAACCCCCGAAGGGGACCTTCTACGTTTGGGCGCCCGTCCCGAAGGGGTATTCATCGATAGAGTTTTCGCGGCACGTCCTCGACAAGGCGGGCGTGTTCGTCACGCCCGGCATCGGGTACGGGTCTGCGGGTGAGGGTTACTTCAGGATATCCGTCACCATCAGCGATGCCAGGCTGGACGAGGCGGTCTCGCGCCTGGAGGAAGCGGGAGTAAGGTTTTCATGACAGGCCGCGAGGGCATTAAGGACATCAATGACATCGAGGGCATCGAGGGCATCATCGAAAGCGGCCTCGACATCGACCCGGGCCTCGCCACGCTTGCGCGCGAGGCAGAGGAGGCGTGCAGACACGACATCGAGACCATCGATGCTCTCGCCAGCCGCAACTTTGCCAGGGTCCTCCACGCGTTCAGGGAGGCTGGGGTAACCGACCAGGACCTCGGCGGCACGACAGGGTACGGCTACGATGATCGGGGCAGGGAGGCGGCGGAGGCGGTGTTCGCCAGGGTGTTCGGGGCTGAGGCCGCTATAGTGCGCCATCAGATAGCCTCCGGCACCCACGCGCTCGCCCTGTGCCTCTTCGGCCTCCTTCTCCCTGGCGATGAGATCCTGTTCGCCACGGGCGACCCTTACGACACCCTGCGCGACGTGGTGGGCATGGCGAGGCCCGTGCCGGGGTCTTGCGCGGAGCTTGGGGTGACGTGGCGGGTCGTCCCGCGCGAGGGCGAGAGGCAAACCTTTGATGTCGACAGGATACGATGCGCCGTCGGCGACCGCACGAAGGTGGTGTTCATCCAGCGGTCCCGAGGATACACATGGCAGTCATCGGTGCCGGTGAGCGAGATCGAGCGCATCGCCCGTGCGGTCAAGGAGGAGAAGCCGGACGTCGTCGTGGTCGTCGATAACTGCTATGGCGAGTTCACCGAGGATCGGGAACCCACGGCGGCGGGCGCGGACATTGCAGCAGGCTCGCTCATCAAGAACCCCGGCGGCGGGATCGCCCCCGCAGGCGGCTACATCGTCGGCAGACGCGACCTTGTCGAGCGCATTGCCGCGCGTCTCACCGCCCCGGGGGTGGGCACGGCGGTCGGACCGAGCCTGGGGCAGTCGCGCCTCATCCTGCAGGGCTTCTTCCTCGCTCCGGTGGTGGTGGCAGAGTCCCTGGCAGGCACGCGGGTTGCCGCCCAGGTTTTCCGGGCGCTCGGCTATCCCACGTTGCCAGGTCCGCGGGAGGTGTCGTCCGATACCGTGCTCGCCGTGAGGACGTTCAGCAGGGACCGCCTGCTCACGTTCTGCCGCGGCTTCCATCTTGCAAGCCCCGTGAACGCCAGGTACGCCCCCGAGCCGAGTCCGCTCCCCGGTTACAGTGACAGCGTCATCATGGCTGGAGGAACCTTCGTGCAGGGTTCTTCATCGGAGCTAACGGTGGATGCGCCGCTTCGGCCACCATACATAGCGTACATCCAGGGAGGGCTATCCAGGCACCACGTGAAACTCGCGGTGCTGGCCGGCCTTTCTGCGTTGTCCCGGAGAGGCATCCTGAGGCCAGGTGCAGGAAACGGTTCGGACGCGCAGGGCAACCCGGAGTGAAGGTGGACGAATTGCGGAGATTCCCTTGACTTTAGGGTGCGATCTGCTAAAATTGCGTTGATCGGGGAAGTCACCGATCGGAAGGGAGAGATCTGGAAGGGAGGCGGGACTTTGGATGGCAAACACTTTGGGGCGTCATATCCTGTGCGAGGCGTACGAGTGTGACCCTGAGGTGCTTGACAACATCGAAGCCGTTCGGGAGATCATGGTAGACGCTGCTTTGCGGGCAGGGGCTGAAATCCGCGAGGTGGCGTTTCATAAATTCAGCCCTCAGGGTGTAAGCGGTGTGGTGGTCATATCCGAGTCGCACCTCGCCATCCACACCTGGCCGGAGCACAGGTATGCTGCGGTCGATGTGTTTACATGTGGGGAGAAGGTGGACCCCATGGTCGCGTGCCGATACATCCGCGACCGGTTCAAGGCCCGCCGAATCGTGGCTTCCGAGGTGAAAAGGGGGATCTTCGACGAGCACAACGTGACGAAGATCTCCCCGGGGTAGCTTCCTTCGGGAACTTCACACGAGCGCGTACGTCAGATTCGGATCGGGGAACAAGAAGAGCGTTCCCCGGTCCTTTTTTCATAGTTTCATAGCGCGCGAAAAAGCAGGATAGAAATGAGAGGTGACGAAGTAAATGGACTGCGACGGGCCGATCCATCGCTCCTCGCGCGGCAGGGAACGGCCCGGCCAGCTTGAGGAGGGGACTTGCGCTGATGGACGCAACTGCGAAAATGCTGAAAGAGCTTTCGGAAGCACACGGGGTATCAGGCTACGAGAGGGAAGTCCGGAAGATCATCCGGAGGTATGTGGAACCGTACGCGGTGATCGAGCAGGACCGCCTCGGCAGCCTCGTGGCGCGCCGCACGGGCGCAAGCGACCGGCCAAGGATAATGCTCGCGGCCCATATGGACGAGATCGGGTTCATGGTGAAGTCGGTGACTCCCGAGGGGTTCGTGAGATTCCTGCTCCTTGGTGGATGGTTTGACCAGGTCCTGCTGGCACAGAGGGTGGTCATCAAAACCGCGTCCGGCGACGTGCCAGGGATCATAGGTTCGAAGCCCCCCCATCTTCTCACCGAAGAGGAGCGGAAGAAAGTCGTCGAAAAGAAGGATATGTTCATCGACGTCGGGGCTGCCAGCTTCGAGCAGGCCACGGGCGAGTTCGGCATCCGGCCGGGCGACCCTGTGGTCCCGGTAAGCGGTTTCGAGGTGCTCAAAAACGAGAAGATATACATGGGCAAGGCGTGGGACGACAGGGTCGGCTGCGCCCTCTTCATCGACGTCCTCAAGAACCTTGCAAGCACCACCCATCCCAACACGGTGTATGGTGTGGGCACGGTGCAAGAAGAGGTAGGACTTCGCGGAGCGGAGACCAGCGCGGATGTAGTCGATCCTGACGTGGCGTTCGCGCTCGAGGTCGGCATCGCCAACGACATTCCAGGCAGCGACAAAGAGAAGGTACAGGAGCGCATGGGCGCGGGCCCTGTCATCCTCATCTATGACAGGTCGCTCATCCCCAACATCAAGCTGCGCGACCTCGTCATCGATACGGCAAAGGCGCACGGCATACCGTACCAAACGGACTTCATGGAGGGCGGCGCAACCGACACGGGGAGGATCCACCTCCACGGCAGCGGCGTCCCATCGATCGTGATTGGAGTGCCGTCGCGCTACATCCACACCCACGCTTCGCTTATAAACCGCGATGACTACGACCGCGCGGTCGCGCTCATAACAGAGGTCGTGAAGCGGCTTGACGCCGCAACCGTGGCCGACCTCGTAAGCTAGCTCGAACGCTTCCAGGAGGCGTTTGGCGCTTAAGTCTTGAACCCCGACGGGCGTCCATGCGAGGGCTCCTCCTGAATTCGGATTCTCAAAAGGAGGAAACTGACGTGCTGCGTGGGAAACGTGCCGTACCTCTGTTGCTGCTCGCCGCGATAGTGATAGTGGTCGCGACGCCGGGCGCGGCGCTCGCGCAGGACACGAGCATAGAGGTAGGTCCTGAGCAGCAAAGGAACGTATCGCTCACCGTTTACAACAACAACCTGGCGCTGGTCCGCGACGAGCGTCTCATCTCGCTGGGCCAGGGCCTCAATATCCTGCGGTTTTCCGATGTCGCCCGGGATATGGATCCGTCCTCGGTGCGCCTGGTGTCGCTCACGGCGCCCGGCGACCTCAAGCTTCTCGAGCAGAATTTCGAATACGACCTCGTGAGCAGGCAGAAACTTCTCGAGAAATATATAGGCAAGGAGATAGAGCTCAACCGCGACGGCGTCATACGTCCGGCGCGTCTTCTCGCCGTGGACTCCCAGGGCAGGCTCACCGTGGAGATGGACGGGAAGATCCTCCTGGACCCGCCCGGCAACATCGAGCTTCCCGCGCTACCGTCAGGGCTCATCCTGCGCCCGACCCTCGTGTGGTATCTGGACGCAAAGTCGGCCGCTGAGCACGTTGCCGAGGTGAACTACCTCACGAGGGGCATAAGCTGGCGCGCCGACTACGTTTGCGTGCTCGACGAAAAAGATAGGGCTGTGGCCCTCAACGGATGGGTTACGCTCGACAACAGGAGCGGAGCCACGTACCGCAACGCCTCGCTGAAGCTCATCGCCGGGGATGTGCGGACGGTCGAGCCCGACATGCAGCTCAAGGCTCTGCCGCTGCGCTCCGGGGCTGCACCGGCTCCCGAGACGTTCGAGGAGAAGCCGCTCTTCGAGTATCATTCGTACACGCTGAAGCGCCGCACCACGGTAGCTGATAACCAGCTCAAGCAGATTGAGCTGCTCTCGGCGCCGAACGTGCCGATAAAGAAGCTGTACGTTTTCGAGGCTCCAGAGCGGCGCTACGGGTATCAAACGTACGCAGGAAAGAAGGAGACCGGCGACGTCAAGGTGGTCATAGAGTTCCAGAACAAGACCGATGCAGGGCTCGGCATCCCACTTCCTGCAGGAAAGGTGCGGGTGTACAAGGCCTCGGCCGACAAGAGCCTCGACTTCGTAGGGGAGGACAGCATCGAGCACACCCCACGCGATGAGACGGTGCGCCTCTACGTAGGAAACGCCTTCGATCTCGTGGGCGAGCGGACCGTCACGGATTACAAGAAGATCGGAGCGAACTCGTACGAGGAAGCGTGCTGCATTAAGCTCCGGAACCACAAGGACGAAGACGTGGAGATCGTGGTCGTCGAGCGGTTCTACGGGGAGTGGACCATCCTGAGCTGCGTCCCGTCGTCATACCAGAAGCTCGACGCGAACACGGCAGCGTTCAAGGTTAAGGTGCCCAGAGGCAAGGAGGTCGAGATCCTCTACCGGGTCCGTGTCATCGCCGACTAGGCCTGCAAATAGGATAGTAGCAGGAATAGCGTTGCAAGGCGCAAGTGTGAAGGCGCTGGCCGGTAGATGCCGGACGCTGGAAGCGAGATCAATCAGGGGGGATGGCTATGGCCTGCTATCTGATTGACGACATCGAGGGGTTCCGGCAAAGTGTCGTGGGCACCGTCATAGTGGACGTGGACATCCGCACAAGCGAGGCAGGACCGCAAGACCCGGGTTACTGGGAGGAAGTTCTCATCACCCTCGACTCCGGCTATGTGATCCACTTCTCCAGCACGTTCTCGGAGGAGTTCAAGCAGAAGCACCATATTGCGCAGCCTCCGCGCGGTGTAGACCGCCACTACCACTAAGTGAGGGTGCAGAAATGCTCCCGACTTTTGGGAGGGGTTGCCGGTGACTCAAAGAGAGGGTGCAACACCGGCAACCCGGCAACTACTGGAAGAGGGGCGAGAACTGACGCACCCTCACTTAGTTCCAACCATCGGGATCAAAGGGGCGCACGTGCGTCACGCACACATGCGTCGCTCTCGGACCTCGGGCGGGGTCGGCCGCATGGACGGCCGGCCCCGCCGCGTTCCCTCCAGGAAGGGTTGCGGCCGCGCATGGCGAATGCTCCTATGGATAAGCCCGAATGGCTGTGCCCCTGTCTCCACCACACTCATCGTGAGCGTTCGGAAACGCTCCCAACTTTTGGGAGAGGTTGCCGGTGACTCAGATAGAGAGAGTAGAAGGGAGGGATCAACGCGGTGAGGATAAGGCCGAGACCCGCAGACGACCTTCTTGGGGAGGGAGATTACTACGTCGCCGAGCGCGTGTTCCCGCCCGTTTACGTTTCGCCTGCGGACGGACGGGAGAGCCTTCAACGTAACCTCAAGCTTCTGCGAGGCATCGGGCCAAAGACCGAGGAGAAGTTGAAGGCCCAGGGCTACCGTGATCTCGTCTGCCTGTCCCGGCACTCGCGTTGGGGCCAGGCGGCATGCACCGTGCTCGCGGCAATAGAGAAGAGCGACTCCGAGTTTCTCTCACGGTGCGGGGCATCGGAGCTGGACCTCCTCGGTTTCTACCCTGCGACCGACATCGCATTCATCGACATAGAGACCACCGGGCTTTACAGCACGCAGCCGCTGTTCCTCGTGGGCATCATGGGTTTCCGCGATGACCGTGCCGTGTTCCTTCGGCAGTTCCTCGCTCGATCCTACGAAGAGGAGGCTAGTGTGCTCGCCGCGGTCCGCGACGAGCTCGAGAGGTTCCAGGTGATAGCGACCTACAACGGACGCAGGTTCGATCTGCCATACATACGCGACCGCATGACGTTCCACGGCATCGAGTGCGGGTCGTGCAGGCTCCATGTGGACCTGCTCAGGGTGGTGCGGCGTCTCTACCGGGGACTGCTGCCCGATTGCAGGCTGGTGACCGTGGCGGCGTACCTTCTCGGCTACGAACGCCATGGCGACATCCCGAGTTCCTTGATCCCGGAGGTTTACCACGAGTTCGTCAGGAGCCGGAATCCCGCTCTCATACGCCCGATCCTCGAACACAACGCCATGGACCTTCACGCGCTTGCGCTCATCCTCGAGAATATGCTGGACGAGGCAGTGGGGCGAAAGTGACCGCAAGATGCGCTGCGACGGTCGCCTGCGGGTGCCGCGTGGCGCGTCGCCGCTGCTGGCCGCTGGCCGCCCTAGCCCGGAGCACAGATCAGGGAGGTACAGGCAATTGGACGAAGCAAGAATCATGCGCGCAGTCAGAGAGATACTTGAGGCCATTGGAGAGGATCCGGACCGCGAGGGTCTCCGGGAGACGCCTCGCCGGATCGCAAGGATGTGCGAAGAGATATTCTGCGGGATCGGCAAGGACCCCCGCGACCTCCTTACCCCGGTCTTCAACGAGCACCACGAGGAAATGGTCATCATCAAGGATATCCCGTTCTACTCCATGTGCGAGCACCATCTCCTGCCTTTCCACGGCAAGGCTCACGTGGCCTACCTGCCCAAGGGCGGCCGCGTCGTCGGCCTGAGCAAGCTCGCGCGGGTGGTCGAAACCGTCGCAAGGCGCCCGCAACTCCAGGAAAGACTCACGAGCGAGATCGCGGACATGATCGACGAAGCGCTGAAGCCCCACGGGGTGGTGGTGGTGATCGAGGCCGAGCACATGTGCATGTCGATGCGCGGGGTGACGAAGCCGGGCAGCATCGCCGTGACCTCCGCCGTACGGGGCCTGTTCCGCAAGGACGTCGCCGCGAGAGCTGAGGCGTTCTCTCTCATCAAGGGTCAGGCGTAGCTCCGAAGTGACGCCCACAAGAGCCGCTCCGGCAAGCCCCGCCCCTGGCGCTGGTCTGGCTGTGGGCTTGCCAGGTGCAGGAATGCAACGGGGTGCTCTATGCGTGTTCCGGCCGTTCGCGCTCCTGTGTGTCCGTCCACTATTTTCGAAGCCTGGGTAATAATCGCTCCCTCCACTCATATACATTATTCTGAAAGCCGGGTGCGACCCGGTGCCGGGGGAGGGAGCCGGTATGGAGACGTTCGATATCTTCCAGGACATCGCTACAAGGACGGGCGGCGATATCTACATCGGAGTGGTCGGGCCGGTCAGAACGGGAAAGTCCACATTCATCAAGCGCTTCATGGACCTCCTGGTCCTCCCGAACATCTCTGACGTATACGACAAGCAGCGCTCAGTGGACGAACTCCCGCAGAGCGGCGGCGGTAAGACCATCATGACCACCGAGCCCAAGTTCGTGCCGAGCGAGGCCGTGGAAGTCGAAATCGAAGACAACGTCAAGGTCTGGGTCAGACTCGTTGACTGTGTCGGCTATACCGTGAGGGGGGCGCTGGGCTACGAGGACGAGGCCGGCCCGAGGATGGTCGTTACGCCCTGGTTCGACTACGAGATCCCGTTTGAGGAGGCGGCGGAGTTCGGCACGCGGAAGGTGATAACAGACCACTCCACCATCGGCCTCGTCGTGCTGACCGACGGCTCGATCACGGAGATCCCGAGAGAGAATTACGCGCCGGCGGAAGAGCGGGTCATCGCCGAGCTTCGCCAGCTTCACAAGCCTTTCGTGGCGGTCCTCAACTCGGTCGCACCGTGGTCAAGGGAGGCCCAGGACCTCGCATCCGAGCTAGCCGAGAAGTACCAGGTGCCGGTCATCCCTCTCGATTGCATGAGGATGGATGTCGAGGACGTCAAGGGAGTCCTGCGCGAGGTACTCTACGAGTTCCCCGTCCGCGAGGTAAGCGTACGGCTGCCCGTGTGGCTGAGCGAGCTCGCCGAAGACCACTGGCTCAGGCAGAGGTTCCAGGAGGCTGTGGTCGCCACCGTGAAGGAAGTCAAGAGGATACGCGACATACACAGGGTCGTGGAAAAGCTCTCCGAAGAGGAGTTCGTATCCGGGGCGGACCTCACTACGATGGAACTTGGCACAGGAACGGTGGTCATCGACCTCGAGGCGCCGAGGAGCTTGTTCTTCCAGGTGGTCCAGGAAGTGAGCGGCCTTGAAGTGGAAGGCGACCACCATCTTCTGCGGCTCATGAAGGAGCTTTCTGTGGCAAAGAGGGAATACGATAAGATCTCAGACGGCCTGCGGGATGCGCGCGAGTTGGGGTACGGTATAGTCATGCCGCTGCTAGATGAGCTCACGTTCGAGGAGCCGGAGCTGATCAGACAGGGCAGCCGGTTCGGCGTGAGGCTCAAGGCGTCGGCGCCGTCTATCCACATGATCCGGGCGAACATCGAGACAGAGGTTACGACGAACGTAGGAACGGAGAGACAGGGAGAAGAGCTTGTCAGGCGACTTTCGGAGGAGTTCGAGAAGGATCCTGACCGCATCTGGAACACCGACTTCCTCGGGAAGTCCCTGCATGAGCTGGTGAAAGAGGGAATCGAGAGCAAGCTCTACCGGATGCCCGAGAACGCGCAGCAAAAGCTCCAGGAGACTCTCCAGAAGATCGTCAACGAAGGGAGCGGCGGGCTCATCTGCATAATTCTGTGAGGGCTGCGCGGCGCGGAGCAGAACTGGAGAGCAGGCGGAAAGCGGATGGCCGCGGACAGGGAACAGACCGGGGAACAGGAGAGGGAAGACGAGGCAGGGAGCAGGGAAGCGAGCGGGAGAGCGAGGAACATCGGTCAGGGGTGCAGGCAAGGTAGAAAGGTAGAGTAAATGGTGGTGAGGAGAAAGGGAACGAGAAGACCGGCGAGGGCGGGCCGCACTGCGCGGCCCGCCCTTTATAAATCCTGCTTGAAGTGGGCAACATACCTGCGAAAGGAGGTTTCCGGAATGACCAAGACGGAACTGGTTGACAAAGTCGCAGCCAAAACCGGTTTTACCAAGAAAGACTCGGCAAGAGTCGTCGACGCAGTGTTTGAATCCATCTCGGAAGCCCTTGCCGCAGGGGACAAGGTCTCGCTCGTCGGCTTCGGCAGCTTCGAGACGCGAAAGAGGGCGGCCAGGGCCGGTAGAGACCCGAGAACCGGGAAGACTATCCGTATCGCAGCGAGGACGGTGCCGGTTTTCAAGGCTGGCAAGACCCTGAAAGACGCCGTTGCGAAGTGAGGCCCGGTAGCGCGGCCTCCTCCCTCGTCGAACTCAAGCCGTATGGTCAAACTCGGGGTTGCGGCCACGCCGGCGATCTGTTATAATGCAGTTGGACCGCAAGGGACGCGGGCCAGCAAGTCTTGGGTCGGGGCGTGGCGCAGTTTGGCTAGCGCGCCTGAATGGGGTTCAGGAGGTCGCGAGTTCAAGTCTCGCCGCTCCGACCAGTTTTTGTACCCAATACTGCTCACCGGTCAGGGATCAGTGCGTCAGCACAGGCATGTCAAGAGCCGCCGTGGCAGGAACGCCAGGCGGCTCTCGTTCTATCGGCCCCGTTCTCGTCCTTCAAAACGCGGGGCCGACGGTGACGGTCGAGTTGAGGTGGGAGAGGCAAGTTCACAACAAGGTGAGAAATGGCGCTCTCCTTCAGAATATGGCCTATGCCATAATCCCCTCGCATCAACCGTGGGACCGTCGGCAATTATAGTCATGTGCCGGTCATGCAGGTTTTAGTCGCGTTCTTGTAGAATTTGCGTCCTAAACATTATGGAAACATAACCATGAAGAGGCAAAGGCGGCGGCTATGGGTGGGACAGAATCGAGACAGGGCAACAACGCAAAAGATGAGGCCAGGGCTGAGATAACGGTCGTCGGCAGGGTCCAGGGCGTTGGCTTTCGGGGGTTCGCCAGAAGACACGCGACGGCTCTCGGCCTCCGCGGGTGGGTCAGGAACCGCTATGACGGCGCAGTCGAGCTTGTCGTCGAAGGCGAGCGCTACAAGGTCGAGCGCTTCGTCGCACTCTTGCGCGAAGGACCGCCGTGGGCCAGGGTGGACAGGGTGGACGTGCGGTGGGCCCCATACCAGGGAGAGTTCGCATCCTTCAGCGTCCGCGGATGAAAGGGCGAGGGAAACGTGCCAGCCCGGGTTATGCACCTGAAGACGCAACACGACATAGATAATATGCCGGGACGCACAACCACTCACCGAGTTTGCGGGGCGGGCGTGCGCAAAGGAAACAGGCAAGGGGGATGGTGTTGGGATGGCCGTCGATGAGGATGTCAGGTGCCTGCGCAAACGTGGCGTCGGACTGGCCCTTGGCTCCGGCGCTGCGAGGGGGCTTGCCCACATCGGCGTGCTGAAAGTCCTGGAGCGCGAGGGAATCGAGATAAGAGCGATCTCAGGAGCGAGCATGGGTGCCCTCATCGGGGGACTTTACGCGGCAGGAATGCCCCTCGCCGAAATGGAGAAGCATGCGCTTGCTGTGACGAAGCGGTCGGTCCTGGCCTGGGTAGATCCCATACCCCCGAAGCAGGGATTCCTCGTCGGGAAGAAGATCCAGGAACTCTTGCGCTCGTTCATCGGCGACGTGCGGTTTTCGCAGCTTAAGATCCCGCTGGCCGTAGCTGCAGCGGATGTTCTCACGGGCGAGGAGGTCGTCCTTCGGGATGGCGACGTCGTTGACGCCATACGGGCCAGCATCTCCATCCCGGTCGTCTTTGTGCCGGTTCAGCTTGGGCGCAGAATGCTCGTGGACGGCGGCGTGGTAAACCCGGTCCCGGTCGATTACATCCGCCTGCTCGATAGGTGGGCGGTGCCCGTTGCCGTGAGCGTGCTGCCGAAACTCGAGCGCAAGCAAGTTGAAAAGCCGGGGACCGTGGACATCATCCTGAACACCCTTGATATCATGCAGATGCGCCTCTTCGAGTTCAGGCGGGCCGAGGCGAAAGTGGTGATCGAGCCCGACGTGTCGTTCGCCACGGGCGCGGAGTTCTGGGAAGCGCGCGAGATCATCGCCCGCGGCGAGCAGGCGGCGATTGGAGCCCTGCCAAGCATCCGCAAAGCCATAAGCAGGCTGCCGTGGTAGCCCGGAGGGATGCCCCACCGCTGACAGGCTTTCGGTCGCGAACGGCGGACTCCGCTGCCTCGTGTGGAGGCTTGCGAGCAAACGAACGATGCAGGGCCGTTGATCCTGTACCGTGTATCTGGTAGAATAAGTCCGCGGGTAGAATGAATTCACGACCCGTTGTGCTGCACGCGACCGAGACGTGTGGAGACGTGCGGAGCCGCATATCTACAGATTTTGGGTGCGAGAGTGGCGGAACGGCAGACGCGCCAGACTTAGGATCTGGTGGGTAACCCCCGTGAGGGTTCAAGTCCCTCCTCTCGCACCAGCCATTTAGCAGCGGTTTTGTTCTCCGGTCTCTCATAGTAGATGCCTCCCGTCGCCAGCTTGGGAACGGATTTAGGAACGACGCCTGGTCGGTCACGCCCGTTGCCCCTTCTTTAGGTTCAATGCTGGGTGTTCACACGCGCGCATGCGCTGGCCAGCAGCCAGGGTACAGGTGGTCCTCCGAGGACCAGGCTGCGGGCAGACCTGGTCCCGTGGGAACCAGCCCGGCACGCAATCTGGTCCTCTGGGGACCTCCCCTCCCGCGCTCTCTCGTTGAAACCAGGAAAGGTGGAGCACCCGGGATCAGATCCCGCGCGAAGATGGTCCTCTGGGGACCAGCTTATCATACGCCCTGGTCCCCTCGTGACCAGGGCGCCTTTAGTTGCCGGGTTGCCGGGTTGCCGGTTGTTGCACTCGGGGACGGCGCCCCAGGGGGCGCGCTTCGCCAAAATCCGGCCCGTCGGGCAGGTGGCCGGATTTTGAGACCCCTCGTGCAATCACCGGCAACCCACGACCACTGGAAAACGGACAAGAATCGACGCACCCTCACTTAGCTCCCGGGATTTGGGCCGGGGTACGCTGGTACGCCGCGCATAGTGGATGTGGCCGCGCGCCGCCTGGGCGCTCCGCTCGAACGGCGGTCAAAGCTGCCGGCGGCGCAAAATCCTCTCACAGAATGGCCATAAAGAAGGAGGACTGGCCCGGGACAGGACGAATTATTATGCGTGATATCGCCTCCGCGGAGGAAGCGTGCGTATCCGGAGGGGTACCCAGACAAGAAGTCCATCGAAGGCGCGAGAACCCGATGGGGCGGATGAACACACGCGGGCCTCGGCGGAAGGAAAGGATCGACAGGAGGTGCTTGAGAAGTGAGAGGTTGTCGGTCGAGATTGTGTCTTGTCTTTCTGGTGATGGTTCTTGGGCTGGGGCTGGGGCTGGGAACCTTGGCGTTCGCCGCGAAAGAGCCAATCCGCATAGGCCTCCAGGCGCCGATCACTGGGCAGTGGGCGTATGAAGGTGAAATGGCGCTGAACTGCGTCCAGATCGTGGCGGACGAAATCAACGCGAAAGGTGGTGTCCTGGGACGTCCAATCGAGATCGTCCCCGGCGACGACCAGTGCAGCCCCAAACAGAGCGCGCTGGTCGCGCAGCGTATGCTGAGCGAGAAAGTGGTCGCGGTGATAGGCACTTATGGCTCGTCCGTAAATGAGCCGTCAGCGACGATTTACGAGAGGGCGGGGCTTCTCAACATCGCATACGGGTCCACGGCGGAGCAGCTCACGGCCCACGGGTGGAAGTTCTTCTTCCGCACGTGCTTCCGCGACGACCGCCAGGGCGCTTTCTTCGCGCAGCTCGTGAACGACACCCTCAAGCTCAAGAGGGTGGCCATCCTGCATGATAATACCACGTTCGCAAAAGGGCTCGCTGAGGCGGCGCGTCGCTCGCTCGAGCAGGCGAAGAAGGCGGAGATCGTGTTCTACGACGCCGTGACTCCGGGCGAGAGAGACTTCACGCCCGTCCTCAGCCGCATGCAGGCCACCAAGCCTGAGGTGGTGTACTACACGGGCTACTACCCAGAGGCAGGCCTCATCATCAGGCAGATGAGAGACCTCGGGAGCAAGGCAGTTTTCGTGGGCGGCAACGCGGCGATCAACGCCGAGTTCATGAGCATCGCCGGCCTAGAGATAGCGAAGGGCGCCCTGATGACGCAGGAGCCCATGCCGACCGACCTGCGCTATGCTGAAGCGAAGCCTTTCCTCGACGAGTACATACGTCGCCATAAGGCGCCGCCGAGCAGCCCCTGGCCTGTTTATGCGGCAGACGCGCTCAAGGTCATCGCTGCCGCCATCGAGGCGACAAAGTCCACTGATTCGAAGGTTCTCGCCGATTACATCCGGCACAA
Organism: Bacillota bacterium; assembly: GCA_012516125.1. GTDB lineage: Bacteria > Bacillota > SHA-98 > UBA4971 > UBA4971 > UBA6256. Next base: position 48,300 of record JAAYXB010000027.1, on the reverse strand, counting down.
GATGAAGGACCTCCCCGGCATTACCGGCCCCATTTCGTTTGATGACGCAGGTGACCGTGAAGGAGCGATCTACCTGGCGTACGAGGTGACCGCTGACGGGAAGTTCAAGCCATACCAGCCGTGACGCCAGGCGTCCCTGGCACCGGGCGCGCGGCCTAGAGGGCAGGTTGTCCGCGCCCTAAGACATGGCATCCGGAATGGAGGTGGCGGCACGGAGGCCCGCCCGCAAGGCGGGGTCTCCGTGCCGAAGGTATGGCTTTGTTTATAGAACAGCTCGTCAACGGTCTCACGGTAGGGGCAGTGTACGCCCTGGTCGCGCTGGGCTACACGATGGTCTACGGCGTGATGCGGCTCATCAACTTCGCCCACGGCGACTTCTTCATGCTAGGATCATACCTCGGGTTCACTCTGCTCGTGAGCACATTTGTGGGTAGTGCCCTGCCCCTGTGGGCCGCGCTCATCGTGACAGTGATTGTGTCAGCCATGGGGATCGCTGTCCTCGGAGTGCTGGTAGAGCGTGCAGCCTACCGCCCACTTCGTCGGTCAAATCGCCTGACGGCCGTTGTGTCCGCCATGGGGGTTTCGATCTTCCTGCAGAACGCGGCCATGCTCATCTGGGGTCCGCGCTACCGAGCGTATCCTCCGTGGGCTGTCCCTGATCTGCGGTGGGAGATCGGCGCCGTCCACATAGGGTTCATGCAGGTGCTCATCCTGGTGGTGTCTATTCTTTTGATGGCAGGCCTGTACCTTTTCGTCCAGCGCACGACAGCGGGGGCGGCCATCCGGGCCACGGCCATCGACCACGACACCGCAAGGCTCATGGGCATCGACGTGGACCAGATCATCCGGCTCATCTTTGTCATCGGGCCCGGGCTCGGCGCGGTGGCGGGGGTGCTGCTCGGGCTGTACTACCGGCAGATTCACTTCACGGTCGGGTGGTCGTATGGCCTGAAAGCCTTCACCGCGGCAATCCTCGGGGGTATCGGGAACATACCAGGAGCCATGGTGGGTGGCCTGCTGCTAGGAATTCTGGAGATGCTTGGAGCAGGCTACATCTCGGCCGCGTGGAAGGACGTGTTCGTGTTTCTCATCCTGATTCTGCTTCTCATCTTCCGGCCTACCGGCCTGCTGGGCGAACGCGTCGCCGAAAAGGTCTAGGACGGGTCCTGATTGCTGGCGCGGGGTCCTCACTGCTAGCGCGGGTTCGACCGTATCCAGTCGTGGTGGGTTCGGCGGGCTCGGCGCGGTTCATCGGGACGGAGCAGGAAAGTGGCGGCAGGCTCAGGAGAAGGGTAGGAGGCAGAGAAGAGCCCCGGCAGTCTTAGCAAGTTCAAGTAGGGGAGGAGCGTAGAACGTGGCATTGTTGCGTCTCGGACCCGGGCCTGCACCGGGACGCCATAGATCGGTATCCGGAGCGTCCGGACTTGGACTTGTCGGCCGCTACTCGGGCTGGGCGGTAGGAGCCGTCGCTATAGCTGCGATGGTCTTCCCAATGGTTGCGAGCGACTACTGGATCGATGTCGCCGTCTTCTGGGGCATCTACGTGCTTCTCGGCCTCAGCCTGAACATCATAGTTGGCGAAGTCGGCCTTTTCGACATGGGTCACATGGCCTTTTTCGCCATCGGGTCATACACGACGGCCATCTTGAGCGGACACTTCGGGATCTCACTCTGGCTGCTCTTGCCGCTGAGCGGGGTCGTGGCCGGGCTTGCCGGTTACGTGCTGGCGCGCCCCATCATCCACCTTCGAGGGGACTACCTCCTCATCGTGACGATAGGCCTCAACGAGATGATCCGCATCAGCCTCCTCAACAACCCCTGGGGGCTCACGGGCGGCCCCAACGGCATCATCATGCTGGACCAGTTCCGGGTATTCGGGCTTGTGATACAGAAGCCCATGCACTTCTACTATCTGGTCTGGGCGTGCGTCGCGGCAAGCATGTTCGCCCTTGTGCGGTTGCAGCGCTCACGCATCGGCCGCGCGTGGAACTGCATCCGGGAGGATGAGGTGGCGGCCGAGGCCATGGGCATAGATGTTCGGTCGGCCAAGCTCCTGGCGTTCACCCTCGGGGCAGGCCTTGCGGGCGCGACGGGGACCATCTTCGCCGCCAAGCTGGTGGTCATATCGCCCGAAAGCTTCACATTCATGGAGTCGGTAATACTGTTCTGCATCGTGGTTCTGGGGGGCATGGGATCGATCCCCGGCGTGGTCCTCGGATCCGCGGCTATGCTGGTGCTCCCTGAGATCCTCCGGAACTTCGCCCAGTACCGCATGTTATTCTTCGGCGCCGCCATGGCGCTCATGATGATCTTCCGTCCTCAGGGGCTCTGGCCCAGCAAGCGCTGGACGACGAAGCTGCAGGAAGGTGAAAGCGAGTGATAACCGGCGCGGGCAGTGAAGGCACAGCCAGCGGTACGTGCAGTGCTCACCACAGCGCACACAGTGCGCACGGCGACCACGGCAAGCAGGGAGCAGACAACGGGATCCTTCTCCAGTTGAGGGGAGTGAGCAAGCGATTCGGCGGGCTCCGCGCCGTGGACGCCTTCGACCTTGACGTGCGCGAGGGCAGCATCACAAGCCTCATTGGGCCGAACGGCGCTGGGAAGACAACCGTGTTCAACCTCATCACAGGCATCTACCGCCCGGATGGGGGGAGGATTACGTTTGCCGGGCGCGAGCTTGTCGGCAAGCTGCCGCACCAGGTTGCAGAGGCGGGCATCGCGCGCACCTTCCAGACGCTCCGGCTCTTCGAGAACCTGACATGCTTCGAAAACGTCCTCTCAGGCCAACACTGCAGAGGCCGGGCAGGGGTGGCGGCATCGATCTTCAGGACCGCGGGCCAGCGCAGGGAGGAGGAGCGCATGAGGAACGAGGCTGAGCGCTGCCTTCGCCAGATGGGCCTGTGGGGATGCCGCGATGAGCTTGCGCGCAACCTGCCGTACGGCAACCGGAGGCGGCTCGAGATAGCGCGAGCCCTCGCCACGAGGCCGCGTCTCCTCATCCTGGATGAGCCTGCCGGCGGCCTAAACGAGGAAGAAACGGCCGGGCTCATGGACCTCATCGAGGAGATCAGGGAGTCAGGGATCACGGTCTTTCTCATCGAGCATGATATGCAGGTGGTCATGGGAGTATCTGACCTCGTTGCCGTTATGGACAACGGACAGAAGATCAGCGAAGGCACCCCCGAGGAGGTCCAGCAGGACCCCCGCGTGGTGGAGGCGTACCTTGGAACCGAGGACGACACCGACGAGATGGATGAGGCCGACAAGACGGGAGAGTCCAACGAGTCCAGCATGACCGAGACTGAACAGACCGGCAAGACCGGTAACACCGGATCCGGCGGTGGCGGTGATGCCGGTCGCGTAAGGACGGATTGGCATGAGCCTGCTTGAGCTTGAAGACGTCCACATATCATACGGAAACGTCGAGGCCGTGAAGGGCATCAGCCTCAGCCTCGAGGAAGGAGAGACCGTAACCCTCCTCGGGGCCAACGGCGCGGGCAAGACCACAACCCTTCGGGCCATCTCCGGACTCTTGCGCCCGCGTGCCGGGCGAATCCGGCTGGGCGGTCAGGAGATTCAATCTCTGCCGGCGCACAGAATAGTGGAGCTTGGAGTCGCGCACGTGCCCGAGGGGCGCCGCGTCTTCGCCACGCTCACGGTTGAGGAGAACCTCAACCTGGGAGCCTACAAGTACCGCCGGGACTCTGCCCGGGTGCGGGCGGGGCGCGAGCGGGCGTACCGGCTGTTCCCGAGGCTCGCCGAGCGCCGCGGCCAGCTCGCTGGGACGCTGTCGGGAGGCGAACAGCAGATGCTCGCCATCGCCCGGGGCCTCATGGCTGACCCGAAGGTGCTTCTTCTGGACGAGCCGTCGCTGGGGCTTGCGCCCAAGCTGGTGCAGGAAATCTTCCGCACCATCCGGGAGATCAACCGGCAGGGCGTGACCATCCTGCTCGTCGAGCAGAACGCGAGGATTGCGCTGCGTGTCGCGCACAGGGCCTATGTGCTCGAGACCGGGCGGATCGTGCTCGCCGGCCCGTCGCGAGATCTCCGGCAGGACCCCAGGGTCCAGCAGGCGTATCTTGGGATGGGGCGCAGGCCTGCCGCAGGTCGCCGGCCCGCGCAGGCAGGGCAGGGGAGCGCGGCCGCGGTGTCACCGTAAGGAGTGTGAGATTCCGGTAGTCTACTGTCGTTCGCGAAGCCAGTTTCGCTCAACGAGTTGCTTGACGGTAATAAAGGCCCGCAGGCGCGGCAGAACCCTGAAATCGCGTGACTGTGAGAAGAAATTGCCGACGATCGTGACCGGGGGAAGGTCCCCCATCTCGACCACACACATGGCAAGGCCCGAGAAACGTCTTCTGGGAGCCTTGCCGCGCACGAGCGCGGCGATATTCCCCGCAACCACGAGGGACTGCAGGTGAGCGACGGCGCCTGATTTCGGGATAGACCCGCCGCGCGGCATCGGAATATTGGTGACGTCCCCAATGGCGAAGACCCGATCCTCTCCACCCCTCGGGTTGTCCACGGTTGACAGCGAGAGATAGTGCGGGTCCACCCTCACAAACTCGTCCTTGCCCGAGGAGAGGCCAGCCTGCTTTACGAAGTCGGGAACCCGGATCGGCGGGATGAAGACAAGTATGTCGTATGCCACACGGCCCTCGGTGAACACGGCCACCCTGCGGTCCCGATCCACGCTCTCCAGGTGCCAGTCCCCGTGGTATGACACCTCGCGACGCGCCATCGCTTGCACCGCTGTCCTGCCCACGGCGGTGCCCGCAGCCTCGAAAGGCAGGGTCTCTGGCGAAAACACGCTTATCGAGAACCTCTTTCGCTTGCCCGCCCTGCGCAGAACGCGGTCGAGGATCATGGCTGTTTCGACGGGCACCGGCGGGCACTTGTACGGACCAGCCGGCGCGACTACGAGGATGTCCCCACGTTCGGCCGTCTCCAGGGCTCCGCGTAGACCGAGGATGCCTTCAATAGAGAAAAGGTTGAACACCGGCCCCGGTGTCCGGGCCGACCCCGACGCCATCGGGTGCGCAGGCGCGTCCACCAGGCCCGGGACGCGTTCAGGAGCGTGGTCTGCCCCTGGCGCCAGGACCAGGAAGTCATAGGGCACCTGCTCTCGCTCGCATTTCACGAGGCGGCGCACCATGTCAACGTCCTGAACGGTGTCGTGGACGAGCGTGATACCTCGCCGCCTGACGGCGTCCAGGCTCCTCGTGATGTCCTTCGGCGTCCGCCGGCCCTCGAGTACCCAAAGGAGGGACGGGTAGAACCCCTGAACCATCTCGCGCTCCACCACCGCCACCTCATGCTCCCGCGCAAGCCCCTTGCGCAGGGTTATCGCGGCTGTGAGCCCCCCAGTTCCCGCGCCCACAACTACCACGACTGCCATGCTTCTCAAAGACCTCCTCGGACGGTACAACTTCTGATTCCTTGCTTCAGTAAGTATTCCCCGAGACTCGCCAGGCCTGTCACAGGCATCATGCAACTGATGAATACGTAACCTGTTTGCAGGAAATCGCCGACCGTTAGCGAATAATTCGACATTAACATCGGTGTTCGATCGTGGCTAGGCTGGCACGGCTGGAACTGCTGAAGGTTGGAGAAGTGGGGGCACGGATCCGATGTGGGAGATGGTTCTTGAGCAGGGACGAGAGGAGTGAGGCAAGTGTCCGGGCTCGCCGGTGAGCACCCGCGGAGCAAGGGGGAGAGCGGCACGGTGTTTTTGGCTGTGCTCGTGGCCGTCGCCGTGCTCGGAGTCCTTGCAGCCGCAGCGATGGCCATCGCAGCGAATGCCTACAAAGCGTCAACCTGGGCGCGGGACAGGGCGAAAGCTCTCTATGCAGCCGAGGCGGGAATCAACCGGTGGCTTTTCCTTTGTGATAGCAGGGAGGCCACCCCATCAGATCTTGATGGTAGCATAGACGGCGTCGCCTACACTGTCAGCTGTGCCCAGAGCTCCGATGATGCCTCCGTATACCTCGTTCGTTCCTCCGCCAGCACGGGATGGCACACCTGCGAGGTCTCAGTAGCGGCGAAAAGCTCGCCGGAGGCATGGCAACACGTGGTGTTCGCAGCCGGGAATCTCAACCCCCCGCGGGTCGAGAACGTCGAACCGGCGAGCGGTCCGAACGGTCCGGTTACGGGTCTCGCGCTACCGGATGTGCCCAGTCCTGACTGGGGCGCGTATCGTGCCTTGCTTGAGCCTGACATCTCATGGGTGACGCCGGGTGTCCCTCCCCTTTCTGGCAACCTAGGCGAGGTGAGGCCGGTCGGGTCAGGGCCGCACTACTACAGGAATGCCAATATCAGCCGCATAGTGGGACCCGTTTATGGAGACGTCTACCTGAGTGGCTGCAATGTGACCCACGGGATCATCGGACCGGTGTTTGGCAGCATTCTCATCAAATCGAGCAACATCAACGGGCCCATAGTGGGCCGCATATCCGGGTCAGTCTGCATTCAGGGTGGAAATGTGTCCGGGATCGGGGACGCGGACAGCGTAATCGACGGTGATGTTAAGATGTCCGCTGGTGTTAACATCCGCCAAGGCGGAATCAGCGGCGAGATAAAGGGCAATGTCTACCTGGATGGCGGCAACCTGGAGGTCTCGGGAGCGACAGTGGGGGGATCGCTCTACACCGGGGGGAACGCAACCCTTAGTGATGGTTGCACTCTGCTCGGGGGAGCCTTCTGTGAAGGGAATCTTCATCTGAGGGACGAAGTGGTGATTGGCCATAAGGACAACCTCCCCGCAATCATGGCCAAGGGGAATGTGAACATCCAGCAAGGGCTACACAGCACTGTGTCTGTTGATGGGGTCGTCTGGGTAAACGGCAATCTCAACAAAGGCGGCGGAGCCCTTGAGATTAAGAGGGGGAACCTTGTTATAAGAGGCAATGCAAATCTCACAGGAAATGGGCGTTATGACATACGTTACGATTATGGGCTGCTTCGCCCGGAGAATCAACCGCCTCACTTCACCGGCGGAAAGACGAGGCTCTCTCTCCTTCGCGACACATGGAGAAGCTCGTACCAGTCTGCAGAATAGACGCGTCCCTCCACCCGGCGGCGTGCATGGAGGGCCACAAGGTGGCCCAGGGAGCGGCCCGCACAGCAAGGGCTCGTGCACATCGGGCATGACCCTTATCGAGGTGCTCATCGCCCTGGTCATCGTATCGGCGGCGATCATCCCACTTATGGGCGTCTTGGGAATGGGCGTGGGAGGGGCCGCACGTGCAGATGAGATGTCATATGTCACTGACCTTGCCCGTGAATGGATGGAGGACGTCAAGACCGCGGGCGCGCAGGACCTTGAAGCGGGCACTGTCACGTGGGTTGTTTCCCGCGCAGGAGAAGGGGGCAGCGAGCACACCCAGTACGAAGTTGTCAGGGCTGTGACAGCCGTCGATACGGCGGGAGCGAACAGCTTGTGGCTCGTCACGGTGAGTGTGCACCGGTATCCAAGGCCCAAGCCAGCTGAGTACGGCAAGTTGCTCGTGAGTCTGAGTACCTATGTATATGCAGGTGGGCTTTGAGGGGCAGCGGCCGCAGGGCACTTCCGACCGCTTCCTCAGGCCTAGGCTGGGGCAGCGAAAGACGCGTAAGGAACGCCTGATACCTGGGTCTTGGGTTGCGTGAGGAGCGTAGCAAAGTGAACAGAACTGGGGAGAAGCTGGTTATTCTACAGATTTCGCATAATTGGCTTGGACTGGACCAGCGTGGGCTGACGCTGGTCGAGGTGACGATGGTTCTCGCGGTGATCCCAATTGTGCTCGGCATCGCATACGGGGCTCTCACGGTCGGTGCACGCGCCTGGGCGATATCCCGGGACATCATGTTCCTGGCAGGGGAAGCGTCCAGAGTGGTGGAACAGATAACCACTGACGTAAGAGGAGCGCGTCAAGTCCTGGATGGCTCCGATGACAGGACCCTGAGGCTTGTTGACCAGCGCGGAGACGAGGTCGAGTACGCGTTCAGCTTGGCGGTTTCGGACGACGGTAGTTCTCGTGGTGGTACCATACGTCGGAACGGGCTCCCCATTGTGCATGAGGGCGCGCATGTCCTGTCGTGCGTTTTCACGTATTATGGTGCGGACAGCTCCCCTGTGCAGGCGGGGTCCCAGTTGGACTATGCTGACGCGGCACAGGCTACAGGAGTGGAGGTAAGCCTCTCCCTTGGCTCGGGTACCAGGACCTTCGCAACACGTTCGTTTGTCGCCTTACGTAGCCGCTGACAGACTCGCATCTGGCCTTTCCGTACAGGACTCAGATCACTGGAAGGCGGCACGGAGGGCCTCTGTCTGCCGGACCAGGCCCGCGAGAATGGCCATCGGGCTTCGTTGTTCGGCGAAGGTGCACCTGCGACTTACGAGTCGTGTTTAGCTCCCATAGGTCTGTAAGCCTTGAGCGCTCATAATGCTGGCCATACCCGCGCGAGTTCGAAGCGAAGCCCGGGAAAACACCCCGGCCTGACAGTCTCCCGACCCCGGTGAAGCAGCGTCTCCTCATACGAACCGGGACCAGCCAGGACCATCTCCTCGAGAAGACGCATCTCAGGATCGAGAATCCAGACGTGTGGCACGCCGAACCTGCGGTATCGCGGGATTTTCTCGCTGCGGTCGCGCATTGCATTCGATGGTGAGAGCACCTCGACCACAAGGTCGGGAACACCGAAAATGGCTGCCATCCCCACGATCGCGGAGCGCTCCGGTCGAACCCACACAATGTCCGGTTGGAGCACCTCGACCTGCTCCTCGGGATCGAGGATGACGTCGACCGGTGAGGGCAGCAAGATGCCCCCGGCCATTCTGTCGATATGATTGTCGATATGATCTCTGAGAACGTGAAAAAGGTTGGCTACAACCTGCTGGTGCAGGGTCGTCGGAGCAGGCTCGGCCACCAGTATGCCCGACAAAACCTGATAGCGCCGTCCGTCATCGAGCGCAGCATAGTCGCTGTAGGTGACCCGGCGCTGGCTGATGGGGTCATTACTTACCAGGCCCGCGTTCGGCATGGAGTCCCAGGTCCTTGTCAGGGAATCAGATAGACCTCTACTCACCGGTTTTGCATGCCTCCCCTCATGAACGCCCACGTCTTTACACTCGGCCGCCTCCGTGACCGTGACCCATAGTTCCAGACCCGATCACCTGATGTTTCGCATGGCGAAGTCACCTCAAGTATAACATGCCGCGCCTGGAGTGGCAAGAAGTGGCAGCGCAAAGGTGCCCCGTGTGAAATGCTGCCTGTGCAAAACCAGGCCAGACTGCCCCGTGGTAGGAAGCGAGGGCCAAAATCCACTGTTGACAACGGAGGAAAGATGTTGCTAGAATAGGAGCAACCGGAGCCGTAAACGGGGCCGGAAGCGAGAACTGAAACACAGAGCAGCGCAAAGGCGTTGAAGGGGAAGGTCGCCACGGAAGGCCCTTATCCGGAGCGAGCGGGGGACGGTGCAAGCCCCGCGGAGATGGGTGTGGCGAGTGGGCCCCAGAGTCGCAGGCTGAAAGGTCGGCACGCGCGCGGTCGCCGCGACGCCGCGAAGGTGCATGATGGCACATAAGCCGCAAGGCGCAAGGAAGCGCACGCGATGGCCCGACTGAGTAGGCTGAGCCGGAAGCCACCGTTACAGGGCAGGGATATCGCCGGCTGGGTTATTTCCGAAGGCCGTATCCTGGTAACGAGTGGGGTCAGGATCTTCCTACCTCACGAGGGTGGCACCACGGGCACATCATTGAGCTCGTCCCTTACGGGACGGGCTTTTTTGTTGGCCATGGCGTCGGGATGCAACTCTCGCCCTCGCCGTCGCCGTCCGGCAGAAAGGCTTTCGCGGCAAACGAGGCTGGTCGGCGGGTTAGCCTGCCGGCCGACCGCCAACACAGAAGCATGGAGGCAGCATTGAACATGTACGATCTCAGGGTTGTGGTCGACGAAATTCGTGGGTTCTGCGACCTTCCGATGAAGGTTGGAGACTACTTCGAGGTCAGCGGGGGGCGTATCACGATCCCCGATGGCAAATTCATGTGCCTGTGGGCGCTTCAGAGCATTCTCCCAATGCTCCCGGCAAAGCAACGCAACATCGTCGAGGAGAACGACTGGCTCTCGGACACCGTCCGGGTAGCGTGCCCTGACCCAAACGGCATGGTCATATTCCGGATCGAGCGGGTGGGCGAACCGGCGGGTGAGGGAACGAAAGAGCACGACGGGCGCACCGGCCGCGACACCCGCACCCGCAGCGGTCGGGGCCCGCGCCCCAAGATGCTCGTGAACGAAAAGCTCTGCGCAGGCTGCCGGGCATGTGAGCTCATCTGCAGCTTTACGCACGAGCGGAAGTTTTCCGACTTGCTATCAAGGATACACGTGGACAAGGTCGATGAGGACGGGATCGACCGTCCGTTGGTATGCAGGCAGTGCGGAAACGCGAGGTGCGTGGAGGCATGCCCAAGTGGAGCTCTCTCGCGGAACCCCGAAACCAGGTGCGTTGTCGTGGACGAGACCCGGTGCAGCGGATGCGGCACGTGCGCCGACGCATGCCCCTTTGGCGCCGTGGCTTTCCATCCCGAGACCAGGGTCCCGCTCATCTGCGATCTCTGCGGCGGGGACCCGGAGTGCGTGAGGCGGTGTCCAACAGGAGCCATCTCGTACGGCCTGGCTGGAGTTGGCGAGAAGGCCCCCAGACCCGGCGCTCCCCATCGCGCATCCACCCAGGACACACCAGGCGACCAGGAGGGAAACATCTGATGAAGTCATACGGCTACGCAGGCAGGATACTCGACGTCGATCTTGGCGCCGGCAAAGTCTCAGCCGAAGGACTTGACCTCGCTTCGGCCCGGCGGTATATCGGCGGGCGCGGGCTCAACGTCGCGCGGCTCGTCCGCGAGATCGACCTTGACGTCGATCCGCTCTCCCCCGAGAACGTCCTCATCATCGGCACGGGCCCCCTCGACGGCACGCTCTTCCCCGGCGCTGCCCGTGTGAACTTCACCTCGAAGTCCCCTCAGACCGGGATACTCGGGGACTCCAACGCCGGCGGGTTTTTCGGACCAGAGCTCAAATTCGCCGGGTACGATCAGGTTATCATACGCGGACGGGCCGATAGGCTTTCTTATCTCTTCATATCCGACGATGGGGCCGAGGTCCTTCCCGCCGGGGACCTCGCGGGCCTCGACGTGTGGGAAACACAAAAGGCGCTCCTTGCGCGACACGGGGGCCGCGCCCAGGTCGCATGCATCGGCCCCGCTGCCGAGCGCGGAGTGAAATTCTCAGGGATCTTCTGCAACCTCGTCCGCGCCGCAGCGCGGACCGGAATTGGTGCAGTGATGGCGTCCAAGGGACTCAAGGCGGTCGTCGTTCGCGGCACAAAACCCCTGGAGGTCGCGCGCCCGGAGGAGTTCCTCGATTTCATTAGAGCGCTGGACACAAGGATCCTGAGCCACCCGGAGTATAAGCCCAGGGTCGCCTTGGGCACCACGAGGCTCCTCTCGGCCCTCAATGCGGCGGGGTGCCTCGCCACCCGCCACTTCCAGACGGGAAGGTTCGAGCATGCGGACGAGGTGAGCGGCGAGACGCTTGCCGCGCGCCTCAGGGTAAAGGGCAAGGCGTGCTTTTCGTGCACCATCCCGTGCAGCAGGTTCTTCGAGGTGAAGTCCGGGCCATACGCCGGCCTCAAGAGTGAGGGACCGGAGTTCGAGGGGCTTGCGGGCTTCACGTCACGTGTCGGCGTCCGCGACCTTGAGGCCGGCCTTGCCACCCTCGACATATGCAATCGCGCCGGGATGGACGCTATCTCCACGGCGGAGTGCGTGTCCTTCGCCATGGAGTGCTTCGAGCGCGGGATCATCTCGCGCCAAGAGGCTGACGGTCTCGACCTTACCTGGGGAAACATCGGCGCCGTGCAGACCTTGGTCCGCAAGATCGCATCGCGCGAAGGCTTCGGGGACGTGCTCGCAGATGGGGTCCGTGAAGCGGCGCGCAAGATCGGCCGGGGCAGCGAGGACCTCGCCATGCACGTGAAAGGCCTCGAGATCTTCATGGCTGACCCCAGGGGCATCAAGGGTTACGCGCTGGGCAACGCGGTCGCAAGCCGCGGCGGCGACCACCTCCGGTCAGAGCCGTCCTTCGAGTTCACCCAGGATGCCGAGGCGGCCGTGCGAAGGTTCGGGGCAAGGGAAGCGGCCTTCAGGCTCGAGCACAAGGGCAAAGGCCGCGTCGTCAAGCATTTCGAGGAGCTGTGCGCCCTCGCTGACTCGCTCGACGCGTGCAAGAACACCATCGTGAACATGGAGGTCCTGCCGTTCGATGACGCCGCCACGGTCCTCCGGGCTGCAACAGGCTTCGACTTCGACGAGGCCGAGGTGCAGGCTGCCTGCGAGCGCATCGTCAACCTCGAACGTTGCTTCATCACCGCCCTTGGGATCCGCCGATGCGACGACACGCTTCCCAGGCGCTTCAGGGAAGAGCCGATGCCCGCGGGGTGCGGGGCGACAAGCGGCAGCACGGTCGCACTCGATGAGATGCTCGACGAGTATTACAAGGCCCGGGGGTGGGATGTCGGGACCGGCGTCCCGACCGCGTCTACGTTGAGAAGGCTCGGCCTGGACGAGTGGGCAAGTCGCCTCGCAGAGCGGGGCGTGCCGATAGTCGACCGATAAGAAGCAAGGAGGTAGAGGAGAGATGAAACCGGTAGTTTCACGTCGGAATCAGAAGAAAGTGAGAAGCAGGCTCAGAATGGGTCTGGCAGGGATGGCCGCGGGCGCCCGCACTTCACTGTGCCTTGCGGTCCTGGTGGTGCTCGTCCTGGGCATCGGCACGGGTCTTGTCTTCGGCACAGAGCTGCCGCCGGTCAAGATCGGCGCCGCAGGGCCATTCACGGGGGATCTCTCTAAGATCGGCCTCGACTCCCTCAACGCCATCCGGATGGCTGTGGATGAGGCAAACGCCGAAGGCGGCGTCGGGGGAAGGAAGATCGAAATAGTGGTTGGGGATGACGCGGGCGACCCCGCACGGGCCGTCATCGTCGCCGATAAGTTTGCCATGGACAGGAGCGTGCTCGGCGTGGTGGGACCGATGAACAGCGGTGCCGTGAACGCCGCCCTGCCGACTTACCAGCGGGCGGGGCTGGTGATCATAAGCCAGTCAGCCACGAACCCGTCCCTGACCGAACTCGGGTATAAGGTCATGCACAGGATATGCCCGAGGGATGACGCCCAGGGCCCGGCAGCGGCGAGATTTATAGTGGAAGAGCTCGGAGCGAAGAACGTCTACATACTCGACGACAAGGGCGCGTACGGACAGGGCCTCGCGGACCAGGTAGCCGCGGCGCTTAAGAAGGCCGGCGTCAAGATCACGCGCGGTCAGATAACTCCCGAGGACAGGGATTTCTCGCCTATTCTGACGAAGGTCAAGGCCGCCGCGCCGGACCTCCTGTACCTCGCGCTCCCGAACCCCGCCCAGGCCGCGGCCCTTATCAAGCAGGCCGTCGGGCTCGGACTCCGGCCCAAGTTAATGGGAGGAGATGGCCTCAAAGAGAGAGACCAGCTTATTGCGGGCGCCGGAGGAGCAGCCGAGGGCATGTATGTGACGGCCATAGGCCGCGACATCAAGGATGTGCCCGAGGCACAAGGGTTCATCCAGAAGTTCGAAGGCAAGTACGGTGCTATGAGCATTTTCTCGGGGCAGAGCTATGAGGCGACGAAGATACTGATAGAGGCCATGAGGAAGGCGGCCGGGAATAACCCCGCCGGGCTCACGCGGGCCGCAGTGCTGGAGGCGGTCCACAACACCCGGGGTTACCGGGGGATACTCGGATTCCCGGTGAGCTTCAACGCCAAGGGCGACGTGGTCGGAGCGAGCATCTACGTGTTCCAGGTGAAGGGTGGCGACTTCGTCCAGGTCAAGGAGTACCCTGCTGAGGTCCGGTGACCGCGGCGAGGTCAGCTCGGGCCGCCAACGGACTGCCTGCGCGCGCTTCCCAGGTCGTCCGAGTCCGCGCACAGGCTGCCGCAACGCGCGGGTGCGCCGGCGGCATCATCGTCCGCCATCCGCCGCCGCCATTCGATGGTAGGTGGGACGGCGACCCGGCCGCGCGCGCCCGCGCCACGGTCCTGGCATCCGCCCGAATATGTGGTGGATAGCCAGGAATCAGACAAGATGCCTCCCGGGCAGGGCCCCGAACAGGACCTGGGAACGCGAATCTATGCTTGGACGGAGGCCACAAAAGTGGCAGTGACAGCGACGGTAACGAGGACATGGAGAGGTGGTAGACGAGTCCCATGGAACAGGTACTCGCGCAGTTGCCCCAACAGATCGTGAACGGCCTCACGCTGGGCAGCGTATATGCCCTGCTCGCGCTCGGCTACTCCATGGTCTACGGCATCCTCAAGATGCTCAACTTCGCACATGGGGACGTGTTCATGGTCGGTGCCTTTGCGGGGTGGGCAGTCCTCTATCTCTTCACCAGGGGCGGGGCGCTCGCGGCAAACCCCTTCGCGGTTCTCGTCGTCATGACCCTGGCTGCGGTGGCGGCTACCAGCATCCTGGGAGGGCTCATCGAGCGTTTCGCATATCGCCGGCTACGCGGAAGCTCGCGCCTCGCGCCGCTCATTTCGGCTCTCGGGGTATCTATCATTCTGGAGAACGCTGCGATGTTGCTGACCGCGGGGCGTGCCAAAGCGTACCAGACGGAGCTGCTCATCCCGCCCACCTGGACCGTTCGCGTGGGAGACGCCGCCATCTCGGCCACGCGCCTTGCTATCTTCGCGGCATCGGTGGCCATCATGCTGGCGCTTGACTTCGCCATCTCCCACACCATGCTCGGCAAGGCCATGCGCGCCACGAGCGAAGACCCCGAAGCTGCCGAGTACATGGGCATCCGGACGTCCGCGGTGATCGCGGCGACCTTCATTATCGGGTCGGCACTTGCAGGCATCGCGGGAGTCATGATCGGGCTTTACTACATGCAGGTGGACTTCATAATGGGATTCTCGGCAGGCCTGAAGGCCTTTACTGCGGCCGTGCTTGGAGGTATCGGGAGCATAAGGGGCGCCATGGCCGGCGGGATCGTCCTGGGCCTTGCGGAGAGCCTCGGGGTGCTCTTCGTGGCGCCCGTGTACAAGGACGCCATTGTTTTCTCCGTGCTCATCGCAACCCTTATACTGAAGCCTGCGGGAATCCTGGGGGAACACGCGCACGAGAAGGTATGAGGATATGCGGGCATGGGGCATGACCGTACGAGGAATGGAGCAACGGACGGGCACACGGAGGACGTATCCGCACTGCCAGGGCCAGTTCGGAAGACGGGATGCACGAATTGAGGAGCTGCAATCGGCATGAAGCACAAAGAAAGAGTGGTAACGTTGAGAGGATCCTACGACGCAGTAGCAGCCGGCGACGCGCGCGGCGCCTGTGCCGCCACAACTTCCGGGCAGGAGCGAGGCATGGCCGCGGCCAGAGGCGCGGGGACCGTGTATCTTGGCATCGCCCTCCTCGCCCTCATCCCGCTTCTCACGCGTAACTTTTACTACCTGCGCGTGGGTGGAACCGTCGGGCTTTACCTCATACTGGCCATCGGCCTCAACATCGTGGCCGGCGAGGCCGGGCTTCTCGACCTCGGGTACGTCGCGTTCTACGGCATCGGTGCTTACGTGTACGCGTTCCTGTCGTCGCCCCACTTCGGACTGCACGTGCCGTTCCTGCTCAGCACGGCATGCTCGGTCGCAGGGGCAGTCCTCGCGGCGCTCATGGTGAGCCTCCCCACGCTTCACCTGCGCGGGGACTACCTGGCCATGGTGACGCTGGGGTTCGGGCAGATCGTCCGCATCCTCCTCAACAACCTGGACCGACCGGTGAACATCACGAACGGCCCTAACGGAATAGTGGGGATCGACCCTCCGAGCATCCTCGGCGTGAGCTTCGCGCCGCTCGAGATGTCATACTGCCTGATATGGGCGTTCGCCGTCGGATCCGCAGTTGTGACCAGCCGCCTCCTGCGCTCCGGAATCGGGCGGGCGTGGGCTGCGCTTCGCGAGGACGAGGTGGCCGCTGGCTGCATGGGCGTGGACGTGGCGCGGTACAGGGTGATGGCTTTCCTGTGGGGAGCTGGCCTCGCGGGGCTTGCGGGGGCGCTTTTCGCCTCGTGGCAGGGGGCGGTCTTCCCCCAGAACTTCACGATGGCAGAGACCATCACTGTCTACTGCATGATCATCCTGGGCGGGATGAGGAATCTCCCGGGGCTCGTCTTAGGAGCGGCTGCGCTGGTAGTCCTCCCGGAATTGCTGCGCGCCTACAGCGTGTATAGAATGCTCATCTACGGCGTCGCCCTCGTGCTTCTCGTGATATATCGCCCTCAGGGCCTAATCCCCGCGCGTTCCGGGTCCTCCTCGTCTGAGCCTGGGCGCACCGGGCGGCGTAGCAGGCGGACGCCGGAAGCGGAACCCCGCCCGGCCCAGGCACCCGGAGCGCGCGTGGAACCCGGGGCGACAGCCAAGGCCGGTGCCGCGACCGCGACAGGCGAACCTGCGCTCGAGGTTCGCGACGTGCGCTGCACCTTCGGCGGCCTTGCGGCCCTCTCCGGCGTGAACCTGACGGTGCACCGGGGCGAGGTGGTCGGCATCATCGGACCGAACGGGGCGGGGAAGACCACGCTCTTCAACCTCATCACCGGAGTCACGAGGCCCTCCTCCGGGGATATCAGGGTCTTCGGCAAGAGCGTGGTGGGCCTGCCGTCTCACAGGATAGCAGCTCTCGGCGTCGCGCGCACTTTCCAGAACATCAGGCTCTTTGAGGGCCAGAGCGTCCTCGAGAACGTCCTCGCCGGTTGTCATCTCCGAGTAAGGCGCGACCTTACGGGGGTGGTCTTCCGCACCCAGGCGTTCCGGGCGTGCGAGGCGTCAGAGATCGCGACCGCCCGCGATACCCTGCGCTTTCTCGGGCGCGCCCTGCGTGAGCGTGAGGCGGAACCTGCACGCGATCTCGCATATCCGGACCGCCGCCGGGTAGAGCTTGCCCGGGCGCTCGCGGCCAAGCCCCGCATCCTGCTGCTCGACGAGCCCACGGCAGGGATGACGCCTGAGGAAATCGAAGAGATGGTCGACACGATCAAGAGGCTTAAGGACCACGGCTACACCGTGATCGTGATCGAGCATCACATGGATGTGGTTGCCGGGACGTGCGACCGCGTGATCGTCCTCGACCACGGCGAGAAGATCGCCGAGGGCACGCCGGCCGAGGTGGCTTCGAACCCCGAGGTGATGCGGGCCTACCTGGGAGTGGAACGGGGGACGGCTGCCGACCGTCGGGCAGGACCTCGCGACGAGCCGGGGAAAGTTGGAGATACCACCCAGGAAGGCGCAACCTGTGCTTGTGCGAACGCGCCCCGTCACGAGCAGGTGGAGGTGAAGCTACCAAGGCCCCCGAGCAAGTGCCCCGGACGCCCGGAAGCGAGGCGCAGGGTAGCAGAGAACGGCGAGCCGCTACTCGAGATAAGAGACGTTCACTCGTCGTACGGCCCGGTCAGGGTCCTCCAGGGCGTGGATCTCTATGTGGAGAGCGGTGAGATCGTGACTGTCCTCGGCAGCAACGCCGCGGGGAAGTCCACGCTGCTCAGGACCATTCTCGGCCGCGTCCGTCCGGCGAAGGGAGAGATCCGGTTCATGGGCCGGAGGATAGACGGCACGCCCACCTCCGAGATCGCAAGGGCCGGAATTGCAGTGGTCCCAGAGGGTCGCAGGATCTTCCCGGGGCTTTCCGTCCTGGAAAACTTCGAGCTCGGCGGGTACGTCCTTGGCGACCGGCGCAAGGCCGCCGAGCGCATAGAACAAGTCCTCGATCTCTTCCCGGTGCTTGCCGAAAGGCGCCACCAGAAGGCGGGGACGCTCTCCGGCGGCGAACAACAGATGCTCGCGATCTCCCGTGCGCTCATCGCAAACCCGAAGCTCATCTGCATGGATGAGCCGTCCATGGGCCTTGCGCCCGTGCTCGTTGACAGGGTCATGCAGATGATCCAGGACATCAGGAGGGCGGGAACGACCGTGCTGCTGGTAGAGCAGAACGCCCGGGCGGCACTCGCCATCGCCGACCGGGCTTACGTGCTGCGCTCCGGGCGAATCGTGGGGACAGGACCTGCTGCAAGATTTCTTGACGACGAATCTCTCACAAGAGCGTATCTTGCTTAGGTGTTACAAGGCTCCACGAGGCGTAGATGGTGAGTCCTGCAGCCGCAGATCTGGCCATGTCGCCGGGCGCAAGATCGAGCATGGCTGCGCCAGAGGGCCGTGTTCGTGTCTCGTCACCAAAGATAGAAGAGGCAATACGTGGGGCAGAACGAGTAAAAGGGGCACCACCCATCAGGAACTCTGGTCACTTCGGCAGCCCTAGAACATGCTGCGGCTGCTCTTCAAGCCCAAGGCGCCTCAACCTCGGGTTCGATCGCCCGCACGAGAGCTGAGTTGTTTCGATGCTTGGGCAATAAGATACAAAGCGAGACCAGCCACGTTGAACGCCATCCCGATCGTGCTCCACAGCCATGCTCGACGCCGTTCTCCAGGCGCCTGAACCAGAGCATCAAGGTAGATCCAGATAGGTATCGAGAGCCAGAAGAGGATGTTCCACAGGCCGATACGAACGTTAGGCAACGAACATAACACTAGTATCAGGCTGAAGAGTGATAGGTATTTGGTGTCCGGACCCACAACCCAGATCCGGGCCGTAACCTTTCCCGTCTGGTCCCTCACAACGGCGTAAGCAACATGGCAAGGCACATCCCTACCATCTTCGGGCTTCAAACCATGGACGAGAAACCACTCCCCAACCTCGCCCCTATCGTCCGGGTCGCGAACGTCAACTGTCACTCCAAGCAGTCGAGGCATAGTGGAGAAGATGACGCAGTTGTCACTTCCAGCCACAAATACGCCGTACGCCGTGGGATTCTTGGCCCTCCATCTGGACACGACATCCTGAGTATTATGGGCTGGGTCACCACTCGCAAGTATCCTGGATAGGCGGTATGCAAGAAAGTTCGCTGAACTCACCGGCAGCCCTGCTAAGATGTCGTCCCAGAAGAAAACAGAGGGGATAGCTAAGAACAAGCTGAGCAGGCCAATGATCGCAACCCACCGTTTCGTGCGCACAACGGGACGCACGCGGTCCGGTAGCCCTGCTTGCGTGGCGTTACGAGCTGTCGTCATGGCACAAGCCTCCGTGCAGCCCGGTTCTGACAAAGCAACGCTCCAGCAATCCCCAAGAACCCTAGGAACATGCCAGCAGCTGCAACCGTCACAAGCTGGTGCATCACGTTCGGCAGGATGATGTCTCTTGCCAGCATGCGAGCTTCCACGAGTCGAGCTACCACCACAAAGGCGGTTGCCTGAACCAGCGGTAGGAACCACCATCCTGCCAGGTGCGCGGACTGCTCTTGGCCGATACTTGCTTTCATCTGTCGGATCCTGGCGAGCACGTGCGTCTTGCAAGTCGGCGACAGCCGGTCCTCGGTGCGCAGACTGCGTAAGTCCTCCGCAACCCGCTGAAGCCTGTCGAGTTCTGCACGGCACAGCGGACACTGCTTCACATGGCTGGATACCACGTCTCTTTCCACTGGTGAAAGATCGCCAATTGCGTACAAGCCGATTAAGCGCTTTACAATCCTGTGCCGATTTCTCACAGTTGGTCCTCCTCCAAGCAGTTGTCAACGTTCTCTGCATCAAGTAATTCACCTAGCCGGGTCATTGCATAGTTCAGCCTGCTCCGCACTGTCCCAACCGGACAGTTGCATACTTGAGCGATCTCCTCATAGGTGAGGTCCCCATAGATGCGCAGTACCAGCGTCTGCCGCGCTGCCGACGGAAGCCGACGAACGCAGGATGCCACTTGCTCCCTTCGCCAGCCGGTCCATGCATGGTGCTCTGGGTCTGAAGCAGGCGAAGGATCGCCCACAGTGTGGTGGAGTGGGCATGTTGACACGTTCTTCCTTCTGCGAAGCCTATCTGTGACAAGGTTGCGACATATGCTGTACAACCATGCCCGTACGGAGCATTCCCCCCTGAACTTCCCTGCTCCTCGCCACGCTGCAACAAAAGTATCACTGACCACCTCTTCGGCATCTTGAGGACATCCCAGGAGACGGACGGCAAAGCCGAAAAGCCTCTCTCCATAACGGTCCATCAGTTGAGCCAAGGCAAAGTCACTACCTGTGGCCACGGACCGGAGTAAGGACTCGTCGCTGTCGCCCGGCGTGTTGCCACCAGTCGCACGATTGTACGGATGCATGCCTTCTCCGTCGCGTATGCCCATAGGAGTCACCCCTGTTCGGCAAACCCCTGTATTAAGTCGTATCACCGGTGACGAATGGTTCGGTAGCACCCATGCCATCTGCCGGGACCGTGAGTTTTCACCCTGCGAAGCACTTGGGGCTAAAATAAGGTACGGCTTAGGCTGCTGCGACTAATGCCGGCGGGGAGCTATGGTCCTAACGGTGCGTGTTCTAGTTGTTCGATCTGCCATCGAACTTTTCCTCTTGCGGGCCCGACATATGTACTGGAGCTAATGGCCGTGGCTCCAAATGGACAGCAATCGGGGGCTGAAAGTAACTCTTTACAAGATTCGTGGAGTGCGAGGCCGGGGAGCTGCGAATCCTTGTCCTTCGAACTCGCTCGGCGGACCAGCCGAGGTACGGCTGAAATGAGCTCTTATTCTCGAATGGAGGGGTTGCTAACACGCAATGGCAACAATGAGCTTCAAATCGTTGCGCAAGGTTTACCGGGGTGGCGTGGAAGCTTTGAAAGGAATAACCTACGCTACGTCAGGTGGAACTCTGGGTCTCGTCGGTCCCAACGGCGCAGGGAAAACGACACTAATGCGCATTCTCTCTACCATCACGCGGCCGACGGCAGGGCATGTATCGATCAATGAGATAGACGTCGTGAGGTACCCCTCGAAGATCCGGTCGATCCTGGGCTATCTACCCCAGCATTTCGACTTCTATCCCAGCTTGAGGGTTGTGGAAGTTCTCGCCTACATAGCAGACCTAAAGCGTGTTCCACGTGCTAAGCGCAAGGAGCGCATAGACGAAGCGCTGCACATCACCGGACTCAGCGAGTTGGCAAACCGGCGTGTAGGTTCTCTCTCTGGCGGCATGAAGCGGCGTCTTGGAATAGCGCAGGCTCTGCTGAATCAGCCGGACGTGTTGATCGTTGACGAGCCGACCGCCGGGCTCGACCCGGAAGAGCGAGTCCGATTTCGTTCCATGCTGTCATCACTGTCCCGCGATCGACTTGTGGTCCTCTCGACTCACATTGTATTCGATGTCGAAGCCGTTGCTTCGGAGTTGATCATGCTTGCCAATGGTCAAATCCTGTTTGCAGGGTCGCCTGGGGACGCTATCCGGAAAGTAGAGGGTCGGGTCTGGCAGGTAGTTAGAGACGAGAACCAAGTCAGCCTGCCACAGGCCGGTCGACGATGGATACTCGTAAGCTCCCGGCAAGAAGGAGACTAGTCCGTTGTCAGGCTCATTGCTCCAGAGCCGCCTGCGCCCGAGGCGCAAGCCATGCGACCGACCCTGGAGGACGCCTACCTCTATATCGTGGGGGGACCCGGATGGTAGGGAACGCTCGGGGCAAGGGTCACTACCGTCCTGACGTTGCCGGCAGGTGGGTAACGCTCAGGTTGATCTGGAATGAGTCAACGTGGATTTGCTTCGGGCTGTTCGCTCTCATCGCACTGATTGTTCTCACCTCTCAGGGGGTACGCCCCGAGAGCGAGGTTGTGTTCCTTATTGAACTTGCGTTCCCACCGCTCATTGCGGCTCTCGTGGTACCTCTGGCATTGCTGGATCGTGACTTTCGAATGGCTGAGATCCTCAATACAACTGCAACACCACCATCAGTACGCATCGGCAGACGAGTCTGCGAGGTGCTCGCTTTGCCTCTTGTCTTGGTAGCCCCTCTGGCCGGGGTTCTGTACAAGATAGCCGGGGTCCCCGGAGCAAGTTGGGCGGTTTTCCCTCCTCTCATGGTGGCTATGTCGTCTATCGCCTTGACAATCTTCATGGCTGGCCTGGCATTTGCCGTGGCGACAGTCACCGGCAGCCAGGTCGCGGGTTACACGATGCCGCCTGCGGTGGTGATCGGAGTAATAACCCTGAAGAGATTCGTGCCGACCGTTATCCAACCATTCCCCGTGGCATCGGCCTTCCGCTGCGAGCTAGCTGCGTTTGCATTCGGTCCTATCACTGACATGCGGGTGTTCTGGCTGAACAGAATAGGGTACGCCACCGCGGGAGCGATCCTCATCGCGCTCACCCTGTTCATATTGGATAGGTCCCATTGGTCGTACTGAATTGTACGCGACAACGAAACGGAACAGGCCCGGGAGGGTGAAGTTGATGATGGTATATCAACATGTGGCTGGCACTCGACTTGAAGGCACCTGGGCGGTGGTCAAGACTGAGCTACGGATGCGCGCTCGCAGTTGGGGCTTTTGGTTCCTGGTCCTGGTTTTTTCAGTCCTGACCCGCCTGGCCCTGCCACCCAGGACCGCAGGCTACGCATTTCTGACCGCCGCTCACCACGGAGCTTTCACCTACGATTCCAACTTCGTCGGCACGGTCTCAGGATTCGTGTCCACCCTGCTCTTCGGTCTGGTAGGTTTCTTCATAGCCCACAACAGCATGAGACGCGACCGCATAACACCTGCAGGGGAGATCCTTGCCTCAACGCGGCTTGCTTCTCCCGCATACTTGTTCGGCAAGTACCTGGCAGCGGTGTTCACTTTAGGGGCGCTTCTGGCAGCTTCCATGGCAACAGCTGTGGTCGTTCAGCGCATTAGGGGCGAGTTGGTTGTAGCCTGGGGTCCACTGCTGATCTCCGCCCTCACACTGGCAGCGCC
Organism: Bacillota bacterium; assembly: GCA_012516125.1. Classification (GTDB taxonomy): domain Bacteria; phylum Bacillota; class SHA-98; order UBA4971; family UBA4971; genus UBA6256. The sequence continues at coordinate 25,423 of JAAYXB010000027.1, read as the reverse complement.
GACCCTTCTGTATACTGCAGGACTTGGTGTAGCAGCGGGATCCCTGCCGGGCCGCGGGTACGGGACGGCTTTCAATCTGCTTTACGTTGCGTACTGGTTCGCTACTCTCTGGGGCGCACTTACCATTAGCTTTGTGAGGACCGCCCTCTGGGTGGACTTCACCGGGTTTGTGATCCCGAGTTTCGTAATGGCTAGTAGTCAGTACCATGCATCAGTGATCCTGGGGGCCGCACCCCCGACTGCACGGCTTCTGCAGTGGCCAACTCTGGACGTGGAGTTCTACCTCCCGCCACGACTGGCCTATGCGGCGTTGGGGCCGGTGCTTGTGGCCCTCAGTTTGCTCTGGTTCAGGCGGTTCGACCCCAGTCAGTTGGGGCCAATTGTCTTTGCTCGATCCAAGAAATCCAGGGGATCGGGAGACTAACTAGCGCCATGAGCTAGGGTCCAAGGAACGATCCTCGCGCCTGTGTCGTTCGAAGACAGCGTCGCCGGCCCACCCGATGGGCTGCTTTATCAGGCGTGCAAGGCGATCCAGCAGCCATGTCCACCCCCTCCTGCACCGGCACATGCCCGGGAGTGTACCATGGGAACCCGGGGAAGCCGCCCCCGTCGAGAAACCACTTCCTCAGGGATGCGTCGAATGAATCTCTCAAAGGGACGGTTCGAGGATGACTGCCGCTTGTAGTCCACGATCCTCTATGGTACGATGTTCGTACAGTGTTCGTGCAGTTGTCACCATGGATTGGCTGCGGTGGTGCATGGGAGGGGCATGGCCGGGCTGTCGCCCGCTCACAAGCTCTTCAGTGTCCGTCCCATCCCGCCGCTTGGGGTTGAATCGAATAGAGAGGAGGCACAAGTGTGGCGCTCTTGGAGCTAGAAGGGGTAAGGAAGGATTACCGCCAAGGCAGGTTGACAGTGCCGGCGTTGCGCGGAATCGACCTTGAGGTCGAAAGCGGAGAATTCATGGCGATCGCCGGGCCGTCAGGTTCGGGCAAGACGACGCTGCTGAACCTCGTCGGCTGCCTGGACACGCCAACGGAAGGCGTCATCCGCCTCGACGGGATCGAATTGGCGAAGCTACCCAAGGCACAATTGGCCGACATCCGCCGCCGCAGGATTGGGTTTGTGTTCCAGTCGTATAACCTTATCCCCGTCCTGACCGCGTACGAGAACGTCGAATTCTCCCTAGCTCTGCTCGGCGAGAACTCGAGTAATGTGAAAGACCGGGTCATGCGCATCCTTGCGGACGTGGGGCTTAGCGGGCTCGAAAACCGCAGGCCGGGAGATCTTTCCGGGGGACAGCAGCAGCGCGTGGCCATCGCCCGGGCGCTGGTAAAGGGGCCAGACCTGGTCCTTGCCGATGAGCCCACGGCCAACCTAGACTCGGAGACAGGCAAGGCCATAATCGAGCTCATGCTGGAGATGAACCAGAAGAAAGGGACGACGTTTATTTTCAGCACACATGACCCAATGGTGATGAATTACGCCCGTCGGCTGGTAACCGTCCGCGACGGCCGGATCGCCGAAGACAGGAGGAGGTAACAGGTCATGGGTTACCTGCTCAAGCTCGCAGCGAGGAACCTTTGGCGGCAGAAGCGCCGCACAGCTCTGACGTTCCTCGCGATTGCTGTTGGCCTTGCGGCGCTCATCGAGGTCGACTGCATCATGGCGGGCGTCGACCGCGATGCCATAGATAATCTCATCAACCTGGAGACCGGAGACGTGCGCATTCACGCTCAAGGTTATTCCGCCGAGCGAGAGAGTCTTCCCATCGACCGCACCCTGGATCCTGATGCTGTGCTCACGGCGCTGAAGGATGTCGAGAAGATACGGGCGGCGACCCCGAGGCTCATGTTCGGCGCCCGTCTCAACACCGGCTGGGAGGAGATCCCCGTGATGGGCGTGGGGATCGATCCGGAGCGCGACGGGCAAGTGTTCACGCTGGCTGAGTATGTCGATGGCCGGTGGCCGGCGCGGGGCGCATCCGAGGCGCTCCTGGGGTACGACCTCGCGCGCGTGCTCGAGCTTGTGCCCGGCGACAGCTTTACACTCGTCACGCGCACCCGTGACGGGGCGTTTCAGGCCATCGACCTCACCGTGGCCGGCCTCATCAGGAGCCCTCACCCCCAGGTGAACAGCGGCCAGGTTTACCTGCCACTCGACGTTGCAAGTCAGGCTCTCGCGCTGGGCGGCGCGGCAACGGAAGTCGTCCTGAAAACACAAGATGGCGCGCGGGTCGAGGATGTGTCCAGAAATGTGCGCGCTGCCTTGGAAAACGCCGGCATATCCGGTGAGGTGCTCACATGGCGGGACGCCGCCAGCGACTTTCTCGCTATAAGCCAGAGCAAACAGGGGTTCAGCGCCTTGCTCATCTTCATGATACTCGTCATCGCCGTGGTGGGTGTGGTCAATACCATTCTCCTCGGGGCCATGGAACGCGTCCGCGAAATCGGGATGATGAAGGCCATGGGAATGACGACTAGGGAGATCGTGCTCCTGTTCATGCTGGAGGCCACAGGCATAGGCGTGCTGGGTTCGATCACAGGGTGCCTGATAGGCATAGCCGGCAACGCTTACCTGGTGAGCCACGGCATTAACATCCTCGAGAGTTATAAGGGCCTCGACATCGGCTACCCGATCGCCGGAGTTATCCGCGGTGCGTGGAACTGGCCCATGGTCGCAGAGGCGTTCTTGCTGGGCATAGTGGTGAGCTGGGTGGCAAGCTACATTCCCGCCAGGAGAGTCGCAGCCCAGGACCCGATCGTCTCGTTGCGCCGGGGTTAGGATTGGGGGTGAAAACCGTGAGCCTAATGCGTATAGCGTTCCGTAACCTCGGAAGAGCCCGGGCGCGCATCGCGCTCAGCTTGATTGCGGTCGCGGTGGGCGTTTTCGTGGTCGTACTCGCGAAAGGAACCATCGACGGCATCTTTGACATAATGGTAGGCAACTCCATCAGGCTCACCTCGGGTCATGTGAGGGTCGTCGCCAGGGAATACTCACTGAAGGAGCGACTTCTCTCGCTGAACTATCCGGTGGACGGGTTTCAGGGCGAAGGCTATGAGTCTGTCGCGAACGCGTTGAGAGAGATTCCCCTGGCGTCGCATGTGGTCCCACGCCTCCGTTTCGGCGCCATGGTGGGTGGTGGCGAGGAACTCGAAGGGCTCATGGCCGTGGGCGTGGAACCGCAAGCGGAAGACAGGCTCATCGGGCTATCCCGCTACCTTGTCAAGGGACGGCTATTGCGACCCGGGGAGCGGGAAGCCGTAATGGGCCAAAGGACCCTGGACAGGCTGGGCCTCGGGGTGGGCGACAGGTTCACTCTTGTTTTCAATACCGCGCTCGGTTCCCTCAAGGGCTACACCTTTGTAGTGGTCGGCTCGCTCAATAGCGGCCTGCAGTACCTCGATGACGGTTTGGTCTTCGTGCCCCTCGACGTCGCCCAGGCTATGCTCGACATGGGGCCCGCGGTGACCGAGGTGCTCGTGATGGCGAAGGACGAGGCCAGGGTACCCGAGCTTGTGCGCGACGTTGAGAGGGTGCTGAAGGCAAGAGGTGCCGACGCCCGCTATATCGCCGAACCCTGGTACGAGCACAGCGAAATGATGAGGACGTTCCAGGTGGGAAAGACGGCGTACAACTTCGTCTACTTCTTTATCCTCTTCCTCGCGAGCTTCGTAGTGATCAACACCATGCTGATGATCGTGAACGAGCGGCGAAGGGAGATAGGCATGATGGGGGCCCTGGGCCTGCGGCCGGGGCAGATCCGGCGGCTTTTCTTGCTCGAAGGCGGTGTAATGGGTGTCATAGGAAGTGCCATTGGGGCGTCAATAGGCGCGATGGCTCTCAAGGTATTGACCGGTACGGGAATACCCATCCCTGGGACATCGGCCCTCGACAAGGTGTTCATGATCCCTTCGAAACTCTATCCGAGGTTCAGTTGGGATGTCATTGCCTTTGCGTCTGTCGCAGGGATAGCGGTGACGCTCGTTGCGGTCTCCTGGCCTAGCGCCCAGGCTGCCAGGATCGAGCCAACGCAGGCGCTCAGAACACAATAGGGCCGAAGACGACAGGGATTCGCAGGGAGGAAGCGCACATGATGCTCGGAACGGGGATCAGGACGAAGATCGGGCTTCGGATGGCCATGGCCCTCTTGGTCGCACTCGCCATCGGTTCTACGGAGCTTAGCGGAGCGGGGGCGGCGGTGGAGGCGGCAGACCTGACTGCGGAAGAGATCGTAGCCAGGATGGATGCAAACGCATACATGGCCAGCGCCCACCTGGTGGCGAAGCTCGTCATCCGGGCCGGCAGCCGTGAGATTACGAAGCAGATGGAGGGATGGGTGGTCGGGAATCAGAAGGCCATGGTAACCTTCCTCAACCCCGGCGATCGCGGAACGAAGTACCTCAAGCTTGGCGACGAGCTGTGGATGTTCTTTCCCGATGCCGAGGATCTCCTGAAGATCTCAGGCCACATGCTCAAACAAGGCATGATGGGGAGTGACTTCTCATACCAGGACGCCCTCGAGAGCGAGAAGATGGGCGAGCTTTACGAGTTCAAGTTGGCCGGGGTCGAGACGTACGATAGAGCGAGATGTTACGTGCTCGAGGCCACGGCGCTTCCTGGCAAGCAGGTCTCCTACCCGAAGCGGAAGATCTGGGTTGATTGCGAGAAGTTCGTGGCGAGGAGAGAGGAACTCTACGCGGCAAGCGGCAAGCTCCTCAAGGTCTCGCGGGTCGAGGAGGTCAAGGAGAAAGGCGGGCGCACCTACGCAAGCAGGGTGGTCATGGAAGACAAGCTGAAGCGGGGTTCCTCGACGACACTCATAATCGAGCAAGTCGAGTTCGACGTGAAGATCCCAGACGACGTGTTCTCGCTGAGGAACTTGATGCGCTGATTCGCCGGCAGCCGCGGTGGCGCAGGCATATGGGAGGGGCCGCCTGCCGGCAGAGCGCCCATGCCTGCCCCCGGTCCGACCATCCCGGATGGTCGTGCGCGAGTCCGCGCATGTGACATCGGACCGGTCCACGGAGGCCTTGGTCAGTCTCGCGGCTCTGCCCAACGTGTGGCCATGACAAAGCGCGACCGAGGGTGGTAGGTGATACTATGAGAACGACGAAACGGTATGCTGTGCGCAAGTCAACCGGGCGGGGGGTCTCGCCCCTACACACGGCTGTGCGTTGTCCTGCGGCCGCGGTCTCTCTTTGTCTTGCCGCCGCGTTTATGCTTTCGTGTGGGACGACGGCCGCCCAGTCCACAATGGATGCGGCCACGCTACCCGCGCTTCAGGTGGGCGGCGAATGGCAAACAGGTGTATACGCTGCCCAGACGCAGGGCTCGTGGTCGGGTTCGGTGGAGTCCGTGCTCAGATTGAAGTTGCAGCTCGGGGACTATCCCTGGAAACTTTACGCGGATGTGGGGACGACGCTCGGCCGCGTGCCTGGAACTGACGGCGACTGGACCGTCACGACCGAGTTGGAGCGGGCATACCTCAAGATCTTCCTGCCGTGGGCCGACCTCAGCCTCGGAAAACAACAGATTACCTGGGGCGTAGGATACGCCTGGTCCCCCACGGACGTTTTCAACCCACCGAACGCGCTAGGTCCTGACGGCTTGCGCCCGGCCGTGGAGGCGGCCGTCATCAGGGTCCCCGCCGGACCCCTGGCTTACTTAAGCCTCGTCGCGGCCCGGAACGAGCGCAGCTCGACGCAGCAGGGCGGCCGCGCCGCGTGGCAGTGCGGAGCGAGGTATCACGCAAACTATGGCGGCACCGACTGGTCTCTCGCGGCTGTGAGAGATACGGGTACGACCATGGTAGGGGTTGACGCCAAGGGCGATCTCGCGGTCGGAGACCTCGCGCTCGGGTGGCATGCGGAGGTCGCTCACCATGCGTCGCACGACGGGTCGAACCCGTGGGTAGAAGTGGTGCTGGGCGCCGATCGCAGCTGGGGCGGCGGGAAGGTCGTCTGGGCCGGAGAGTACTTCTACAACTCGCGCGGTGCTGAAACGCAGGACTCCTGCATTTCCACATCGCGGTTCGCAGGCGACCGTGCCTACGCGGCTCGCCACTATGTCTTCACCCAGCTAACATATCAGCACGACGAGTTCTCATCCGTTTTGGGCTCTGTGCTCGCGAACCTCGTGGATCGCAGCGCCGTCCTGACCGCAGGTACAACCATCCTTCTCGGCAACCGCTGGACACTCTCGTTGTCAGCGACTGCCCTTGCAGGAAGACCAGGCGCTGAGTTCACCGGTGGAGCCATCCCCGGTGCGTCCTTCAGCACGCCTAACGTGATGCTGAAGGCCCAGGCTGCGTACAAGTTCTGATGTGAACAGCGACATGCGTTGTCGATGACGTCTGCGCCTGTGCTGTAAGATGTAAGACCTTGCCATACATTCGGGAGTTCACAGCTGCCGAGGGAGGCTGTCAAAGAGCCGTGTCCCCCGCCGGGGGGCTTATCGCCTACTCACGCTGCCCGGGTGTTTCTCTAGGTCTCACTGGCGGACGCGGCGAGTGCACAATGGTGATGCTCTCGAGCACCAACTCGGTTTCCTGTACGCCGCGGCTCTTGCGGATGCGCACCTCGGCGTGGGGAATGAACACGGAGACCTCGTGTGGGAGGCTGGACGTGAACCACCGGCGCATTGACATGTTCAGCTCGCCCAGGGCCACGCCCACCTCGTCAAGCGTGACCGGGCCACATAGCCTTTCTCTGCCCGGCTTCAAGTAGGCAGCTTCCGGCGTGCCGTCCGTCCCCAGGGGACGCCCAACCACCGGTCCCTGTCTCCTCGTCACGTGGACAGGCTCGGCGATCTGGACCGTGTGGAGGGAACGGTCCCGAGACCTGCGCCGTCTGAGGACGGCCTTGCCGGCCCAGCCGATAGGCTGCTTCATGAGTCTTGCAAGCCGGCCCAGCACCCCTGTCCACCCCCATCCTGTACCAGCATATGCGAAAGCGTGAGCCCCCGGAACCCGAAGAACCCGCCTGCTCAGGGGCGCCTCCAAGGAGTTCCCCTAAAAGGATGATTCTCGGTCCCAGGGATTGCGCCAGGCACGTACTCGTGGTAACATCTGGGTAGAGGAGGGGGGCGACTTGATCGTGGCCGAGAGCGAAACCAGAAAGCAACCGGCTGCAGGGAGCGAGGAACAAGGGATGTTCTTTCGGGCGTCCTTCGACCCCTTCAACATGATCATGCAACAGCTGGGCAAGCTCGACGACAAGGTCGAGAGGCTCCACGAGAAAATCGATACCAGGAGCGACGAGCTGCGCCAGGAGATGAATCATCGTTTCATTGCAGCGGACACGAAGATGGATACCCGCCTTGCAGCACTCGACGGCAGGTTTGATCGCCTGCACCAAGAGATGGAAGATCGCTTTTCTGCGGTCGACAGGCGGTTTGACCGTCTACACCAAGAGATGGACGACCGTTTCGCTGCAGCAGAGAAGAAGACGGATGATCGCTTCACCGAGTTCGAAAGGAAGATGGATGAGCGCTTCGCTGCGACAGAGAAGAAGACACACGATCACTTCACCGTGTTCGAAAAGAAGATGGATGACCGTTTCGCTGCAGCAGAGAAGAAGGTAGATGACCGCTTCACCGGGTTCGAAAAGAAAACGGATGACCGCTTCACTGCGGCAGAGAAGAAGACAGACGACCGCTTCACCGCGTTGGAGAAGAAGATAGATGATAGCTTCGCCGTGGCCGAAAAGAAGACAAATGATCGCTTTGCTACGGCGGAAAAGAAGACAGATGACCGCTTTGCTGCCGTCGATAGGAAGTTTGACGTGCTTGATGCTAAGATTGATGCGCTGCACAGGGAGTTACACAGCACCGCCCGGTGGATAGTCGGCACTATCGTGGCGACGGCCGGGGTAGCCGTAGGCCTGGCGTCGTGGTTGTTGGGGTAGCCGACCCGACTCACCCGGTTTGCCAGGCTCACGGCCCCTTGTCATCGGCGCGATTTGTGGCCCAGGTGGTTGATCTCCTCGCGGATGTTTAATAGAATACATGTGAAAGGACGCACAATCGCCTGAATCCTGACGGCCGGGGCGCCTGTCAGAACATGGAAGTCGGGCCCGGGCCGGAGGGCGCGGCGGTGCGCCGGGAGCCAATTAAAGAGGTTTTCGCCGTCCCTGAGTGGAGGGGTTTGCCTGAGTGCAAGGGGAGGCGCCTGAGTGTCGGCACTTGCCACGCGACAATGTGCTCGATCTCGAGAGCCCGTCTCCAACAGGGAGGCGGGCTCTTCATATGCGGCGGTACTCTGTACGCGACGGGACCCTATATGCGACGGCATTCTATCTGGCGCCGCCGAAACAGGTGCACCGGCTCCATTCCATGATATCGACTGTCCCCGGTGAGAGGCACGAGAGGAGAGGGCCGCGGATGACCGAACACAACTTCGCAAGCGCAGTCAAGAAGATCCAGGACGCCCTGGGGCCTGATTGTCCCGAGGCACGGGGGGTCAGGGCGGTTACAAGTCCGGTTCTGGGCGCGGAACTGACAGAGGACGACATCGTCGCCCTCCTCGACGCGGGCCCGCAGGAGCAGCAAACCCTCTTCGCCCTTGCAGATAAGGTTCGGAAGCGTTTCATGGGGAATGCCGTCCACCTTCGTGGAATCATCGAGTTTTCCAACTACTGCGTGCGGGACTGTCTCTATTGCGGCCTTCGGCGCGACAACAGAAAGCTCGCCCGCTACCGGATGAGCATCGACGAGATCCTGAAAGTCGCAGCAAAAGCTGCAGCGGCAGGCTACAGGACTATCGTGCTGCAGTCCGGCGACGATTTCCACTACCGCGCCGATGACATCGCGCGGATGGTCGAGAGGATCAAGCGGACCGCCGCTGTGGCGGTGACGCTTTCCGTGGGCGAACGTTCGCGGAAAGAGTACGCGGTCATGAGGCAGGCCGGGGCCGACAGGTTTCTACTCAAGCATGAGACCGCCGATCCCGACCTTTACAGGAGGCTCCATCCCGGCATGACCCTCGACGGCCGCCTTGAGTGTCTGGCGCACCTTCGCGACCTTGGGTTCCAGGTGGGGTCGGGGAACATAGTCGGCCTCCCCGGCCAGACCGTGCGCACAATCGCGAAGGACGTCGTGCTGCTTCGCGCGCTTGATGTGGAGATGGCGGGGATCGGCCCGTTCATACCCCATCCAGATACGCCGCTCGCTTCGTGTCCGCCAGGAGACCTCGCCATGTCCCTGAAGGCTCTCGCCGTAGCCAGGCTTGCGCTGCCTCTCGCGCACCTTCCTGCGACGACGGCTCTCGCTACCCTGCACCCGGACGCAAGACGCATGGGGCTCTCATGTGGCGCCAATGTGATCATGCCCAACGTCACTCCGCTGGAATTTCGGCGTCTTTACGAGATATATCCGGGGAGCATCGCGCTTCGCGCGCCAGAGGACGGTGGAATCGCGGAGATTCGAACCATGCTCTCGAGTCTCGGCAGACCGGTTTCCGACACTTGCGGCCACAGTCCGAAGCCCGAGTGGGCCAGGGCCACCCGGGTTGCCCATACTTCGGCGCATTGAACCGGAGGACAACGAGGGGCTGGGGCCGCCGCGATGGGGCAGCGGTTGTGCTGACTGCCGGACAAGGTAGGGAGGGGGGTACGGCACCCGGACTGCCGCATACGGTCCGGGGGTAGTCCGCGAGAGGGAAAGCGGCCCGGTGGCCAGGCCCGAATTTACGGGCTTAGACCGGCTTCCTGACAAGTTAGAAGCTGCTAGAACCCCGGTTGCCGTAGGCTAGTTACTCTCAGCTTGAGGTCCGCCGCGCGCGGTCGCTGCGTCCGGTGCGTCGTGCGGCACATTCTGTCGATAGACAAGGCCGGAGGTGATTATCTCATGGTGGCAAGGGCGACGTGTGATTTCATCCCCCACGAGGAGATCGAGCGTCTCCTCGAGGACGCGACCGAGCCCGATATTCGTGAGGTGCAGGATATCGCGGACAAAGCGCGCGAGGCCAGGGGCATTTCCCCGCGCGAGGTGGCAAGGCTCCTCCACGTCACGAATGAAGATTCCCTCGCCGTGCTCTACGAAACCGCGCACGAGGTCAAGGAGAGGATATACGGCAAACGCCTGGTGCTTTTCGCGCCGCTCTATTTCTCCAACTTTTGTGTAAACAACTGCGTGTACTGCGGCTACCGACGCGACAACGATTTCGTCCGCCGCAGGCTCACGAAGGAGGAGATCGTTGAGGAAGTCAAAGTACTTGAGTCTATGGGACACAAGCGCCTGGCGCTCGAGTGTGGCGAAGACCCGGTAAACTGCCCCACGGACTACATCGAAGAGGTCATCGAGACCATCTACGAGACGAAAGTGGGCAATGGGAGCATCCGCCGCGTCAACGTGAACATCGCGGCCACCACCGTAGAAGATTACAAGCGTCTCAAAGCCGCGAAGATCGGCACATATGTACTCTTTCAGGAAACCTACCACCGGCCGACCTACGCGGCAATGCACCCGTCCGGTCCAAAGGCCGACTACGACTGGCACCTCGGCGCCATGGACCGGGCCATGGAGGCGGGGCTTGATGACGTGGGTATCGGCGTCCTCTTCGGCCTGTATGACTACAAGTTCGAGGTCCTCGGCTTGCTCTACCACGCGATCCACCTCGATACCACGTTCGGCGTGGGCCCCCACACCATATCAGTCCCAAGGTTGAGGCCAGCACGCGGGGTTACGCTCGCAAGGTTCCCGCACCTCGTGAGCGACAGGGACTTCAAGAAACTTGTCGCAATCCTGCGCCTGGCCGTTCCGTATACCGGGATGATCCTCTCGACCCGTGAGCGGCCGGGGTTCCGCGATGAGGTTTTCGCCGTGGGCATCTCCCAAATCAGCGCAGGGTCGCGAACAGGCGTTGGTGGCTACAGGAAGGAGAGCCCTGGCGGCGGGGACGGAGCGCCTTGCGGCGGGAGCACGGGCGCCGCGAATGCGGCCGCCGATACGGCCGCAGCCACAACCACGGACGAGAGCGACGACAGCGCCCAGTTCGCCGTGGACGACCACCGAAGCCCGGACGAGATCATCGCAAGCCTTGCCCGCTCAGGTTACATCCCGAGCTACTGCACGGCCTGCTACAGGAAAGGCCGCACCGGGGACAGGTTCATGCAGTTCGCCAAGACCGGCGAGATCCAGAACCTCTGCCAGCCTAACGCTATCCTGACATTCAAGGAGTATCTCCTTGACTACGCGTCGGACGAGACCAGGCGGGCTGGAGAGCAGGCTATAAGACAGCATCTTGAGATGATCCCGTCGCCGAAAGTCCGGCAGGAGACCGTGGCGCGCCTAGCCAGACTGGAGCGCGGCGAGCGCGACCTCTACTTCTGATGGGGCGCTACCCCCGGATGCGGGCAGCACCGGGGCATCATACGCAAATCCGAGGGAGGGGTGCGCGTGCAGTCAACTCCTCGCAGCAACAGGCTGCATATAGCGATATTCGGCCGTCGGAACGCGGGGAAGTCGAGTCTCATAAACGCTCTCACGAACCAGGACATCGCCCTCGTCTCCGACGTCCCCGGCACCACCACCGACCCCGTGTACAAAGCCATGGAGATCCTCCCGGTCGGACCCGTGGTCATCATCGACACTGCCGGGATAGACGACACCGGGGAACTCGGCGAGCTCCGGGTACAGAGGACCAGGCAGGTGCTGGCGAAATCAGACCTTGCCATCGTGGTGGCCGATGCGACGCGCGGTATCGGGGAGTACGAGCGCTCCATCGTTGCCGAGATACGTGAGCGCGGCCTCCCGGTGATCGGGGTGGCCAACAAGATGGACCTTGTTGGCCAGGCCGCCACTCACCAGGGCACTATCCAGGGCACTATTCAGGAGAGGGCGGAGCTCGATCTCTGGGGCAGGGAACTCGGAATCAGCTTCGTCCCGGTAAGCTCGAGAACAGGAGAGGGGATAGGTGCGCTCAAGGAGCGCATCATCGAGGAGGCCCCGAAGGACTGGGAGGGTCCACCCATAATCGGGGACCTCGTGGCTCCCGGGGACACGGTGGTCCTCGTGGTGCCTGTAGATATCGAGGCCCCCAAGGGCAGGCTCATCCTCCCGCAGGTCCAGACGCTGCGAGACCTCCTCGACCATGACGCCCGGGCGATCGTCGTGAAGGAGAACGTGGTCCGCGCCGCCATCGAAAACCTCAAGGCTTGCCCGGCGCTCGTCGTGACCGACTCGCAGGCGTTCGGGATCGTATCAGAGCAGGTCCCGAGCAACATCCCGCTTACCTCATTCTCCATCCTCTTCGCGCGCCACAAGGGCGACCTCGCCACGCTCGTCGAGGGCGCGCGCCATGTCGCGCGCCTCGAGCCTGGGTCAAGGATCCTCATCGCCGAGGCCTGCACTCATCACCCGATCGGCGACGATATCGGCAGGGTCAAGATCCCGACATGGCTCGAGCGAAAGGTCGGCGGCAAGCTCAACTTCTCCTGGGCTGCCGGCATGGGGTTTCCGGACGACCTCGCAAGCTTTGACCTGGTGGTGCATTGCGGAGGATGCATGATCAACAGAAAGGAGATGCTGCATAGGATCGCCCGAGTGAGGGCCGCAGGGGTGCCTGTAGTCAACTACGGCGTGCTCATCGCCTATCTCCACGGTATCCTCGAAAGGGCTCTCGAGCCATTCGTCGCGGCGGGCGTGCCGGGCGCGCCACGCCATAGGTAGCCAGGCGCCAAACTAGAAGTCTGCTCCAAAACCGCCCGTGGCCTATGGGACAATTGGTACGCCGCCCAGCTGCGAATTTACGGCATGAGCCTGCCGTCGCCGGAGTCGCGCGCGAGTTTCGGGGCACACTTAGAACATTGCCTTTGCCCACGCCGCGTTTACCTGGACGCCATGCCACCGAGCGAGTGTGCCTCTTGGAAGTTCGAGCCTTGGCAACTCCAAGTAAGGGCGCAGAAATGCGACTTTCGGGAAACGTTGCGGGCGTTCCACTCGGGGACGGCGCCCCAAACGGGGCGCCTTGACAAGACTCAGCCTGCGGAGCCCGGGGCAGGTGGAGGCATACCGGCGCAGGCATGCGCACAAGCTAAGAGCCAAGAGAGCCAGGCAGGCGCGAAAGAAGCGGGGAGCACGGGAGAAGAGGAGAACATTCGGTTCGCCATGCACGTCCTTGCCCTTGAGTGAGGCTGCAGTGAAACGCGGCGGGGACCGTAGCCAGAAAGCCGCACAGGCGCCGAGGTGCTGTAAAGTTGGCGGAAAGGATTCGGGTTCTCCATGTGATAAGGCCTTCAGAAGGCGGCATGAGGACACACCTCACTAGCCTGGTGGAGCGCCTCGACCGCGACAGGTTCGAGGTGGTCGTGGCGTCGCCCGAGGACGCCCGCATTGTGGAGTGCGTCGAACGGTGCTGCGGGAAGCACGAACTTGTCGCCATACCAGGCGATCTGGCTCCCCATAGGGATGTGGCTCAGACGCTTGCGCTCGCCCGCCTCATCCGCCGGGTCCAGCCTGACATATGCCACCTCCATGGGTTCAAGGCAGCAGCCCTCGGTCGAGCGGCCGCGCGTTTCCTGAAGCGAACCTCTGATTTCCCCCGCTGGACAGGCCGTACGCAGACATCCGGGCGCGAAGGGAGGCCCGCCGTCGTCTACACGGTCCACAATTCCGTCCTGGCAAGGACTCGGGGCACCCCGAAAGGACATCTCTGCCGCTACCTCGAGCGAGCGCTTGCGCGCGTCACGGACCGCGTCATCGCAGTGTCGCGAGCACTCTGGGACGAATACTCGTCCATCCCGGGGCTCGGGCCTGATAAAGTCAGGCATGTGCCAAACGGCGTGGCACTCGAGCGCTTCGCAGGCGACAGGGACGGGTGGTCGCGAACTCCCGAAAGGGTCGCGCAAGCGCGGAGCATTCTTGGGTATCAGCCGGACACAGTCCTGGTCGGCACAGTCGCGCGGCTGATTCCGGATAAGGGCGTCGGAGTGCTTCTTCACGCCCTCGCCTACCTGCGGAGGTGGGGCTTGCGGCCTCAGGTCCTCGTCGCCGGGGACGGTCCGGCGCGGGGCGACCTCAAGGCGCTCGCGGAAACGCTAGGGGTGTCCGACCAGGTGCGATTCCTGGGCTTCGTTGAGGACATCGTGCCCTTCTACAGGGCCATCGATGTCTTCGTGCTTCCAAGCCTCTCTGAGGGCATGTCGCTCTCGCTCATCGAGGCGATGGCTGCCGGGGTCCCGGTTGTGGCCTCGCGCACCCCGGGCATAGAGGAAGTCGTCGGTCCCGGGATGGGGTGGCTCGCCGCGCCCGGCGACCATCTCGCGCTCGCGGCTTGTCTGCGGGACTTGCTGCTCCGCCCGCGAGAAGCTGCCCGCATGGCTGAGCGGGCAAGGACAGAAGCCCATCGGAGGTTCTCGGTAGAAGGAATGGTCCGGGCAACGCAGGAAGTATACGTCGAGGCCCTGTCTGAGCGCGAGAAAGCCAGCGCGCAGGTTACGTAGGGTAGTTAGGGTACAGCACGGTAGAGGGTGGCAGGGCAGGGCAGGGCAGGGTGAGGAGGTAAGTAAGTTTCGTGTCAGGCGTGCCAAATTCCTGCATGTGGCCTTCCAGGAGGCTCTCCAGGAGGTTCTTTGGGCGCCGTATGTCTGGACACCTGTCTGGACGCCGTTCGTCCTCTGTAACGTGCCCAAAGCTCGCAGCGCTTGTCCTGGTTTTGGGGCTGCTTGCCCCCGTCCGGTCGCCACAGACCTGGGCGTGGGCCGCAGCCGCCCCATCCGTCCGTCGAGTGGTCCTCGTGCTGGTAAACGCGCTCTCACTTAAAGACATCGATCCGGCGCTTACGCCCAACATGTGGAAGCTCGCTTCAACCGGCGCGGTCGGCCTCATGAACGTGCGCACGGCGAAGACCCTGCAGGACGAGCACACATACGTGACGCTCGGCGCAGGCACAAGGGCGCAGGGACCGCAGGAGGCAGGATGTGCCTTCAACTCGGACGAGATCGTAGAGGGTGCGCCCGCCGCCGTCACGTTCGCCCGCAACACGGGCGCCGCCGCCGCGCCACCGCCTGGCAGCGTCGTGCATCCCTATATCGCCCTTATCGCCCGCACCAATTCCGACTCAAGCTACCGCATCGTTCCCGGCGCCCTGGGTGAGGCCCTCAGAAGGGCTGGGAAGAAGACCGCCGTCTTCGGGAATTTCGACACGCCGGGGCATCTCGGCCGCCATGCCGCAGCGGTTGCCATGGACATGCGCGGCGTTGTTGACCTGGGCGACGTTGGCCGCGACACGGCCATCCGCAGGGATGACTTCCCTGGAGGCATCGCAACCAACACCGAGCTTGTCGCGGCGCTCGTAAGGGACGCCGTGACGGCAGGGAAGGCCGATCTCGTCGTGGTCGAGTCGGGCGACACGGCCCGGGTTGAAAGGTACCTGGCAGCCGGCCTTCTCACCGAGGCGGCATACGAAGAGGCCAGGCGTCTTGCGCTCTCGTCGGCGGATGCCCTTGTCGGCCACCTCCTCGAGTTCACAGATTTCACCGACACCATGCTCATCGTCCTCGCGCCGACGCCGGCCGCGCGAGAGGTCGCCTCAGGCCACAGCCTGGCACCTGTCATCGCGGCCGGCCCTGGCTTCTCGAGGCGGCCAGGGCTCCTGACGTCTCCCACCACAAGGCGGCACGGCCTTGTGGTGAGCACCGACGTGGCCGCGTCCGTACTCTCGTGGCTCGGCGTGGAAGCGTCGCCCTGGGTCCTCGGGGCGCCGGTGCGCGTTGTGCCCCACCGGGGGGCGCCACTTACCCGGCTTCTTTCAATGCACGATGAGATCGCGTCCACCTACCTCATGAGGGCACCTCTCCTCAAGACGTTCGTGGGCCTGCAGATCGTCGTGGCCCTCGCGTCGCTCACCCTCATCGCACTCGCCGCCGCCAGGCATAGCTCCCTTCGGCACCTCGGCGTATCCCGGGAGGCGCTCCGCCGCACCCCAGACGGGCATCCGGGGGGCGTGACGATGCGGGCTCAGGTCGCCCAGGTCGTATGGGCGCTGCTCCTGGGTCTTGGCGCCGTGCCCCTCGCCATGCTTGTCCTGCCGCTCGCACGCCCGGCGGGCACCGTTCCCGCCGGCATCTACGTGGCGACTGCGGTGCTCGTCATGTGCTTTGCCGCAAGGGCCACCTGCGGCCGCAGCCCGAGCGCGGCGCCGACGCCCTTCGCCGCAGTATACCTCGTCACAGCGCTTGCGGTCATTTGCGACGCGCTGCTCGGATCGAAACTCATGCAAGGGTCCATACTCGGCTACGACCCTATAGGGGGCGCCAGGTTCTACGGGATAGGGAACGAGTATATGGGCGTGCTGGTCGGGTCGCTCATAACCGGAAGTGGGCTTGTCCTTGACAGGATGGGCCTTCGCAGGGCGCGGCCTGCGGTGCGCGCCGCCGCCCTCGCAGGCATCGCAGCTATCTTCGCCGTCGCGCTCTTGGTACTCGCGTCCCCCTCGTTGGGCGCAAACATGGGTGGCACGCTTACGGCGGTCGTGGGGTTCGGCATCGCGTATGTGCTGTATCTGGAGAGAAGAGTCACCCGCCGGGAACTAGCCATCCTCGCCCTGCTCGCGGTGTCGCTCGTCGCGGGAATAGCCGTCGCTGACGCCCTGAGGGCCGGTGGGCCTGTATCGCACTGGGGCCGGACGGTCCTCGCCATGCGCGTAGAGGGTCCCGCCGCGCTCGTCGATGTCGTCCGGCGTAAAGCGGCGATGAACCTCAAGCTCGTCCGGTACACCGTCTGGACCCGCGCGCTGTTTGCGTTTCTCGCGGCCGTGGCCCTCCTCTGGGTGCGGCCGGTGGGGCTCGCAAGAAGGCTCATGAAGGCCCACCCTGGGTTCGCGTCGTCTCTTGCCGCAAGCCTCGTCGCGGCAGCCGCGGCTGTCCTTGCCAACGACTCAGGCGTGGTGGCAGCAGCGCTGCTGATGCTGTATCCGTCGCTTGTCCTGCTGTATCTCGCCGGTCACGAAGCAGCAGGCGATACGTAAGCCTTCCGATTCCTGCCGGGTCCTGCATGGCTTCGCGAACTCTTCCATTTCCTGCAGAACTGTGGTATTGTTTGGATGGACGCTATCCCGGCGAGGTGATGGAGCGTGCTCCGGTGTCTCCACCTTGCAGATCTGCACCTCGGTTGGTCCCCATCCGAGCTTCCAGGAGATAAGGCGAGGACCCGGCAACACGAACGAGATTTGCTCCTAAAAAGGGCGGTCGACTTTGCTCTTGCCCCGGACAATCGCATCAATATGGTCGTCATTGCAGGCGACCTCTTTGAGTCGCACAGGCCCGACCCCGCCGTGGCCGAGGAGGCCGTCCGGCAGCTCGGGCGACTGGCGCGGGCAGGCGTGTTCCTCGTAACCGTCCCCGGCAACCACGACGAGATCACCTACCATGACTCCGTATACAGACAGCGGGGTGATTCCTGGCCCGGCGTGCTTGTGCGGAACCCCATGCCTGAGATGGTCGCCTCGCAAAGCCTCAACGGCACACGCGTTTTCGTGTACTCGCTGGCTTACACGGGAGGGCTCACCCGCACCGACGAACTCCAAAGCCTTCCGCGCGCAGCCGAACCCGGGATACACATCGGGGTGTTCCACGGCTCCCTCGACTGGGACGCCGGCGACAGGAGCCTACCAATAGCGTCTCAGGCACTTGCCGCCGCGGAGTATCACTACGTTGCCCTCGGACACATCCACAAGCATGGGAAGTTCAAGGTCGGCAAGGGCCTCGCGGTGTACCCGGGCATGGTGGAAGCGAAGGGGTTCGATGACCCCGGCACGGGAGAGCTCACTGTGGTCGAGTTCAGCGACACGGGCGCGGTCGTGGCCGTAAAGACCTCGCCTCTTCCCGTGCGGAAGCATGTGTCGGCCGAGATCGATGTGTCTGCGGTCCCGTCCCACGACGCGCTGGTAGACGCATGTCGAGCCACGACAGGCGCCGACAGCGATGCTCTCGTCAGGATCACGCTGAAAGGCGTGCCGCCGTTCGCCATAGACGTGGACGCCCTTGCCAGCTCGCTGCAGGGCGAGTTCTTCTCCGTCGAAGTCGTTGACGAGACCACATTCCTCAGCGACGAGCTAGGCAGGCAGCTTGCCTCGGAACCCACCGTCCGGGGGTATTTCGTGAGAAGGGTTATGGCAAAGCTCGAGCACGCGGCCGACGAGCGTGAGAGGAAAGTGCTGGAGCTTGCCATGCGTAAAGGCCTCGCGGCGTTCCAGGGGAGGGGTAACAAGCGGTGAAGGAAGTGTCCTTCAAGAGGCTGGCCCTCACAGGCTTCGGGCCGTACCGGGACAAGGTCGAGGTGAGGTTCAAGGACGGCATCAACGCGTTCGTCGCCCCGAACGAGCACGGCAAGTCGTCGCTGGTCATGGGGCTTCTCGCCACCATATTCGGCCTACCCGCAAGAACCGACCCGTCTGCGTTCGGACAGGCCCGCTTCAGAAACTGGGACAATCCCCCGCGCTTCGAGGGGGAGGTGGAGTTCGAGGCGGACGGGGTGGTCTATAGGATCCGACGGGACTTCGACACGCACAAAGTATCCCTGGCAAGGCTGGAGAACGGGAAGTACATAGCCCTTGTCACAGGCGAGCACAACCCGGGTGCAACAAGGAAGCCGAACGTGACTTACGAGAGGAAGCTCGCCGAGCTTTTCGGCATAACATCGCGTGAGCTGTTCGAGTCCACCTTCTGTGTCACCCAGCCCGTCCCAGAGGCAAAGCATCTTGACGAAAGGGTCCAGGAACTCCTCTCCGGCGCGGGATCGGGCTTTGCTCGCGCATTGGACTCACTCATTAGCGAGCTTTCGACCCAAACCAAGGGCACCGGGGATAGAGGTGTGACCTCACGCAACCAGAGAAACGATCGCAGGCTCGAGGAACTCAGCTCACGCATAGAAGCTCTGCAGTCAGAGATCGATTCTGCCCGCCACGCCGTGGACTCCCTCCAGGCCGTGCGCAAGAGGCTCGCCGAAATCGAGCGCGACCTCGACGAGACCAGGAAGGCCCTCGCGTCGAAGGAGGCCATTCTGAACGCCTGGTCTGAGTGGAGGCGGCTTGCCGCGGAATACCGCCAGGCCGTGAAAGACCAGACCAGTCTCGAAGCTGCGGTGGACCACGCCCGGGACCTCGCCGCCAGGATCGACGCGGAGGCCCGAGACGTGCAGGAGAACTACCCCGAATTCGAGGACGCACCCGACGACATCGAATCGAGGTTGGCGGAGCTCATATCCCTCAGGGGGAAGCTGGCGGAGGTGGCGCAGGGAATCTCTGACGCCGAGAACGCTGCCAGGACCAAGCAGGCGGAGCTCGATCGGCTCGCGGGTGAGATCCGCACGCTTCGCGATTGGGGCGCGCTGGGGCCGGGGCCCGAAGCGAAGGTGCGCAACGCGAAGCGGAAGGCCGCTGAGCTGCTGCAGCGATGGCACGACTTCCTTGCACGGCGAAGCGAGCTTGCCGCATGCGAGGCGGAACTTGCGACGAGGTTCCGAGTTTTCGCCGAGGCGAGCCCCGACGAACTGCAACTTGTTGAGTCGTATTCGACAAGGCTCGCTGAGCTTGCACGGGATATGGAGAAGGCCCGCCGCGAGATGGAGGTCATGGAAGAACGGACGAGGGCCCTTGAAAGGGACAGGGAGGAGCACGAGAGGCGCTACGCCGGAGTCACCGTCCTCGGCCCAGGAGCGGCCGACACGATACGACGGAAACTGGACGCGCTTCGCAGAGAGCGAGAGCTTCGGACAGCGCTTGCCGAGCGCCAGCAAATGCTGGTTGTCCCCCTGGGCCCGCGTGCCGCAGCCGGCCTCGCATCGGCTCTCGTGGCGGGCGTCGTCGTGTGGCTGTCATGGGGCGGCTCCGCAGGGCCGCCAGGCATGTGGGTCTCCCTGGGCGCGGCCGTTCTCTTCGGGCTGGCTGGATACGCGGTGTCAGGCGCGCTTTATGCCCGCAAGGTCGGTGGCGTGAGGCTTGAGGCGAGGAAGCTCGAGAGGGAACTTGCCGCCTGTCGGCAGGAACTCGCGCTCCTGGACCAGGCTCTTGGAGACCTCGCCTCAAGCGACGAAGCCGAGCTCGGGGCCCTCCGGGCAAAGGTAGAGCAGCGCGATGAGGAAGCCAGGGCGCTGGCAGAGAAGGAGGCGCTCCTCCCGACCGAGGAAGAGAGAAGGCAGGCTCGGGAAGCTTTCGAACGAGCCCGGCAGAACCACGAGGCATTCGTGAAGATCACTGGCAGATTCGCCCAGTGCTTCGAGGACGTCGCCGCTGCGGTCTCCGAATGGAAGGACACCGTGGAAGAGAAGAGGCGGCTCGAGACCTTCGTCCGCGATTTCGCGCACGAGGCTTTTGGTTGCGACCCTGAGGCAGCTATGCACGCTTCGCCGACTTCGCCTGACGTGAGCGATGCATGGAGAGAGCTTGCACACATCGTATCCGTAGCTTCCTCACCTGAGGACGCCGGCACCGTCGGGGACCTTGTCGCTTTCCTCGAAGGACGCGACGCATCGTGGTGGGAGCGGGCAGCCGCTGAGGCTGCACGGCACGAGAGCGTTCGCAGGGACATTCAGGCCGCGCAGGCTGCCATAGCGGCAGGGAACGAGCATGTCGAAGCCCTGAGGGCGCGGGTCAAGGAATTTGAGGAGAGGAACGCGGCAGCGTCTCGACCGCTTGATGCCATACTGAAGGCGTCGGGCGGCGACCCCGCTAGAGCACGGCAAAGATGGTCAGAAAAGCGGTCCCGCATTGAGAAGGTCGAGCGGATGCGCGCGTCGCTTGCGACGCTCCTCAGGCAGCACGGTGCCTCGTCGGTGGACGAACTCCGTGAGAAGAAGACGGGCGCGGGCAACAACGCCGCACAGTCGCTCGCGGACTGGAAGCGTCTTGTGAGCCAGAACCCGGGGCTCCCCGAGGTCGACGAGGCGGGCGACGTCGAGAGAATCGAGGCCAGGTGGAGGTCTCTGAACGACGACGCCGAACGCCTCCGTGGCCGGGTCGCCAGGCTCGAAAAGGAAAGGGGGGACCTTTCGGCGGAGCAAGGGCGCCTGGAAGGGCGCACCCCTGTAAACATCGCCCAGGCCGAGGTGGAACTCGCGGGGCTTAAACGCCAGCGCGAAGAGGTGGACCTACTGGCCGACGCCCTTACGGTCGCCTGTGTGGAGCTTGCGGCCGCCATCACAGACTTTCAGAGGTCATATCGCGGGCGGTTGCAGGACGCAGCCACAGACCACTTCAGGCGGATAACGGGTGTGAAGGATCGTACGGTGGTAATCGACGATGATTTCAAGGTCCACGTCGAAGACGGCGGCGTCCCCTGCGATCCTGCTCAGTTGAGCAAGGGAGCGCAGGATCAGCTGTATATAGCACTGCGGCTTGCCATCGCGGACCTTCTTGCGCAAGACTACCGTCTCCCGTTCATCTTCGACGACCCCTTCGCAACCTGCGATAGCACAAGGCTTGCCAACCTGGGCACGGCTCTGCAACAAATGGCTAAGGATCGCCAGATCCTGGTCCTCTCCCACATTGAGGACCTCCTGCCCTGGGGGACCCCGGTAGAAGTCCGGTACGATCATGCCTCCAGCCATCAGCAATCGAGATAGTTCCGCGGGATACTCGTTGAACGCGGCAGGGGAAGGGGTCCACGCAGGCGAAGTCGTTCCGAGATACCAGGGGCAGTAGCGTCGTCTTCGAATAACCACGGCGCCTCCGGAACCTCCTGAGCAGGGTTTCGGGGGCGGCTGACGTATATAAGATGTATATTAGTTGGATGTGACCTTCCGCTCGCGGCGATAGAGATAGCTTCTGGAGCATCAGTGGATGTCAAAGGATGGCCCTTTCCAATGCAAGACGGTATGGAAATCCGGGGAACGCAAGACACATATGTCGCATATGTCGGGTACGTCATGGCTTTCGCCGCGGCGGTCATCTGGGGCACTCTCGGCGTATTCGCAAAGTTCATATACAGGTACGATGTGGACCCAGTGGTACTGGTGAGCCTGCGGGGCTCCATCGCCTTTCTCACGCTTCTTGCGATCCTGGTAGCCGGCGACCGGAGCAAGCTGCGCGTCCAGCGACGAGACCTTTGGTTCTTCGCTGTTTTCGGACTTGTGGGCGTGGCCCTCAATTACATGTCCTATTTTGAGGCGCTCAGACGCACGACGGCCACCACCGCGGTCATCCTCCTGTACACGTCCCCTGTATATGTGACGCTGGGCGCGGCAGCGTTCTTCAGGGAGCGCCTCACCCAGGCAAAGGTGATCGCCCTGGTCGTGACATTCGCAGGCTGCTTCCTCGTAGCTGGAGGTTACGAGCCGAGGCTCCTGGCTCTAAACCCGGCAGGCATCCTGTTCGGCCTGGGGGCAGCGGTAACTTACGCGTCCTACACTCTCCTCAGTAAGCAGGCGTTGAAGAAGTACTCCTCATGGACTTCTGTGCTGTACGCCTTCGGGTTTGGAAGCCTGTTTCTCCTCTGTTTCGCGGGCGGACGGCTCAGGGAGGTGACCGCACTGCCTTTGCGGGCATGGTTGCTCATCCTTGGCCTCGCCTGGGGCCCCACGCTCGCAGCCTATGCCCTGTATGTTCGGGCATTGTACCATATCGAGGCAAGCCACGCCGGGATAGTCTGCATGGCGGAGCCAGCCGCCACCGCTGTGCTGGCTTATGTCATTCTGGGCGAGAGGCTTGCGCCATGGCAACTCGCGGGCGCGGTTCTCGTGCTGGCCGGAGTGTTCATCCTGCAGGCGCACTCCCCGCGCAAGGAGGCATCATTGAGATCGAGGGAGGCATGAACATCCCGTTCGTGGAGTTCGTGGAGCAGGAAAAAGAACTGGTCGGGGCAGGCGGACTTGAACCGCCGACCTCTTAGTCCCGAACCAAGCGCGCTACCAACCTGCGCCATGCCCCGACCAAACGTGATGACTGGTTGCTACATGCATAGTATACTCGAACGTTGGTAACATGTCAAACGTGGACTTCGCCCGTTCTTGCAGACTTCGCCCGCTTGGGCTTGCTCCGCGCGCTGCTCTGAATGGGCTCCAACCATGGGCTGGGCTACACGGCCGAATGGGCCGGTGATGGAAGGAGGAGGCGCTCGGCCGGTCGGCCATGCACGAACCACAAAGGGCCATGCGTCACCGGGCCGTCGCGCGCAAATGGGCGCAATGGGGCGTTTTCGAAGGTGCTCATTGCCGACCGTATGCAGACTTAAAAGCAGGTCTGTGGCCTCGAATGGAGAACCTTCTTAGCGAGGCAAGACTTTAACGAGGCAACACTTGGGGAGGTGAAGACAGGTGCCGGAAAGCGAGCGACAGTTGCCGCTTCCCATCTTCGATGATACACACACACCGGCGGAAGAGGACTCGACCCAGTCCGCCGCATTCGCAGCCGTGGGCCCAGGCGAGGATCAGCCTGGACAGCCTGCCCTCTGGCCCGAGCTTGCTCCTGCCGCGCAGAAAACACCGCGTCTCTCTGCGCCGAGCCCGGGCCCGCTGACCGGCACGGCCACGACCACGAGGACGATCAGGGAAGAGGGAAGGGGAGATGCGGTGCCCCAGGAACCTACGCCAGATCTCGAAGAGCTTGAGAAAGAGTGCAAGACATGCAGAAAATGTGACCTGCGAGCCGGGTGCGCCCAGGTCGTGTTTGGTGAGGGAAACCCCCACGCCAAACTCATGTTCGTAGGTGAAGGCCCTGGGCAGCAGGAAGACATCCAGGGCAGGCCATTCGTGGGCGCAGCTGGACAGCTTCTGGACAAGATCCTCGCTGCCGTGGGCATCAGGCGCGACGAGGTCTACATCGCGAACGTGGTCAAGTGCCGTCCGCCGGGAAACCGCCTTCCCACCTCGGAGGAGGCTGAGGCATGCCTGCCTCATCTGCGCGCCCAGATCCGGGCGATAAAGCCGAAGATCATCGTATGTCTGGGTGCTCTTGCGACCCAGACGCTCATCGACAAGAGAGCGCGCATAACAAGGGTGAGGGGCAACTGGTTTGAGAAAGACGGCATCAGGTACATGCCAACATTCCACCCAGCCGCGCTCCTGCGTGACGAGACGAAGAAGCGTCCTGTCTGGGAGGACATGAAGAAAGTGAAAGAGATGCTCGATCGCCTTGAAACCGCGTGATGCGTTCCTCTTGGTAATCATCGATCACGCCGTCGAATAAGCTAGTAATGGAAGTAACCCATCCCTTTACGCTTCGCGCTCCCGGGGGGTCATCACATGGCTCCGGACAGAACGAGCAGGGGGAGACCCGACAGGGGAAGGTCTGAGAAGAGCGTCAGCCCCGAGAGGCCTGAATGCGGGTGGTTCCTCGCGGTCGTGATGGGTCTTGTGGCCTCTGTCGTCGCGCTGATCGCCGTGTTCGTTGGTGTCGCCATCTACGACTACTTCGTGTCGGCCCAGGCCGCTTTCCTCGGCACGCTGGCATCAGTGGGGAGCTATCTTGCCACAGGCACAGGCGGCTTCGTGGCAGGAAGGAAGGCCGGAAGGCGGGGGCTCATCTATGGGGGCCTGGTAGGTCTCGTTTTCGCTGCAGCGATCCTTATCGCAGGCGCAGGAAGCCCTGCGACCGTGCCCTTGACCGGCGCGACACTGAGGAGACTCCTCTTCTCAGCGATCGCCGGGGGCATCGGGGGGATGTTCGGCGTGGCGTCCACGTAACACAGGTGAGACTCAGCGCCCGGCTCCCGGGCGCGCCCCGCCTGGGGCGTCCTCCCTGAGTGCAGCACCGGCGACCCACCAGGTGCTGGCAAACCGAGAGGAACTGACGAACCATCGCTCAGCAAGTTTCGAACGCCACTTCAACCTGCGCCGTAGTGGCTCTGGACAGGCTCAGGCTCAACTCCATCAGCGTCAAACTCCATCAGCGTCAGCCGGAGACCTGACAACTGCCTGCTCAAGACCGCTTTCCCACCCGCGCTGGCTCCTGGTATGCTAGTTTCCGGTACGTACCAAGGTAGCAGCAATTCCGCAAGGCATGAAAGGTAACAGAGCGGTAAGGCAGCGGTGAGGCTGTAAGGGACGAATTGGAAGATGGGCTGGGATTTTCGAAAATGATGTCGTGACAATGTGCCAAGTCGGATAAGAGTGACAAGGTATGATGTGGTATTGGTGGTGCAGTGCTGGAAGGGATCATTTGGTATCCTGACATATAAAAGAATCCCCGCGCTTCATGTCGAATTTACTCGACAACAAAGACCAAAGAAAGCGCGGGGAAAGCATGAACAGGATAAGGCAGCTATGGGATTATGCGAGCAAGGTATATGGTCTAGACCGCTTCCTTCGTAGGTACCGGGATTCGAGAGTAAACCCCCGGATTCCTTCATCAGTTATTATATCACTTCTTCTGGCTGGGATCGCAGGTAGAGTGGGAAGTTTGTATCAGCTTGAGCGCATGGGAAAGAATGGGGAACTTGATGGGGCAGTGCGCTTTAGAAAGAAGCCAAGTGCAGATACCATTGGGTATGCT
>JAAYXB010000026.1 GCA_012516125.1 Bacillota bacterium | reverse complement strand
GGGCGGGGAGAGCACAGGAAACGAGGCGATCTTCGGCCTTCTGGTCTCGTACCTTCGCGCCCTCTCTGATACGCGCGACCCCGAGATGCTCACCCGGGCTTTTGAGATAAAGCTCTCGTCCATCCTGGGGTACAGGCCGGTCTTGGACTCATGCGCACGCTGCGGCGCAGCCGATTCTGGCGGCGAAGTCGGGTTCGACCCCGAGGCAGGTGGGCTCGTTTGTGGGGGATGCCTCGGCCATGGGGGACCCGGCACTGTGCGGCTCTCGCGGGGGGCGGTCGAAGTCTTGAAAAAGCTGCTCCAGCTTGATTTCGACAAGATCTCGCGGCTCGGAGCAGGCCTGGGGACGAGGGCCGAGATGGAGAGGGCGATGAGGGCGCACCTTGACTTCAGACTTGACCGGAAGCTGCAGTCGCTTGAGTTCCTTGCGGCGGTGAAAGCCGCACCATGCGGCGGCCGCAAGGCTGTGACCCCTGAGTGAGCGCGACCGAGACAGGGAGGGCAAGGTATGCAAATTGACCTCGAGAAGGTGGACATCATCCGCGAGCGGGCGGGGCTTTCGTACCGCGATGCCGTCGAGTATCTCGAGAGGGCTGAAGGCGACGTTGTGAAGGCCCTCGTCTTCATCGAGGAGGACAGGCGGGCGGAGCGGGCCGAGTTCGCGGGCAAAGGGCAGGAAGTCCTGGACAAGATCAAGGACGTCATACGCCGCGGTAACGAGACGAAGATAAAGGTGGAGCGCGATGGGAGGACCATGGTTGAGCTGCCGGTCACCGCGGGCATCATCGGGACGGCGATAGCGCCGCAGCTAGCGCTCGTGGGTGCCGTCACAGCGCTTGCAACCGGGTGTTCCATCTCTGTCGAGAGCGCTAGCCAGCATCGCGAGGACCAGCAAGACCAGGCCCAATGACGCGGCACCGGCGATCCGTGTATCGTCCAGGTCAGGATTGACATGCCCGGACATGTCTGGTATATTGGGAACAAAATGATCATGGTCTGGCGATGATGAAGAAGGAGTACCCGCAGCGCGGGCGGGGAGAGAGAGCCGGGCCAGGTGGAAGCCGGTACCGCCACCGCGGGGAACGGCGTCTTCTGAGCCGGGGTGTTCTTCTAGAGGAGTGGGCTCATCGCCCGGGGGGCCCTGCCCGTTCTGGTATGCATGCGATGAGTCAATCAGGGTGGAACCGCGGGAGCGACCTCTCGTCCCTGGATGTTCCGTCGAGGGCGAGAGGTTTCTTTGTGGGAGGGGAACGCGTTGCATGCACCGGCGCTTTTAGCGCGGGTCCCGAAGATCCTCCGCGCGAGCAGGCGGTACATATTCTTTACGAGCATCCTTTTCGTCACCGGTGTGGTTTTTGGATACGCGGCGTTCCGCCGTCACCCGGTTGACTCTTCGTGGCTCTTCTTCCTCCTCGACCAGAAGTTCGGACCCATGGCCCGGGCAATGTCCGCGATGCACGTGACGGGCATGGCCGGCATGGTCTTTTGGAACAACCTCAAGGCTGCCGGGCTTCTCGTCGCCGGCGGAGTGGCGTTCGGGGTTCTCCCGATGATCATGGTTTTCCTGAACGGGCTTCTTGTGGGGATGGTTTCCGGGGACGTGGCGCGGCAGGGGTTTGGGCTTGTTCCTTTCATCCTCATAGGGATCCTGCCACATGGGATGTTCGAGATACCTGGCTACATCATCGGCGGCACGCTCGGAATAAGGCTCGGGTTCAACATCCTCGGGTACCAGCGCGGCCGCCAGCAGGGGCGGGGCATCAGGGCGGTTATCCTCGACACACTGCTCGTGCTAGCGGTGGTCGTGGTTCCGCTCCTCATGGCAGGCTCGCTCGTTGAGGTTACGGTGACGCGTCACCTCGTCGAGTGGGTCATGGGAGGTGCGCTGCGCTGGCACTAGACGTGAGTTCACGTGTTCGCGCCAACCTTGCGGCGTGTTCAGGGTTGCCGGTGCCGGCACCCATGAACCTGACACCGCGCCGGCGGTAACGCGAGCCTGCGGAAGCCTACGGAAGCAGGGGGTGATTGTGTGACATTCCAGGACATGATCCGGAGACTGGAGTTGTACTGGTCGGCCCAGGGGTGCGTGCTGCAGCAGCCCTACGATGTGGAGGTTGGAGCGGGCACCATGGCGCCAGCCACATTCCTGCGAGCCCTCGGGCCCGAGCCATGGAAGGTGGCGTACGTCCAGCCGTCCAGGCGGCCCGCCGACGCGCGGTACGGCGAGAACCCGAACCGCGTGTTCCTGCACCACCAGTACCAGGTGATCCTGAAGCCGTCCCCGGAGGATGTGGTTGAGATATACCTCGGTAGCCTCACCGATGCGCTTGGGATCGATCCCGTTGAGCACGACATAAGGTTCGTCGAAGACAACTGGGAGGCTCCGACCCTGGGAGCATGGGGGACGGGCTGGGAGGTCTGGCTCGACGGGATGGAGATCACGCAGTTCACGTACTTCCAGCAGGTCGGCGGCATCGACACTCGTCCCGTTTCAGCGGAGATCACCTACGGCCTCGAGCGGCTCTGCATGTACCTGCAGGATGTGGACAACGTGTTCGACCTCGCCTGGACGCCCGATGTTACCTATGGCGAGATCCAGCGCCAGTTCGAGGTGGAGCACTCGAAGTACGGGTTCGAGCTTGCAGATGTGCGCACCCTCAACCTCCTTTTCGATACCTACGAGGCCGAGGCGAAGCGGGGGCTTGACGCGGGCGTGGTGCTCCCAGCCTACGACTACGTCCTCAAGTGCTCTCACATCTTCAACCTGCTCGACTCCAGGGGCGCCCTCGGGGTAAGCGAGCGGACCGCCTTCATTGCGCGGGTGAGGGCGCTTGCCAGGGCGTGCGCCGAGGCGTACGTCCGGAAGCGCGAGAGCCTCGGCTTCCCGCTCATGGCGGCCTTCGGTGTCCGCTCGGAGCAGGCAGAGGCCGAGCGGCAGAAGGCCGAGCCGCAGGGAGGGGGTGCTTCGAGTGGATGAGACGGCTCGCGCTTGCGACTCCAGGGATGCCGTGCTGGAGATAGGCGCGGAGGAGATTCCAGCAAGGTTCCTGCCCGGAGCTCTTGAGCATATCGGGCGCGAAGGGGCGAGGCTTCTTTCGGAGGAACGCGTGGCCTACAGGGCCGCAAAGGCGCTTGGCACGCCCAGGAGGCTCGTGCTGTACGTCGAGGGCGTGGCGCCGGTTGGGCCGCCGCTTGTGCGCGAGGTCAGGGGTCCCGCGTACAGCGTAGCTTTCGATGCAGCTGGGAATCCGACCCGTGCGGCCGAAGGGTTCGCGCGGTCGCGGGGCGTGCGTGTGGAAGATCTCGTGACGAGGGAGGAGCCGAAGGGCAGGTTCGTGTACGCTGTGTCGCAGGAGCCCGGGCGGCCGGCGAAGGAGGCGCTTGGCTCGGCGTTCCTGCGGCTCATAACAGGCATGAGCTTTCCGAAGTCCATGAGGTGGGGGGACCGGGAGTTCCGGTTCGCCCGCCCGATCCGGTGGATACTGGCGCTCTTCGGGGACGAGGTGGTCCCCTTCGAGGTGGACGGTATTAGATCCAACAGGCTCTCCTCCGGCCACAGGTTCCTCACGAAAGGCATGCTCGAAGTGACGAAAGCAGAAGACTACATCGAGGCTCTCAGGGCAGCATACTGCGTGGTGGACCAGCGGGAGCGGCGGGAGGCCATTTCCCGGGGCGCTGCCGAGGCGGCGAAGGCCGTCGGCGGGAGGATCGTTGAGGACGCGAGTCTACTCGAGGAGCTGACGTTCCTCGCCGAGCACCCTGTTCCACTCGTGGGCCGCTTTGACCCCGACCTTCTCCGCTTGCCCAGGGAGGTCATCGTCACCCCAATGCGCGACCACCAGCGTTACTTCCCTGTCGAGGACGAGGCAGGCCGGCTCATGCCTGCGTTCGTGGCTATTCGCGATGGCCTTTCATCGCACCTGGACGCGGTGCGCAGAGGCAACGAGCGGGTCCTCGCGGCGCGGCTACAGGATGCCAGGTTTTTCTATGAGGAGGATACGAAGGTCCCGCTGGACAGATACATTGAGGGCCTGACAGGCATAATCTTCCATGAGCAGCTCGGCACCATGCTCGACAAGACCCGCCGTATCGAGGAGCTTGCAGTCGATATCGCCGGCAAGCTCGACATTCCCGATGCCGTCCGCGCGGTGGTGAAGAGGGCGGCGAGGCTGTGCAAGGCCGACCTCGTGACGCACATGGTGAAGGAGTTTCCTGAGCTACAGGGCGTCATGGGCTCCGAGTACGCGCGGCTTTCGGGAGAGGCCGGTGACGTGGCGCATGCGATATTCGAGCATTACCTGCCCAGGTTCGCCGGGGACAGGCTCCCAGAGAGCCGGGCCGGGATCGCGCTTGCGCTTGCAGACAAGATGGACACGGTTGCCGGATTCTTCGGCATCGGCATCCAGCCGTCGGGCTCTGAGGACCCTTACGCCCTGAGGCGGCAGATCGCGGGCATTGTGAGCATCCTACTAGAACGCAAAGTGAGCGTTCCGCTCTCGTGGCTTGCGTTCCGGTCCGCGTCGCTGTTTGAGAAGGCCGGCGCGCTTAAGCTCCCGCCGGAGGAGGTGAGCGAGGCCATCCTGGATTTCGTGCGACAGCGCCTGCGGGCAACCTTCATCGACCGGGGTATACGCTACGACCTTGTTGACGCGGCACTCGGAGCGGGCTTCGACGACGTCCCCGATGCCCTTCTGCGGGCTGAGGCCCTCGCGTCCGCAAGCGGCACCGAGGAGTTCTGGCGGGCTGTCACAGGCTATACCCGCGCGTCTCGAATCGCAGGGACGGAGGACCGCGGCGAGGTGGACGAGTCCCTTCTGGATGAGCCCGCGGAAAAGGCGCTTTTCGCGGCGTACACGGACGCCCAGGACAAGGTCGCGGCCATGGTGAAGAGGAGGGATTACCCCGGTGCTCTTGCGGCCATGGCAGCGCTGGCTGACCCTATCGATGTGTTCTTCCGCGATGTCCTCGTGATGGCGGAGGACGAGCCACGAAGGCGCAACAGGCTGGCGCTCCTCGCGCGCGTAGCGGGGCTTTCCCGGGGGATAGCGGACCTTTCCAGGGTCGTCCAGGCTGAGGCGACCTGAAGATACA
This sequence comes from Bacillota bacterium, assembly GCA_012516125.1. Taxonomy (GTDB): domain Bacteria; phylum Bacillota; class SHA-98; order UBA4971; family UBA4971; genus UBA6256. Next base: position 28,481 of record JAAYXB010000026.1, on the reverse strand, counting down.
GGACTACGCGACATCATGCGATCCGCGGGCCCGCCCGCCGCGCGAGTCCTGGCGGGAGACGAGGGGGAGGGCGGCGCTCGTGCCACAGTACACGACCGAAGGTCAGGAACGAAGGAGGTTGAACCATTCATGGCCAAAAAGTACGTCTACTTCTTCGGCAAGGGCAAGGCTGAAGGCGGCAAGGAGATGAGAAACCTTCTCGGAGGGAAGGGCGCAAACATAGCCGAGATGACGAACCTGGGGATACCTGTCCCGCCTGGGTTCACCATCACCACCGAGGTGTGCTCCTTCTACTATGAGAAAGACCGGCAATACCCGCCTGAGCTTGCCGAGCAGGTCGAGGAGAACCTCAGGAAACTCGAAGACGCGATGGGTCTCAAGTTCGGAAACCCCGAACGGCCCTTGCTCGTGTCGGTGAGGTCGGGCGCCAGGGTGTCCATGCCCGGCATGATGGACACCGTGCTCAACCTGGGCCTCAACGATGAGACGGTGAAAGGCCTCATCAAGCTTACAGGCAACGAGCGCTTCGCGTACGATGCTTACCGCAGGTTCGTCCAGATGTTCGGCAACGTGGTCCTGGGCGTGTCCCATGACGACTTCGAGGAGATCCTCGAGGCAAAGAAGAAGGAACTGGGGGTGCACCTCGACACCGAACTCGACGCGGCGGCGCTCAAGGACGTCGTGAAGGCCTTCAAGGCGCGGATCCGGGCGAAGAAGGGGATCGACTTCCCCGATGACCCCATGAAGCAGCTCGAGATGGCGCGTGACGCCGTCTTCGGTTCCTGGAACAACCCACGCGCCATAACCTACCGCAAGATCCACAACATACCAGGCGACTGGGGCACCGCCGTCAACGTCCAGGCGATGGTGTTCGGAAACATGGGCGAGAACTCCGGAACGGGCGTTGCGTTCACCCGGGACCCCGCCACCGGGGAGAAGAAGTACTATGGCGAGTACCTGAAGAACGCGCAGGGCGAGGACGTCGTAGCCGGCATAAGGACCCCAAAACCCATCGCTGAGCTTGAGAAAGAAATGCCGGAGGTTTACAAGCAGCTCACCGAGATCTTCGACAAGCTGGAGCGGCACTACCGCGATATGCAGGATGTGGAGTTCACCATCCAGGAAGGCAAGCTCTTCATGCTGCAGACGCGCGCAGGAAAGCGCACCGCCGCGGCCGCTGTCAAGATCGCCGTGGATATGGTCAAGGAGGGCCTCATAACGAAAGAGGAGGCCATCATGCGCGTGGAGCCTGCGCAGCTTGACACGCTCCTGCACAAGATGATCGACCCCAAGGCCAAGGTGCAGGTCATTGCGACGGGCGTCGCGGCTTCCCCTGGCGCTGCGCTCGGCGCTGTGGTGTTCACCGCTGACGACGCCGCGACGCGCGGTGCGGCGGGAGAGAAGGTCATCCTCGTCAGAAAGGAGACCTCGCCGGACGACATCCACGGCATGGCGGCGTCCCAGGGCATCCTGACGAGCAGGGGCGGTAAGACCAGCCATGCTGCGGTTGTGGCGCGTGGCATGGGCACGCCTGCCGTCACCGGGTGCGAGGCCATCACCGTCTTCGAGGCGGAGAAGCTTTTCCGCGTAGGCGATGTGGTGGTGAAAGAAGGCGACATCATAACCCTGGATGGGACCAATGGAAGGGTCATCCTGGGCGAGGCGCCGCTAGTGGACCCCACCATCGGCGGGGATTTCGCGACGCTCATGGAGTGGGCTGACGAGATCAAGGCCCTCGGAGTACGGGCAAATGCCGACACGCCTCATGATGCCGAGACGGCGCTCAAGTTCGGGGCCAAGGGCATCGGCCTCTGCCGGACCGAGCACATGTTCTTCGGCGAGGAACGGGTGCCGGTGGTGCAGGAGATGATCCTGGCAGAGACCACGGAGGCGCGGCGCGCGGCCCTCGACAAGCTGCTGCCGTTCCAGGTGGAGGACTTCCGTGGAATCCTCAAGGCCATGGCCGGGTACCCTGTGATCATCAGGCTCCTCGACCCGCCGCTCCATGAGTTCCTTCCGAGCCACGAGGAGCTACTGGTAGAGGTCACGAAGATGAGGCTTCAGGGGGCGGACCCGGAGGAGCTCAAGAAGAAGGAGGCGCTCCTGGCGCGCGTCGACAAGCTCCGCGAGCTCAACCCCATGCTCGGCCACAGGGGATGCAGGCTCGGCATAACCTACCCCGAGATCAATGAGATGCAGGCGAGGGCCATATTCGAGGCCGCCTGCGAGCTGACGAAGGAAGGGTACAAGGTCTTCCCGGAGGTCATGATCCCGGTGGTCGGGCACGTCAGGGAGATCGAGATAGCCCGCGAGGTGGTGGATCGGGTCGCGAAGGAAACCATGGAGAAATATGGCGTGAAGCTCGAGTACATGGTCGGCACGATGATCGAGCTTCCCAGGGCGGCTCTTACGGCTGACGAGATCGCGAAGGAAGCCCAGTTCTTCTCCTTCGGCACCAACGACCTCACGCAGACGACGTTCGGCTTCTCGCGCGACGACGCCGAGGGCAAGTTCCTGCCGTATTACCTCGAGCACAACATCCTGGAGCACAACCCGTTCGAGGTGCTCGACCGGAAGGGCGTCGGCCAACTCATCAAGATCGCCGTGGAGCGCGGCAGGCGCACGAGGCCCGAACTCGAAGTGGGCATATGCGGAGAGCACGGCGGAGATCCCTCGTCTGTCGAGTTCTGCCACGACGCAGGCCTCGACTACGTGAGCTGCTCCCCGTTCCGGGTGCCCATCGCGAGGCTGGCAGCGGCCCAGGCCGAGATAAGGAACCCGCGAAAGGCGAAGAGCAAGGCGGGTCGCGTGGAGGAGTACACCACAGCGTAACAGGGAGTGTTTTGCGGGGGGCAGGCCGTGGGCCGCGGAAGGGCCGGCCCGCGTCCGTGTCCATGCGGACCTCATGCGGGCCGCCCGGAGGCCGCTTGGTCCTTGCGGAGGCAACGTGGGCTGCTTGGGCCGGGCAGTGGAGCGGGCAGCGGAGGCCGACCGCGGGCACGCGCCGGAGAGCCCCCGAAGCCGAGCGTGGCCTGTGCGTCGCGGAGGCTGCGCAGGCGGGCGAACTCAAAGATGACGCGGAACGACGGGAAGGTGCCCCCGCGAGCGCCTTGAGGCGCTCGCGGGGGCACCGGCAGTCCTGGGGTAAGACCAGGTGCGCTGGGCCTGCCAGCGGCTGGTAGAGCAGTTTGTCGCACGCGAGTGAATTTTCGGGCATATACTGCTTCAAGTATGATATACTATGGAATATGCGAACACGTGCTCCGGTCGACGATGCGGCCGAGGTGCGAAATCTTGAGCATGAGGGAGGATTTTGGCAAGATCCGTCGAATCCTCTACGCCGGTTTTTGTGCAGTTCAAGGCCGTATCGGGACATCGTCGGCACCGGCATGCCCGGCCCAGAGGAAGGTGGCTTTCTTTGGGCGGGGCGGCCTGGCAAAAGAGGAAAAACGCCCGTAGTGGCGAAAGAGGAACTACAACGAACCCGTCTCGTTGACTTGTGGTGTGACGAGGAGAACTGGCGCAATGCGCGGCTATAGTGAAGACGTTCTCAGCGAGGTCCGCGCAAAGAGCGACATCGTCGAGGTGATATCCGGGTACGTTGCGCTGAAGCAGGCCGGTAGAACCTACAAGGGTCTGTGCCCGTTCCACACGGAAAAGACGCCTTCGTTCGTGGTGTCCCCCGAGAAGCAGCTTTTTCACTGTTTCGGGTGCGGCGCGGGCGGTGATGTCTTCAGTTTCGTCATGAAGGCGGAGAACGTGGGCTTCGCCGAGGCGGTGAGGATCCTTGCTGATAGGGCCGGCATCGCTATCGAGGAAGGGTCGCAGGAAACGCGGGAAGCGCGAGAAAGGCTGAGAGCCCTATATGAGGCAAACGAGGCTGCGTGCGAGTACTTCCAGCGCGTGCTTGCGGAAAGTCCGGAAGCCGAGAACGCCCGGGCCTACCTGAAGCGGCGCGGTCTCGTAGACGAGATCGTCGGGAAGTTCAGGCTTGGGTACGCCCTGCCATCCTGGGACGCCCTCCTGAAGGCCCTCACCAAGAACAAGATTCCGAAGGAAGTTCTTCTCGAGGCCGGGCTCGTTATCCCGGGGAAGGACCCCGGGAGTTGCTACGACAGGTTCAGAGCAAGGCTGATGTTCCCGATATGCGATTCTTCGGGAAGAGTGATAGGGTTCGGGGGACGGGTCCTCGACGACTCTGTCCCGAAATACCTGAACTCGCCCGAGACCACTTTATTCAAGAAGGGGAAGAACCTTTACGGGCTGCACCTCGCAAAGGACGGCATACGTAAGGAGTCGGCAGCCGTTATAGTCGAAGGGTACATGGACGCAATCGCCGCCCACCAGCATGGATTCGGCCACGTTGTTGCTTCGCTGGGCACGGCGCTCACGGAGGAGCAGGCAAGGACGCTCCGACGCTACGCACCAGGTGTAGTGATCGCGTACGACGCCGATGCCGCGGGTGCGACGGCAACGGTGCGGGGCATGGAGATCCTGGCCGGAGCGGGGCTTATCGTGAGGGTGGCGAGCCTGCCTGCGGGGGAGGATCCAGATGCGACCGTCAGGAGGGGCGGCGCGGAAGCCCTCGCGCGGGTGCTGGCGGATGCGAAACCTCTCATCGATTACAAGCTCCACCTCGCGGTTTCGAGCTGCGACCGCAGCACAGTTGAGGGAAGGGTGAACGCGGCGCGCGAAGCGGCAAGGGTGCTCGCAACCATAGAGAGCGCTGTCGAGCGCAGCGAATACACTCGTAAGGTCGCATCCGAGCTGGAGATAGATCCGGATGCCCTGAACAAGGATGTCGAAGCGATCGTTCGTGCGGGAGGCGCCCGCGCAGAGCAACCCGGGCCGGGCGGGCGAGGCGGGCGGCCCAGGGCGCCGGCACGTCTGGGGGCGCCCGGGGCGCCCGGGGATAGAAACGCCGGAAGCAGGCATACTAAGTCAGAGGATGATATTGCCAGATCAGGCGAGATGATGAAAGTTCTGGAAGCAGAGAAGATACTTCTCAGGCTCATGGCCGAGAGCAGAGAAGTGCAGACGACCGTCCTCTCGGAGGTCGGGCCCGACGGCTTCCATGATCCCAGGCACCGGGAGATAGCACGAGCCATGGCGGAGCAGACCGCGGATGCCGGCACGGAGGGCGAGGAAGGCCCTGCCGCGGAGCCTTCCAAGGTGATAGGAGCGCTTGACGACGAGGAGACTCGCCGGTACGCCGCTGGCGTATTTCTCGGACAGGCCGGCGAGGGGCAGGGTGATCCGGTGAAGGCCGCCCGAGATTGCCTCGGTGTCTTGCGGGAACATGGCCTGAGGGAGAGGATCCGCGAGATCGAACAGGAGCTTGCGTCCCTTGGCAACACGGGAGAGATGGAGAGATCGAGAGACTTGCTGGCAGAGCTCTGGAGCCTCAGGGCGAGGCTCTCAAGAGAGTTTCAGCCGTTTTCGGGAACCAGGTGAGCGTTGCGAGCCCGGTCCCTCGAGATGCGCGCAGCTGTGAGCGCGCGCGAGCGAGATTCAACTGGCATGACCGGCGGCGTATCCGGCGGCTGGGGACCGAAAGGAGGGATGACGATGACGAAGCCTGGGCAGCCTGACGTGCCCGAGTTGAAGGAGCTTATCGAACATGGCAAGAGAAAGGGCACACTGACGTACAGGGAAATAATGGACGCGCTTCAGAATGTGGAGCTGTCCCCCGAACAAATAGACGACATATACGAGGCCCTGGGTCAGATGGGCATAGACGTCGTGCCTGAGCCGGGAGATGGAGAGGCGGGGGATGTGCCCGAGGAAGCCGTGGTCCCGGAGGGACCTGATGGGCCGGACGGGGACGCGGCCGTCCACGAGGACGTGGACCTGGATCTTTCCCTCCCTGAAGGCATCAGCGTGGACGACCCGGTCAGGATGTACCTTAAGGAGATCGGGAGAGTCCCGCTTCTCACTGCCGAGGAGGAGGTCGAGCTTGCAAAGCGGATCGAGAAGGGCGACGAACAGGCCAAGCGCAGGCTCGCCGAGGCAAACCTCCGGCTCGTGGTCAGCATCGCCAAGCGTTACGTCGGTCGCGGCATGCTCTTCCTCGACCTCATACAGGAGGGGAACCTTGGCCTTCTGAAGGCGGTCGAGAAGTTCGACTACCGGAAGGGGTACAAGTTCAGCACCTACGCAACCTGGTGGATCCGGCAGGCGATAACTCGGGCCATCGCCGACCAGGCGAGGACCATACGGATCCCCGTCCACATGGTTGAAACCATCAACAAGCTCGTGCGAGTGCAAAGGCAGCTTGTGCAGGAGTATGGCCGGGAGCCCACCATAGAAGAAACGGCCAGGGCCATGGACATGAGCGAGGACAAGGTCAGAGAGATCATGAAGGTTGCGCAGGAGCCTGTGTCCCTTGAGACACCTATTGGGGAAGAAGAGGATAGCCATCTTGGGGATTTCATCGAGGATGAGGACGTAATGGCTCCTGCGGATGCGGTGTCCTTCCATCTCCTCAAGGAGCAACTCGAGGACGTTCTTAACACGCTTTCTCCGAGAGAGGAAAAGGTGCTCCGATTGCGCTTCGGCCTTGATGACGGCCGGTCGCGCACCCTTGAGGAGGTCGGCCAGGTGTTTGGTGTCACCCGCGAGAGGATCCGGCAGATTGAGGCCAAGGCGCTCCGGAAGCTCAGGCATCCTAGCCGGAGCAAGAAGCTCAAAGACTACCTTGAGTAGATCCCAGAAACCGGATAGAGGCGGCGTGCGGATTTCGCGGCGCCTGCCTCTTGACCGGGTGGGGTCGTGCGTGTATAATAGGTCATGTAAATCAAGTTTTGTTCCCTGGTAGCTCAATGGCAGAGCGGCCGGCTGTTAACCGGTAGGTTGCAGGTTCGAGTCCTGCCCAGGGAGCCAGGAATTCGGGCCTATAGCTCAGCGGTAGAGCAACCGGCTCATAACCGGTCGGTCCCTGGTTCGATCCCAGGTGGGCCCACCAGAATGTTCAAGCGGGCGGAGATCGCCCGCTTTCTGTGTTTCGCATCTCCATCTTGTGTCATGGGCACCTCCAGGTATGGGTTTGCGAGTTTGTACCAGCTTGCAGCGGGCTTACGCACTGTCGGCACCGGGGCGTTGTTGGTGCGCCCCGCCCGGGGAGCGCGGCCCCCGGAGTGCAACACCGGCAGCCACCGGAAACCCGAAAGGCTCTGGTGAGGTTGGCATCCAGAGATAGAAAGGGCTAGAGAGGAGAGGAGGCGCGAGCCTGTCGCGACCGGATGCGGGGTAGCGGCGTTGCAGGGGGATGACGGCAGCGCGGTATGGCGTAGGCCGGGCCCTCGTGGGCGGCGTGCAGGAACTGAAAGTCTGGTGTAGAAATAAGTATAGTAACCGAGAAGGAAGCCCGTGCCTGCCGGGGTCTTGTTCAATGGCAGAGATGCTCCGGCATCGGGGCCTTGAGGCCAGCGGGAACGGCAGACCGGAGGAGAAAGGGGCCCAGAAGGATGGTCGTAAAGTGCGAGATCTGCGGCAAGGTCATCCCAAAAGCGAGGCTCGAGATTCTGCCGACTACAAAACGATGCGTTGACTGTGCGAAGAAAAACGGCACAGACGTGCAGGCCAAGCGCACCGAAGTGGGCATGGATATCGAAACCTACAAAGACCTCCTGGGGGCGATAAGAAGCTAGAGTACCGCGGCGCAGGCGATCGCTCCCTTCAGGCTCATACGATAACGCGAAGGGAATAATGGCGATGACCGAGATACAGTTGCTCCTTGAACTCCAGCACCTGGACATGCAGAGACAGCGGCTGGAAAGGGTGCTCGCGGAGCTGCCTGTCCAGAAAGAGATCGACGATCTTGAGGCCGCTCTTGCGGCGCTGCGCGCAAGCCTCGCCGATACAAATGCGGGGCTTGCGCGCACTCGTAAAGAGCAGAAAGAAGCGGAATGGAGCCTCAAAGAGACGGTTACGGCTATCGAGACCATTTCGAGAAAGCTGTACGGAGGCACGGTCACGAACCCCAGAGAGATCGAGGGCATGCAGGGTAAACTCAGGATGCTGGAAGCAAGCAAAGCTCGGCTTGAGGACCGGATCATCGGTCAGATGGAGGAGATCGAGGCGCTCGAGTCCCAGGCGAAGACGCTGGGCGACGAGATCGGTCAGGGTGCGTCGAAGCTGGAGAGCCTGAAAAACATGCGCGATGCGAGGGTGTCTGAGATCGAATCCGAGATGTCGGATATTGCCAAAGAGCGCGATGCGCTTGCCGCGAAGATCTCGGCTGGTGTTCTCGCCAGGTACGAGCAGCTCGCGAAGGACAAGGGTGGTCTTGCGGTAGTGCCCGTCAGGGACGGGACGTGCGGCGGGTGCCACGTGATTCTGCCGACGTTCCTTGTGGCCCGCGCGAAACCCAACGACCAGGTTGTCAGGTGCGAGAGTTGCGGCAGGATCCTTTGCTGGGTCGGGTGACCTCCGCGTCGCGGCTAGCTCAGTGGGGTTGGCCGCGGTTTGCGAGACCTTTGGAGGGGCGCGGGCGGGGTTGCCAGCACACGGCTCCGGGAGGATGGCGGAGGGAACGTGGTGGACGACTGTTTGCAGGCTGATGCAGGTGGTGAGCTGATCATATACAGTGATGGTGCGTCCCGGGGGAATCCAGGCCCTGCGGGGATCGGCGCGGTCATTCTCGACGAGAGCGGGCAGCTGGTTGCGGAGATAAGCCAGGGGATCGGCAGTGCGACTAACAACGAGGCCGAGTATCTCGCTCTTGCGAGGGCGCTCGAGACTGCGAAAAAGCTTGGGGCGCGTAGAGTGCAGGTGTATGTGGACAGCGAGCTTGTGGCGAGGCAGCTTTCCGGGGAGTACGCTGTGAAGTCGGATCGACTGCGGCCCCTCGCGGCGAGGGTGCAGAAACTGAGGAGAGGATTCGACTCGTGCCCTGTAAGACACGTGCGGCGGGGCGTGAACGCGAGGGCCGACGAGCTTGCCAATATGGGAATCGACACTGCTCTCGAGCGCGGGAAGAGAGCCGGGGAGCCATGTGGGCGGGGCGGCGAGCAAACGAATTGAGGCGGCCAGCGTGAGGCGGCGATGCGGCGAGGCCGGGGCGGCCGCTAGATTTGACATACGGGCTGGCACGTGGTACAATCCTTATAGGTTTTCGACAAGCAAGCAGATCGGGTGGTCGCGGGCGCGTAGCCCAGGTGCTATGGCGCGCCTGAGGAAAGTCCGAACTCCACAGGGCAGGGTGCTGGGTAATCCCCAGTGGGGGCGACCCCAAGGAAAGTGCAACAGAGATGAGACCGCTTGCGCGCGTTGGGCCACACGAGGGTTCGATGACGTGCAAGTAAGGGTGAAACGGTGCGGTAAGAGCGCACCAGCGGCCGGGCGACCGGTCGGCTAGGCAAACCCCACCCGGAGCAAGACCAAATAGGAGGGACATAAGGTGGCCCGCCTTCCCCTCGGGTACGGTCGCATGAGGCCCGGGGCGACCCGGGTCCAAGACAGATGGCCACCCTCGACAGGATTCGGCTTATAGATCTGGTTGCTTGTTTGGCTTGAGGCGAGCGCTCCTCACACCAGGGGCGCTCGCGTTCTGTTGTTCAAAACCTTTGTGTCAGGCAGCAGGATTTCTGTGATTCATAGAGAATTGTTGCAGTGCCGTGCTACGATAGTGATAAGACGTGCTACGCCTGTGCCGGGAGGCGGGGACTGCAGTGGGAGACAGGCAGGAGTGTGCCGGAGGCCTCGTGCGGTTCGGGGTGGCCGTGAATGAGAAGCTGCTTGCGAACTTCGACAGGGCCATCCAGGAGCAGGGGTATGCGAACCGGTCCGAGGCCATCCGTGACCTTATCAGGGCCTACCTGGTGGAGCGTGAGTGGGACGGGGGCGACGAGGAGGTCGTCGGGACGATTACGCTGGTGTTCGACCACCACGGGAGAGGGCTCGGCGAATACCTCACAGACATCCAGCACGATCATCAGCCCCTCGTCATCTCAACTCTGCATGTTCACCTCGACCACGACAACTGCCTCGAGGTCCTGGTGGTGCGGGGGAGAAGCAGAGACCTGAGGAGCTTGGCTGACAGCCTCATCAGCGTGAAAGGGGTCAAGCACGGGAGGCTTACTATGACTTGCACAGGGAAAAGCCTTCTTTGATTTCCGGGGGCGGTCTCAGCCGGCGGCGGCCGCGGTGCGGCAGGGCTGGTGCTCTCAAGGGCGACTGCGCTCTGGGAAATACGACGTGAAGGGAGCAGGTAGCAGTGCGAAACAATGTGGTGCGAGGGGTTACTTACGGAGCGATCTTCATTGCGCTCGGGATAGTGTTCCCCGTGTTCTTCCACGCTGTGGGGGCGGGCAAAGTGTTCCTTCCCATGCATATACCGGTCCTTCTGGCAGGCTTCTTTACCGGCCCTGTCACAGGCGCGGTCGTTGGATTTCTTACTCCCATCCTCTCTGCCCTTTTGACCGGGATGCCTCCCCTGATGCCGCCCATAGCGCAGGCTATGATGGCGGAGCTCGCGGTGTATGGCTTCCTGAGCGGGCTCCTTTACAGGGTGCTGAGACAAAACGTGATAGTGGCGCTTGTGGGCGCGATGATCGGCGGCCGCCTCGTATACGGCGTGCTTGCGGCATGCCTTCTGCCCCTGTTCGGCCTGAACCGGGTGCCGGTGTTCTATCCCTTGACTGCCGGGATTGTGGGGAGTCTGCCCGGCGTCATCCTGCAGCTCGTTTTCATCCCCGCAGTGGTGTACCTGGCGGAGAGGACCTTGAAGGCAAGGACCGCGAGCTCCGCCGGAAAGCAGGAGGCGTAACGGAATTCAACGGGATTCAGTTGGACACCGGCAGCAGCGACAGAGAGTCGGCCTCCCGTGCGTGCTGAGGTTTGATGGCCGCACCAAAGGCCGCGCTGGAACACGGTGAAATGTAAGGCGGTTGCATGTGCTCGCTGTAGCCGATACCGTCAGGGAGCATGAAAGCGCGGATTGGGCTTTGTTGAGCATCGTTCGAGGGTAAAGTACGCATGCCGGCGCCGGGTGATGAGGGCTTTGGCGCATGATACCAGGTCCAGGTCCGTGATGCCCGGTCCAGGAAGCGCGTGAGCGAGACGCGGACACAACAGGCTGGCTCGTGCCGAGAGGAAGGGCCTGCCGGCGAACTGGGGTCGCAGTCGGCGGCAGGCCCTCCTCGTTTATTGCGTATTGCCCGTCCAAGGCACCGGACCGCGTCGCATCCCCTGGGGCAGCCATGCCGTTTCGGGGGCGCGGCGGCTTGCCCGCCGCAGCCGCTGCACATGCCGCCGGGTCGCGAACCAGGCCTACTCAACCATTTCCCAGGTGCGGCCGGACCGGATCCGCCGCGTGATCTTACCTACGGTAGCGATGCGCTCCTCGGCGAGCCGGTCGGCGGCCTTGTAGGTCGGAATGCCGTCCCGCTTCGATATCTCGACGACCTTGAGTATCGTATCGTAGATGCCTGCCGCCTTTCGAAGGGCTCTCTCACGGTTGTACCCGAAGAGCCCATCTGCGACGTTGATGACGCCCCCGGCGTTGATGATGTAGTCGGGCGCGTAAAGGATGCCCATGTCCTGCAGCACGTCGCCGTGGCGGTCCTCCTTCAGCTGGTTATTGGCGGAGCCTCCCACGATCTTGCACTTGAGCCTGGGGATGGTGTCATCGTTGAGGATGGCACCGAGGGCACATGGGGCGAAGATGTCGCACTCGACGTCGAATATGGCGTCGGGCTCCACGGCCTGGGCGCCGAGGTCACGCACTGCCCTCTGGACCTTGTCCGGGAAGATGTCGGTTACGATGAGCTTCGCGCCTTCATCGCGGAGGTGCTTGCCGAGGTGGTAGCCGACGCTTCCCACTCCCTGGATGGCCACGGTGAGCCCTTTCAGCGAGTCGCTACCGAAAACTACCTTCGCGCATGCCGCAAGGCCGCGCCAGACACCGTAAGCGGTCACCGGGCCGGGGTCGCCGCTGCCTCCGGAGGCGCTGGATGAGCCTCCGACCCACCTGGTCTCACATCTGATGGTTTCCACATCGTCCACTGTGATGCCGACGTCCTCGCCTGTGATAAACCTGCCACCGAGGGTGTCCACGAACCGGCCGAACGCCCTGAAGAGCTCTTCGGACTTATCCTTTCTAGGGTCGCCGATGATGACGGCCTTTCCACCACCGAAGTTGAGCCCCGCCGCGGCGTTTTTGTAGGTCATGCCGCGAGCGAGGCGGAGCGCGTCGATGATCGCCTCCTCTTCGGTGTTGTACGGCCACATGCGTGTGCCGCCGAGGGCGGGGCCGAGAGTGGTATCGTGGATGACAATTATCGCCCGCAGGCCCGCGGATGTGTCGCTGCAGAAAAGGACCTGCTCATAGTCGTGTTTCCTCATCGCATCAAACAGGTTCATCTTCCTTCACATCCTCCTTGTCTCGAGGCTTCGACAGGGGATCCCCGGGTGAGAGCCGCCAGCGGTAAAGACTATCCGCCAGGACGATGCTTTGGCAACGACAGTGCCTCCTTTCGGACGACGTTTGGAGTCGCACGGGGTCTTGGCTGAATCGCGCCTTGTTGTGTTGGGCGACAGTAGCGCTGCCACTTAGTTGTTTGGACATGTCGGCACAAATTCCTTCTGTGCTGGGGGCTGTATGGCAGAATTTGTCTTGACAGGAAGGATGGGGGCCTCATATACTATAAATGCGAACAGACGTTCGACCACACTGCCTCTATCGTCATGAAGGTCAGTCATGAAGGTGAGACCCATGTCAATGGTGGTGGCGCATACCTGGGTGCCCGGTTTTTATGCGAAAGCCGAGGCTCTATTGAGCCGACATCTGGAGGAGGCGCCTGTGGTGGTGATCGCAGGGGGTAAGCAGGTGATGGATGTGTCGCCGGGTGCGAGGAAGAGGGGCATAGAGCCGGGGATGTCGCTGTCCGCGGCGCGACTCGTGTGCCCGGAGATCATCGAGGTGGGCTACGTCCCTGAGCGGTACGACAGCCTTGCCGACAGCCTATGGGAGGCATGCGCGCAGTATAGCCCGGCAGTGGAGCCCCTGGCCCAGCACGAAGCCTTCATCGACCTTTCAGGATGCGCCGATGTGCCGGGCGTGCTCGAAAGAGTATCCCAGGGTGTGGAGAGCATCATTGGAAGCCGCCCCATGTTCGGGGTGGCCAGCTGCAAGCTGGTGGCGCGGGTGGCTTCAGGAGTGATCGAGGAGGCAAGGGGGGGCTTGCGGGGCAAAGCATCCGGAGTCTCGCGCCGCCGCCGGGCGGGGTCGCGTCCTGAAAGAGAAAGGCAGGGGAGGCATCTGCCGATCAGCCCGGCGCGCGAGGCTGGGAACGCCCTGATCGTTACCGGGAAGGAGAGAGAGTTTCTCGCTCCGTTGCCCGTGCGCGTGCTCTGGACCATCGATAGAGATGTGATCGAGCGCCTCCTGCGCCTTGGCGTGCAACGGGTGGGCGACGTGCAGGCGATGGGGAGATCGGCTCTCGTCGATGCGTTGGGAGAGGCAGGGCACGTTGTTTACGAGTTAAGCCTCGGCACGGATCGTTCGAGGGTGATGTCCGTCTATCCGAAAAAGACTGTAACGTTTCGGAAGGCTTTCGACGACGAGGTTTCCGATGGGCCTATCCTGGCTCGCATAGTGGAAAGCGGCGCTGCGTTCATCGAACAAAGGCTGAGGGCCTGTGCTGTGACGGCCCGCCGGTGGGGTATCACGCTCGAGCTCGCCAGCAACAATGGTGCGAGCCAGGTGGCGCGCGAGCGACGCCTTTCGAAGCCGCGGGAGTTCTACGGCGGCGTCCCGGCGATATATAGAAGCCTCCTGAGGGAGGTACTGTGGGCGCCCGGCGGGGCCACGCCATCACAATCTGAGTCGCCCGGGGCACCTGAAGCGCCTGGGTCGTTTGGGTCGGCGTGGGGTCCGGGGCGGCAGGTGACGAGGCGCGAGCCGGCGACATGCGGGCTGTCCCGTCCTGTGAGAGCGATATCCCTTATAGCAGCCGATCTCGTGCCTACGGTAGCGGCATCGCAGGTGGACATGTTCGATCCGCATATAGCCGTCGACCCGACCCGAGCCGTCGATGCGGTCGTGGGTCGGGTAAGGGAGAAGTTCGGCGTGAAGAGCCTTTTTCCGGCGAGCCTGCTTGAATGCGACAGAAGAGATAGACTCCTGCTGGCCTGGGAGGCTTGTTCGTATGAGGAGAGTAAACAGGTCGCTTCAGGTTGTGATGCGAGGAGACCGGCGCCCGGAGAGGTTCTACTGGAAACGAAAATGGCTTCGGGTGCTTTCCATTGTTGACGAGTGGCGCGAGGTAGGCGACTGGTGGCAGGGGGAAGGGGAGAGGCGCGTTTTTGCCGTGCTTGCAGACAACGGCGGAGTATACGAACTCTGTTGCGATGAGCACGACGCCTGGCAGCTTACGAAGATCTTCGACTAGCCATAAATAGTTGAGGGAGTTCGAAGCGCCATGGGGAAGTTCGCGCATCTCCACGTGCACTCGCATTTCTCATTCCTTGATGGGGCGTCAAGCGTCGAGGCCATTGTGAGGGGCGCGGCGGAGCTTGACATGGAGGCCATCGCCGTCACGGACCACGACAACCTCTGCGCGGCGGCAAGGTTCGCCCGGGCCGCCCGGCAGCACGGGATAAAGCCTATCCACGGCGTCGAGGTCACGCTCGAGGGCGGGAGCCACCTGGTACTTCTGGCGGAAGGTCCCGAGGGCTATGCCAACATCTGCACGATCCTCACCGAGGCTTATATGTCGAGAGACTGGGAGAGGGCCATCGCAGGCGACGGCATAGCTCCGTTTTCTAAGAGCCCCAGCGATACGATAATAAGTGAGAGTGCAACACCGGCAACCCGACACCCGCTGGAAAACCGGGAGGAATTAACTAACCTTCGCTTAGGGCCGCCCGGGCGAGCGCTCCCGGCGTCGGGGAGCGGGGTTTTGGCGGAGTTTGTCAAGCGCCGCCTGGCGCCGAGGGTGTCCCTGTCCTCGCTTGAGGAGCACCACAAGGGGGTCATAGCGCTTTCCGGGTGCATCGTGCGGGGTGCCGTCCCAGCGCTCGTCCGCGCAGGCAGGTACAGGCAGGCGCTGGAGCTTGCCAGGCGGCTTGTGCACATCTTCGGGCGGGACAGCTTCTACATAGAACTCCAGAACCTCGCCATCCCAGGTGGCGACCACCTCATCTCCCGCCTCATTGAGCTGGCGGAGGAAGTCGGGGTGAGGGTCGTGGCTACCAACGACGTCCACTACTGCGAAAAATCAGACTTTGCCATACATGACGTCCTCACCTGTATCCGCACGCTGACGCGGCTCGACGATGTGCATCCTGAGCGAAGGCTCAACGCCGAGAACTACTTGAAGCCTGTCGAGGAGATGACGTCCCTTTTCCGCCGCTATCCTGAGGCGATAGCAGCCGCCGGCGAGATCGCCGACCGGTGCTCTCCCGGGCTTTTGCTCGACCAGAGGCTCTTTCCAACCTTTGTCCCTCCAGGGGGGACGGGGACGTCCGCCGAGTACCTCCGACATCTTGTATACGAAGGCGCCTCATCGCGCTATGGGACTATCACCCCGGCGATAAGGTCGAGGCTCGACCACGAGCTTGACGTCATATGCACCCTCGGGTATGAGGACTACTTTCTCATGGTATGGGACGTTGTGAGTTTCGCCCGGCAAAAGGGGATCAGGTTCGCGGGGAGGGGCTCCGCAGCAGACTCCGCCGTGGCGTATTGCCTTTTCATAACCAGCGTGGACCCGATCGCCCGGGGCCTTCTCTTCGAGCGTTTCCTCAGCCTTGAGCGGGCGCAGAAGCCTGACATCGACATCGACTTCGATGCCCGCAGGCGAGATGAGGTGCGAGACTACCTGCAGCGCAAGTACGGTCCCGAGCGTGTGGCGACGGTATGTACCTTCAACACGTTTCAAGCGAGGTCTGCCGTGCGCGACGTGGGCAAGGCCATGGGGCTGCCCTCAGGGGACATAGACCGGCTTGCGAAGCGCCTTCCGCACATGTGTGCTGACGAGATCAGAGCGGCCTTCGAGAGGTACCCCGAGCTTCGCGAAAGCGGCATCCACGTGGAGAAATACTCTCGCCTGTTCGATATATGCCAGGCCCTGGCGGGCGTGCCGCGCCACATCGGTACCCACCTGGGCGGGGTGGTGGCAAGCCGGGTGCCTCTCGTGAGGGTGACCCCCTTGCAGATGGCGGCGCGCGGCGTGGTCATCACCCAGTTCGACAAGGACGACGTGGAGGAGGTCGGCCTCATCAAGCTCGATTTGCTGTCGCTGCGCATGCTCGCGGCGGTGGAAGACTCCGTGAAGCTGAGCGGTGTCGATTACCAGCGCATTCCCCTCGACGATGAGGCCACATACGAGATGCTGAACGCCGGGGAAACCATAGGTGCCTTCCAGCTTGAAAGTCCGGCGCAGCGCGCGCTCCAGGGACGCCTCGGGGCGAGCACCATTGAGGACATCGTGGCGAGCGTCGCGCTCATCCGGCCGGGTCCCGTCCAGGGGAACATGGTGGAGCCGTTCGTCGCAAGGAGGCGGGGGCTTGAAGACGTGACTTACGTCCATCCCAGCCTTGAAAGGATCCTTAAGAAAACGTACGGCGTGGTGCTCTACCAGGAGCAGGTAATCGAGATCGCAACGGCGATAGCCGGCTTCACTCCAGGGGAGTCCGACCGCCTGAGAAAAGTGATGACTCACTACCGCTCCAGGGCGGAGATGGACGAGATAGGGAAGGAATTCGTGAGGAAGGCGATGGAACATGGGGCCCCCCGGGAGGTCGCCGAGACGGTGCTTTCATACATAGTCGCATACGCAGGATATGGTTTCTGCGAGGCCCACGCGGCGGCCTTTGCGGACACCGCCTACAAGACGTCGTACCTCTTGCGCCATTTCCCTGCGGAGTTTTACACGGCCATCCTGAACAACCAGCCGATGGGGTTCTATCCGCCGAACACCATATGCGCGGAGGCCAGGCGGCGCGGGGTCCGGATCCTGCCGGTTGACATAAACAGGAGCGCCGAGAGGTTCACGGTCGAGGACGGCGCGATACGCGTGGGGCTTCTCAGAGTGCGGGGCATGAGCGAGGAGACGGCCGCAAGGATAGTCGCATCCAGAGGGCCGCTGGGGTATGCCTCCGTCGAGGACTTCTTCGCGCGGGTGCCCGTGGATCGGGACCTCCTTGAAAATCTGGTGTTATGCGGCGCATTTGATTCCCTGTGTCCCAACCGCAGGGCTGCGCTTTGGAAGATCGCAAGGCAGCTGCGGAGAGCGGAGCGGTTGGGAGGTCGGTCGCGTGAGTCGGCGGGCCCGAAGAGGAGCGGAAGCGGCGATGGCCGCGCCGCCATCCCTGGTCTGACCCTGCAGCCGCGGCGCGGCCCCAACGATGGCGCTGCCGCTGCTGTTGCCGCTGCTGTTGCTGCTGCCGCTGCCGCTGACGCCGGCACTGGCACTGGCACTGGCGACGGCGTCGGCACCTTTTCCGAAGCCGGCATGCAGGTGCGGAGCACGCAGGCCGGGGACGGCGGCTCTCTTCGATCGTTAGGGGATATCCCCGACTTTTCCGAGGTCGATAAGTTCAAGTACGAGTTCTACATACTCGGCCTCCATCCCACGAAGCATCCGATGGAGTTATATCGTAGCCGCCTGGCGAGGGGAGGGGTGCTCACGGCTGCCGCCGCAAAAGAGATGGAGTCGGGCACGAGCGTGCGGGTGGCGGGAGTGGTGGTAAGGCCGCACCGCCCTCCGACCCGAAGCGGAAGGATCGTGGTCTTCTTCTCGCTCGAGGACGAGACCGGCCTCATCGACGTGACGGTGTTCGAGGACGTATACAGGCAGTGCGGGGGTGTGATGTTCACGAGCCCAATCCTTGTTGTTGAGGGACGCGTGGAGCGGCGGGGGAACATCGTGAGCCTAACTTCGCACGGCATTCGAAAGGATCTTCCTTGCCAGCATTGAACTACTCAGTCGAAGCTCGAGATAATGAACACGGCCGTTGACTTTCCTAAGTGAGGGTGCATTAGTCCTCGCCCCTCTTCCAGTAGCTGCCGGGTTGCCGGTGTTGCACTCGGGGACGGCGCCCGAAGCGGGGCGCGCTTCGCCAAAATCCGGCCCGTCCGGCTAGGCAGCCGGATTTTGACACCCCTCGTGCAATCACCGGCAACCCCTCCCAAAAGTCGGGAGCATTTTTGCACCCCCACTTAGTGACTGCTAACTTGCGTTGCCAGAACGGCTGTGTGATGGAAGTACGCGCCACAGTAAGGCATTAACCTGGAAAAAGACAGCGGTCTCGTCAACCTTCACTGAGGATGCACGGAGACAAGCCCCCTCGCCGGGGACTGTGATCACCCTGCTGCCAGTTACAGGTGAGGAGTGATACGAATGGCTGGAAGACGAGTGTTCGCCGTGGTACTCATTCTGATCGGCCTGGTCCTGCTCGCCAATAACCTGGGTCTTATCAACTGGAGCCTTGGCGACGCAATCCGCGTTCTGTGGCCAGTCATTCTCGTGGTCTTCGGCGTGTCCCTGATTCTCGAGGGAAGCGGCGCCAGGGCGAGCGGCGGCTGGTTCGCGGCCATCGTCCTGCTGCTCATCGTGGGGGCCGCAGTCGCCGCCTCGTCGGGCTGGGTTTCCGAGACACCGCTATGGGGGGCGTCCGAGGCCCGCACCAAGTCGTTCGAGGTGTCGGCCCGGGCGTACCAGCCGGAGGCGGTCCGGCTGCACGTGTCGCTGGGGTCCAGCCGGGTGGCCATCGGCGAGAGCGACAAGCCGGGTTTTTTATTTACGCAGGCAACCTACTACCTGCCTGAGGACGAGCCGCGCCTCTCCCAGAGGATGTCAGGGGGAATGCTGGTACTGGACTACACCGAGAAAGGTGGCCGCACGTTCGGCATTCGCTTCCCGTCTCCCCAGGCCAGACACGAGATCCAGCTCGCAGACTCCGGCGTCGCCACCGACATCCTCGTGGATCTTACCTCGGGAGACGGCACCGTAGAGCTTGGGCGCACGAAGGTTCGACAGCTACGCCTCGATATCGACAGCGGTACGCTGTCTTGCCATGCGACGCGGTCTCTTGCCGAAGCAAGCGAGGACTTCACCTGCGAGGTGGGCTCGGGAAGCGTGGACATCATCAGGCTCGGTGACCTCAAGCCACGCAATGTCGAGGTGAAAGTGGGCTCCGGGAATGCCATGGTTGATCTCCAGGGTACGTGGAACCCCGGGGAGATCCACGTCAGGCTGGATGTCGGCTCGGGATCTCTCGAGGTCAGGATACCAGAGGGGGTCGGGTTCAGCGTCACTGGCCGCATCGGATCAGGCGATGCGTATATCGCGGGCCAGCGCTACAGGGGCGACAAGTTCGAGCACTCGGAGCATTTCGACACGGCCCAGGTGAGGCTCAGGATCGTCGCCGACGTAGGCTCGGGCGAACTGCGCGTTCGCACGATGGCGGCTGAGCGGACAGATGTCTGACGAGGAGGGTGGCAGGGGGGCGGGCGATGTTATACCTGCCCACGCTGGTGCAATACGAAATTCGTATGACATTCTTCCAGTGCTGAGAAGGAGTTCCATGATTCCCGTGGAATAATCTGCAGTGGGAAATGCCGGTGGTCATCGCAAAGTCCACACTGGCTCAAGTTGCAAGACGCTTGAAGTGGGAGGTGAAACGCAGGTACAAAAGCAACAAGCGGGTAGAGGCCGTTTCTGAGGATCGTCAATGATTCCCCGAACGACCACAAGAAGGAGGTAGTGAGATGAGAGCGAGAAAGTTTCTTGTCCCCGTAGCGTTGTTGCTTGTCCTGGCCCTGGCTACCACGATAGTGGCTGCCCAGGAGAAGAAGGTGAAATGGGAGCCCTGGGGCCCCCGTGTCGACCAGATCATCATGCCCATCATCAAGGATAGCGAAGCTCAGCTCATTGCGTTCGAGCGCGGTGAGAGTGTGGTGCTTCCGGGGCTCACAAGGCCTGGGGACATCAACAAGGTCAAGCAGAACCCGAACGCCGACATCACCGTGAACCTCGGGTTCCACATGTTCTACCTGTGCTTCAACATGCGCCGTGGCCCGCTCGATGACGTTGCCGTTCGCCAGGCTATTGCGCACGTCACCAACCGCGAGCAGATCATAAACCAGCTTTTCCAGGGGTACATGCTGCCGCTTACGAGTTTCGTGCCGCAGTCATCGCCTTTCCACAACCCCAACGTGCCGCAGTACCCTTATAACCCGGAGAAGGCCAAGGAGATACTGGACAAGGCTGGCTATAAGCTGGACAAGGCCACCGGCGTCAGGATCGATCCCAAGACCGGAAAACCGCTCCGGAAGATGAAGATATTCACCCCCACGTATGAGGTAGCGCCCACCTCTGCTGAGCTCGGCAAGATGATCGCCGAGGCTGCAAAGGCCATCGGCCTCCCAGTGGATCCGGAGCCAATGGATTTCCCGGTCATGCTCGAGAAGATCGACGTGTTCGACTTCGATATGTACGTGCTGGCCTGGGGCCTTAGCCGGATTCCTGACTACCTCTATACGTTCTTCCATTCGTCGCAGGATGTAGAGGCTGGGTACAACACGCCCGGTATCCGCGACCCAGAGCTCGACAAGGCCGTCGAGGCCGTGTACTACCCACCAGACCTTGAGACCGCCAAGGCTGCTGCGGCCAAGGCGCAGGTGATCCTGTCGCAGAAGCTCCCTTACGTCACGCTATACTCTCGTCCGTACATGGACGCGTGGCGCAAGGATATGGTGACAGGGTACGTGCCGATGTTGGGCTACGGCGCCGCCCAGTACAACAACGGGTGGACCACCCTCAACATCCGTCGTGTGCAGGGACCGGGCGGCACGATCCGGTGGCTGCTGCCGGAGGAGCCCAAGAACCTGAACATGTGCGTCGCAAGCTCTGCGTATGAGTGGGAGGTCCTCGGCAGGATCGGCGATGGCCTATTGGCGGTGAACCCCGAGACCCTCGAGGACATGCCGTGGCTTGCGAAGAGCTGGAAGGTGGAAACCTGGGAGCCTGAGCCTGGCAAGAAGGGCACAAAGGTCACGTGGTTCCTGGAGAAGGGCGTCAAGTGGCAGGACGGCGAGCCGTTCACGTCCGCTGATATCAAGTTCACGATAGAGTACCTCAAGAAGAACGAGGTCCCGTTGTACATCAGCGACCTGCAGGATATCGTGAAAGTTGAAACGCCCGACCCGTACACCGCGATAGTGTACTTCAGCACCGTCAGCTACTGGCACCTGTATCACGCAGCGTACTCGTTCCTGCCCAAGCACATCTGGGAGAACGTGAAGGACTGGAAGGGCTTCCAGCCGTGGCTTGAGCCCCACCCGAAAGTGAAGGGCCTCACCAAGGTCATCGGCACCGGTCCGTTCATACTCAAGGAGTACAAACCCGGCGAGTACGTGCGCCTGATCAAGAACCCCATTTACTGGAGGTTGAACCCTCCGAAGAAGTAGCGCGGTCTTACTGATCACAGGACGTTAACAAGGGGCCTACGACGAGTCCGCCGCTCCAGCTCCTGCCAGTGGGGCGGAGCGGCGGACTGTGTTGCCCGCGTGGCTCGTGCGCGTGGCCCAGGGAGGTAGTCCGCGGGCAGGCTTATCCCAGAGCGAGGTGACGGCTGTTGGGCTTTCGCACATACCTGATTCGCCGGATAGTGTACGCACTGATCGTGCTTTTTGTGATCCTCACGTTCAACTTCGCCGTCTTTCGATTGATGCCGGGTGACGCGGAGAAGATGATAATCGACCCGCGTTTTTCTCCTGAGGCAAGAATGGCCTTACGGAAGCAGTTCGGCCTCGACGATCCCCCCCTGGTGCAGTACTGGAAGTACATCACAAGCCTCCTGAGATTCGACCTGGGCCAGTCGTTCGCCACCAGACGGCCCGTGGCCAGCGAGCTTGCGGAGCGCCTCCCCAATACCATTGTGCTCTTCCTCACGGCATTTACCCTGACCATGATCATCGGAACCGCCGTGGGAGTGTACGCGGCTCAGCACAGGGGTACATTCGCTGAAACGTTCGTGACAGGGGCGGGGCTGTTCACTTACGCGGTCCCGACGTTTTTCTTTCAGTTGCTGCTCCTGATGCTATTTGGTTACTACATAAGGATCTTCCCTATACACGGCACGATGAGCGCCCCGCCTCCTGATGGGGCATTCCTGAGGTTCCTTGACCGTGTTCACCACCTGATCCTTCCTGCCGGGAGCAACGTTATAATCGGGTTCGGCTCCTGGGCGCTCTATACGCGGAATACCATGCTTGAAGCTCTTGGCCAGGACTACATAATTACCGCCCGCGCCAAGGGGTTGCCGAGGCGCGACATCCTCTACCACCATGCCCTCAGGAGCGTCCTGCCGCCCATCGTGACCCTGATCTTTCTCTCTCTGCCTGGCCTTGTCACCGGGGCGGTCATCACCGAAACGATCTTCTCATGGCACGGCGTGGGCCGCTACCTGATGGACGCGGTGCTCCAGCAGGATTACCCTGCTGCGCAGGGAGCGTTCTACCTTATCGCTCTTGCTGTCATCATATCCAATTTCATGGCGGACCTGGTGTATGGACTTGTGGACCCGAGGATACGGGTCGGGGCGGGTGAACGTAGATGAGTGGCGAGACCGTAGCAGCTCAGGCCGCAGTGCAATCGGCACCAAGAAGAAAGCGTTCAGGGATCGCTGATTTCTGGGCACAGTATCGGCGTAGGCCTTACGGGCTGGTGGGGCTGGTCATGCTGGCGCTGTACATCGCGGTTGCGCTTGCTGCGCCGCTCCTTACGCCGTACGACCCGCGCAAGACGGAGTTCTTCCTTGCGGACAGGCTGGCTGCTCCGATATGGGCCAGGTTTGTCATACCGCGGTTCCGGAATGCTCCGCCCACATCCAGGTACACGATTCATCCAGACCAGTGGAAGGTCGAACGCCAGGAACGGGCGAGTTTGTCTTTTGAAGAAGCAGGAGACCGGGGCGAGACCGCCGTCATCAGGTTTGAGCCGTCTAGCGAAGGCGGAGGGGGCGCGCGGAGCGAGCTGAGCTGGAGGGTCCACTACGGGTTCAATCCCCCGAATACGTTCGAAGGCAAGGTGACCTACCGGGTAGAGGCCCCCCCGGACGCCATGACACAGCTTTCCCTCGCAATCGTTGACCCCGAGGGCAAGGAATATGACATATGGGGCACGGCTGTGTATGGTGAGCAGGACTGGACGACAGCAGGCCTGGACTCGCGGGACCTGCAGATGAAGACCAGGCTAAACATGACGATATTCGATGACCCTGCCAAGGTCATTTTCGCGACAAAGGGCGATTACAGGCTCGTCCTGAAGGCTTCAAGCGAGAGCCCGTCGGCCGAGGCAAGGCTGTTCCTCGCTCCCGCGAAGTTCAACATTCTGGGCATTCTTCACGGCCTGCTGGGGGCGGATCATATGGGGTCGGATCTTTGGGCACAGCTTGTTTACGGTGCCAGGATCTCGCTCATCATCGGTATATCCGCGGCCGTCATAGGCGTGGCCCTGGGTACAACCATCGGGATTATCAGCGGATTCCTTGGAGGACCCGTGGACGAGTTTCTCATGAGGGTCGCAGATGTGTTTCTGTCGGTTCCGACCTTGCCGGTGCTCATCATCCTGTCGGCTTTCCTTGGAAAGAACATGTGGAACATCGTTCTCCTCGTGGCAGCGTTCTCATGGATGGGATCATCACGAGTCGTGAGGTCCCAGACCCTTTCTCTCAAGGAAAGGGCTTTCGTCGAGGCCGCGAAGGCTGCAGGGGCGAGCGACGCTTACATCATGGTAGTGCATATCCTGCCGAACGTCCTGCCGCTCGTAGTGGCCAACATGGTCCTCATGATGCCCGTGGCCATTTTGTACGAGGCTTCTCTGAGCTTCCTGGGGCTCGGAGATCCTCGGATCCCGACATGGGGGCGCATGCTCCAGAATGCCCGAGCTTTCGGGGCGTTCACCGAGTTGGCCTGGTGGTGGCTCGTCCCGCCTGGCCTTGCCATCACCCTTCTTAGCTTGAGCTTCACCTTCATCGGCAACACGGTCAACGAGGTCCTCAATCCGCGGTACAGGGAGAGATCATAAGATGGCACTGCTGGAAGTGAAAGACCTGAAAATGTATTACCAGACCCTCCGGGGGCAGGTAAAGGCCGTGGACTCCGTGAGCTTCGAGATCGAGAAGGGCAAGGCCCTCGGCATTGCGGGGGAGTCAGGCTGCGGCAAGTCCAGCATGGCCATCACAGTGTTGAGGCTTCTGCCCGGCAACGGGCACATCCTGGGCGGGGAGGTCAGGATGGACGGGCTTGATCTTCTCAGCATGAGTGAGGAGGCCTTCCGGAAGGCCATTCGATGGAGCAGGATATCCATGATATTCCAGGGGGCGATGAACGCGCTAAACCCGGTCCACCGGGTGGGCAACCAGATCGTCGAGGCCATCCTGACTCATGAGGACGTCTCGCGGCAAGAAGCTGTGGACCGCGCACGCAGGCTCCTGGATATGGTTGGGATCAGCCCGAGACGATTCAACGACTATCCCCACGAATTTAGCGGCGGAATGAAGCAGCGCGCGGTCATCGCGATGGCGCTCGCGTGCAACCCGGACCTCGTGATAGCTGACGAGCCGACCACAGCGCTTGACGTCATGGTCCAGGCGCAGGTCCTCCGGGCCATCCAGGACCTCAGGGAGAAGCTCGCCCTGTCGATGATGCTGATCACCCACGATCTCTCAGTCATAGCCCAGACATGCGACGACGTGGCCATAATGTATGCCGGCAGAATAGTCGAGTACGGCACCGCCACTGAGGTATACAAGAAGCCGTTACACCCGTACAGCATGGGGCTGGTCAGCGCGTTCCCGAACATCGCGGCCGACAAATCGCCTGTCCGGTCAGTCCCGGGGTTCCCGCCCAACCTCGTCTCGCCGCCCGAAGGATGCAGGTTCCATCCCAGGTGCCCTCTGGCTGATGACAGGTGCAAGACCGAGGAACCCGCGAGCATCGAGGTAGGGGGCAACCATCATTCCGTGGCATGCCACAAGGTAGACGTCACCGCAGGAGGGATTGACATATGGGTGTAGTAGCAACTGGCGAGCAGGCTGCCGGGGCCTGGACCGGCGATGTCGTGCTCCGGGTCGTGGACCTCGTAAAGCATTTCCCCATCCGTCGGGGCCTTATCCAGTCGCTACGTGGAGGCCCTGTCCCTGCGGTGCGCGCCGTAGATGGGATCAGCTTCGACGTCAGGAAAGGCGAGATATTCGGGGTAGTGGGAGAGTCCGGGTGCGGTAAGACGACCATGGGGCGCACGATTCTGAGGCTCATCGAGCCACAGTCAGGGCACATCTTGTTCGAGGGGAGAGACCTGCTGGCACTCCCTTCGAATGAGATGAAACGCCTCAGACGCAAGATGCAGATCGTGTTCCAGGACCCGTATGAATCCATGAACCCGCGGCTGGACGTGTACAGGATCATCTCAGAGCCATTGCGCATCCAGGGAGTAGTCAAGGATGGGCATGAGGCGGTGGATCTTGTCAGCCAGGCGCTCGTTGACGTGGAGATGACCCCGCCCGAGGAGTACATCTATCGGTATCCTCACGAGCTTTCAGGCGGACAACGTCAGAGGATCGCCGTGGCAAGGGCGCTTGTGCTGAACCCGGATTTCATCGTCGCGGATGAGCCTGTATCCATGCTGGACGTGTCCATCCGGGGCGAGATCCTCAACCTCATGCTCCGTCTGGCTAAGGAAAAGGGGGTAACTTTCGTATACATAACCCATGACCTCGCGACGGCGAGGCACATTTGCGACAGGATCGGTGTAATGTACCTGGGCAAGATGGTGGAAGAGGGGAACACCGAGGACATAGTGAAGTTCCCGCTCCATCCTTACACCAGAGCCCTTCTCAACGCTGTGCTGATTCCTGATCCGTCAAAACGAGGGCTGCAGTCGGTCATGGCCGGCGAGGTGCCGAACCCGGTGAACCCTCCGAGCGGCTGCAGGCTACACCCCCGGTGTCCAGTGATGAAAGACATCTGTCGCGAGAAGGAGCCTGAGATAATCGAGCGCGAGCGAGGCCACAAGGTGGCGTGCCATTTTGCCTAGAGGTGCGACCGCAGCTTCAGGGCGCGGTGCGGCGGCAGGTGAGGTTCACGTGAGTGGGGTGCCCAGGTCGAGGAAGGCCTTTATCGTGCTTGCGGTGTTCGCGGCTGCGTCCTGTTGCCTGATCGTGGGGACCGCGATCAACTATATGGGCGCGGCCAGGGCGGCCTTGGGATTCTCCGCGTCCGTTTCGGAGATAAGCCTGGAGGGGTCGGCGGACAGGCCCACCGTGCATGTCATGCTCGCGTTCGGTAATGATTCCAGCTGGCGGCTCGAGGCCCTGGAAGCACACGTCAGCGTCTTTTTCGGAGAGGAGTATGTCTGGGGCACGAGCTTCGACTGGCTCGGCGACCCAATCGTCCTGGGCCCTGGTGACCAGAAGACCGTGCCCCTCGACGTTCACCTCCCACCCCAAAAACTCCCGGCTGGCGCTGAAGGTGGCATCTGGACGGCGCGGGTGAGTGGCTTGATAGACATGCCTATGTTGGGCAGGAAGGCCTTCCGGTGCTACGGCAGCACTTCCGCCCCCGGGGCGAATCGGGTGAAGTGACAGCCATGAGTCGTACGCGTAACTACATGTGGGACATGGTTCTTACCACACTCCTCGGGGGGATCTTCATGGCCGGGCCGCTTACAGCGCAAGCGTTGCCCAAGCTGGTGCCGGTGAAATTCGTGGCCGTGCACGCGATTCCGTTGGTTTTCTGCGCCGCGCTCATCGCCGGGATCTGCGTCGGGTTGCAGTCAAGCAATATCCATCGGGGAATAGCAGGTGCCCTGGGAACCGTGGTGGTTGCGGGATTCATCGCGGGCGTGGTGCAGCTGCTGCCCACCTTCTCACAGCGGAGCAGCGAGACGGCACTTGTGTCAGTCGCGGTTGGCGAGAAGACGTTCGTCCTCGGTCTAGTTCTCGTCCCCGTTGTCGTTCTTGGGGTTTTCATCGGGTCGGCCGCGTCGCGCGAGGACTAGCCGGCGAAAGGCGCCCGGTCGGCGGGAGAGCGCGGTGTCTCCGGCGCAAATGACGGGCCCGAGCCTCGGCCGTGAGGCGTGGTAAGTGGGGGGCAGAAATGCTCCCGACATTCGGGAGGGGTTGCCGGTGCTTGCACGAGGGGTGTCAGAATCCGGCTGCCTAGCCCGACGGGCCGGATTTTGGCGAAGCGCGCCCCGCTTGGGGCGCCGTCCCCGAGTGCAACACCGGCAATCCGGCAACTGCGGGAAATGAGACAAGGACTGACGCACCCTCATTTAGCTTTCGCGCGCACTCATGCAGCGACCTTGAGCTGATAGTCGTAAACCATCTTCGAGATGTCAGCAATCCTGGCAAAGCCTTCGTCGATGTCGGGCACGTTCTTCGAGAGAACGACCAGGATGTAAGGGCGTGACGTGAAGACTACGCCCACATCGTTGGCGACTCCGGTAACATCGCCCTCCTTGTGTGCTACCACGAGCTCTGGCGGCAGCTTCCCGGGGAGGCCCACGTGGTAGATGGGATGGGCCATATCATCGAGGAGCCTTGTCCCAAGGGCCGGATAGTCACGGCTGAAGTCCAGGACCCCCTGAACGTACTTGGCCATATCCGCTGCGCAAGTGATGTTGCGGCCTTCTGGGAAGACGATTTCGCCGCCGAGGTCCCTCATGAATGCTGCGATGTTGTCTTTCCCGAGGTGACGTACGAGCATCCTGTACGCCACGTTATCGCTGATGGTTATGGCGAGATTCGCCAGCGTCCGCAGCGAGTAACTGTCGCCGTCCCGCGCAGCGAACTGGAGTATGCCCGCGCCGTCCTGGTAGTCCAGGGCGCTGCTGTAAACGACCCGGTCGTCCCAGCTTGCCTTGCCGCGTGCCACGAGATGATTCAGGTATAGTACTACCGGCACCTTCACCGTGCTCGCGGCCGTGATCGGCTCGCGATCGTTTATCCCAAAGCTCGCACCGGAGGTGAGATCCCGGAAGTATATAGCGTACGTGGCGTCCTGGGACGCGACGTATTCCTCGAGCATCGCCTTGAGCGGCGCATAATCCGGGGCTGGAAGACGGTGTGTCGTTGCCCCGGGCGCGTTAGCCGGGTGTCCTGGCGCGACGCGCGTTCCGACAAGTCCGTACGCGGAGGCGACCAGGAGCGCGGTTACCGCCGCGGCAACCATGATCCAGCGAAAGAGCTTCGTTTTTCTCACAGGTCATCCTCCTTTCGTCAAGCTCATGTCTTGGGGTTCCTCAGGGAAACCCCAGCTCACCTGCGTATTATACGACCCCGACGACAGTGTGGCCAGGGTAATTTATGGGTTACATTCTGGGCGTGGAGCCACCTCATGGAAGCTCCGGCAGGAGATCGCATGTTGGCGATGAATGATCGTCACAATACACCCTTCGAGTGGGCAACCGTCTCCGGGTTGTGTGCCTTCCGCTGGCTTGGCCACGGGGCGGGCACGGGGGCGGGGG
>JAAYXB010000025.1 GCA_012516125.1 Bacillota bacterium | reverse complement strand
GGGCGGGGGCGGCGCCGGGAGCGAAGGAAGCGGCGGCGACGCCGGTGGCGGCGACGCCGGTGGCGGCGGCGACGCCAGCGGTCGCGCCGGGGGTGGTAGCGGCGGTAGCGGTGGTAGTGGTGGTAGCGGTGGTAGCGACTCCCGTGGCAACGCCGGTGGCGACGCCGGCGGTGGCTGCGCTGGCGGTGGCGGTGCTGGCGGTAGCTGCGCTGGCGGCGCTGGCGGCGCTGGCGATGGCGCCTTTGGCGCCGGCACCGTCGCCGGTGGCGGTCGCGGTGACGGTCGCGCCGACGGTACGATCCGCCACGGCAGCGTCGCCGGCCGCGGCGCGGGCGACGGCACCACTGGCGGCGAGGCTGGGAGTGGGAGCGCCGCTCGTGGCGGCACCGTTCGCGGTGGCCGTCCCCATGCCCATGTGAGCGCCGGTCACCCCGGCGCTCATAGTTGCACTGCCACAGTCCGCGGCAAACTCGCGCACGAACGACTCGTATATCTCTGCGGCCAGAGCCCTGTACGGGACGAGATACGCGTGCACGCCCGGCTCGCCTCGCACCGCTGCATCCTTCAGGATGGTGCGGCCGATGTAGCTCTTGCCCGTCCCCGTGGGCGCGACGATAAGGCAGTTGCCGGCGGCAAGCACCCCCGCCGCCTGGGCCTTCTCAAACAGCGGGAACCTCCCGCGCGGGCCCACGGACGGCCCGGTGCCGGCGCCCACGACGCCCATCCCGGCGGCTTGGAACGCGGCTGGCACGACGGCCGGCCCGGCAGCTCGCGAGACGGCCGCGGCACGGTCACTGGCCCGTCCAAGAGGCGGACGCCCGCCCTTTCCCTGAGCTTGACGCTCGACGATGCGCAACGGCATCACACCTCCCTTCCCGACCCAGAAGGACGAACGGCGACTCGTACTTCGTGGCAGTTCTTGCTCGAAAAGGTGCGGCGTGTGCAGCAGCCGAACAGAGTGCAGACTGTGGGCCTCGGAATAAGGCGCGGACTATTGAGACCAAGTTCGATTCGAAAGTCAACGATGTGAAGGCTAACATTCTTTCTTCGACGCAGGCCGACGCTTTCCTGCGTCTCGGCCTTCTCAAACAAGTGATGTAAACTCGACACACTCCCTCTTTACTGACTGAGGTCGCCGTGTTACTATGATGCCAGGTGGTGGGGGTTATCGTAACGCTGCAGTTACGAACACGCTTGCGCGCGTACGAGAGTGCATATTTGACTTCGGGGGGATGACCTGTGACGGACCTGCTGTCGTCTCTTGGCAGGAAGCTTGCTAAAGCAAGGGCACAGATGGGCCTGACTCAAGAACAGGCGGCATCGGCTATCGGCGTCAGCCGGGAAGAGCTGAGCTACTACGAGAACGGTCGTCGGGAGATTAGCCTGGCTAAGCTTGCGAGGCTCGCTGATCTCTATGGATATGGAATCGACCACTTCTTGAGCACCTCCGGACCTGGTCTCGATACAAACATTGCTGTGGCTTTCAGGGCCGAGACGGTGTCAGAGGACGACCTGGAGATCATTGCCTGGGCCAAGAAGCTCGTCATGGACGCGCACATGTTAGATCGATTGCTCATGGAGGGAAGATCTTGACCACCCCAACCGACCCGGTGACGCTCGCCGCACAGGTCAGACGAGAGTGGGGTCTAGGTGACTCACAGCCTGTGCATATAGAGCAAGCTCTCTGGTTGCTCGAGGGGATAACGGTGGTCCGAACCCCTTTCGGTGACAGTTCAAGTATCTCTGGCCTTTTCGTGCGCAAAGAAGACACGGTCATCGTCGTGCTGAACACCAATCGTACGCGCGGCCATCAGCATTTCACTGCCGCTCACGAGTTATACCATGTTCGTTACAATGAAGGCATGAGTGGCAGAGCATGCACGGCGTCGGAGTTTCCACGCAAGCAGCCCGATGAGCTGAACGCAGACAAGTTCGCTGCATACCTGCTTGTACCGGACGCTGGCCTCCGGTACATGCTAGCCAAACTCGGGCATCGGCCGACTCCGGACTGGGCAACAATACTGCAGCTTGAGCAGTATTTCCAGGTCAGCCACAGGGCAATGCTTTGGCGCCTCAGAGAGTGCGGATACTTTCGCAACCGCGCAGAGATGGAGAGGTATGCTCCCGCCGTCATCCGCGAGGCCAGAGCACGAGGCTATGACACTCGTCTCTATGAGCGCGATCGCACCTACGAGGTGATATCGGACATCCCCGAGAAAGTCAGGATCTGTCTTGAACGGGGCCTGATCAGCCAGGGCAAGGCAGAGGAGTTGCTCGGCAGCTTCGGCTACACGAGGGCAAGCCAGGACCAGGAGGGCGAGGAGGATGAGCCACTGGATTGACTGCCGAGCACCCGTCTTTTTTGATACGGATTGTTTCGCGTGTTTTCTCTGGACAAGCAGCCTGCTCACACTACATAAACTGATACCTGGCAGATTGTTTCTTCCGGAAGAAGTCATCTCCGAGCTAGAGCAACGGAAGAGGACCTCCCGCAAGGTTCAATTCGCCCTCTCCGACCTGAAGAAGTTCATCGAAACCGGCAGAGCCAAAGTCATCGAGATACCTGTTACAAGCCCCAAGAGAGAGGAGTACCTGCGGCTCGTCAGGGGCACGTTCAACGGCGTGTGCCTGGGTAGCGGCGAGTCTGCCGCCATGGTTCATGCTCGGTTCGACCACGGCATTGTAGCCAGCAACAACCACAGGGACGTCAGCGCGTATTGCGATCGGTACGAGATTCCCATAATAGATACGTCTGCCATCATGATTGCGGCGGTGGATCGCAGGGTGCTGTCTCTTGATGAGGCTTGTTCATTGTGGAGCCGGATGTTGCGGGAAGGAAGATGGCTTCCAACGGACAACTTCATGGAAGTGTGGAAAGGATTCGCGCCCAGCGGCATTGAGGTGGCAGCCTCCGATGAATGCCCCCTTGGCAGGGACGAAAACGATCGGCGGCAATGATGCTGAAGGCGGTTGTCCGGCAGGCAGAGGTAGGTCGCGGCTGTCCCCCGCGCGCCGCTGTGAGCGGCTCCATGGTCACGGCGAAGGCAGCTCATATCTCATGCGACGTTGGGTCATCGTGACCGCTGGCTGTCCCTCAACAGGTCGACCTCTGCGGAGGATCTCGTCGTACAGGAATTGGCCGCGGCTTGCCTTACGGTACTCGTCCAGCGAATAAGGCCGCGGCGAGATGTCGAGGTCAATATCCTCGCTGATCCGCTTCAGCATTACAGCCTCTTCAACGTAGTCTTTGCCGAAGTCCGGCGAGATTACGGCGATGTCGATGTCGCTATCCGGGGTCGCTTGCCCCGCGGCATAGGAGCCGAACAGGATGGCTTTCTCCACACGGATATTCCTTGACCTCAGGGCTTTCACGAACTCTCGAGCAATCACCTCAACTTGTTTTTCAGCCATTCCACAACCTCCTTCGTCCTAGCCATCATCTGACCTACGTATTCCTCAGTGCAACTAGCTTCAAGTTGGGCTCTCTTGTCTGGGTAACGTGTTTCGATGTAGTATAGCGAAAGGCGACGCAGGAGATCTCGTCGGTTTTCACCGCACTCCGCCAAAATACCGGCGGAACCGGCAAGCGAGATGAGGTCGTGCTTCCTGGGAGGGGTCTCGCCCGTCTGTTCGACATAGACTGCCTTGATTGCTTTCTCCGCTGCTTGCTGGCACATGAACATCGCCCACAGATACCTGTTTTTCCAACAGCGCCGCAAGGACGAGGTTGAGGTCCTGGTGGTCCCAAAGGATCCCCGTCTCACCCGTTCGGCGCTCGTCCCACCTGTTCGCCGCGCCACAGCTGCCTATGTCACCGTTCGCCGCGTCTTCACTCGGCGCGTCACTGCTCGCCGCATCACGTGCCGACGCACCGCCGCTCGACGCGTTAGTGACTGGCCGGGGTGTAGAAGGCCGCCCTGCCCTTGCCATGCAACGTAATCTGGCCGTCCTTCGCGAGGTCCCTTAGGAGGCGAGTCGCCTGGAAGTCGCTGATCTGGCATATTTCGGCCGCCTCCCGGCGAGTGATCCTACCGTGCTTTTTCGCGTACTGGAGTACCTTCTGCCTCTGCTGCTCGGGTTTGATGCCCCTCACGCGCGCGTATGCTGCCTTCTGCCCGATTCCCGTGTACACAGCGGCCGAGAGATGGTACAAGCGCCCTTTCTTCTCGCCGCGCGGCTCGAGGAGTCCTCTCTCCACGAGTCTCTCGAGCACACCGCGCGCCTCGGCCTCGGGCTTCTGAACCAGTTGTGCGGCCACGCGCGTCTCGATCCGCCGTTCGAGGAAAACTCGGTTCAGAACGAGAAGCTCGTCCAGTCCGAGCGGGCGGCCGTCCCTATTCTGCTGCTCCATAAGGAAACCCACAAACTCGAGGTTGGCCTCGCCTCCCGGCAAGACCAGCACTACATCTGTGGGAGTGCTCCGCCCATAGTCAGGCGCAGGCCTGCCGTTTCGCACCTGTTCCCAGAAGATTGTATCTATCCCTCTCGCGGTGCGTTCCACAAGGCCTAAGCGCTTGAACGCGTCGGCGAGCCGTGGGTTCCTGGGACGCGGCGGGGTCACGAGCAGATTGCCGAGATGGACACCCTCCGGAAATCCCCCGGGGTTGGAGATCTCGATCCTGTCCTCATACCATTGGATATGCACCGCTCCCTGCCTGCTGTAGTCACGGTGGACGAGCGCATTGATGACGCCCTCTCGGAACGCCCGCTCAGAGTAATCGGGGATACCAACCCGGAACATGCCTGCCATCACTTCTCGCTCTCGATTACGCGCCCGGAAGTATACCAGGACCTCCTCCAGGACCCGGACGAGCGGCTGGCGGAAGAACTCGTTGAGCTCCAGGTCTATGCCGCTCAGCACCTGAAAGGCGATTTCGCTGGTGGGAAGGTGTTTCTGGATAGCTTCCTCCCGCCCAGCCAGCAGAAGGCCTGTAACCGTAAGGTGTCTGGGTTCCCCGTTCGCGTCCACCATGCCCAGGGCTTTCGCGAAGTCGAGGTCTGACAGTTCGACGAGCGCCGAGTCCCCTCTGTAACGCCTTATGGTTTCTCGCAACCGCGCGATCTCTGACGGGGCAAGATCCTCCCACGTGGTACCCTCGATCACTCGGGCGCTCATGTCCTCCTGTCCGATGGCGGACTGCCGCGACAGAATATCCGCAGGAGTCATGGGAAGGCACCCTGGCTCGCCGGTGCCGAGCATAACGCGGCGAATATACCGTCCATCGGCTGTGCCCACCGCTATCCGTGCCCGCGGGACTTCCACTGCCAGCACAGAGCGCCCGTCAAGGTCAACGAGGAAGGCTCTTACAGAGAGGGAAGGCCTGGTGCGATTGGCGATGAGCGCAACGACGCGGTCAGGGTCGGTTGAGCTACCGTGCCTGGGCCGCGCGCCACTTATCGTGCCGTCATCCTCCACCCCGACGAGAAGCCATCCCTCGTCTCCGTGATCCCGGTTCGCGAGACATACCACCGCTTCCACCAGCTCGTTATCGGAAAGCGGCCTCCCGGCCTCCCCCTTGAACTCCACCAACATGGATTCGCCGCCGGCAACGAGGTTTCGCAACCGTTGCTCCACGCATGATCACCCACCTTTGAACCACGTGCCACGCTTCGCCCCGCACGCCCGTCGCCGCTGCCAGCGCCGGCGACGGTGCCAGCGCCGGCAGTGGTGCCAGCAGAAGTGTCAGCGGCAGCAGCAGCGACAGCGACAGCGACAGCGACAGGACCAACACCAGCGAGAGCCTGCCCCCAGCGCGTGGCCTGGTCCCGTGTCTCGGTACTGCGGCCGATCCCGCTTCCACAATAGCATGTCCTTCCCAATTGGACAAGCGCGCACCGCTTGCCAGTGGCAGCAGCACTTCGCCGGGTGGTCCACCCGTTCTCGCACTACCGACAAAGGAGCGTCAGCGACTACCAAGAAACGCGGTGCGGGCGACACCGAGACGCCGACGGGCCGACGGGCCGCGCCTGGCACCGGCAGCGCTCCGACATACGCCTGGCTGATGTGAAAACAGGCGCCAGCCGGGGCAGCGTGTATTCCACCAGGCAGAGTAGCTTAAGCGTTGAAGTGCGTCGGCCTCCTACAGCCAGATGTTCCGCCGTGACCCTGCGGGGGTGGCTGTTGCTCCTCTGTTGCGTTGGAGGACATCTGGCCTGGCAGAACGCCCCAAAAGGCGCATCAGGGCTGGCTGGCTGTACCCGTGGGCCACGAATCACGAGCTTGATGCCGTGAAACGAGCGAGTACCATGGGGCGACGTCTCTTTTGGAGCGTCCTTCCAGTGAAGGCTTCGCGCAGGAGCGCAGATGAGTTCGTCGCTGCCGTCCGCACCTACCTGCATGACAAGGGGCTGGCCTGACGAGAATAGGCGCAAGCGTAGTCCCGGCACCCGCCGGCACCGCAGCACGCGCATGTCTGGGCTACCAACTGGCCTGTCCCGCGTGGTATATGCCTCCTCCGCCCGACCCCGCCGACCCGTGCCACATATGGGCTGCGTGTTGGCAGAGAACGCAGCGGCGCGACAGGCGGGAGCATTCGCGCGACAGGCGGGAGAAACGTAACGCAGCGCTACGCGAGAGCAACGCAAAGCAACGCAACAAACGAGAAACGAGCGCGCTCGTTTCGCGAAGAGGCTGCGAACGAGCGCGCTCGTTTACCGCTCGTATTCGTAGCGTTACATCAGGCCTCTAAGGGTGCTACCGGGTCAGACGCCGTCCCGGTCGTCGCCTGTCCATTGCTCACATGCCCTCTGTGGCTGTTAGCATCCACAATAGGGAGCCTCTCGTCGTCCTTTAACCGACTCGAGGGGAGGGGGTTTGACCGCAAGGTTTTCACGTGCCTTGCCGAGCAGCGTCGAACGAGCATCACTCTGCCTGTCCGCGCGCTCGTAAACCGTGAATTCCTTTGTGGCGCGCGGTTTAGCTCCGACCTTCGTCATCTGTACCATCTGCAACGGGGATCCTAAAACGGGGATACCACGACATCCTATGTGCAATCAACTTCCATTCCGTATACGGTGCGTGTCAAGAGTTAGCAGGTAAGCTCCCCTTATTTGGTTGGTTTCGTCCTTGAGCCACGCCTTGGATTGATGTTACCTCCTGAACGACGGGCTTTATCCACTCGCGGCCGGCAAACGGTCCAGTGAGAGCTGGCACCTTTGCCCTTAGCCACGCTTCGGCATCCTCCGCCTTGGCGTTCATCCTCCCTATCTCGACCGTTGGCAGTGTCGCTGACTGCATATCCTGAAAGGCGTGGTCAGAGGCACTCGAGCAGCTCAGAAGGATTCAGCCGTCAGAGTTTCAGTATCTGGCAGGTTCGAGGCAGAACCCGGTGGGGATAGCGCTACTCGTGGTACGCATTCCATCTGGGCTTTCCGGTGGTCATCAGCAGGAAGTGAAAGACGATGCCGGGTTGCGTCCCTGCAAGCGGGGTGAACGCGTTCCAGCATCATGGCCGTCCTCCGTGACCCGTATGCGTCCGACAACAGCGCTCCATCTGGTTCATTCTTGCTTGCACGCATCATGCGTAGCTTCGTTATCGGTACCTGATTGACGCGCCGTCGAGGGGCTACAGCACACTCATCGCTCTGTTCTTGTAGTACGGCACCAGCCAATCGCATGAGAGTTTTGTCATTAGGGAAGACGCTCACCGCATCGGCGTGCCAGCCGACCCATTTGCTTGTGCGTTCGAGAGGGTTAGCCGAGTCAAGATGCCACTCCGGCCACTTACGGCCTCTGCCTCGTTGCGGACCCGTGCCTGCCTCCTGCGTTTACTGATTTTGCACCACCACCCTAGACTCGAGCACACATCAGGCGCGAAACCGCACTACCGCGCCGCGAAGCGTCAAAGACTACGAGATCACCCATGCTAACACTGCACTGCCGCATTCAGTTCCCCACAGCGGTTGAGAAAGTCCGACATTTATGGTATATTCAGCCTAGGATAATGGGCCATGAAATGGAAAACGGTAGGCGTGGTACTCGCGGTGTGTGCCGTTGGCGCATGTATGTGGTGGGTGAAGTCTTGGGGGCCCGAACCCGTGTTCCCGGGAATACGTTGGGAGCCCACCTGAAAAGCTGTGGGAGAAGAGGCTCCAGCTATGGAGCACTCAACCGCTGACTCGACACATGAGGATCGGAGATCCGCTCAGGATAGATGATGCGGAGCAGGAGCCTATCGAATACTACTTCCAAGACAACAGGTTAGTCGGCATTGAGATTGTTGGCAAGCGATACGAAGAGATGATGGAGGTCACGGGTGCTAGATAGGGTGAGTCCAAGGCTGCTACTGTCATAGACGGCGCACTAGTGTTTGTGGATCTGGAGAGAACGGCTACGGCGTGCATGGTGATTGATGAGGGCGCGAAAGGACGTCTGCGCCCAATAAACACAAGGTCGCTAAAGAACTAGGACGGCGGAAATCACGGTGCGGGATAAGCCCCTTGACACGGAAGTAGTCATCCTCGTGGTATCGGGGCGAAGTGCAGGAAGGCGCTCTGTGTAGCAGGAACGCTTGGCCTTAGTCATGGTGGCTTTCGTGGGTGGTAGCGGCTGCGAGCCGAGGTCAATGTGCGGACACATGTCCACTGCAAAGATACTATGCGGAGCACCATAGCCTGCTAGTGTTACGGCTATGGAGATAAGCGGAGTCAACGGTTATGCATTGGATGAGAAGGTGCGAAAGGGTTACGAGCGCACCGTGCGAGAGATTAGGTGCAACATCGCGAAGGCCGATGAGCGACCCGGCACAGGGAGGTCTTCTGTCCAGTTCGAGACTGGAACGAACAGCACCTTGGCTTCTTTGTTGACGGGGTGGTCTACGACGTGAGTGGCCGGCGTATTGGATCGATTCGCGAGAAGTGTCCTTACGTGACCTACGCAGAGCCGGCGAAGTATGCCAAGCATGCCAAGTACGCGAAGTACGTCCCCCGCGCGCCCTACGCTCGTCCAGCACTCAGCACGTGCTGCAGCGACGAGCTCTTTGAGGCGCACCTCAGACGTGGTGCTGTCGGTGGCGTATGGCCGCCCAACAAGCGCTTACAGCTGACGCACTGAGGTTGTCGTGGAATTGCAAGCCTTGCAGCGCGCAGCTGAAGCGCCGAGGGCGTCAGGCACATTGGAGAGGTGTAAGGATGAAAATATCTCAGATCAAGTTCCGCAACTTCAAGCGATTCACTGACCTGACAATCAATGGCATTCCTCCCCAAGCGCGCCTAGTTGTATTGGTTGGCCCTAACGGATCGGGGAAGTCGTCTGTTTTTGACGGCTTGAACCAATGGTATCGGATGAAGTGCAATCTTAGTTGGCTTAGCGATGCGGAATACTACTTCAAATCAGAAGCGGGGCAGAGTCGTGATTGGTACCGCCTGGTTGATGTAAGCTTCCATGATGTCAATCCTCAAGACGTAAACAAGGGCTCGATGTATTTCCGGACTGCGTACCGAAACGATCCAGATTTCCGCTTAGACAGATTCGAACGTGTTGGCGCGCCCTATGAGACACCTACCTTCAATCGAGCCATCGACAACGACCAAGCAGTGTCCCGGAATTACCAGCGTCTAGTTCATAAGACGCTTACGGGGGTCTACTCTCCAGCCAATGGTCAGAAGACGGTTAGGCAGCTTCGGGATGAACTGATTGGAAAGGTCAAAGACTCGATGTCTCGTGTATTTGAGGATCTGACTCTTAACGACATCGGTGATCCACTTGGGGAAGGAACATTCTTCTTCAAGAAGGGCGTGGTGGATAGCTTTCCGTATAAGAATCTTTCCAGCGGCGAGAAAGCCGCGTTTGATATTCTTCTGGACCTAATCCTCAAGTTGGAGTACTACCCGAATGCACTGTTCTTCATTGAAGAGCCGGAGGCGCATATGCATACCACCCTCCAAGGTCGATTGCTAGAAGAGATGTTCAGGGTGATCCCTCCGGAGTCGCAGTTGTGGATAACAACTCACGCCTTGGGAGTTATGCACAAGGCGAGGGAGCTGGCTCATACTGAGCCCGATTCGGTTGTATTCCTAGACTTCTCGGAGCACGACTTCGACGAACCTACGACCATCACCCCTGCTTCCATTGATGGTCTAGTCTGGGAGAAGCTATTGTCTGTCGCGCTAGGAGATTTTCGTGCCGATCTCGCCCCGGAGATTATCGTGCTCTGTGAGGGTACCATGCAGGGGACGCAAAGGAAGAATTTCGATGCACAGATTTACCGGCGGATTCTCGGTGCGAAGTACCCACAGATCGTGTTTGTGTCGGGCGGGTCCTGTACGGAGTTGGAGCAACCTGACCACATGGGTTATCAGCTTCTGAAGAATGTGCTGCGAAACACAAAGGTACTGCGGCTTATCGACCGCGATGATCGTAGCGATGCTGAAGTAGCCGAGCTTAACATGTCGGGAATACTCGTAACCTCTCGCCGGAGTTTGGAAAGCTATCTATTCGACGATGAGATCCTGGAGAAGTTGGTGCGCTCCCGTGGGCAGGACTCGAGCCGCGTCCAGGCAGTGCTACAGGCGAAGGCAAATGCGATCGCAGCAACAGTGCAACATGGGAGACCTTGTGATGACATTAAGGCGGCGGCTGGCCGTACGTACGTGGAGATCAAGAGAATCCTCGGCCTCACGCGTGTAGGAAGCTCGGTAGAGGCTTTTATGAAAGATACCTTAGCGCCGCTCGTCTCCGAGGACACGAACGTTTTTCGAGAGATGGAGGCTGAGATCGTTGAACCCATACTGCGAGCCTGAGACTAATATACTAGCCGCCGACAACATCGCAAATGCCTAACGAGCGGCTCCACCGGACGCCGCAGGTGGCCCTGGATGCACCCGGTCGGAGTGGGATCGTCAGCGCCGCTGATGCGCAGATCCGTTAGATGCATGGAGGAGGGCAGCTTGATGCGCGAGGTTCATCGATTTGAGGACGTTATCTTGCTTAGCGACAAAGAGGTGAGTAACGCCGAAGGAAGCTTGGTGCGGTTCACAGATGGGAGCGTCGCAGACCTGGACCAATTGGCCTTTCGCAATCGAGGAACCGGGGAAATAGCCTTCAGGTGGGCGTCGAACCATGAGCTTCCGGCAGAAGCGAGGTCAGAAACTTACGAATTCGAAAACAGCAGTGAGGTCATATTCCAGGGCGGTGACCTCTATTTCGAGGTAACTGAAGGGTCATCCCAGAGCCCAATACTCGAAGTCATAGGTACCGACAGTTTTCACTCGTCTGTGGATATCTACGAAACTGCTGCAGGGCTGGCGATACGGACTCCAGAACGCCGACGTACTCTTACTGTTGGCAGTGTATTCGTCAATGGCCGCCGGGTGAAGGGGGACCCAATCGAGGGTAAGTTCAACCTGCGGTTACCACCGACAGGGCCCTCTGTCTACGTCCAAAACACTGGTAGGGGTCATGGGCAGATAAGGCTACCAGTTGGTCTCCTTGACGTGGAGATTGATGGTTGTTTCGAGCTGGAAGCCGTTGCTGTTCGAGATCTAGAGGTGCGGATCACTGGAAGCGGCGATGTGAGAGTACAGGAAGTCACCAAGTCCTGCAAGGCCGAGATTAGCGGTTCTGGTAGTGTGAAGATTAGTTCTGGAGAGCTTCCGGAGGCGGACCTCAGAGTAAGCGGCTCCGGTGACATCGAAGCTGACATCACGGTACAGCGTGCCAGGCTCGTCCTCCAAGGGAGTGGTTCGATCAAGGTTGGCCACGTAATTGAGGAGTCGCTAGAGGTTCATTGTGGTTCCGGAACCGTCACTGTGCATAAACGGGGGATAAGCTAGTTGTTGACGTACCGTTGAGCGCGCAAGCCGTTCAGGACACGAGATGGCTTATCACTTCGACATCTAACAAGCGTGGCCAGTGGACGGATCTGGGCGCGGCGGCTGAGGCAGACCGCTGAGCGACGCCGCTGACACTCACATTCGTTGGGCGGACCACGCAAGGGGTGGGAAACAGTGAAGTTCATCCATTCTGACCTGGGTTATCAAGAGAAGGGCGCCGTCGTTGAAGTGACCCTCACTGGGAGTGCAGCGAACGTCCGACTTCTGGACAGCTCCAATTTCCAGAACTATCGGTCTGGTCGTCGGCACAACTACTATGGTGGTCTCGTGCGCCGTTCACCAGCACGCATCCCGATTCCGAGAAGTGGTCGGTGGCACGTTGTCGTAGACATGCAAGGACTTCGTGGCCAAACCAAGGCTTCGATC
The DNA here is from genome assembly GCA_012516125.1 of Bacillota bacterium. GTDB lineage: Bacteria > Bacillota > SHA-98 > UBA4971 > UBA4971 > UBA6256. The sequence continues at coordinate 8,718 of JAAYXB010000025.1, read as the reverse complement.
CGTGTCATTCCCGCTGCAGCACTTGCACCACTCCCGGAGTACTCGCCCAAACCGCTGGAGCCGCTTGTGCAACCTGTTGTTCATGAGACCGACTACAGCGCAGATGGGGTGGAGGCATCTACGGGGGAGTATGATGTGTTCATCTCTCATGCCACCGAGGATAAGGACGAGATTGTCCGCCCGTTGGCCAATGCCCTAGTGGCTGAAGGGCTTCGCGTGTGGTATGACGAGTTTGAGTTGCGAATCGGTGACAGCCTTCGACGCAAGATTGACTCTGGCTTGGCTAGAAGCCGTTTTGGAGTGGTTGTCTTGTCGCCTGCTTTCTTTGCGAAAAACTGGCCTCAATATGAACTTGACGGCCTTGTTACGCGGGAAATGACGGGTGAGCAGGTCATTCTTCCGCTCTGGCACCGCATAACGAAGGCAGAAGTCATCGCACACAGTCCCTCACTTGCTGATAAGGTTGCTAGGAGCACTGCCGATGTCACAATCGAGGATATCGCGCGGGAGATCGCAGAGGTAATCCGAGCGCGTAAATAGGTTGCAGCGTGCATGCAGAAGGCCGCCCAACAGGCGTACCCAGCGGACGGGACTGGGCGCGGTGGCTACGCCTAGATGCTGAGGGCGGCCACTAACACGCCAATCCCTTGGCCAGAATCGGAGGGAAGCCGAGTGGGGAAGAGCCGCGAGTTCTGGACTGAAACATGGGCCGGTTTCGAACCGAGAATCGCCAGGCTCTACCCGTGGCCCCCATCACTGGTGAGTTCTGTAAGCGCGTTCCTCCGATTCCTCTGCGCTACACACCCACGCGCCGTGGGCTTGTTGCCCTCAACCTCACGCTCTTCTGCCTGAACGGTTGCCTTGTGCCGATGGATCATTCGGTACTGGTGCCATCGACGTTGTGGCAAGCCGGCTACTTGTCGATGATTGAGCTTCCTGCACGGTTCGCCATGGAGGCGGAGGCGGGCTGGCCTATGTAGCTCGGGTGTAGCGGCAGCAGGAGACGAGGTCTCTGAAAAAGTCGGTCAGGAGCGCCGGGCCACCTGACGCGTAGTGGCCCTAGCTGAGCTTCGTTGTCGGAGCTGCCCCCACCGAAGGTGACCAAGGCCGGTTTTCCAGAGGCCTCTTGACAGCATGAGTCTTGCGCCTGCTTGCGTGCGCCGGCAATGCTCGAGGATGCCTCGCACCGTTGAGCTACATCACCAGTGGGGGATTCGCGCCGATGGCCGTGTGCCCACGGGTCGGCCACGGGTCGGCCCTTGCGGAGGACCTCGCCGCACACTACTAATGCGATCTATCGCGACGATGAAGCGCCGCCTTCACACGAGGCTGGCGAGATTTATCGACTTGCGCCCGTCTTCCTCCCTGTAGATGGGGAGCCCGAAAAACTCCTGCAGGACGAGTATGGCCGCCCCCACAAGCCACCCATCCGGCAACTTCGCCCGAAGAATCTCCGTCTTCTCGGACAGCACGGCAAACGCTCGTTTCTTAACCGTCCGCTTTATGGGCTCGAGGAGCAGATCCCCCGCCTGGGCTGCTGCCTCGCCGCCCACGATGATGGCCTCGGGATTCAGAATGTTCACGAGGTTGGAAAGGCCTGTGCCGATGCGCGTGCCTGCCTGCCAGATCAGCGCCTGTGCCATCTCGTCGCCTGCTTTCGCCGCCTCGACGATGATCTCGCGGGTGATCTTGGACTTGTCCCCCTCGGCCAATTGCAGAACCATGGACCCGGGGTTCTCCGCCAGCCTCTCGACCGCCTGTCGGACCAAAGCCTTGTCCGACACCATCGCTTCGAGACAGCCGCGGTTCCCGCATATGCACTGTGGCCCCTCTTCGTCGATGGTCATGTGACCGATCTCCCCCGCCCCGCTTGCGCCGCCCCGGTACAGCCTCCCGCCGACTATGAGGCCCGCGCCGACACCGGCCCCCACGGTTACGCACACGAGGTCCGCGTAGTCCCGCCCCGCGCCGTACCATTTCTCAGCCAGGGCCGCTGCATTTGCGTCGTTATCGATGAAGACCTGAACACCCAGCCGGTCCTCGAGTATGTGTTTCATCGGGACGTTTATCCAGTTGAAGAAGGACGGCCACACCGACACACCGGTCTTTGGGTCCACGATGCCGGGAAGGACCATGCCGATGCCCAGGACATCGTCTATATCGACCTTGGCCTCAGCCAGGAGCGCGTGTGTCATCTGGATCAGAGCCTCGACGATCTCGTCCGCGGTCTCGGAGTCGGCTAACAGCCTCTCTTGCTGGCACAAGAGATGCGCGTCCATGTCGGTGACTGCTCCCACGATCCTGCCCGGCGCGAGCTTGATGGCGATGACGGGCCGGGCCTTCTCGTTGAATTTGAGCAGGATGGGCCGTCGCCCGACCCTGGACTCGCCGCTTCCGAGCTCCACGAGAAACCCCTCTTCCAGCAGAAGCGAGTGGACCTTCAGATAGGTCTCGATATCGCGACCGTGGTCACAGGGAGCCGAGCGGACATTGTTGCGATTCTCTCAGGCGATAGCGATCTCTTGCCAGCGGTGGAAATGGCGAAGAACAGCGGTGTCATCGTCCGGCTCGTGCATGGGCCAAAGGTTACCTACCACAACGACTTGTGGGACGCAGCTGACGAGCGAAAGCTGATCTCTTCTAAAGTCATAGCGCTCTGCCGCAGGGGTCTCTCATAATGAAAAACGGAGAAGACCGCCTGCAGGCGGCCTCTCCCGCATTTTCGCCTGGCATCCCCGTAGCACCCCCATATGGGATATCGGAACGCCAGGAGGTATATTTGCAGCACTATGATAACCAGACTGACGGCCCGTTGTCAAGCGCGAGTTCTTGACGGTATCTGTTAAGGGAAAGTAGGTGGAGACCTCACGGAAAAGTGAGCCTGTTGCGAATATGTGTGTTCCCAGCATATCACTCCCCGGTCGGCTATTGTTTTGTGGTAGCACAGAGTCTACAGCGGGCCTCCTTGCTCCGCGCCCTGCATAGGCAGTCCAGGTAACCACCTTCCTACTTCTCCCGCAGGGCGCCTCGACTGGGCGGGCCCTGCATGCGGCCCGCTTTCCGGTTGATAAGCGAACCTTCAGCGTGAGGCTTGGTGCGGTCGTAACAGTGCTATTCGATTGTCGTGCCGCCCATCTGCCCTCGCACCGCATCCCCTCCCTTTACGTCGCACCAGGACCCTTGCGTAGGCTTCTGGTGATTCTCCCGAAGTCTATGTTGACCGGAAGGGGTATCTTAGGAAGCGTACCCTCTCGAGATCTCCGCATGAACTCGAAAACGGTCACCCCGGAGGACGAACCGTCGACGAGACTATGCCTGATCAGAAAACCTTCTTCTGGCTCCTCGCAGTACGATTCCTGAGGGATCCCGAAAGAGACATACAGGACGTCAAACCTCCTATCGTAGTCATACGATATCTCATTTCCGACGCGGTTTCTCATATCGAAGACCCCCAGACGCGTCGCTCTCAGATAGTCCGCGAATCAGCCAGCCCGATACAACCAACCTTCCTGGCGTCGAATAGAGAGCCCTACGGTCGCACATTGTAGGGTACCATTCGGCATATACCATTTAATTCCTCCTCGGTCTAGCGAAGTGTTTCGAGGACGTTGCTGACGGCCACCGCCACGAGTGGATGCCGCACGCCGGGTGTTTGCAGGTTTCCCTGGGACGCCACTTGCGCTTGGCCTCGCACGTGCAGTCCTCGCCGGCGATGGTCAGGCTGAAGTTGTAGAGCCGGTCGCCCGACGCGACCGACCCGGCGACGCCGTCCGGCACGGGAAAGGCCCGCTCCAGCCGGATGGACGAGTCTACTCGCGCAAAGGACGGGATGTCCTCCATCATGTCGGCGTGAAAGGGCCTATCGAACTCTATGGGCTGGGGCTCCAGGTGATACCAGAAGCTCGCGCGGAGCGCGTCCACGGCGTCCTGGAGGGTCGCCTCGCCCCGGTCGGATATCACGGTGAGCAAGAAGCGCATGAGTGAGTCGAAGGAGTCGGGCAGCCGGCTTCTGACAGGGTTGCCGCGCGCGTCGCGGATGGCAACCTCCAGTTGAGATAGCTCGTGCTCGTCGAGGAGACCAGGCTCCACCAGGGCGACGCCCCAGCCGGCCTCCACCTGACCGGGGCGGCCGGCACGGCCGAGCATGTTGAGAAGCTCGCCCGTGGACAGCACGACGCGGCGGGGGCGGCCGCGGATGAATTCCATCCGGTATATGTCCTTCACGACCACGAGGCGAACCGGGGGGTTGACCCCGGTCGCGAACCTGGAGGTGCATGAGATGGCCTTACATGATGGTTCGGCCGAAGGTTGAGCGATGAGCTGCAGAAACTTGGTAAGTAGAGGTTGCGCGAGAAGTTACCTGGCACGTGTGATAGAGTCACCACTTCATGGTAACACTGACAGGTGCATACTATCCAGTGAGGTGTCGGTGCATGAAGGCACAGGGAGGAACAGAGTGCCAGCACATAAGGTTTCGGTGGAAAGGGAGAGCCAGCGTGTTCAAGTTCAACGCTTCCCGTCGGCCTATCCTTGATCTGAGTGAGCCACCGGAAAGCAACTTGGCACAAAGCCGAGAAAGCGTGGACCTTGCACCTCGCAGGTTCCACGACGGCATCAGCAGAGAGGTCTCCGGCTATCGAGACTTCGCGACACAGCTGCATAACCCGGTCCATCCTGCATTCCATCAGACCCATCAGGCCAGGGTGCGCAAAGCAGAGCGCAATATCTTTGGATGTCATGGATGGATTTGGTGGAAGTCGAACCCGCGCAAGTAGCACCGGGCCGGCAGCTATGGCCGTGTAAGGCGAATTGCCTGAGATAGGAGAAGCTGCTAACATGCCTGATGCAACTACTGAATCCCAACGAGGTTGAACATTACTCCAAGGTTGTGAGCGCAGTGGAACTTGAGGAGATACGGTTGCTCAGGGTCAGTCTGGAGTGGACAAAGGCAGAGTAATGTCCACCCGCCCTACGCAGGTCGCGGGCGACCCTGGCGGGGGCGGGAAACGGCGCCACTGCGGTGCCCCCCGCCGTCACCGTCACCACAGCCGCCGAAACACCCGTATAGCACGATCACCATACTGATGATCCCGGGGCACGACGCCACGAAGCTTGTGCGAGCCGCATGTCTCGACACACCCAAGCTTGTAGACGCGATGACCTCCTTACTGGGTTACCAGAGAGAAGCCAATTCGTTTTCGTCATTGCACGAAAGGAGACTCCGGCCCCAGCGTCGAAGTTTTGTTTGAGACGCTGGCAGCCGGTTTTGCCGAGGGCTGACCAGCCTGTCGGTGAGGCAGGGTCATGGCATCAAACGAAAGAGAGTCCATGCAACTGTCCGGAGTTGCGCAGACTAAGCCAGAGGAGACCTGGGAGGCTTGCCCGATCGAGAGGTGGGGGGTCCTCTGGAACGTGAGGAATTGACAGAACTTCACTACATAGCGCCTGTGGAGAACGTCGCCTCAATCGCGAGGCGGGGGATTCTCTCGCACACTCTGGCGTCACGAATCGATCACACGTCGATCGCCATGGAGGAGATCCAGGCCCGTCGGCGCGTGGTTGTGGTTCCTGGAGGAGATCCCCTACACAATTATGTCAACCTATACATATGTGCACGAAACCCGATGCTGTATAAGCGGCGTGCGTTGCATGCCCGCCTGTGTGTTCTCAGGATCAACCCAAAGGTGCTTGACCTGGAAGGAGTCGTGGTATCCGACAGGAATGCCTCAAGCCAGTATGCCCGGTTCGCTCCACCACCATTAGGATTGCGGCTTATCAGCAAGGAGGCAGTTTTTTCTGATTTCTGGACGCATCCTGAAGACCCGATTGCCGAATACCGGCACAAATCCATCAAATGCGCGGAGGTTCTAGTGCCACACCGAGTTCCTCCGGAACTTATTATGGGCGGATACGTTTCCTGCGAGGCAACCATAGACTTGCTCAGACCCGCGCTCGCACGATGCGGGGTATCATGGCACCTGACCGTAAACAGGCATCTCTTCTTCCTGTAGGAGGGGCCACCATGGTGCAGCTTGTAAAAGGAAACTTGTTCGACTCTCAGGCGCAGACGCTGGTAAACACGGTGAACTGCGTAGGCGTTATGGGCAAAGGTATAGCCCTGGAATTCAAGAAGCGTTTCCCCGAAATGTATGATGATTACGCGAGGCGTTGCGCTGCCGGTGAGGTACGTCTTGGCGAGCCGTACCTGTTCCGCCGGCCGGTGCTCCCGTGGATTCTGAACTTCCCGACCAAGGGTCACTGGCGTTCTGTTGCACGCCTGTCGGACATTGTGCGCGGACTGGAATACCTGACCAGACACTATAAGGAATGGGGAATCACATCTCTTGCTGTTCCTCCGCTTGGGTGCGGCCACGGGCAGCTTGACTGGACGGTAGTCGGTCCGACTCTTGAGCGTTATCTCAACCTCCTCGACATCCCGGTCGAGCTATATGTACCTCAGAGCACCGGTCAGGACATGTGCTACACGGAATGTACGGGCGACGCACACTCACATCAGAGAAAACTGGTGGACAAGGGTGGGCTGCCACCAAGGATAGAGCCCGGCCATGTGGCTCTCGTCGAGATCTTGGCCAGAATCGAAAGCGAACCGTATCACTGGCCTGTGGGACGGACGATGTTTCAGAAGATCGCCTATTTCGCAACCATGTCTGGGCTACCGACTGGGCTGGAATACGAGCCTGGAAGCTACGGACCGTTCACCCCAGCACTTAAGCGCCTCATGACCTCGCTCGTAAACAACGGCCTGATCGAGGAACGTGAGGTCGGGCGAATGTTTAAGATCACAGTAGGGCCGGGCTATGCAAGCGCTCGTCAAGCCCACGCGGCCGAGCTGTCAAGGTGGCAGTCTGTCATTGACAAGGTTGCGGATCTCTTCCTACGCATGAACACCCGTCAGGCCGAGATTGCAGCAAGCGTACATTACGCTGCACGGGCGCTCACTAACGGTTCGGAACACAAGCCTTCGGAATCCCAAGTTCTCGCTATGGTCACGAAGTGGAAGCAACGAAGGTATCCCCCTCTCGATAGACAAGCGATCGCAGATTCGATTCGCAACCTTGCTGCGCTTGGGTGGCTGGAAGTTGCGCCTAGTCCTGACCTGCCTCTGGACGAACCGCCTGAGTTCCGCACCTGAGGCGTCCGAGCGGGCGGCCGTCCCCCTCCCCCCTCTCCCACCTCTCCCACCTGAAGCGTCCGAGCGGACCGCCGTTCCCCTCCTCCTGCCCCATCAGCCAGCGCGGGATATATCCCACAAGGCGGGGTTTCCTTGAACGTTAAAGTGCCTCAGCCTCTTACCAAGCATTCTCCGGCGCTTCCCTGAGACTGCCCCGCCGGAGACCCGGTCCGGCGCAGCTTGCACTGAAGGGAGCCAGATACCAACCTGCGAGACCGGGCTGTCGCCAAGCATAGCAACCTCGTCAACAGATACAGGGCGGCCATGTTACTGGAGGACGTCCTGACAGATGGCTACCCATGTTACGTTGAGATTCCAAGGGAAATCGAAGAAAGGGCGTACAAGTGGTCCGACCCCTGCCTCTTGCTGTCAGACGGCGGAGGTTCTGTCTTTTCCCATAGTCGAGGAGCCGCCCATCGTCTCAACCGGGGCCTGCGTCTTCGGCAGCCAGCCATTCTTCGATCCTGTCCAAGAAGGCCTGTGCATCGGAACGGCCTTGGGTTAGAAAAGCCTTGATGTGTTCCCACTTGATGTCGAGGTACTGATGTGCGAGAACATTCCGAATCCTGGTGGTGTCTGCCAGACGCGTTGAAAGGCCCGGGTCTATCAGGCCCAACGATGCGAGTTTCGTAAAGATGTCCCTATAGCTTTCCGGCATCTCGATGTCAGCCTGGGAGAGGATGATCTTGCCTATATCGGATAGGGAGTTTACAACGTTCTCGATTATGCGTTCAACGTTCCGCCGGACAAGGCGATCAGAAGTGTAGCGAGAGAAGTCCAGATCGCCAAAGTCTCCAAGGTCCGCGAGTTCTGTTCTCGCAAACTCGAGCCTCCTGATTATGCTGTCCCTGGAAGCCCGCTCCACGTTTAACCCTCCACATGATTCTGCTTAGTGGTGCGACGGTGTGCCCGCCGGAGTCTCCACAGATCATAGAGCAGCTCGCTGAAGTCTTCAGCCTCACGCGAGACATCCAGCATGTACCGCAGGTAGAATGTCCGGTCGCGGACGACGAGGGGTATGCCTCTCAAAGCTGCCCATGCCACCGACGCGTTCGCCTCGTTCAGGACGATGAGATCAACGTCCCTGTGAAGGAGTGCCTCGAGTTCTCCTGCGACACCGTTGACTCTGGTCAAATCGTGTGCGCCGGCGAAGTACACTGCTACGTCCACGTCTGAACGTCTGGTCGCCCTACCCCTGGCGTGCGACCCGAAAAGAAACGCCACGACGACGTCATCTCTCGAGGCGAAGTACCGCTTGAGTGTGCCGAGAATGCGCCTGGATTCGTCGACCTCGTGCATCTTGGCGTTTGTGCAAGACTCGTGCGCTCTTGCCATGATGGTCTCGCCGGACATCTCGCTCGTGTTCACTAGCCTGCTCACCACCCGCGGGTGCCGAACCATTCGCGCCCCGGGACCCGAAGACTCCCGGGCCTCCACGCCGACTCTGTCTGCGCCTGGTCACGTCCCAGCGTTTCTGCTTGCACGCAGTCGAGTCCTGAAGAACCCTGCGTAGCAGCGACCGAATG
>JAAYXB010000024.1 GCA_012516125.1 Bacillota bacterium | reverse complement strand
GAGGGGTGTCAAAATCCGGCCACTGGCCGGACAGGCCGGATTTTGGCGAAGCGCGCCCCGCTTGGGGCGCCGTCCCCGAGTGCAACACCGGCAACCCGGCAACTACTGGAAGAGGGGCGAGGACTAATGCACCCTCACTTAGGCCGCGGCCGAAAGGAAAGCATGAAGCAGGAAAACGACAGGCGGCAGCGAATCTCTCGCCTGGTGGCGCTCGTTCGACCGGAGGGCGGCGCACGGCTTCGCGGCGCAGTGTCTCTGGTGGGAGTGCGGATGCGCGACGACTCACTTGAGAGCGCTCTTCCGAAAGGAGCTGGTGACCCTGAACGAACTTCTCGCCGGTATTCGTGGGCTGAGTCTCGGGAACATCATCATGTTCGCCGTGGGAGGATTTCTCATATATCTTGCAGTCAGGCGCGACTATGAGCCCATGCTGCTGCTCCCCATCGGGTTCGGTGCCATCCTTGCGAACATCCCATTCACTTCGGTCCTGGGCGAACACGGCGTGCTCGAACTGCTTTACAGAACCGGGATCAAGACTGAACTCTTCCCCATCCTGATCTTCGTGGCCGTGGGTGCGATGATCGACTTCACGCCCCTCCTGCAGAGGCCGGAAACGCTGCTTTTCGGCGCAGCGGCACAGTTTGGGGTGTTCGCTACCATGGTGGTCGCGTCCTACCTCGGGTTCAGCTTGAAGGAAGCGGCGTCGATAGGTATCATCGGGGCGGCGGACGGGCCCACATCTATCTATGTCGCCACCAAGTTCGCAAGCCACCTGCTCGCGCCCATATCGGTCGCCGCATATTCGTACATGGCGCTCGTGCCGATCATTCAACCCCCGGTCGTGAGAGCCCTCACGACCCCGGCCGAGCGGCGCATTCGCATGGATACGAAGGAGATCGCGGTACCCCGAATCGTGCGGATCCTGTTCCCCATCGGCGTGACCCTGGTGGCAGGCGTCATCGCTCCCATCAGCGTCGCCCTCGTTGGCATGCTCATGTTCGGCAACCTGATCAGGGAGAGCGGGGTTCTCGAGAGGCTCTCGAAGGCGGCACAGAACGAACTTGCGAACCTGGTAACGCTCCTTCTTGGTATCACCATCGGCTCCTCGATGCGAGCGGAGTCGTTCCTTAACTACAAGACTCTCCTCATAATGGGCATGGGCCTGCTCGCGTTCGTCTTCGACACCGGGGGAGGCGTGCTGTTCGCAAAAGTCCTGAACCTTGTGCTGCGCCGCAAGATCAACCCGATGATAGGAGCGTGTGGGATTTCTGCGTTCCCGATGTCCGCGCGGGTCATCGCAAAGATGGCTCTCAAGGAAGACCCTACCAACTACATCGTAATGCACGCTGTGGGGGCAAACGTTGCCGGCCAGATCGCGTCCATCGTCGCAGGTGGTCTGATACTGGCGCTCGCGGCATAGCGCAGCCGGGCAGGAGCGTGCTGCTGCACAGGGCCCCGTGCGGGAGCTAAGGAACGGGAAGCAATGAATCGGCGGCGGCCGAGCAACGGGGGCGGCGGGGCGGACGCGGCGGAAGCATGCGCATGCTGCGCCCGGAAACAGGCAGGAAGCGGAAGGCAAGCAGAGACAACAAGTTGAGACAAGTAGAGAGAGGAGGTGGCGGCAGACGGCGTCTCGGCCCCTGACCAGGTAAGGGTTCATGAGATCGCGCCAGATCGCGTTGGCCTGCTGGCAGGTTCCAGGTTGCCTGCGCATGCGCCATGGAGCCGGAGCGCTCGCGATTTGGTAAGCCCCGGCGCCAGTTCTGGCACCAGGTCTAGTGGCGACTTCCTGACCACGTTCATCCGTGGTCTGGCTGAAAAGTGACCACCTTGACGGGCGGACGCGCGACCAAAGGCAACTAAAGAGAACAACGCCGTCGGCCGCAACTCAACATGAACGCAGTGGTTCGAAGCTGGCAGATACTAGGTCTCGGTATGGCGACGATATTCGGGGTGATCCTCATCTTCTACGCCATGGTCAGGGTGATGCTAAAGATATGGCGCGAAGACTGAACATGCGTACCGCAGCCCGTTACCTGTAGCCCACATCGCGCAGACCGGGAGTGCGTCTTAGAGGCCCTTTGAGACCAGCTTCTTGAGGAGGTTCTCCACGCGCTCCTTCGCGGCTTGGGTCGCCTCCTCGTCGGGCTCGACGCGGATCTTGAGAATCATCCCCTCGCGGACGCCTTCAGGCAAGGCTTGCACAGGCCACAGGATCGCATCGGTTTCCGACTCGCGCACGAGAAGCACAGCCTTGCCTTCCTCGATTCTGTCCACAGTCACTCTCAACTCCATGATTTTCATCAGGCGGCCCTCCTGAATCATATCATTGCATCTGGGTCTCTCCGCGCCCAGCCTCTCACAGGTGTCGCGTGCAGAAAAAACGTTCTTCCAACCGCTGCTACTTTCTTCTGCGCCGTCGGCTCTTCTCCTGCACGAGGGTGTCCCGTTCCGGAGCGGATGGCTGAGAATGCAGCCGAACTCCGCAAGAAAAATGCTAAAGCAGGTCTATTTTGAAAAAGGGAATTAGCCATTTGACGACGAATAAGACATTGTGCTGGACTGCGCGTGCCACTACCACGTACCACTATTGGGGTATGGCCGATTCCCACAGCTACTGCTTGACTACGCGAGCCTGCCATGATATAGTGGCTGAAACAAGCCATACCAGCTCTACCAGGCTGAGCAGAAAGATCTGGACGAGCTGGCGTAGGTTACGGGAACACGCTGTTGGAGGCGCAGCTCGCTACCTTTGCGGCTACCCTTTCATCGTGAGGCAGCCAGCGAGCTACGTCGGGAGTAGATTTGAGGCAGTGGAAGAGGGTAATGCCCTCTTGCCACAGGGGAGGTGACGAGTGAGCCACAAGCGGGCATAGATATTATTTCACATTCGTAATGGAGCAGGTGGAGAAAAGCACGAACTGTACAACAAGAGGAGGTATTGAGCAGTGAGAAGGTTCATACTGAGCTCCGTTCTGGTTATTGCCCTTGTTTCGCTGGGAGCGGTGGCGTATTCGGCGGAGCCCATCGTCATCGGGTTCAACCTCGAGATGACGGGCCAGGTGGCCGCGTACGGCCAGGCGGCGTGGGAAGGCGCCAACCTTATCAAGGAACTCGTCAAGCCCGAGGTCCTCGGCAGGCCGGTTGTATTCAAGCTCCTCGACAACAAGTCAGATAAGGTTGAGGCAGCCAACGTAGCTTCTCGTCTCATCGAAAACGACAAGGTTGTCGCCATAATCGGGCCCACCATCAGCGGCAACATGCTCGCGGCCGGCGAGATCTGCGAGAAGAAAGAGGTCCCAATAATCGGGCCCACCACTACGAACCCCCTGACCACCCAGGGCAAGAAGTACGTTTTCCGTGCGTGCTTCATTGACCCGTTCCAGGCTACGATCGCAGCGACCTACTGCTACAGAGATCTGAAAGCCAAGACTGCGGCGATCCTGTCCGACATAGCCAACGACTACTGCATCGCCCTCGGAACCATGTTCGAGAAGGAGTTCACCAAACTCGGGGGCAAGGTGGTCACCCACCAGAAGTGTAAGTATGGCGACCAGGACTTCAGCGCCCAGCTCACAGAGATCAAGAACAAGAACCCCGATGTCATCTACATACCCAACTACTACCAGGAGACTGCCCTTGCCGTACGGCAGGCGAGAGATCTGGGCCTCACCCAGCCGGTCTTCGGAGCCGACGGTATAGCCACTGAGGAATTCCTCTCCATCGGCGGGAAGGCCGTGGAGGGCGTCCAGCACACCACCTTCTGGCACGAGAAGGCGGCGGTTACCGAAATTGGCAAGAAGTACGTCGAACTCTACAAGAAGAAATTCGGGGCCGATAGCGAGGTCAACGTGTTCGGCGCGCTGACGGCTGACTGCTACCTCATCGTCCTTGATGCCATCAAGAGGGCCGGCTCGGCCGATCCCAAGAAGATCGCCCAGGCCATGGAAGACACGAAGGACCTGCAGGTAGTCACCGGACCCGTCACGATCGAACACGGTGACGCCATCAAGCCTGTGGTATTCAGGGTCGTCAAGAACGGCAAGTGGGAGTACAAGTCCATCGTGTACCCATAATGTGCCGTCTTTCGACCCAGGCAGGCCCCTGCCCTGCCTGAAAAGGGACGTCTCAGGCAGGCCCGGCCGTCGCGGCGCTTCCGATGAGCATGAGCCGGGTAGACCCCGGGGGGCCGCGATGAGCGGAGAGAGTCCCAGCACATCACAGGGGGCAAGGAGGGCTATAGCTGCGAAGATAGCAGGGTTCCTCTTTGCCCCCGTTGGGTATTTCGCGAGTCCTCGAGGGTGGCAACCCGTGCGTCGCGAGAGTGGAGAAGTAACTCGGGCATATGCTGCCCGTTCGTGTTCGGCGCGTAAGGCCGGGTACCAAGGCAAGACCTGCCGATGAGGCGAAACCTCCCGACGACCGAAACCGCCACCTTTTGAAGGAGTAGATGTGAATGACGCTCGAGACCCTCATTCAGCAGCTGATGAACGGTATCTCCCTCGGGAGCCTGTATGCCCTCATTGCCATCGGTTATACGATGGTCTATGGGATCTTGCGGCTCATCAACTTTGCCCACAGCGACATCTTCATGGTAGGTGCGTATTTTGCGTTTTTCCTTGTCGCCATATTCCGCTTGCCGTGGGGTGTATCAGCTATCCTTGCTATCATCCTGACGGCCCTTGTCGGCATGATCGTTGACAGGGCGGCTTACCGCCCTGTCAGAAATGCCCCGAGGATATCGGCTCTCATAACGGCTGTGGGCGTATCGTTTTTCCTGGAGAACCTGGGCCTTGTGACTGTGGGGGCCCGGCCGAAGGCGTTCCAGAGGCCGGACATCATGGCGAGGGTGATACCGATAGGCCCGGCCGCCGTCTCTGGCGTGTCCATCTGGGTGCCCATTCTCAGCCTCGCCTTGCTCGCGCTGTTGTTGTTCATCGTGTACCGGACGAAGGTCGGCATGGCGATGAGATCCGTGTCAACCGACATCGAGACCACCCGCCTCATGGGAGTGGACGTGGACAGGGTCATATCGTACACGTTTGCTATAGGCTCCGCTCTGGCAGCAGCAGGGGGCATAATGTGGGCCTGCAAGTACCCACAGATCAACCCGCTCATGGGAATATACCCCGGATGGAAGGCGTTCACCGCAGCGGTGGTGGGCGGTATTGGCAATATCACCGGGGCGATGCTCGGGGGGTTTCTCATCGGGCTTGTCGAGATCATGACTGTCGCGGTCTTGCCTGGTCTTTCAGGCTACCGGGACGGCATCATCTTCACGTTGCTCCTGGTCTTTTTGCTCCTCCGCCCGACCGGGATCCTTGGTGAGCCCCTAAAGGAGAAGGTGTGACATGGAGAGAAGACGTCTGCACCTCGTTTTGACGCTTGCGCTCATAGCTGTGCTCTTTCTCGCCCTCTGGTGGGCCAACACACACCTCGGGGAGTTCCCGCTGCGGGTGGCGCGCACGGGCGCGATATATGTGGTTGCAGCCGTCGCGTACAACCTTGTGAACGGCATCACGGGCCAGTTCTCGCTAGGCCCCAACGGGTTCATGGCGCTCGGCGGGTACACTACGGCGCTCCTTGTACTACCGCTTCAACAGAAGCAGTTCGTGTGGTTCCTTGAGCCGCTCATGTGGCCGTTCAACTCGTTTTCATTCCCGGGGTACCTCTTCGGCCTTGCCGTCCTCCTCGGAGGCGTCATGGGCGCTCTGGGAGCGCTTCTCGTGGGTATCCCCTCCTTCAGACTGCGCGGCGACTACCTTGCCATCGCTACGTTCGGCTTCGGCGAGATAATATTCGTGCTCGCCAACAACCTCATCCCCCTGACCAACGGTCCTCTGGGGATGAAGGGCATACCCGAGTACGCCAACGTGTACTGGTGTTTTGGCGCGGCCATCGTGGCGACGCTGGTGGTAAGCAATATCGCAAACTCGAGCTACGGGCGGGCCATGAAAGCCATAAGGGATGACGAGATAGCCGCCGAAGCCATGGGCGTCAACGTGTTCCGCACAAAGATGCTGGCCTTCGTGACGAGCGGCTTCTTCGGAGGAGTGGCGGGCGGCCTTCTGGTTTCGCTCATCACCACCATCTCCCCGACCCTGTTCACCTTCGGGATGACATTCAACCTCCTCATCATCATAGTGCTCGGGGGCCTTGGAAGCATAACCGGGTCAGTCATCACAGGGTTCGGGTTTGCCCTCATGTCCGAGTTACTGCGAGTTGTAGAGGCGCCCATCAACATCGGGCCGATTCACATCCCAGGCGTTCCGGGCATGAGGATGGTCGTGTTCTCCGTGCTGCTCATTCTGCTCATGATCTTCTATAGGCGGGGCCTCTTCGGCCAGTTCGAGCTATCATGGGACTGGGTCCTGTCCGTGCTCAGAGTTACCAGGGGGGTGCGAGAGTGCAAGCGCGAACGGAAAACGGAGTCGTCCTGACTCTCGATCATGTGACCATCAAGTTCGGCGGGCTTGTGGCCGTAAATGACTTCTCCCTTGACATAAGAAAGGGTGAGCTTGTCGGGCTCATAGGCCCCAACGGCGCGGGCAAGACGACGGTCTTCAACATAGTCACAGGACAGTATACGCCCACCAGCGGCCGGGTGATATTCGAAGGACGGGACATCACCGGGTGGCGCCCGGACCTTATCGCTGCTGCGGGCATCGCCAGGACCTTCCAGAACGTGCGCCTTTTCACAGGCCTCACGGTGCTCGACAATGTCCTTGTATCGCAGCACCTGCGGCTGAAGTCGTCCTTCCTCTCAGCGGCGTTTCAACTGTCAGACTACGTTAAGGAGGATGAGGACGGACGGGCACGCGGGATGGATCTCCTGGAGCGAGTGGGGCTCGCAAGCCTAGCGAAGGAACAGGCCGGCAGCCTCCCGTACGGCCAGCAGCGGCGGCTCGAGATCGCACGAGCGCTTGCGACAAACCCCCGGCTCCTCCTTCTGGACGAGCCCGCGGCGGGCATGAACCCCGAGGAAACAACACAGCTGATGAAGTTCATCTGCCGCATCCGGGACGAGTTCGGCCTTACCATCTTTCTCATAGAACACGACATGCGGCTCGTGATGGGAATCTGCGAGCGGATACGTGTGATCGACTATGGAGTCTCAATCGCCGAGGGTACTCCGCAGGAGATCCAATCGAATCCCCGAGTTATAGCAGCTTACCTGGGAGAGGAGGGGGATTAGGATGCTCAAGATAAGAGACCTCCACGTCTACTACGGTGGTATTCATGCGCTCAAGGGGATCTCCCTGGACGTGCCTGAAGGCAAGATCGTCACGTTGATAGGAGCGAATGGAGCCGGCAAGAGCACCACTCTCCGCGCCATAACCGGCCTTGTGAAGGCCCGGCGAGGGTCCGTCGAGCTTAAAGGGGAGAACATCGCAGGCAAGCCCAGCCACTATATCGTCCGCTCCGGCGTCGCGATGGTGCCCGAGGGCCGGAAGATATTCCGTAACCTCACCGTCCGCGAGAACCTAATGATGGGGGCATACCCCCGGCAGGACACCGCAGGCATACAGCAGGACCTTGAATGGGTCACCACGCTCTTCCCCAGGCTCAAGGAGCGCTTCTCGCAGAAGGGCGGCACTCTCTCCGGCGGTGAGCAGCAGATGCTGGCGGTGGGGCGCGCCCTTATGTCGCGACCGAGGCTCCTCTGCCTCGACGAGCCGTCGCTGGGGCTCGCGCCGGTCCTGATGCGCGAGGTCTTCAGGGCGCTTGCCCGGATACACGCGGAAGGGTGCACGATCCTGCTTATCGAACAGAACGCCAAGGCCGCCCTGAAACTGGCGGACTACGCGTACGTGCTTGAAACAGGCACCATCACGATGGAGGGGCCGGGACAGGAACTCCTGGAAAACGAGGCCGTTCGCAAGGCGTACCTGGGGGAGTAGGCCAGGGTGGGCGGGTCCCCGCGGGTCCGCGGG
This sequence comes from Bacillota bacterium, assembly GCA_012516125.1. Taxonomy (GTDB): domain Bacteria; phylum Bacillota; class SHA-98; order UBA4971; family UBA4971; genus UBA6256. Next base: position 16,460 of record JAAYXB010000024.1, on the reverse strand, counting down.
TGTGCAGGTGTGCAGGACCGCAGGGAGCAGGGCTCCTCCGCGGCGGGGACTGCCGTGCATGCCGGTGATGGTCCCCGGCTTGACCAAGACCCAGACCAGGGTCCGCCGCAATCTGGGGAGGACAAAGAGTGGACGATGCGCTCATTACTTACCAGGGAGTGACGTATGACATTCCGACTCAAGCCCCCTGACTTAGTGCGCTACCTCAGGTTAGGGGGCACGGGACAGCCCGCCGCGACTCAAGCCCGGCCGAGCCCTGATCGCTTGAGGAGCGCGATGATCTCGAAGATGAACCGCATCTCCCTCTCGTTCAGGGTACATACGGCGCTCAGCAGCATCTGCACATTAGGGTCCTGCAGGAGGTCGCGGAGCTCCTTGCTCATGGCCGGGATGAGCTCGTCGATGCCTTCGCTGTCCAAGACCAGGTAACAGGGTGACACACCCAGGGCCGACGCTATCTTGTTGATGGTCTTGAGCGATGGCGAGACGCGTCCGAGTTCGATCTGACCGATGAGAGCGGCTGAGACCCCAGCCTTCGCGGCTACCTCCGCCTGGGTCATGCCCAGTTTCTCCCTTAGCCTCCTGAGCTTCTCGCCGAGGAACCCCTTGCGCTCGGCAGGTGACATGAACGTCGAGAGAGGCACGTGCAGGACGCGGGCGAGCTGTTTCAGGACAGAAACGGCAGGTTGTACATTCCCGCGCTCTATCTCGCTTAGGTACGTGCTGGATATCCCGGCTGCGGACGCAACCTCGCGCAGGGTCATACCGCGATCCTCCCGCGCAAGGCGCAGCTTGTCGCCAAGCCCAATGCCCTGAGCCCCCTCCTCCTCGGACATCTCGACGAGTTCAGACTTGTTGAGGTTGAGCGCATCCGCGAGCCGCGTCAGTGCATCAAGGGATGGGGTCTTGGCACCGCGCTCTATCTCGCTCAGGTAGGAATAAGAGAGCCTGGCTCTCGAAGCAAGCTCGACGAGTGTAAGCCCCCTCGCCTTTCTCGCAGCCCTCACTCGCTCACCTGATACCACGTACCCAGCCTCCTTTCAAGGCCCAGGCCTGGTCCAGTCTACGAGCATACTTGTAACATCGAACACAATGGCCGGTCGGCAGGCCGGTCGGCAGAACTCCGGGGATAGGACACGGTGGTCACCACCGCCCGCCGCGCCGATTTCGTGCGGCCCTGTCTCATATTCTAGCACTTTGCGGTACGCTTCACAAATGCATCTTGCTCAACCGTATCCCCCAGCGGAGCGTCGGGACCGCACCCGGAATTGACCCAGAATGCCCGGAATCTACGTTCTTGACAGTAAGCAAAGAGCAGCGTATAGTACCTTATTGGCGCGGGACACGCGGCGCTTCGCCTCTCACGGGGCGCCCACGATGCGCCGAGTTTCTTAAAGGAGGGATTGTCGCGACATGCCTACCTACGAATACCATTGCGAGAAATGCGGCCGTTTCGAGGAATTCCAGCGCATGTCGGATGAGCCCCTCTCCCGCTGTCCCACCTGCGGCGGCCCGGTCAGGCGGCTCATCAGCAGAAACGTGAGCATCATCTTCAAGGGGTCTGGCTTCTACACGACAGATAACCGCAGCGCCGACTACAAAGAGAAGGCCAAGAAGGACAGCGAAGCGGCTTCCTCCTCAGGATCATCAAAGGCTCCGGATGCGGCAGGCGTCTAGAGTCTGCCTGAGCAAGTTCTGCCTTGCCCCAATGTGTCTCGGGTGCCCGGTGCTCCCGCACGGTGAGCACCAGGCACCGTTCGGATCCGGGTCTACCAGGTCTATTGTGGTCCGATGTGGTGTCCTGATGACCGCGCAGCCAACCGGTCAGGCGCAGCCCTCTCTGCCTGGATGGCGGCGCGCCACCCGCGCGGACAGCAACCCCGCCACATGTATGCCTGCCACATGGGGGCCGGGCTGCAACCCCGCCAGCGCACACCAGCGGCCCGGGACCCGGCATTTCTTGCCCGAAGCTCCCAACCACTCCCAACCCAATGGGCGTTACGCAAACGCTACCTGGTGCCACCTGCCGAGGTGACCCGCTCGCCCAGCGCGACCCACCTCTTCGGAAGCGCTCCCTTTACAACCTCTCCGAGGAACGGCATCACATAATAGTCCAGCCCGAAGGCCCGCCCGGCTCCGGCAAGCATCGCAATGGAGACCATGACGAACCAGATGTTCCCGCCAGCCCCGGCAAGGGCGAAGTTGATGTTCATAAAGATCGACCCGAGCGCTGCTAGGCTCGTGAAGAGACCGAAGATGAGCGCAAGTCCCAGCGCCAACTCGGTGAGGGTTACAACCCACTGGAAGAAGAGCGCGTGCGGGAACACGAACGTGTCCATGAGCCACCTGTACCATTCCGGCGTCCCCGGCCCCATGGGCATCAGGGAGGAGCCTGATACCAGCTTGTCGCCGGAGACCAGGAACCCGTCACGGATCTTCCCTATGCCCGACACAAGCCATTCATACCCGAGGAATACCCTCAGAATCACCAGCCAGACAAGGCTGACCTTGACGTTTGCGTGTTTCATGAGACCCGAAAGCACTCCTCTCGCGTTCATCATCTCGTGCCTGAGGTACTTCAGTATGACCCGGAGGCCCCCGACGCCCCACTGGTAGTGGAGGTTCACCAGGTGCTTCATGGCGGTGGCGGGATAGCTCCAGAGGGATATACCCATGAGGTCGGCCACGGAGTAGTGGCTGCCGATGGACACCATCACGCCGTGCAGACGCGGCCTGAACTTACGCTTGGGCATGCCTTTGATGTCAGCAGCTATGTTCCAGGCGGCGCAGGCTCCACCCTGAAGCGCTGACTCAACGAGCGCAGGAAGCTCCCCGTTTTCGTCCACGAAGAAGCAGTTATCGCCGACGGCGTACACGTCGTCGTGCCCGTCCACCTGCAGGTACTCGTTGACCGCCAGGCGGCCGCGATTCCTGCAATTGAAGCCCTTATCCTTGAGGAAGGTCGTGGTGCGGACCCCACCCGTCCAGATGACCGTATGGGTGCGTATCTTCGCGCCTGACTTGAGGGTTAGCTCGTCGGGCTTGACTTCCACTATCGGAGAATTCGTAAGCACGATGATCCCTTTGGCCCGCATGGCCCGGGCGGCCCTGGCTGCAAGGTTCTCGGCGAGGGTGGGCAGTATCCGCGGCAGTGCTTCGATCACATATACCGTCACCGAGAACGGCGAGATCCCAAACTCCCGGCACAGGTCGGGGACCCATTCGGCAAGCTCGCCCGCCATCTCCACCCCGGTGAAGCCGCCGCCCCCCACCACAAACGTGAGCAGCTCCTGCCGCTTGACCGGGTCAGTTTCTGCGGCGGCAAGTTCGAACATTCTCCGGACATGCGCCCTGATCTTCCGGGCATCTTCCAGCGACCACAGGGCGAGCGCGTTCTCCGCCATGCCCGGGATGCCGTAGAACTCCGGCTCGCTTCCGCATGCGAGAACGAGATAACCGTACGGATACTCCGCCGACTCCGACCTCACGGCCTTCCTTTCGAGGTCGATGCCGGTGATCGTGTCCTGTACGACCCGCACCCTGCTCCTGCGGAAGATATCGGCAAGGGGAATCTGCACGCTGTCCTCATGAACGCGTGCCCCCGCTACCTCGTGGAGTTCGGTCAAGAGTATATGCCGATCGTTCTTGTCGATGAGGGTGATCTCGGCCTCGTCGGGTCCGAGCAGCTTTTCCAGGGTTTTCGCTGCGTGAATCCCTCCGTAACCCGCTCCGAGAATGACGACCCTCTTTTTGTCAGCCATCCACCATTCCTCCCACGCGTTCTTTTCGCAGCTGACTCGCACTGCCCGTCGCACACAAGTCACGGCCGCCTCTTTGTGATTGTGACGACTATCACACACGCCGCCCCGGCTAGTGTGTATTTCGCCCGACCAGTGCGGATTCCTGCCTATCGATGCGTATTGTGCCGGGCCATTTCAACTATACCATAGACAGTTTCGCCACACAATGGTACAATCACAGTGTTCCGGGAGTCCATCGCGCGGTTGGCGCCGGGTCGGTCAGCGGGTCGCGCAATCCCCCGATCCCTGAGAGATCCCTTGTTCTTCCGGGCGCCTCCGGGCGAACGCACGGGCACGGCCGACACGCCGGCTCAGAGTCACGCAGGCTTACGCAGGCTTAGGCTCATACGCACATAAGGCCGCGCAGGGTCGTGGCCGGCGCACCGAACGGCACGCGACGGCATATGGGTGTGAACGTGAACACGAGCACAAGCGCGAACACAAACGCCGGCAGGAGCACGCGCATGACCTGGAATGTTCACATAAAGTATGAGGGGCGCAAGCGACTGAGGGAGGTCGCCAGGCACTCCTGGGCGCTTTCACGGACTGCGCTCTGTGTGTTCGTACTGCTGACGGCCCTCGTGGGCGCAGGCTGCCAGGGTTCCGGCGGCAGGCCAAACGCCTCAGTGCGCACAGGCTTCGCCCTCGGGACGCTCGTCCAAGTTCGGGCGTACGCCCAGGGCGAGCAGGCCGACGAGGCTGTCAGGGAGGCCTTCGCCCGCATTGAGGAAGTCGAGGCGCTGATGAGCGCGAACGTCCCCTCGAGCGACGTCGCGGCGGTGAACCGCAAGGCCGGAGGCTTGCCAACCAGAGTGGCGGGCGATACACTGTATGTGGTGAAAAGGGCGAGAGAATACGGCGACCTCAGCCACGGCAGGTTCGATGCGGCGATAGGCCCGCTCGTCCGGCTGTGGGGCATCGGCACGGATCACGCGAAGGTGCCTTCACCCGAGGAGATAGCGGCAGCAAGGTCTCTCGTCGATTATCGGGACGTGGAGGTCAACGAGTCCGCCGGCACGGTACGTCTTCGCAAGGCCGGGATGGCCCTCGACCTCGGAGCCATCGCGAAAGGCTTCGCCGCCGACGGGGCAGCGGAGGCGCTGGTGAAGCGCGGCGTGAAGAGCGCTTTCATCGACCTCGGCGGGAACATCCTGGTGGTCGGGTCGAGGCCCGACGGCTCGCCCTGGCGGGTGGGAATACAGGATCCGTGGAGTGAACGCGGCGCCACCTTCGCGGTGGTGCCTGTGCGTAACATGGCTGTAGTATCATCCGGCATCTACGAACGATTCTTCGAGCAAGGCGGAAGGCGCTACCACCACATAATCGATCCGGACACAGGCTACCCAGCCGAGACGGGTATCGTGAGCGCGACGGTCCTCGCCCGCCATGCGGTGGACGCGGACGCCCTCTCCACCACGGTGTTCCTGCTGGGGCCGTCGGACGGGATGAAGCTCATCACGCGCCTTGCGGGGGTCGAAGCGGTGGTCGTCACCGACGACCGGCAGGTGATCATCTCGCCGGGCCTTCGGGGAGTGATAGAAGTCAGTAGAGGATGGACGGTCAGGTTCTATGGACTTGAGGACGTTCAGGAAAGCTGATCTTATCCTTGCGCTCGTCATCATCGGCGCGGCCGCCGCTATCGTGGCGGGCCAGAGCCTTGGCCGGAGCCGGCAAGAGGGCGCTGTTAGCGCGCGCGAGGTGGTAATAGAGGTCAATGGCCAGCATTTTCGCACGGTGCCTTTCTCGCAGGTCACAGGGGTCATGACCGTGGACGTGCCTGCAGACCGCGGTCGCACCGTGGTCGTCGAGATCACCGAAGACGGGCGCGCCAGGGTTCGCGCGTCGGACTGCCCTGACAAAGTGTGCGTCAAGACCGGCTGGATCGAACATCCCGGCGAAGTCATCGTGTGCCTTCCCAACAGGGTAGTGGTGAAGATCCAGGGTGCGCCCGGGGCCTTGGGACCTGCGCTTGACGGCATCGCGTATTGAGGAAACCGGCAACCCTTCCGGGAAATCAGAAGCGATCTCCGAATTTGCAGGTAGACATGACAGGGCTGGACCGGACTGGACTGGGCTGAACTGAACTGGAGACGCGCGACACAACGTCGTACGCACTACAGGCCGCTAAGTCAGGGTGCAGAAATTCTCCCGACTCTTGGGAGGGGTTGCCGGTGACTCAAAGAAGGAGTGCAACACCGGCAACCCGGCAACTACTGGAAGAAGGGCGAGAACTAACGCACCCTCACTTAGCCGGCCAGAGGGAGGAGAGGGGTTTTCTGCACGGGCACCGCGCGCTCGGCAGCACGTGCAGGTTCCTCATGGGATGACGAGAACACGGAGACTCACACATATAGCCATCTACGTTGCGCTTGCTCTCGTGCTCCACATAACCGAGAGCTTTATACCAGTGCCCTTCATGGTTCCCGGGGCCAAGCTGGGCCTCGCGAACATAGTCACGCTCCTCGTGATCCTGCTTTCCGGTATGTACGACGCCCTCGTCGTGGTGGCCCTGCGCACGTTTCTCGGCTCGCTCCTCTCCGGGGCGCTCACCAGCTTCGCGTTCAGCATTGTTGGAGGCGTGCTCGCGACCATCGTGATGGCACTCGTTTACAAGCGCCTGGGGGGCGTGTTCGGCCTTGTGGGCGTGAGCATCCTGGGGGCGATATCCCATAATATCGGCCAGCTCCTCGTCGCCGGAGTGGTCGTAGGCACTATGGGCGTGTACGGTTACCTGCCTGTGCTCCTGGTGGCGGGAGTCGCCACAGGTTACTTCGTTGGAATTGCCGCCGGGTTGGTCCTTAGATTTCTGCCGAAGGCCCTCGCAGAATCGGCTGCCGCCGGGTGGCCAGAGGACGCGCGGGTGCATCACATCGCAAGGATGCGTTAAAGCCCGGCGCGACGGGAGATGGACAAAGCTGATGGAGAAAGCTTTGGCACCCAGGTGGTCGTCTCATCCTTCGCTCGCCGAGAGCCTCAGGAAAGTCGAGGCCTACCTCGAGGAACAGCTCTCCACCGGCCATAGCCTCGTCTCAGGCGCGGTGATGTCTCTCCTGCAGGCAGGCGGAAAGCGCATCCGCCCCGCCCTCGTGCTGGCATCGGGCATGTTCGGCAAGGCTGCTCCCGCGAAGCTCGTGCCGGTCGCCTCGGCCATCGAAATAGTTCACATGGCCACGCTGGTTCATGACGATATCATCGACGATGCCGACACCCGGAGAGGAGTCCAGACGGTTCATGCGCGCTATGGGGCCGACGTCGCCGTCTTCACCGGTGATTACCTCTTCACTCGGGCCTTCCACATACTTTCCGAGTACGCAAGCCATGAAATGCTGTCCTCCGTGGCCAGGGCTGTGCAGGAGGTCTGCGAGGGTGAGATCGAGCAGTACGAGGCCAGGGGCAACACCGCTGTCTCCTTCGGACAGTACTTGCGGCGGATCCGCCAGAAGACCGCCATGCTTTTCGCGTTGAGCTGTTACGCAGGCGCCCTGGTGGCAGAGGCCCCCAGGGGAACGGCCGACGCGCTTCGCCGCTTCGGCCTGCACCTTGGGATCGCGTTCCAGATCGCCGACGACATCCTGGACTTTTCGCAAGACAGCGCGACCATGGGAAAGCCCGCCGGGCGCGATCTCGCCTGCGGCGTATACACGCTGCCCGTGATCTACGCGCTCGGAACCAACCGATGGGGCAGTAAACTAAGGGATCTCCTCGTCGCGCCGAACGGAGGCAATTCCGGGGCCGGCAACGAGCAGGAACGCCACGAAGCTCGCGAGCGGATCATCGCGATCGTGCGGGAGTCGGGTGCCCTTCAACGGGCCTCACAAGTTGCTGAAAGGTATGCCGCCCGGGCAATGCGCTGCCTTGCGCCCCTTCCGGATGGCGCGGGAAAGGAGATCCTCGCCGATATCCTGGCAGGCGCCGTGCGCCGCGCCACCTAAGTGCGGGTTCCAGCTCAGAGAGAGTGCAAGAATGCCCCCGAGTTTTGGGAGGGGTTGCCGGTGACTCAAAGGGAGAGATAGCCGCGCCCTTGTTCGTCAGGCGCCGGCTTGCGAGGAGGCGGTCTCGGAGCCTGCCTGCGCAGACGCCTTGCGCTGCACCTGTCCGAGAAGCTCCAGCCCGTTTATGACCAGCCTGAACCTGCAGCCGAGGAGCGAAGCTGCCTGCTTGCACATCTCCATTCTCGTCAGGTATATCTCGAAGTAGTCCATGATCTGGCACTCCGTGGTGTCGAAGGATATGTCCAGCGTGATGGTCTTGCGCTTGCTATCCACGGTCAGGGATGAATCCGTTATCGCCAGGTTCACCCTGTCGTGGATATCGTGGGCCCGCCTCATCCGGACTCGGGTGCGGTGAGCGTCGCTCTTGTCGGCGATGATGAGCGCGGCAGACACCGGGCTTACTGGAATGCCTATCTCCTCCTCGTGGTTGGCTATGGCCGTCGTGATCGTACAGATTTCCTCAAGTGGCATTCCCATCATACGAAGCTCGGTAAACACGATGTTCGCGCCGGTGGGGCCGTGGTACTTGCGGTTGTGCATGTTCCCTATGTCATGCAGATACCCCGAGATGGCTCCCAGCTCGACCGTCCTCTCGTCATACCCCAGGCTCCTGAGTATGTAAGCCGTCATCGTGGATACGTAAGTCACATGGCGCAGCCCGTGCTCGGTGTAACCGAGTAGCGACAGGTACTCGTTGGCCTTGCTTATGAGCAGGCGGAAGCTGGGATTGCCCTGAATGTCCTTTAACGTCAACATGATCCTCCCTCCCCCAACTCGTTCCCCGGCCATACCATAATAGCACATTCCTTTCGTCGTGAACACAGCCCGCTTACACTAACCGGGCCGCCGGTCGAGCAGCGACGACGCCCGTTTTACCGGAGAGACACCTCGTCTGCCAGATCCATCTTCGCATGGCAGGATCTGAAGGATGACAAGCCCGCGCCGCCCAGGTATCATAACCCCGAGGGTGGAGGCACTCGTGGTGCCATTATTTCCCATACAACATTCGTCGTGAAAGGGGAGAGGTCTCTTGCATCGTATGGTGCGACACTCGTTCGTTTTGGGACTCGTCCTCATCGCAGCGCTCGCGCTGCCGGCAACGATATGGGCTGCAGGGCCTACCGTGCAGCAGCCCGGGCTCAAGTCGCTTGCCCATCCATCGTTCAGGGCGGGTCAGAATGGTCAGGTCTACTACCGTGGAACGACCGCTTCGGCGCCCGCCGAAGTTGCGACCGGTCCGGTGAGCCTCGACTGGCAGGCCCTGTACCAGGCACAGCTGCGGGTGAACCAGGGGCAGGACACCTGGAGGCTCGACCCGGTGCAGGTTGCGAAGCTTGAGGGCGTAAGTCTCGGGCTTGACCCGTCGCAAGACGCGTACACCCTGATATCGAAGGTTGACTTTCAGCAGAACTCCGGAACAGGTGAAGCCCAGGTGCTTGTCGAGCACTCCGGGCGGGCCTACATGGTACAGCTCATCCAGCCCTTCGGGCCCGGCCCTGGCATGATCTGGACCATCAACTCCGTGCGCGAGATCACCTCACCTGATGAGGCAAATCGGATTGCACGGCAGGCCTGGATTACTTTCCGGTACCGCAGCCCATACGGACCAGCCGTGGCTGCATGGTGGAACGAGGCTCCAAAGAAGCCTGAGGTGCCGGTGGCGCCTGTGCAGTCAGGGCGCGTATATTACGTCCAGCCTGGTGACACCCTGTGGACGATCTCGGTGAAGAAAGGCGTCACCCTCTACAGGCTCATCCAGCTCAACCCCGGCATCGACGCGAACGCACTGTGGGTGGGCCAGGTCATCATCGTTCAGGACTCAGACGACGTCTGGACCGCCCCGAGGCAGGGCGGTGACCTCGGGTCCGGCACGACTTCCCGGGAGACGATCCACATCGTCGAGCCCGGGGACACTCTCTGGCAGATCGCGCTGAAGTACAACGCTTCCGTGCGGGCTATCATGGAGGCGAACGGCATCACCGACGCCAACACCCTCTGGGTCGGCCAGCGCCTCATCATACCGTAGGTGGCGACATGCCAGAATAGTCGTCAGGCCGACGCCTGAACTCGAATGCCCGGCGGTCTCTTCGGGAGACACCGGGCATTCCACTTCTACTGCTGGCGAGCGCTGCAACCCGCTCGCACCCTTTGGCGTCTTAGCGCCTAGTACTGGTTCGCCGCATAGGCAGTCACTGCCAATTCCGTCGCTGAACCGGCCGCTGCCAGCTGTTCAAACGAGGTCGAGAGGCGGATTTGGCGCCCTGCCGACGGTTGGAACCGGAGTGTGGCTGCCTACCTGGCAGAGTAGTACTAGATCAGGCCGGCCTGCTTCAGTGCATTCTCGTACGCGTAGAGGTACTCGTGATGGCTGTGAGTCGCGCCACTTATAGCATCGATCTTCTTGAGGTCTGTTTGCGCCTTTACGGCCATCTCCGGGAACTTGTCGAAGAACTCCTTCGCAGGCTTAGACTTATAATCCGCGCCTTTCGCCGGCATGAGGGTGTCGTAGTCGGTCTTCTTGGTTATGAACTCGACCTTCGTGACCTTCTTCCCTTCCACGGTCACCGCAAGAAGGGTGTGCCCATTCACTGGGTTCTTGGCAAGTCCGTAGAACACCTTACCTTTGTACTTGCCGCTTGCGATGTCGAGAGCCATCTGGGTGGCCTTCACGTAGTCGTTACGCGAGCTGGTCGCGCCGCTCACCGCGTCTATCTCGGCCTTCTGGTTCTTGACAACCATGAGAGGGTACTCGCGGAACAAGGCCTTGGCAGGTTCGTGCTTGTACGTCTGTGGCTTGTCCGGGTTTATCATGTTGACGTCGACTATCTTGCCGAACTGAATGACGACCTCGATGACCACATCACCATGGTCGTTGGGAACATACCCTATGTAAGAACCATCTTTATGCGCCGGCGCCTGGGCCCCCGCTGCCACGCCCGCAAGCGCAACCACCGCGAGCGCTACTGCGAGCAACGTATAAGCTTTCCTCATTTTCGCTGCATCTCCTTTCGACTTTGTGAAAATGATGCCTTTCACAACCGCCCCCACCTACCACTTTCCCTTGCATCCCCCCTGATATGTGCCATATTTCACAGGCCCTAACTCCTTGCACGAAGCCGCTACCATAGGTGTTCCATCCCGGCTAGCGCGCCACTACAATTATACTATGGCGCGCCTCGGCCCGCAACGCAAAATTCCCACTCCCGTCTTCCTTCCCACCGCTCCCTCTGCGCATACCAGCCATAACAGAAAGGCCGAGTGCGCGCGGCACCCGGCCGGGATCGGGCGATAATCGGAAACGAGCGCCCGCTAGAGTCTAAGCTAGAGTCTAAGCTTCACCCAGTCGGAAATCACTTTCACCGAGTCCGCCTCGAACCTCGGTTTCTCGGACCTCATGAAGTAGCAGGTCTCGGCGTCAGGACCAGATGCGGCGGGCGCCACGTGCTGAGCATGGCCGAGTCGCATGTAGCCCACGGCCTCCCCCGTCCCCCTTCTCACCTGATGACCAGCACACCCTGGTCGTCCAGGTACGCCCTGACGTCGAAACGAGTTGAGTCAAACGCGAACGACTCACCGCCCACGTGAATGGTCGTGCCGGGATAGACAATGCCCGCTCGGATCTCGCCGCCCGCCGGCACCCTGATAACCGAAGAGCACGGCCACTCGCCTGGGGTCCCGATGCTCCCTACGTGAACTCTCTGTGACGCGTATATCTCTCCCCCACGAACGTTGCCCTTCACCCGCACGCCTTCGGCGGCGCTAAGATTACAGTTGTAACAGCCCTTCTCGGCAACCAGTATGTCCCCGCCCGACTCCAGCACGCTGTTCTGGGCGTAGGCAACGACGATCCCGCCGTCAGCGGCCGGTGCTCTCTCAGTCCACTCGGTCACGGTTTTGGCGCTGGCTCTCAATGCGCCTACAGCATCCAGAGAGGGGAGTTTCGACAGGCCCGACCCCAATACGGACTTCATGACCCTCGCCAGTGAGCCAGCCGCGTCGGCAACCTCCGGGGGCAGTTCGACCCCGGCTTCACTGATGAGCTTCTGCATCGAGGTGGCAAGCCTGTCCAGTTCACGAAGTCTCAAGCCCAAGAGCCTCAAAAGCTCGGCCAGCTGCCCTCGCGCTGCCCCGGGCACAACGGCCTGACCCGACGACGTCGCCGCCTGCATCGCAAGCTCGAGGAAAGTCAGTGCATAGCCGATCGCCTCAAGAACAGGTCGTAGCCGGCTGGCAAGCCCCGCTACGCCGCCGGCTCGAATGTGCGAGTTAACAACAGACCCTTTGATCTTCACCGCTCCGCCCGCTTTGATCGCCGCCCCCGCGGCACAACCGAGTACTGTGACGCCGCCTCTCGCTTCAACGCGCGCGCCCTCGAGCACGTCGCCGCGCACGACTATGTCGCCATTAAACCTCAAATGCCCCGAAGCAAGGTCAACGTTGCCCTGATGCACCATTACAGGCGCAACTTCGATGCAGGTGTAGCCGGTTCCGTACGACACCGGCTTTCCATCTCGCGCCGCAACCACCTTCGTGCCATCGCCGGAAAGCACCGCGCCGTCACCCGCACGGAGGATGCCTTCCCTTACCTCGCGCGGGGGAAGGACCTCGCCTGTGACGGCGCGCCCCGGCGTGCCGCGAATGGGAGGGTGCAACACGGCGAGGTCCTCGCCTGAGCGCACAAACGGAAACCGGTAACGCTCCCAAAAATCCACCTTATCCTCGCCTTCTTCCCACACCACGGGGACGGGCTTAAGCTCAACAAGGTGCTCCACAAACCCATCCTCCCCCTCGACCGGGGGAATGCCCTTTGCAACCACATGCGGAAGCCCATCCGCAGCCTGCACCGCGCTCTCCACAGCCTGTCGGTCAACCCCAAACACTACGCCTTTCCTTTCGATCGCCGCCTCCACGTCCTCCACAGTGACAACCTTCTCGGAGACCTCCTCCATATCGACGACAGGATGAAGCGTGGTCTGAGGCTCCTGGTCGCGCACGAAAGGCCGGGCGATCCTTCGCGGCGTAATCCTGACCTCCGCTGTCAATCTGTCGCGACCGATAGTGACTTCAACCGTGCCCGGAGCGACCTCCTGTACCTCGGCCTCAATGGTGATCGAATCGCGCCCGGTGACCGCGCGGGGCTCGACCAGCTCCTCGCCGTTTACGCGGATGGTGATCCCAGCGGCCGGGATGATCGTCGCAGGTTTTCCACATCCTTTGGGGTCGTAAACCACAATCCTGCCTTCCTTTACCTCCACCCTCCCATCCCGGTCCTCGCCATCATCCTGGTGTCCATGCCTGGTGCCCTGAGCAGTCCCGGCGACCTTCCCCTTTCTCCAGGCCCTGAGCGAAACCTCGCTCCTCCCCAAACCGAACAGGCCACCACCTGCGCTGCGCACAACCTCATACTCCACTTCCGAGGGCCCGGCCTGCAGAACCCTCAAAGCCTTCTCAATAGCCTCCTCCATGGTTCCTGCGCGAACCAGAACACCATCGGCCGACACGCATCTACCACCTCCTGCCCGCCTAACCCTTCAGCAGGAAGTCTCGGACAAGTTCGTTGAACTCTCGCGGCCTTTCGATGAAGAGAAGGTGCCCGGCGTCTTCCATGATCACCGCGCGCGACGAGGGAATGCGCTCCGAGAGCAAGACTGCGTTCTCCGCCGGGACCACCTTATCATTACGCCCAGCCACCACCAGCGTGCGCGCCTTGATGTCTCCAAGGCGCGATTCGGTGGTGGGGTCCGCAAGAAAGGCGGAGCATGCCGTAAGCTGGCCGATGTAGGCAGAGCCGGGCTGAGGGCGCGCAAGCTGGAACTTGGCCACCTTCGCCACGATGTCAGGGTTCTTCTCCACGAATCCGTCGGAGGTGGCCAGCGCAAGGCCCTGTTTCAGGATCTCCTCTGGTGTCCCTTGCGGCCGCGACGTAAAGAAGGCGAGAGCCGATGGAGGCATCGGCCTGGCGGACGGCCCTCCGAACATGGTTGAGACCAGCACCAGTTTCTCCACGAGTTCCGGGCGCGACCACGCGAGCGTCTGCGCCACGTAGCCCCCCATGGACGCGCCCAGTACGTGCGCCTGCTCGATCCCGAGCGCCCTCAGAAGGCTCGCAGTGTCCTCGGCGAATATGCTGATGGAATAGCCCTCTTTTGGCCTGTCGCTCCTCCCGACGCCCCTGTTATCGAAGACGATCACCTGAAAGTTGCGGGCAAGGTCGTCCACCTGCCTGAAAAAGGACCAGCACCCGTGGCCCAGCCCCGCGATGAGCACTAGCGGAAAGCCGCTGCCACGGGTCTCGTAATAGAGGTTGACCCCGTTTACTAAGGCCTCCGGCATGCGCAACACCTCCGTTTTAGTAAGTTAAACGTTCCTTTTAGCTTTCCTTCACGGGCGCCGTAATGAGCGTAAGAATGTGGCGTCGGCCCGGGTCCTCCCGACCCCGGCCGGAGGGGGTCTTGTGAGTGGCGACTTTGCGTGCTGGTTTCGTGCTGGTTTCGCGCAGGTCAGTGAAGTACCCTGAAATCCCCGTCAATCTTCACCCTCTGGAGGGTGTCAGATACGGGGCAGCGCGACTTGATCATGATGACCAGCTTCTGGATATTCTCCTCGGGTGAGTTGGACTTAATATTCATAGTGAAGCGTGAAAAGTCTCAGGCGCCATTGTCGTCAATCCTCCTGCCCTGCCAGCACATGCTACGTTTCCTGCATAGTATCTCCCGCCGGCCCCGGACGTATAGATTACGCAAAGGGCCCTGCCCCGGGGAACCCCCGGCGGCCGCCCCTCGGCCGCGGCGTCGGCTTCCGCCCGCAGGCGGCACTCCCTCACGCCAGGTGAAAAGGGAGCATATTGTATATTGGAAGCCCCCCTTGTCGCCTCATGGGCCACAGGCGGTGACTGGACAACTTAAGAAGGCAAGGCCGGGGCAGGAGGCGCTTTCCATGGAGCCCGAGGTGCCGCACCCAAAAGTGCTCCAGATGGTAGTCAAGATCCAGTGGACTGTGGATAACCTTCGGACCCTGGGCGCCGGCAGCATGTACCATCTTGCCTACAGGCCATGCGAGATCTCTTACGACGTGCTCGTGGACATAAACTCGGGCAGGATAGGCCCGGGCACCCGTGCGGAGGTCATATTCATAGGCGGTCACCGCCCGGTGAAGGTAGCGGATGTGGTGATAGAGAACGTCATCGCATCGAAGGGCTTTCGGAGGTTCGACTTCCGAATCGTGCGGACCCTCCCGCACGTGGAGAAGTGCACGGGATATACCAACATCGGGATCCTCTGCCTCTATTCGCCGCCTCACTGACACCCACGCCAGCTCTGCCTGAGCGTGCGCGCCCTGCTACCTCGGATCATCCCGACCTGGCTCTCCCAGCTCCAACAGCTCCGAAAGCGGCACGAGTCTGTAGCCCTTCTCACGCAGACCGTCGATCACGCGGGGAAGGGCCTCATGAATCTGTCTGCTGGAGTCGCTCGCGTGCATAAGGATAATGGCGCCCTTGAAAGCTCGTTTCAGCACCCGATCCACCATGAAGTCTGCGCCCGGGTTCTTCCAGTCGAGGGAGTCCACCGCCCATATCACGGTCTCATATCCGCAGGCCTTCGCGGTCTCCACAACCACGTCATCGTAATCGCCATTGGGGGGGCGGAAGAACGGAGCGACTCTTCCCGCCGCGTTGAGAAGGTCCTCGTGGGCGGTCCTGATGTTCTCCTCGACCACGTCCCGGTTATAGCGACTGAGGTTGACATGGGCATCTCCGTGGCTACCTACTTCGTGGCCTGTCCTGACGATCTCCTGCACGATCTCGACATGTCTCTTTGCCCATGGTCCCGAGAGAAAGAACGTGGCCCTCACGTTCTTTTCGCGGAGGATCTCGAGCACGCGCGGGGCGGTCTCGTGCCCCCAGCTGATGTCGAAAGTCAGGGTGAGGGCGGGCTCTTCTGTCTTGACATAGAAGACGGGCATGGTGGTCCTGGGCAGCACCAGGATGGACTCGGTCACAGGAACGTAGCGATCCACCGCCCGTTCCATGCCACGTCCGGCAAGAAACCCGAGGCCCAGTACGAGACACGCGGCGCACGCACCCACCAGGATGACCGCCCTTCGGGTCATCACCAGCATCCTGCCACCTCCCGGGTCTCCCGACTCCGGAGTCGGAGAAGCATTCTCTGACAAATGGTATGTTGCGGCAAGCCGGCTTATTCTCCGTGCTCCCGGCGGGATGGACCGCTCGGAGCACTGACAAGAGCGACGAGATTGGCACGTCGGGCGCGTGTGGCGATTGCAACGCCTGAGGGTTACTCCACACGAGGGCCGAATGGTCAAGAACCTACCGGCTTGACCATTGAGGGTGGACCGATTTTGGCCACCCGGGGCCGCGGGTGCGAGAGAACGGTGACAAAACGACCGGAAGGTGGGCAACAGGTGGCAGGGTTCTCCATGCACGATAACCGTCACACGCAGCCCGGGATACAGCGGTGTCCTGAAGGATTTTGACGACCGAACCGGAAAGTGTATAATAACGGCATGTCGCTAAGTGGGGGTGCAAAAATGCTCCCGACTTTTGGGAGGGGTTGCCGGTGATTGCACGAGGGGTGTCAAAATCCGGCTGCCTAGCCGGACGGGCCGGATTTTGGCGAAGCGCGCCCCGCTTGGGGCGCCGTCCCCGAGT
>JAAYXB010000023.1 GCA_012516125.1 Bacillota bacterium | reverse complement strand
CTAAGTGGGGGTGCAAAAATGCTCCCGACTTTTGGGAGGGGTTGCCGGTGATTGCACGAGGGGTGTCAAAATCCGGCTGCCTAGCCGGACGGGCCGGATTTTGGCGAAGCGCGCCCCGCTTGGGGCGCCGTCCCCGAGTGGAACACCGGCAACCCGGCAACTACTGGAAGAGGGGCGAGGACTAACGCACCCTCACATAGGACAGGGGGCGTGGGCTGGACCTCGGAAGCGCCCGTGGCGCGCGCCGACGGCAGGGTGCCGCGGCGGCCTGGCGCAGGGGCTCATGGCGCAAGGCCCAGGATGAGACGCCATATCGCAACTGAGGAGAGAAACGCGACGAGATCCGCGAGAAGGCCCGCCGCAAGCGTGTGGCGGGTCCTCTTGATCCCTACCGCCCCGAAGTACACGGTGATTACGTAGAGCGTTGTTTCTGAGCTTGCTTGCATCGTCGAAGCCATCCTGCCTATGACCGAGTCCGGGCCGAAGGTCCTGACGAGGTTCGTGGTCACTTCCAGCGCGCCGCTGCCCGAGAGCGGACGGATGAAGGCGAGCGGCAGGAGCTCCTCGGGCATGCCGAGGAGATGCGCGACGGGTGCGAGGGCGGAGGTCACGATTCCAAGCGCGCCCGACGCTCTGAACATGCCGATGGCGACGAACATGGCCACGAGGAACGGGATGAGGCGGACCGCCGTAGCGAAGCCCTCCTTCGCCCCCTCGACGAACGTTTCGTACACCCTCACCCCCTTAAGGCGTCCGATGAGGCATATCGCGAGGATCATGAGGGGTATCACGAGGTTGGACACCGCTGTAACCGTCTTGACGAGCATCGTATCACCCCCTTCGGTCACTTGCGACCGGCCGCCGGACCAGGTTCACCTTGTCCGCGAAATGGGCCTGAAGAACCTGTCAGCAATGAGCGCAACCGTGGTCGCCAGGAGGTTCACCAGAATGATCGGCGCCACGACCTCCGCAGGGCTTACCGATCCGAACTGTGCCCTTATGGCGATGATCGTCGTCGGCACCAGCGTGATGCCGGCCGTGCAGATGGCCACGAAGGTGCACATGGCGTCGCTTGCTTCTTCCCTGTCGCCCGCAAGCGCAGCCAGCTCCTCCATGGCCTTGATCCCAAGAGGGGTCGCGGCGTTTCCCATGCCGAGAAGGTTGGCGGTGATGCTCATGGCTACGGCGGCGATGGCTGGGTGAGTTGCCGGAACCGACGGGAAAAGTAGCCTGG
Source organism: Bacillota bacterium (assembly GCA_012516125.1). GTDB lineage: Bacteria > Bacillota > SHA-98 > UBA4971 > UBA4971 > UBA6256. Next base: position 1,672 of record JAAYXB010000023.1, on the reverse strand, counting down.
CGGCGGGGGCGACCATCCGGGCGAGCCAGCGTGCGATCCCGGCCTCCTCAGCGATCCTCATGACACCGCACCATAGAGCCATCGCGCCGATGAGCCCGAAGCAAAGAGTGACCGCCGACCCTGCCGACTCCAGTGCTGCGCGCGTCACAGCCTCGCTGGTTCCTGTCAGCAGTCCTGTAATCACTCCTGCTGCTATCAGGGAGAGCCACACGGCGTTTACCATGGGATCCACCTCCCGCGCTATGTATGGGTTCACAAGCTCGCCCCGGCTTTCCGCCCGGATTCCGGATTGTCGGTGTTGCGCTCGGGGGAAGGCACCCTCGCGGGGCGCCTCGTTAGATTTGGAGTCCAGGCCTGCCAGGTCTTCAACGCCCCCTCGCGCAGGCACCGGAAACCCGCGAAAAAGTGGCAGTGTTCTCTGAACTCACACTTAGGGTAGGCTAGCCCTGGCCTCACGGTAAAGCTATTCTGGCAGGCGCTTCGATTATTACCACGGCGCGTCCCAGCTGGCTGTGATAGAATCAAGGTGGGTGGGATGCTGCATGTTCTCCGCCATGACCAAGGATGAGCTTGCCCGCTTTACAGTGGGGACCAGATGCTGTATGCTCGCTGAGCTCGCGGCCATCGCTCGCATGACCGGGCGCTTCGCCGGCGGGAGACGGGCCGGGGATGATGCGCGTTTCGAGATGGCTACGGAGAACGCGGCGCTGGCCCGGAGGATCGTGTCGCTCGTGCGCGACTTCTTCGACCTGAGGCCGTCTGTGAAGACCACGAGGCGAAAAGGGGGCGCGCCCGGCCACCTCTATGTTGTCTCACTTCCATGGGACGAGAAGGCCCGCGCGGCCCTGGACGAGATAGGGGTGATCCTGAAGAGGCCGGGCCGCGGCGGGCGTGGAGCCATGAGGCCTGGGGTTCCCTGGGGAATACTGTCGAGGCAGTGCTGCCGCAGGGCCTACCTGCGGGGGGCCTTTCTCGCCCGGGGCTACGTCCAGAACCCTGAGAAGGCATATCACATGGAGATAGTGACCGACGCCGAGCCGCATGCGCGTGGTATCGTGCGTATCGCCGGGTCCTTCGGGGTGGCGGCCAGGATGTTGAGGCGCAGGAGGGGCTTTATGGTGTACGTCAAGGGAGGGGATGACGTCGCCCAGCTCCTGCGGGTCACGGGCGCGCACGCGTCGGTGATCGCCCTTGAGAGCGTGCGTGTGATGCGGGGCGTGCGCGGCGACGTCAACCGCGTGGTCAACTGCGACACCGCCAATGTGGCGAAGGCGGTCGATGCCGGGCTTGCACAGGTCGAGACCATAAGGGAGCTGGTGGCGCGCGCTGGCATGGACTCTCTTCCGACGGGCCTTCAGGAGATCGCCCGGCTTCGCCTCGAGCATCCCGAGGCCAGCCTGAAAGAGCTTGGCGAGATGGCGATCCCTCCAATAACCAAATCCGCAGCCAACCACCGCATGAGGAGGCTATTGGACCTCGCGCGGCGGGCCGGAGCAGAAGACAGAGGAGATCTCAACCTCGGCGCGAATACTCTAAGTGGGGGTGCAAAAATGCTCCCGACTTTTGGGAGGGGTTGCCGGTGATTGCACGAGGGGTGTCAAAATCCGGCTGCCTAGCCGGACGGGCCGGATTTTGGCGAAGCGCGCCCCGCTTGGGGCGCCGTCCCCGAGTG
>JAAYXB010000022.1 GCA_012516125.1 Bacillota bacterium | reverse complement strand
TCCCTGGCCGCCCACCCACGCGCCTGGCCGCCCGTCCCTCCACCCGCGCATCCGCCCGTCCGTCTGTGTGCCGGCGGTGCGGCCGTGCGCTCCTCTGCCTGTGCGTTTCTCCGGAGAGAGGTCATCTGTGTCGAGGGATAGCCTCTCACCTTCGCCGGGAAACGATCTCCGCTGCCTGGTCAAACGTGGGCTTGAGCTGCGGGTAGAGCGCCTGGTACAGGCCGTAACACTCCTCATAGAGGGCCACGACTGGTGGGTTCGGCTCCGTCACGCCGGCAGGCTTGATGGTCTTCTCGCACGCCTCAACCACGCTGCCGTAAACCCCTATCCCGACCCCCGCCAGGAGCGCCGCGCCGTATGCCGGTCCCTCGGTTACCTTGGGCGTCACGAGAGGAGCCCCGAACACGTCGGCGATGATCTGCCTCCACAGCGCGCTTCTCGCTCCGCCGCCGGAGACCCGCACCTCCCCCATGGAAACACCGAGGGCCTTCACAAGCTCGAGGCAATCCCGCAGGCTGAAGGCCACGCCCTCCATGACTGCCCGCGCCATATGGGCCTTCGTGTGCCGCAGCGAAAGCCCGAAGAACACGCCCCGCGCATTTGGGTCAGGGTACGGCGTCCTCTCGCCGGCCACGTACGGAAGGAACACGAGCCCCTCGCATCCGGGTTCGGCCTGTGCAGCCTCCTCCGTGATGAGCTCATAGGGGTCGACGCCAGCACACCGGCCCACCGCTACCTCCGCCTCGCACAGCGTATCGCGGAACCACCGCATCGAGCCGCCGGCCCCGAGCGTGACCCCCATCGCGTGCCATTTGCCCGGCACGGCGTGGCAGAAAGTGTGGAGCCGCCCCTCGGCGTCGAGGGCGGGCTCGTCCATATACGCGAACACGACGCCGGAAGTCCCCACCGTCACGGAAATCGCTCCCGGCTTGACTATGCCGCTGCCGACGGCCCCAGCAGCCTGGTCGCCGCCTCCCCCGACCACCAGGGTCCCTTCCGCAAGGCCGGTTTCGCGCGCCGCCTCCCGCGTGACCCGGCCAGTGACTTCCGGGGACTCGTAGCATCGCGGGAGCCAGTCCTCAGGGATCCCGAGTGTGTTGAGGACATCCCGCGACCATCTCCGGTTCTTCACATCAAAGAGAAGGGTGCCTGAGGCGTCTGAAACGTCGGTCGCATATTCTCCGGTAAGCTTGAACCTGATGTAGTCCTTGGGGAGAAGGATCTTGCGGATCTTCCCGTACAGCCCGGGCTCGTGGCCTCTGACCCAGATGACCTTCGGCGCCGTGAAGCCGGTCAGGGCGGGGTTGCACGTAAGCTCGCGAAGGCGCGCCGCGCCGCCGACGGCCCCGGTGATCCAGCGGCACTCCTCCGCCGTCCGCTGGTCACACCAGAGAATGGCCGGGCGAAGGACCTCGCCCTCCTCGTCGAGCAGCACGAGCCCGTGCATCTGCCCCGTGAGCCCCACGCATCCGATATCGGCGGCCTTCACGCCGCCGCTTCCGCACGCCCCCCGTATGGCGGCGACGGTGGCGGCCCACCAGTCGCGCGGGTCCTGCTCGGCCCAGTTGGGACGCGGAGTGCGGAGGGGGTAGGTCTCCGTCGCCGATGCGACAATGCTCCCGTCCTCGTCCGTAATGATGACCTTGGTGCCTGAAGTCCCTACGTCGATGCCCAGGATTAAAGGCAAGGCGGACACCCCCGTGCCCCGGAATTTCGTCGTGACGGCCTCAAGTTCCTGCCAGGGCGCCCGGCTAGCCTGGTGGCAACACCCAAGTGGCACACGCTCGTGCCTTCGATGCCGGCCTTGTTGCCGGTCTTGACGCCGGAATTAGCGGCGGTTCCATGCGTCCGGGGCCTGGTAGCCCAGGCCCCGGCTATGGTCCCTCGCGGCCGCCACCCGGTGGAGAGTGGAGTGGCAGCTCCCCATGCACTGCACCTTGCCACGCTATGGGCAGCGAGTCGCCGCTGGATGCGCTGGGTAGCCGCTGATTCGTTAGAACACGGACTCCGGTGTGTAGTAGTCCTTTGCGTTCTCCCGCGTGATGAGCTCGGCGCTGAGGATGATCTTCGACGGCAGCTTGTTCTGGTAGAACCCGTTCAGTTTCTGGTCGCGGAGCGCCATCACCGCCATGCTGATGCCCGTGGCAATCATTGACGGCGGGTAAGTAACGTCGGCGCGCACCAGCGGGTCGCCATCGATTATCATCTTGATGATGTCCTTGGAACCCGCGCCGCCCAGGAAGAGTTTGATGTCCTTGCGACCCGACTCCTTGTACGCCTGAAGGACGCCCTTCAGCACGTCGTCGTCCTGCGCCCAGACGGCGTCGATCTCCTTGTACTTCTGGAGATAGTTCTCCATTATCTCTAGACCCTTCTGCGTCGACCAGTAGGCCGGCTGGGAGTCAAGTATCTCGATGCCGGGGTACTCCTTCATGACGGCCTTGAACGCCTCGACGCGCTCGGTGTTGATGACGCAGGGGATTCCCTCGAGCACCACGATCTTGCCCTTCCCCTTCAGTTCCTTGGCCATCCACTCGGCCGAAACCCTGCCGAGGCCCGGGTTGTCGCCCGCAACGTAGATATCCTCAACGGGCTTGGTGAGTCCCCTGTCGACGGAGACGATGAATATCCCTTTCTTTTTGGCCTTTTCCACAACGGGGGTGAGCGGCGCCGAGTCGTGCGCCAGTATAACCAGAGCGTCGATTCCCTTCACCATCAGGTCCTCTACTTGGCCCACCTGCTGCGAGGCAGAATCGGCCGTGACGAGGAAGAACGTGACATCCTTGTCCTTTGCCTGCCAGTCACTGATGGCTTTCCTCGCCCACCAGACGACGCCGCCCGTCCAGCCGTGGTCCGCCGTGGGAATCGAGACACCCACCCGGATCTTCTTGGGCGCGGCAAACGCCGAGCCAAGGAGAACGGTCGATGCGAGACAAAGCACCAACAGCAGAATCAGGCCCGACTTGAAGCCTTTCATGGATCGATCTCCTCCTCATCATTGTGTTGACCTTGGTTTGTCGTTGCCCCTGAACCCCAGGACATCGAAAGCCCGGCCTCGGATCTCACATACCTGCACACTCACCGCTCGCTGACCCCATGTGCCCCGCTACCACCTCGGACTCTCACCC
>JAAYXB010000021.1 GCA_012516125.1 Bacillota bacterium | reverse complement strand
TCTTGAGGATACTACTACTTGCTCTACATTACAAGGCTAAAACTGCCAGACTGGCCAGATCCTCCGGTCCAAAACTGGAAACTCGCCCTCCACCGCCGTCTCTACCACCATTCGGTGGGCGTTTTGGAGCAGGCTTCTAGGCAGTTCTCAGCGCGTGCTCCCCGGGGCATGCTCTCCGCGAGGCCGGTCCCGGGCAATGGGCGCGCGGGTAACGGGCGGGCCATTGGCGAGGCGGGGAGTAGTCTCAGTTGCCCGACGTGCAAACCTCACGGGTGGTTGCGGCGTGTGTGCCCGGGGTTCCGGAGCGAGCTGGGTCCAGGCCGTGCTGGGCGGGCGGGGTACAGGGAAGCATGCTTGGCAAGGCGGGGACAACCGAGAAGCACGTTCCCGGAAGAGCAGGGGGGTGGGGACAGGAAATGGGCGCGGCCCGAGGTTCGCTACGTGAATCAGGGGTCTACCCTTCTAACGTTTCTGCGACCGTGTGGCGTAAGGTCGAGGGATTGCTTCGCAGCGGGCGCCGGGCGGTGCTTGTGCTCGTGCTGCTGCTGGCGGCCGCATGTTTCGTCCCGCGCGAGGTCGCGCTGATCTCGGGGGCACTCGCGGTGCTGGCGGGGTGCGTTCGTGGCGGCGTGCGGAGCGGCCTCGCGTTCGCGGCGACCATGGCGGCACAGGCAGGCATAGTCGGACTTCTGCGGTACGGCAGGCTGCCGAGCACCCTTCTGGGGGACGCCCTGTTGCTTGCCGTGTTTGCCGTCGTGTTCGGGAGCCTGGTGGACACGACCCGCAGCCGTGCAGGCCTGAGTGTTGAGGAGCACGGGGGGCAGCAGGCGTACGACGCCCTTGTGAACCTTATGCAGGAAGGAATGGTCCTGGTAGACCTCAAGGAGAACATCCTCTTCGCCAATAACGCCTTCGCCCAGATGCTAGGGTACACCGCCGACGAGCTTGTCGGGAGGAACCTTGCCGAGCTTACCTCGCCGGAGCAATACCGGGTGTATAGGGAGAAGACGAAGTGGCGCAAGAAAGGCCGCTCCGACAGGTACGAGTCGAAGATGTTCAGAAGGGACGGCGAGGTCGTGGACGTGCTGGTCTCGGGTACGCCATTTGTGGCGTCGGACGGGACCGTGAAGGGCACCATCGGGGTTTTCTGGGACATCACCGACCGTAAGAAAGAGGAAGAGAAACTCAAGTACCTGAGCATGCACGACGGGCTTACGGGTGTGTACAACCGGGCCCACTTCGAGCACGAGATGAGGCGGCTTGACGCCGAACGCTACCTTCCGGTTTCCATGATAATCTGCGATGTGGACAGCCTCAAGAAAGTGAACGACGTCCACGGGCATGCGGCCGGCGACACTGTTCTCAAGCGCACCGCGGAGATCGTTAGAGGCGCCGTACGTGCCTCCGACATCGTGGCGAGGATCGGCGGCGACGAGTTTGCCGTGCTCCTCCCCAACACGAGCGCCAACGCGGCGAAAGCGATCCGCGAGCGTATCCGGCAGCATGCCGCAGCGGCAAGCGACCTTTTGACCGGCCTTTCCCTTGGTGCGGCGACCAGGGAGACCGTGGACATGAGCATGGCCGAGCTATTCAAGTGTGCCGACGACGCGATGTACAACGCGAAGCCGACGCGCGCTTGCGCAACATGACAGGACCGTGCCAGACATCGCGGGTCGGGTCTGCTCCACCACCCGGTCCCACTAAGCCTGCGTGCTTATGCGGTGTGTCCGCGCCTGAGGACCCGGCCGGGCGCAAGGCCCGTGTGCTCGCCGCGCTCGATAACGGGGCTTCCGGCTACGAGCACCCAGTCTATCCCAACGGGATAGCGGTGGGGGTCATCGTAGGTGGCGGTGTCGGCCACTCTCTCCGGGTCGAAAACGACGAGGTCCGCGACCATCCCTGGGCGGATGACGCCCCGGTCGAAGATGCCGATGCGCTGGGCGGGAAGCGACGTCATCTTCCGGACAGCCTCCTCCAGCCGCAGGACGCGACGCTCCCTCACATATCGCGCCAGCACCCTCGGGAACGTCCCATAGCTCCTTGGATGAGGCTTGCCCCTGCCGAGCGGACCGTAAGGCGCTCGCACCGAAGCGTCGCTCCCGATGGAGGACTCGGGCCAGGCCAGCACGTATTCAACGTCTTCCTCACACATGCCGAACCGCACCGTCTGCACGGCCGCCGACTCGTCAATGATAAGGTCCAGCGCAGCGGTGAACGGATCCTTCCCGGTCATCGCCGCGACCTCCACCAGGTTTTTCCCCTCGAAGCGCTTGTTGTGCTCCTTCGTGACAGACGATATCACCGTCTTGTCCCAGCCGCGCTTTAGGCCTTCTTCTTCCTCCACGAGCGGGCGGATGCTCTCGCGCACGGCCCCGTCTTTGAGCCTTTCGATGGCCCTATCGAGCCCGCCGTCGAATATCCACTGGGGCAGTATGACAGAGAGGCCCGTGGATGACGCCGTGTAAGGGTATACATCGCAGGCGACGTCTACGCTGCGTTCCCTTGCCCTGCGCATGAGGTCGATGGTCGTGCGGACCTTGCCCCAGTTCTGGGCGCCCCCTGACTTGTGGTGGGATACCTGGACCGGTACCCGGGCCCTCTCGCCGATGGCGATGGCCTCCTCCACCGCCTCAATTACCCTGTCTTCCTCGTACCGTATGTGGCTTGCGTAGATGCCTCCCGCATCGGCGGCGACGCGCGCAAGCTCGACGATCTCGTCGGTGGACGCGTAGCACGACGGCGGGTAGATGAGGCCGGTGGATAGGCCCCATGCGCCCTCAGCCAAGGCCTGTGCCACCAGGGACTTCATGCGCCCCATCTCCTCGCGCGACGGGGCGCGCTCCACGCACCCCATGGCCGCGCGCCTTACCGTGCCGTGGCCGACGAGGGACACGATGTTCACCGCTGTGGTCGACTTCTCGATGAACCTCAGGTATTCACCGAACGACCTCCACTCTACGTCGATCCCGGCATCCTCGAGGTCACACTTTATGTCAGTGAGTGCCTCGCCCTCCAGCGGCGCGAGAGAGTACCCGCAGTTGCCGACGACCTCAGAGGTCACTCCCTGGCGGACCTTGCTCTCGGCGCGCGGGTTCATGAGGATCGTATCGTCGGAGTGGGAGTGGATGTCGATGAACCCCGGGGCCACGACGCGTCCGTCGGCGTCGATTACGCGGGCACCTGGCGCCACGTCGAGATGCCTTCCGACGCGAGCTATCCTCTCGCCCGCGATTTCTACGTCCCCCAGGAACCACGGGGCGCCGGTCCCATCAACGATCCTCGCGCCTCGGATGACGAGCCTCTCTTCCCGCATGACCCCCTACCTCCTCTCAAGCAACTCCAGGACAACGTCAACCATCAGCGCGACCCCGATGGCCATGGCGTCCTCGTCGAAGTCGAACTTCGGGTGGTGCGCCGGGTAGCGGGCTCCCTTGTCGGGGTTCCCGGCACCGAGCATGAACATGGCGCCCGGTACCTCCTGGAGGAAATACGCGAAATCCTCCCCTCCCATGGAAGGCTCGACGTCCTCGATGACGTGCCTTTTGCCGAGCATCTTCCTGGCGCAGTCGGCCACGACCGCCGCCACCCTCTCGTCGTTCACAAGGGGCGGATAGCCTGGGGAATACGTGAAGTCGAACGTAGCGCCGGCGCTTCGGGTGACCCCGTCAAGCGTGCGCCTGATAATGTCAGGGATGGTCTTTCGCAGCGCCGGGTTCAAAGTCCGGACCGTGCCGCTCATCGTGACCTGGTCCGCGATGACGTTATGACGGTAGCCGCCTGAAATGGTCCCGATGGTGACGACCAGGGGATCAACGGGGTTCACCTGGCGGCTCACGATGGTCTGGAGCGCCGTTATTGCCTGGGCCGCCACGACAACGGCGTCCACCGACCTGTGGGGCGCGGCGCCGTGGCCTCCCTCGCCCCTGATCGTTATACTTATGCTGTCCGCGGCCGCCATGACAGGGCCGCCCCTGATCGCGACGACGCCAGTGGGGAGATCGGGCCAGAGGTGCGCCGCCACAACGACGCTCACATCAGGGTCCGACAGCACGCCGTCCTTTATCATCGGCTCCGCGCCGCCCGGCCCTTCCTCGGCAGGCTGGAATATCAGCTTCACGCTTCCGGAAAACTCCCCCGCAAGCGACGAGAGGAGCTTGGCCGCCCCGAGCAGCATCGCCACATGGCCGTCGTGACCGCAGGCGTGCATCACTCCCGGCACGCGGGACCTGTAGTCCACGTCCTTGCGGTCCTCGATGGGCAGGGCGTCCATGTCCGCGCGAAGCGCAACGCAGGGACCTGGAGCGGAGGTGCGGCCAGGGCCGGACCCGGCGAGACCGGGGCTGGTGCCAAGCCCCCGGATTACGCCGACCACACCCGTCCCGCCGATCCCTTCTCTGACGCTCGCCCCAAGCTCGCACAGCTTCGAGGCGACCATCCCGGCGGTGCGTTTTTCCTCGCCCCCAAGTTCGGGGTTCATATGAAGGTCGCGGCGCACGGCGATCATCTGGGGGAGCAGTTCGTGCGCCATGGCGAGAAGCGCGCGTCTCCTGGACCTCCCTCTGCCATCTGTCATGACCGGCCACTACCTCCACTCACTGTAAAGTCTCACCCGCAAGCGTGATGGCTGCCCTCATCGCCCTGAATACCGTGAGATAGTCGTCTGCAACGAACCTGATCGCCCTCGGGCCGATCCTGTCCACGCCGGGGATGAGTTCTGCAATGTCAGCCATACCAGTATTATTTACGTGCAGCTCGAGGCATACTGGCGGGTGCACCTCGAAGCAGCTGATGGACCCCAGGCCTGTGAGAGCCTTCTTCGCTGCCTCTTTGATGAGCGCCTGCGCCTTCTCAGGGTGCAGAGACCTTGCAGCGTAGCGGCCTATCGCCTCCTTCACGACCACGGTCACGATGCCTGGGACAAGGTCCCTGGCCTGACGGGCGACGGCGGCGTCGCCGCTCACCATGACAAGGGGGACGCCGAAGTAGCCGGCCACCGCGGCGTTGATGCCCGTTTCGCCGAGTTCCATGCCGTTTATGACGGCCCGCGACACCACGCGCCCCGCGTAGGTGTGGTCGAGCACGGCGTTCTGGGTGCCGCACGCGGCGTGATACCCGACGAACATCGCGGCGTCGAATGTCTCGTCGATGCCCTCCATCATGCTGAGGGGCTTGGGCGTCCCTGATATGAGGTAGGCGTCTCTGTGGAGCTTTTCGGGGATTATGTTGCGCATGGTGCCGTGGGAGTCGTTGACCACGATTTCGGTGGCCCCCGCCTCGATGGCTCCCGTGACGGCGGCGTTGACCTCCTCGGTCATGAGAAGCCGCGCTCGCTCGTGCTCCTTGCCGTCTCTCATGGTGTGCTCCGCGTGTGTGACTCCGGCCACGCCCTCCAGGTCAGCGGAAATATATACTTTCATAGGTCTACACCTCCTGCCCTGCTTTGCGCTATGATCCTTCTTGCCGGTGTTGCACTCTCTCTTGAGTCACCGGCAAAGGGTGAGATGCGGGTCAATCGTCCAGACCGTCGGAACTGGAGTGTGCCTGCCTATCTGCCAGAGTAGTGTTAGCATTGCGACTTGAGCTCGAAGTCGGGAATGATGTCCCCCACGACTTCCCCGCGATGGTTCAGCACGTGAGGATGATGGTGCGCGGCGAGCGCCCCGAGGTGACCGGCATCCAGGACACCCATACGCGCCAGCACCTCGAGCACCACAGGACCTGCGGCCCTTGCGTTCCCGTCCTCGATCTTGACAGCCACGCCGAGGCCCTGTCCGAGGATGCCGACGCAGTACACGCCTTCGGCCCCGCTTTTCGCCACCAGTCGGTCCCCGGCCGCCTCCATGAGGTCGGTGGTGAGCCTGCCGCGCCCTGCTACCATGTACGGGTGAGCCCGCATGGCACGGCACACGCGCCGCGCCGCCGCAGCGCAAGCGGCGTCAGGGAGGCACTCGGGACTCGTGAGCGTCGCGAACGCCCTTGCCATGGCTGCGAGGGAAAGCCCGAAAACCGGCACCCCACAGCCATCCACTCCGATGGCGATGTCCTCCTCGGGCACGCCCGTGAAGAGCGAGACCTCGCGCACCATGAGGTGCTGGACGGGGTGGTCCGGACGGAAGTAGCCTTCCACGGAGTAACCCATATGGACAGCTATAGCGAGCATGGCGGCGTGCTTGCCCGAGCAGTTGCAGTGGAGTTGCCACGGCGCCACGCCGCAGGCCACGAGCCTCTTCGCCGAGTCCCTGTTGAGCGGCGGGTGCACCCCGCAGGCGAGGGCGCGGTCGGTAAGGCCGATCTTGCGCAGGATGCCTGCTACCGCCCTGATATGCACGTCCTCGCCGCTATGGGACGCGCACATGACGGCGATCTCGCGGTCCTCGAACCCGAAGCGCTCTGCGGCTCCCGTCTCGATGACGGGCACCGCCTGGATAGGCTTGGCGCTGGATCGCCAGTAGGTCACCTTCCCCGGATCTCCGACCCAAAATAAAACGCGGCCCGCATTGTCGGCAACCGCCACGTCAGCCCTGTGGACGCTTTCGACAATGGGCCCGCGCGTCACTTTGACGGCCGGCTCTGACAACGAAACCACCTTCCTCAAAGTCGGGAGCGATTCTGTGCTCCCAGTTACCGCCTTGCGGCCGCTTCAGCCACGAACGCCGCGAATATCTCGAGCATCGCCGGGTACTGGTCGGTCATACACTCCGGATGCCATTGCACGCCCACCACGAAAAGGTCGTGGGCGGACTCTATTCCCTCGATCACTCCGTCGGTGGAACGTGCCGAGACGAAAAACCCTGGCGCGACCTCCCGTACGGCCTGGTGGTGGAAGGAGTTGACGAGCACATCACCTGCGCCCACCATTCCGGCCAGCTTTGAGTGGCGCTCTACAACGACCTTATGGCTTGCGTGGTATCGCGGCGCGTCTTGCCGGTGTTTGATTGCCCCATTGACCTGGGAAGGGATGTCCTGGTAGAGGGTGCCGCCCATCGCGACGTTCAGGACCTGAATGCCCCTGCAGATCGCGAGGATCGGCGTGCCCGCCTGGACAGCGGCCCGCACGAGGGCAAGCTCGAATTCGTCGCGCTCAGGGTCGATGTGACCGAGGCGTGGGTGGGGATCCTCGCCGAAGTGCCTGGGATCGAGGTCCGCCCCGCCCGAGAGGAGTATACCGTCAAGGGCGCTGGCGAGACGGATTGCGGATTCGCTATCGCCTGCGGGCAGGATCACGGCCTCGCCGCCAACCCTGGTAAGGGCGTAAACGTAATCGTGGGGCAACGTGTGCTTCTTCGATTCGTCTGCCTCATTCGAGCTGGAAGTCGAACAGGTGACGCCGACAAGCGGCCGCAAGCCCGATCCCCCTCCCATGATACGTGCACAGGTGCAAAGCGGCGCGTCGCCTCAGGTTATATTCGCCTGCGCGGGGGAAAATCCTCCGGGTAAGCTCAGGAAAAGTGCCTAAGTGGGGGTGCAAAAATGCTCCCGACTTTTGGGAGGGGTTGCCGGTGACTCAAAGGGAGAGCGCGACAAGCGACAGCCGTCATATTCCTACCAGGCCCAGGCTGATCTCGAGTGCCCTGTCAACCCGGTCCATCGTGACAGGGTCTAGATGGGAAACCTTCTCGATGAGCCTGCGGCGGTCTATGGTCCGCAGTTGCTCGAGAAGGATGACGGAATCCATGGGCAGCTTGCTCTTGCTTGAGGGCAGTTCGACATGGGTGGGAAGCCGCGCCTTGTCGATGCGCGACGTGATGGCCGCCACGATCGTGGTGGGGCTATAGCGGTTCCCGATGTCGTTCTGGAGGACGAGCACCGGCCTCGTGCCGCCTTGCTCCGAGCCGATGACGGGGTTGAGGTCCGCGTAGAAGATGTCGCCGCGTTTAAGCTCCTTCGGTTCCATTGCCCCGTGCCAGGACCTCCTCGTAGAGGGCAAGGGCTTCATTCTCCGCAGCGACAGCTTCGCCGGCGAGTTCGAGGTTCAGGCCCGCCATCTTGCGGTAGCCCTCCTTCAGCCTCTCGCGGAGTTCCAGCCTGCGCTTCTCCTCGATGTAGCGTCGCATGGCCTCCCTGATGAACTCGCTCCGGTTTCGATTCTCCTGCTTCGCGACCCCGTCGACTTCCTGCAAGAGACTGTCCGGCAGGGTGATCATGATCCTCCTGACCTGCTGGGCCACGGCAACCCCTCCGCTCTCTCGGGCGCTACAGTATATACTATAGTCTACACCGAGATTATATACACGTGCAGGAAAAGCTGTCAACGACGTCTATAGCCGCCTCTCTCCGCATGGTCCGCACGGTCGTTATGGATTCTTCGCTCGTGCGTGTGGTATAATCTGCTTGAATTTGTCCTGCGGGCGGGAGGTTCAACTGTTGCTGGTGTACCGGGCTTTTAGCCCGCGTGACACGAGAAGGCTCGGCGAAGCTCTGGGGAAGCTTCTGGACCCGGGAGACGTGGTTTGCATCGAAGGCCAGCTTGGTGCGGGCAAGACTGTGTTCGTGCAGGGCGTGGCCGCCGGCATGGGCGTTCGAGGGCGGGTTGTAAGCCCCACGTTCACCATCATTCACGAACACCCTGGGAAAATCCCCCTGTACCACATCGACGCTTACAGGCTGGAAGGGGTTCCAGACGCCGAGAGCGCAGGGGTCGAGGAGTGCCTTTACGGGGCTGGCGCCGTGGCTATCGAGTGGCCTGAGAGGATCCGTGAGCTTTTGCCCGAGGAAAGGCTCGACGTGGAGATAAGGATGCCTATCGATGATGGCATCGATGATGGCGGAGGCGGGCGTGGCACGAGCGGCAAAGGCAAGCGTGACGGCGAAAGCCTCGATGACGACGAAGGCGACGGTGACGGGGACGGTGACGGCCACAGCGACGGCGACGTCAGCGGCGCCAGGGAGATCGTGCTTTTCCCGCGCGGGGATAGGTTCCGCCGCATGGTCGAGGAGTTGAAGGCGCTTGCGGGTCCTGGGTATTGACACTTCCACGTTTACGGGAGGCGTGGCGCTCGTATCCGGCGACGAAGTGGTCGCCGAATACAGCGCCATTGTAACGAGGGCGAACTCGGAAAGCGTCGCAGCTACCTGTGAGAGGCTCCTTGCCGAGGCCGGATGGGCTGTCTCGGACCTCGACGGCGTCGCAGTGGCGATAGGCCCGGGGTCGTTCACCGGCGTGCGGATTGGGGTAACCATGGCAAAGGTGCTGGCCTACGCGCTGGACATCCCTGTCGGCGCGGTCGTGACCCTCGACGCCATCGCGGCCAACCTTCCTTTTTCGGAGGCGCTCGTCTGCCCGCTCATCTCGGCCAGGCGCGACCTCGTCTACACGGCGACCTATCGTGTTCGCGGCCTGTATCCCGAGAGGGTAAGCGACTACGAGGTGAAGGGAATCCGCGAGGTTGTCGAGCGCCTGCGCGCTGCCGTTGCTGACGGCACCGCCGTTGGTGACGCCGCCGGGCCGGGCGGGAATGGGGCAAAAGTCCTCTTTGTGGGGGATGGTGCGAGGGCCCACAAGCAGGTTATACTTGAGAATGCTGGGGATAGGCTTGCAATAGGCCCGGAGTGGTGTATCGGGCCCCGTCCTGCCGTGGTTGCGGCCATGGGAAGGCTTGCGATCAGGTCTGGCCAGGCCAGGAACGCGTATGAAGTCGAGCCGTTCTATCTGGGAAGGTCTAGCGCCGAGATGGTGCAGGGCGGGGCCATGTCATGCGGGGGGCGTGCGCAAGGTGGACTTTGAGATCAGCCCCATGCGGCAAAGCGATCTTGATAGCGTCATGAACATCGAGAAAGCCTCCTTCCCGACCCCGTGGTCGCGGAACGCATTCCTTTCAGAGATCTACGAGAACAGCAGGGCGTGTTACCTTGTGGCCCGGCAGAACGGCAAGGTGATAGGCTACGTCGGGATCTGGGTCATCCTCGACGAAGGCCACATCACCAACCTTGCGGTGCATCCTGACTTTCGGCGCCGTGGCGTAGGCGAGAGACTCATGAGGGCTATCATGGATTACGCGAGGTCGAAGGGCGCGAAGAGGATCACGCTCGAGGTGAGGGTGTCAAACCTGGGGGCGCAGAAGCTCTACGAAAAGCTGGGATTCGTGAGCGTCGGCATACGACCGGGTTACTACCACGACAACGGCGAGGATGCCATGATAATGTGGAAGAACGAACAACCTCCGCGCGACCGACCTGTGAGGGACCACCATGGGCGACGCTAACGCAGGCGCATTTTGCGTCCTTGGGCTCGAGACAAGCTGTGACGAAACGTCCTGCGCCGTGCTGGAGGGCGACGGGTCGTGCGAGGCCTCGGGCTTGCGCCTGCGCTCGAGCGTGGTTGCGTCCCAGGCAAGCCTTCACAGGCGGTTTGGCGGTGTCGTGCCGGAAGTCGCCTCGCGGCGGCACGTGGAGACGATCATCCCCGTCATCGACCAGGCGCTGCGCGACGCCGGCCTTGGCCTTTCGGATGTGACGGCGGTGGCGGCGACGCGTGGGCCGGGCCTTGTGGGCGCCATCCTGGTGGGGCTCTCCGCGGCCAAGGCCGTGGCGCTGGCGCGGCAGGTGCCGTTCATCGGGGTGAACCACATCGAGGCGCACATATACGCGAATTTCATCGAGCACCCAGACCTTCACCCTCCCTTTGTGTGCCTCGTGGTGTCCGGAGGACATACAGACCTCGTGTACCTTCAGGACCACGGCAGCTACGAAGTAATGGGCCGCACGCGCGACGACGCGGCGGGCGAGGCGTTCGATAAGGTAGCGAGGGTCCTTGGGCTGGGGTACCCCGGGGGGCCTGCGATCGACGCCGCGGCACGGAGCGGTGACCCTAACGCGGTTCGCTTTCCCAGGGCGTTCCTGGAGGAAGGGTCGTACGACTTCAGCTTCAGCGGGCTCAAGACCGCCGTCGTCAGCCACGTGAGAAAGCTCAACACGAGCCTGGCCGACCTCGCCGCCAGTTTCCAGGAGGCCGTGGTGGACGTCCTTGTGGAGAAGACGATACGGGCCGCGCTCGCCGGGGGTGTCAGGACCGTGGCCCTTGCGGGCGGCGTGGCCGCCAACTCCAGGCTCAGAGAGAGGATGTCAGCTCGGGCATCCGAAGCCGGGCTGCGGTTTGTGTCCCCGTCGCCTGCCTTATGCACCGACAACGCTGCAATGGTGGCGTGCGCGGGTTACTTCCGGCTCGCCAGGGGAGAGAGAAGCTCCCTGGAGCTTCCCGCCGTTCCCGACCTCGAGCTTGAGTCATGAGAACAAGGTGATGAGGATGATACGGGGCGGGATAACGCAGCAGACGATGAGGCAGTGCCGCGCCGGGGCTGCCAGCTTGTGGATAAACTTGTGGATAATGTGGATAAAAGGGAAGGGTTGGCAAAGCAGGATAGACCACCCAATAATGGATATGCAGCGGCCGTCGGAAATATGACGGCGCCCGGAGAAAAGTTTCCGATGCGCCACCGACCTTGTGGATTGTGGGCGTGTGGCGCGGTGCGAGAGGGAGAGGGGGTTGAAACGTGGAACGCATGGGGGGCGGCGATATCGGCCCTGGGTTCGGGGGAGGGTCCGCCGGGCCTCTAGGCCCAAGCCCGTTTGAGCTAGTAGAGAGGCCGCGCTACATTACGTTCTGGCGCGTGCTCTTCGTTGTCCTTGTGGCCATCGCTGCGCTCGTCGTCACGCTATACGTGCTCGTGTCGTCGTGGCTTGCTCCCGAGGCGACTTTCGGCGTGCAGGACCGGCCGGTGAACGTCCTTATCCTCGGAACGGATAGGACCTACGATGACCACGGCAAGCCCATGCAAGGCCCGGTGCGGGCCGACGTCATAATGCTCGCATCGGTGAACCCCAGGGTGAACAGGGTGTACCTGGTGTCGATCCCGAGGGACACGAAGGCGCGGATTCCGGGGCATGGCACGAACAAGATAAACGCCTCGCATACTTATGGAGGCCAGGACCTCACGCGCAGAACCGTGGAGGAGCTCCTGGGCATGGCGATCGACCGGTACGTGGAGGTTGATTTCCAGGGATTTGTGCGCATCATCGACGCCCTTGGAGGGGTAGAGATCGATGTGGACAAGGACATGCACTATGTGGACAGGGCAGGCGGCTTCAAGGTTGACCTGAAAAAGGGCAGGCAGGTCCTGGACGGAGCGAAGGCGCTCGGGTACGTGAGATACCGCGCGGACGCCCTCGGGGACATCAGCCGGGTGAGGCGCCAGCAGATCCTGCTGAAGGCTGTCGCCCGTCAGGCCACAAGCCTGCGGAACCTTCGCAAGGCGCGCGAGATCCTGGCGATCCTGACGGAGCACGTGAGAACCGACATGTCCCGGCGCGACATGGCATCCATCGGCTGGTTTCTTGTCAGGACCAGGGCTGAGCTTGTGTCCGAGACGCTGCCCGGGGAGTTCTCCCCGTTGTACTGGGTTCCTGATCGGGAACGTATCGGCGAGCTTGTGAAGACAATGCAGGAAGGCTTTAACAAGTGAAACGAGTAAGAAGCCGTGGGTAGAGTGAGGGGGAGGTATCTAGGGATGGTGCGCATCGACGTGGCCCTTGTGCCACAGGAGATTGAGGCAAGAAGCCTCAACGGGATCACGGCAATAGTCATCGACGTTCTGAGAGCAAGCACAACCATTGCATGCGCCATCTCAAATGGCTGCGACGAGGTCATTCCCACGATCTCCGTGGAGGAGGCCGTGGAGATCTCGCGCGCCTACGCGAGGGGTGACTATCTTCTCTGCGGGGAGCGAAGAGGGGAGAAGATCGAGGGCTTCGACCTCGGCAACTCGCCACTGGAGTACACGGAGGACCGCGTGGCAGGAAAGAAGATAATCATGACGACCACCAACGGCACGGGCGCCATCAGAGCGGTGAAAGCCGCAGACGACGTCATCGTCGGGTCCTGCTGGAATCTTTCCGCTGCCTGCGAGCGGGCCGTGTCGCTCGGCAAGGACATCCTCATCGTGTGCGCCGGCGAGGGCAGGAGGTTCGCCCTGGAGGATGCGGTGTGCGCGGGCATGATGTGCGAGCGGATCGCTTCCATGGTTGAAGCGGACGAGTCCGACGGCTGCATTGCCGCCCGCCGTCTGTATGCCGTCTTCCGTGACAACATCCAGGCTGCGCTCGCAGGCTCGGAGCACGCGCGGTATCTTGCGCGCATTGGTTTCAGCGACGACGTCGCCGCGGCCGCGCAGGTGGACAGGGTTGGCGTGGTGCCGGTGCTGCACGGGGGCCACATCGTGCGCAGGGCCGAGTAGCGGGGTGAGCGACTTGCGCAGGGTGATGCTGGCATGCGCGCTGGTGCTGGGTGCCGCAGCCGCGTGGGCATGCGGCGCCTTCGCTTCAGGGACCGGAGGTGCTACCGGCGGCGCGGCTGGTAGCAGCCCGGCGGCCGTCGGTGCCGGGATCGCGGGGTCTCACATCGTGATGCGGGTGCGTCTCTCGACTCGGTCTCCGGTGAGGTTCACACTGGAACAGGACGCGACGGTGATGGAGGTCCTGGACGAAGTGGTCGCGCGCGAGACCGCGCTCGGAAGGTCGTTTACCGCTGTTCTGGGAGCCTCGGGAGCGGGTGACGACGCCTACCTGGTTGAGGTCGCAAGACTTGAGCGCCTCGAGGACGCACTTGGCCTCAGGTCCGCGCTGGCAGCACATCTCTCGTACGACGACAGGGTGCGATACCTGCCGTACATAGTGCCCGATGGCGATGGATGGCTCCTTCGGATCGGAAGGACCGGGGACGCGGACGCGGTGTACAGGTTGAGGACGGCACTTGCCTGGGTGGGGAGAGAGCGGGGCTTCCTACCCACTCCCATTATCGTGAGGCCAGAGGCAACCGAGAGGACGCGCCTTGCGGCCGCGGGCGGGTTCTGCGAAGTGCGCGCGGGGGATCTTCCCGGTGAGGTCATACTGGCGACTCCGTCCGGTGAGACTATGTCTTTCTTGGGCGGGGGCATGCGCATCGTGCCGCGCGATCCCCTTGATATCGCGTTTACGTTAGGCGGCGTCCGCTACAGGGGCGAGCTCGAGATAACGAGAAGAGACTCCTGGGACGGCAAGGTCGAGCTTGTGGCCATTAATCGCATCGACATCGAATCCTACGTGGAGGGCGTGCTTGCTGGCGAAGTGTACCCTAACTGGGAGATGGAGGCGCTCAAGGCGCAGGCCGTCGCGGCAAGGACCTACGCGCTGTACCGGAAGGCCAGTAGCTACGACCGCGGGTACGATGTTGACGATACCGTGGCGTACCAGAAATACTCCGGCGGGCACGCGATAGAGTCGTTCCGGCAGGCAGTGGCGGAGACCCGCGGCGAGGTCATTACATACCAGGGCAGGCTCATCAAGGCACATTACTTTGCGTCGGGAGGTGGAGCAACCGAGGGCGACGAAGAGATCTGGCCCGGCGCGGGCGACGAGCCCTACCTCGAGGCAGTGGCCGATTTCGACCAGGCCTCCCCCCACTACGCCTGGCAGAACCCCCTGGCGCTATGGGCGGCGGACTTCCTCGCAATGCTCGGGCTCCGAGCGGCGTTCCCCGCATGGGTCGAGCCTGCGCTGGTGTCCGGCGAGAAAGTCCTCAGCTACCGCTTCAAGACGCCCGCGAACAGCCTGACCCTGACGCGGGAACAGGTCAGGCGTAAGCTGGGCCTCAAGAGCCCACGTTTTACTATAAGGTTGGTAGGTTCGGAGGAGACCGGAATTGTGGTGCCTAGTGCGCCCGGTGTACCTGCGCCCGGTGCGTCCGGGGTGTCCAGCGCGCCCGAGGCGCGGGACGGGATGAGCGGGGCAAGCGGGGCGGTCAGAGCGGATGGGGCGGGTGGGGTGGGAGCCCCAGGGAAGCCCGTGTTCCCCGTGGTCGGCGCGTGCGTGCCGGTGAGGGACGGCGCCGTTGCGAGCGGCTACAGGGTCAGGCTCGACAGGGATGTGCTCGTGACGGGCAGGGCGGTCGAGATCGGATGCGCCGGGGAACTATCTCCCACGACCCTCGTCATCATCGACGGCATGGGGTATGGCCACGGAGTAGGTCTCAGCCAGTGGGGCGCGCAGGGGATGGCGCTCATGCGGGATGAGTCGGGAAAGCCCGTGTACACCTACGTGGACATTCTGAAACACTATTACTCCGGGGTGGAGGTCGTGGGCAATTACAACCTACCCATTGCTCCCGCGAGTCCCGGTTCCAGCTTCGTTCCCGCTGTGGATGTCTCGCTCGGGGTAACGCAGCCCGACAAGGCTGGCGAACTCGAGCCCTACCAGCCTCCTCGTTGTGATTAGCCTCGGGGCAAATCGCTTCTTACAAGACACGAGCCAGTAAAGGGAGACAATGCCGAGCCAGACCAGCCCAGAGATGAAGCCGATGCGCTGCCCAGGCACGAACGGCAGCGTCAGGATGACGCCTGTGATGAGGGCCACGGTCATCCAGGAGGTGTATGGATAGCCCGGCATCTTGAACTTGAGCGCCGACGGATCTCGCGCCACGATGCGGCGGCGCATGTATATCTGGGACAGGCTTATGATGAGCCAGGAGAACAGGAACCCGAAGCCTCCGATCCCCGTGATGTAGAGAAACGCCGTCTTGGGCACCAGGTAATACATGATCACACCGACATAGAGGAAGAAGGTGCTGCCGACGACGGCGAGATACGGAACGCGGGACTTTTTCCCGAGCCGTGTGAGGAATTTCGGGGCCGCCCCGGCTTCGGCCAGCGAGTACAGCATGCGCGAGCTCGTGTAAAGGCCGGAGTTCATGCTGGACAGCGCGGCCGTGATGACCACGAAGTTCATGATGTCAGCGGCCGCCGGGATCTTGAGGAGCTGGTACACTCGCACAAAGGGGCTCGCCCCGAGGCCCACCTCGAACCACGGTATGGTGCCCACGAGCACGGTCATGGACCCGATGTAAAGCACGATGGTCCTGAGGGCGACGCCGTTCACCGCCTGGGGCACGCTGGTCTCCGGATCCTGTGTCTCCGCTGCGGCTACTCCAATGACCTCCGTCCCGCCGTAGGCCACCATCACCATGACCATGGCGAGGAGCACGCCGGTGACGCCTTTCGGTGCAAATCCCCCATGCCCTACGTAATTCTTGATGCCTATGGGAGTGAAAGGACCGATTCCGAGTATTGCGGCTGCGCCTATCAGGATGAAAGCCACTATGGCTATAACCTTGATCATGGCGAACCAGAACTCGAACTCGCCGAAGGACCTGACGCTGGCAAGGTTCACGAGTGTCATGGCCACGGCGAACACGAAGCCGAAGACGAGCGCAAGCTCGGGCGACACCCAGAGGCGCATGTATGTGGAGGCTGCAACGATTTCGGCGGCCATAATGACCACCCAGGCGATCCAGTAGGTCCAGCCGACCACGTAACCAGCGTAGGGGTGCAGGGATTCCGCCGCGTACGTCCGAAACGAGCCCTCCACAGGCTCGGCCACGGACATCTCCGCGAGAGCGAGCATCACCATCATCATGATGACGCCGCCGAGCGCGAAGGACAGGATGACGGCCGGGCCAGCCAGTTTCACCGTGGCTGCGCTGCCGAGGAACATTCCCACTCCGATGACTCCGCCGATGGATATCATTGAGAGATGGCGCGAGGCAAGGCCGCGGCGAAGTTTGGTTCGGCCGGGAGAGGCCAAGGAATTCACCCCGCACGCTAGGATTTCCGCGCCGCGCGTCGAATATTCGATTGTGGCTGATTGCGGCGGGCCGCGGGTGCGCTGTGCCGGGCCCGAGTCGGAGAGGAGGTGGGTGACCCGTGGGTAGGGCGGCGTCCAAGTTTGCTGTCGTTCTCCTGTTGTCTTCAGCCGTGCTCGCCGGCTGCTTTCCAAGAGCGCGCGAGGAGGCGCGGGACCCGGCGGATCTCTTGCGGGCCGCGGTGGACAACACGTTCGCTCTGAAGAGCGTGCGGGTGGTTGAAGAGACGGCGTTTCCCTCCTCGGAGAAGCTGCTCTCCGCCAGGGAGGCGAAGGCCCTCGGCACAGGAATATGGACGCGCGTTGTGGAATTCGTGGCGCCTGACCGGGTTCACTACTCCTCGTCGTCCGAGGACGGGGGGATAGAGGCGTACCGCGTGGGCTCGTCCATGGCATACCGGCTCATCGACCTCGAGGCACCTGGCGATGAACTCGGCGACGCGGGCGGCGAGGGATGGGTCCGGGTGGAGCGCGCCGCGGATGTGAAAGACGAAGCGGTACGCTCGGAGCTTGAATGGCTCTCTGGAGTCACGGGAGTGGAGAGCATCCTTGATGGCGGGCTGCGCGAGGTGGAGAACGTCACGAAAACCGGGGAGGAAGACGTCGAGCGGGTGCGCTGTGCTGTCCTCCGCTTTGAGAGCCCGTCCTGGCTCAAGCGCTTCGAAGCGAACCTGGCGGAGGCGGGCGTCGAGGGGAAGCCCGTGAAGTACGAGACAAAAGCGTGGGTGACCCTGAGGGGCGACGCGCTCATCTACAAGATCGAGGACATGTGGGTGTACCGGGAGCCGGAGTCGGGCGTCTACGAGTACACGATAAGCACGAGGGTGCTAGAACCGGTGCGGGACCTTCGCATAGAGCTTCCCTGAGGGCGAGTGGACGCGGGCCTCTAAGTGAGAACACGGGAATGCTTCCGATCCCCGGAATGGGATGCCGGTGGGTGGGGAGACGCGAAAGGAGGTGGTTTTCCGGGTACCACCTGGCGCGACATGTGCTATACTTGAGTCAAGCTGGGAACTTACACTCCGAGTCACTGCGCCTGCACCTTCCATGGATGGCGCGTGACCGGCAGCCGCGAAGGGTCCGCCCTTGCGGCTCGAGGGTCTGCCGGGAAACCGGCAAGCCTCCCATCATTGGAAAGGAGATGTAAAGATCATGCCGGATTTCAAGAGCCTTCTGTCCTCTCACACAAGACGTCAGCTCCTCGTGCTCATGCTGCTTACAGGTATCCTCGCTACGGTCCCTGGCGCCACCGCTATTGCTGCGCCCGCGAGCCGTGAGGTCATCCTGGCCACCACCACGAGCACCCAGGACAGCGGCCTCCTCGACGTGCTCATCCCGATGTTCGAGAGCCAGACCGGGTACATAGTAAAGACCATCGCCGTCGGCACCGGGCAGGCCCTCGCGCTCGGGGCGCGGGGCGAGGCTGACGTGCTCCTGTGCCACGCGCCTGCGGCCGAGATGGAACTCGTGCAGAGTGGGGCTGTGACAAACCGCAAGCTCGTGATGCACAACGATTTCGTGATCGTGGGGCCGGCAGGCGACCCCGCTGGCATACGCGGCCTCAAGTCGGCGGCGGAGGCCTTCAAGAAGATCGCCGCCGCGGAGGCGGTGTTCGTGTCGCGCGGCGACGACTCCGGCACTCATAAGAAAGAGAAGGAGATCTGGGCGAAGGCCGGCGTGAAGCCCGAGGGGCGCTGGTACCAGGAGGCCGGGGCCGGCATGGGGCAGACGCTCAATATCGCTTCTGAGAAGCAGGGCTACACGCTCACCGACCGCGCCACATGCCTTGCGCTGAAGAAGCGCCTGAGCCTTGAGATCCTTGTGCAAGGCGACGGCGCGCTCCTCAACATATACCATGTCATGCAGGTGAATCCCCGGAGATTCGACAAGGTGAACGGGCCGGGGGGCCTCGCTTTCGTGGACTTCATGGTGGCTGAGAGCACCCAGAAGGTCATAGCCTCGTTCGGCGTGAAGGAGTACGGCGAGCCCCTCTTCTTCGCCGACGCTGGCAAGAGCGAAGAGGATCTCGGGCGGTGAGGCGCGGTTGGACCTTGTAGTCGAGGGGATCGTTAAGGCGTTCTGGCTCCTTGTCAGGGCTGACCGCGAGGTGGTGAGGATCACCCTGCTCACCCTGCGCGTGTCGGGGCTTGCGACCCTCATAGCCGTGGTGGTGGGCGTGCCTCTCGGGACCGTGCTTGCGCTTTGCACGTTTCGTGGGCGCCAGGTCGCGGTGAGCCTCGTGAACACCGGCATGGGCCTCCCGCCTGTGGTGGTGGGGCTATGGGTGAGCATCCTGCTGTGGCGGTACGGGCCGCTCGGGTTTCTTCGCCTCATGTATACCCCGGCCGCCATGGTGATAGCCCAGTCGGTGATAGCCACGCCGATCGTGACCGGGTTCACGATGGCGGGGATAGGCCAGCTCGACCCGGGGGTGCGGCTGCAGATGCTCGCGCTCGGCGCGTCATGGTGGCAGCTCCTCTGGATACTTCTGCGCGAGGCGAGGCTTTCGGTCCTCGCCGCGGTGATAGCAGGATTCGGCGGGGTGATATCGGAGATCGGCGCGTCCATGATGGTCGGTGGAAACGTGATGGGCCAGACTCGCATCCTCACCACCGCGACCGCCATGGAGGTGTCGCGCGGCCACTTCGATATGGCCATAGCGCTCAGCGTGATCCTGCTCGCGCTCGCGTATGGGATCACGCTCGGTCTTACCCATCTTCAGCAGAAGGGCAGACATGCCTGATGTGCAGGCGTCCCGCCGGTTCCATACGCGTGGTGCGGAGGGTCCGAATAGAGGAGGAGAACCTCGAAGACTGGTTTGGACTTGCCCAGGGCCGGATTTGGGATTGAAGTAGATCGCCATAAGTAATCGCCGGTTCCAGAGAGCGCACGCGCCGTGCAGGGTTGCCTGTGTTGCACTCTCTCTTTGAGTCACCGGCAACCCGAGACCTCGGAAGACGAGAGGAAACTAATGACCTCATGCTGAAGAGGGGAATGTGCACTTGAGAGAGGCGGTTCTCGAGCTAAAGAATGTTAGGGTGCACCGGGGGTCCAGACTGGTGCTGGACGTCCCGCACCTTGTTGTAAGGCGCGGCGAAACCCTGGCCGTGGTCGGCCCGAACGGGGCGGGGAAGAGCACACTCCTTCAAGTGATGGCGTGCCTCCTCCTGCCGGGCGCGGGCGAGGTCTCAATCTGCGGCGAGAGAGTTGAGCGGGGGATGAATCTCGTGAGGCTGCGGCGCCGGATGGCCATGGTGCTTCAGCGTCCATACCTTCTGGACGGCACCGTGTTCGATAACGTGGCAGTGGGCCTTCGAATGCGGGGCGTCCCGCGCGCCGAGGTCCGCGCCAGGGTGGAGCGGGCGCTTGCCACCTTCGGCATCGAGCACCTCGCCGGTCGGCGCGCCCGAACGCTCTCGGGCGGCGAAAGCCAGAGGGTGAGCCTCGCGAGGGCCTTCGTCCTCGAGCCTGAGGTGTTGTTCCTGGACGAGCCCACAAGCTCGCTGGACGTGCCCACCAGGATGGGACTCCTCGCCGAGCTTGGCGAGGTGGTACGGAGGACGCGCGTGACCACGGTGTTCGTGACCCACGACGTCATCGAGATCCCGTTCCTCGCCGACAGGACCGTGGTCATGGCGGGCGGGCGGATCGTGGCCGACGGGCCGGTGAGGGAGGTGCTCGGCGCGGACGTGCGGCGAGCCCTCGCCGATCTTGCCGGGTCGGCTCGCTGGATCTTGTCTCAGGATGGTGATGGCATTGCCGCTTTTCCTGTCGCTTGTGCCTCCCGCTGAAGCGTGGCGGAGGCTCGAGCAACACCTCGATCGAGGGCCACACGAGGTCGAGACGGTCGGCCTTCTCGAGGCCTGCGGTCGCGTGCTTGCGGAGGACGTGACGTCCCCGGGCGATTTGCCGGGCTTCCCCAGGTCAACGGTGGACGGCTTCGCAGTGCGCGCCCGGGATACGTTCGGCGCGACCGACTCCCTGCCCGCGCTTCTTACTATTGCCGGCGAGGTGCGAATGGGGGAAGCGGTCGGCTTCGCCCTGGGCCCCGGGAAGTGCGCTCGCATCGCGACAGGCGCGATGCTGCCCCAGGGCGCGGACGCCGTGGTCATGGTGGAGACCAGTGAGGATATGGGTGGCGGGCTTATCGCTGTGGCAAGGCCTGTCGCCCCAGGCGAGAACGTGGTCGGCCCGGCGGAGGATGTGGCGAAGGGCGACGTGCTGTTGCAAAGGGGCCGCAGGCTCCGTCCTCAAGACATCGGGGCGCTCGCGGCCGCAGGCGTTTCCCGCGTAAGGGTGGCGGCAGGTCCTAAGGTCGCGATAATGTCCACCGGGGACGAACTCGTGGAGGTCTCCGACGCGCTTCTCCCCGGGAAGGTGCGCGACACGAATTCGTACTCCCTGTACACGGCGGCGCTGGCCGCGGGCGCGAGGCCTGTGGCGGCCGGGATCGTGAGGGACGATTACCGCGAGGTCGCCTCGGCCATGCGCGAGCAGCTTGCCGGCGCGGACATGCTGGTCATCTCGGGTGGCAGCTCCATTGGCACGCGGGACTTCGCGCGCGACGCCATAGACTCCCTTGGACCGCCCGGGGTGCTGGTGCACGGCGTCGCGGTGCGGCCGGGCAAGCCGACCATCCTTGCGGTGGCTGGTGGGAAGCCTGTCTTCGGCCTGCCAGGCCACCCCGTGTCGTGCCTCACCATCTTCAGGCTGTTCGTGGAGCCTGCCATAGCAAGGTGGATGGGCACCGCTCCTGAGAGGCGGGAAGTGGAAGCGCGGCTCGGGGCAAACGTGGCGTCGGTGGCCGGCCGGGAGGATTACATCGGGGTGAAGATCTCCGTGCGGGACGGGGTGAGGTGGGCGGACCCGGTATTCACGAAATCCGCCCTCATATCCGGCCTTGTGGCCTCCGATGGCGTTGTGAGGGTCCCCGCGGAGGTCGAGGGCATCGAGAAAGGGGCGCCCGTCACGGTCACTCTGTTCTGAAGCGGACTGGAGGGTGGACACGACGAAGCGCAACGTATACCTGGAAGAGACGCCTCTCGATGAGGCGCTGCGGAGGTTCTTTTCAGCTCTTGACGCGAGGGGGATCGCGGGCCCGCGAGACGGCGAGGTGATTCCTGTGGACATCCCGGCGCTCGGGCGCATCACCGCTTCGCCCGTGTTCGCGCGCATTTCATCGCCGCATTACCACTCGTGTGCCATGGACGGCGTTGCCACGCGCGCCCAGGTTACCTTTGGCGCAAGCGAGAGAAACCCCATCACGCTGCGCCTCGGGGAGGACGCTGTGTGGGTTGATACGGGCGATCCTCTGCCCCCCGGGTTCGACGCCGTCATCATGGTCGAAGACCTCGTGGAGGTCCGCGACGATTCCGTCACGGTCATAGCTCCCGCAAAGCCCTGGCAGCACGTGCGCACCGTGGGTGAGGACATCGTGGCCACCGAGCTTGTTGTGCCCGAGAATCACATCATCCGCCCGGCGGACCTCGGGGCCATGCTCGCGGCTGGCGTGACGGAAGTGAGCGTCCGGAGGAAGCCCAGGGTGGCCGTGATTCCTACAGGGGACGAGCTTGTCTTGCCGGGGACCAGGCTTTCGCCTGGCGACATTGTCGAATTCAACTCGAGGGTCATCGGCGGTCTCGTCCACGAGTGGGGCGGCGAGCCGGTCTTCTGCGACATTGTGAGGGACGATTACGACGCCATCGCGCGGGCCGTGCGCGCTGCGGCCGCCGGGGCCGACATCGTTATCGTGAACGCCGGGTCCTCAGCGGGAAGCGAGGACTACACGAGCCACGTCGCAAGATCCCTTGGCGAGCTCCTGGTGCATGGGGTGGCCATCAAGCCCGGCAAGCCTACCGTTCTTGGCATCGTCTGCGGGCGGCCGTTTCTGGGGATTCCGGGGTACCCGGTGTCCGCGTCGCTTGCGTGCGAGCTCTTCTTGAGGCCGCTTGTGGCGAGGATGCTGGGACGCCCGGTGCGGGAGCGGACGAGGATATCCGCAGTGGCCACCCGGCGCATCGTCTCGACGCCGGGCGTGGACGAGTTCGTCAGGGTCAAGGTGGGCGAGGTAGGCGGAAAGCGCGTGGTCACACCGCTTGCACGGGGAGCGGGGGCGATAATGTCCCTGGTGAGGGCGGACGGCATAGTCCGCATCACACCTTCTGCTCAGGGCGTGGAGGAGTCGTCCACCGTCGAGGTCGAGCTCTTACGCGGCCCCGATGAGATAGCGGACACCATAGTCGTGATAGGAAGCCACGACCTCGCTCTCGACGTCCTCGCGAGCCATCTGGCACGCGCGCACCCCGGCATGAACCTCTCTTCCGCCCATGTGGGAAGCATGGGCGGGATCATGGCGATCCGGAGGAGCGAGGCGCACCTCGCAGGCGTCCATCTCATCGACGAGGAGACGGGGGAGTACAACGTTCCTTACGTCAAACGCTTCCTCGGGTCGGAGGGCTTTGTCCTCGTAAACCTCGTCCACCGCGAGCAAGGGTTCATCGTTGCGAAGGGAAACCCGAAGGGGATCGCCGGGTTCGGCGACCTTACGAGGCCTGGGGTAGTGTTCGTGAACAGGCAGAGGGGCGCCGGGACCAGGATACTGCTGGACCTCGAGCTTGCAAAGCTCGGCGTGGACCCATGCAGGATAGCAGGCTACGAGCGCGAAGAGTACACGCACATGGGCGTCGCGGCGTGTGTGGCGAGCGGAGCGGCCGATACGGGCCTCGGCATACGCAGCGCGGCGGTGGCGCTCGGTCTCGGTTTTGTCCCGGTGGCGAAGGAACGGTACGATCTCCTCACCACGAAGGGATTCTTCGAGTCTCCGATGATGGAGAGACTTCTTGCCGTGATAAGGTCCGAGGACTTCAAGGAGGCAGTCGTGGCGCTTGGCGGGTACGACGTCACGGACACGGGAAAGGTCGTGTGGCAAGGATGACCGGGCTCTGGGATAGGTTCGGGCGCAAGATAACCTACCTTCGCGTGTCCGTGACGGATAAGTGCAACCTCCGGTGCGTGTACTGCATGCCCGAGGAGGGCGTGAAGACCCGGTCGCACCACGAGATACTGAGACTCGAGGAGATCGCTCGCGTGGTCCGGGTAGCGGCGGGTCTCGGCATCGAGAGGGTCAGGATCACGGGCGGAGAGCCCCTCGTGAGAAAGGGCCTTGTGGATCTCGTGAGGATGATCGCTGTGACCCCGGGGGTACGCGACCTGTCAATGACTACCAATGCGACTCTCCTCGCCCAATGCGCTCGCGACCTTGCCGCTTCCGGGCTCAGGCGGGCGAACATCAGCCTCGATACACTGAAGCCCGACGTTTACTCGAGGATCACGCGGCGTGGCGACCTTCGGGCAGCGCTCGAGGGAATTGCGGCCGCCGAGGCGGCGGGGCTTCGCCCGATCAGACTTAACGCCGTCGTGGTTCGCGGCGTGAACGACGGGGAGATCGAGGATCTGGCCAGGCTCACGCTGGAGCACGCCTGGGACGTGAGATTCATAGAATTCATGCCGTTCTGGGGGAACGGCGGGGGCTTCGGGCCCTCGCACGTGGTCCCAATCGAGGAGATCAGGGAAAGGGTGAGGGCGCTTGGCGCGCTCCCAGTGACTTACCCGACGCCTGGATCGGCAGGGGCGGGGAGCCGATCGGGCATGGAAGCGGTCGGAGCGGCAGAGGAGTCAGCAGGCTCAAGCTCGGGGTTGGCTATGGGCGCAGACACAGGCGCAGTGCTGGAGACGGAAGCCAAGACAGAAGCCGGCGCACGCCAGTGGCCAGGCGGCGCTGGCCCTGCGACTTACCTGCAGCTTCCTGGCGCCGCGGGACGGGTGGGTTTCATATCCAGGGAGGGCGATGGTTTCTGCGCGAGGTGCAACAGGCTGCGCCTCACCGCTGATGGGAAGCTGCTGCCGTGCCTTCTCTCGGGACTCGCGGTGGACCTGCGGGACCCGCTTCGCGGGGGGGCCAACGACGGCGCCATCGCGGGGCTCATCCGGGAGGCGGTGAGCCTGAAGCCGGAGAGTGGCGCGGGGTGCGCTGGAAGCGGTGGCGCGTCTCGCACGGCGCCGCCCCTATCAGATATCGGCGGGTAAGACGAAATCCAAAGCCGGTGGTGACGAGATGAAGGAGGAAATGTCCGGCGCGATCCTGACGCATCTCGACGAATCGGGCAAGGCCCGGATGGTCGACGTGACCTGCAAGCCCGACACTCCTCGCGAAGCACAGGCGAGGTGCAGGGTCCAGATGGCTCCCCAGACTCTCGCCATGGCGGAGAGGGGCGAGGGGCCGAAGGGCGATGTCTTCGGCGTGGCCAGGGTGGCCGCGGTGATGGCCGCGAAAAGCACGTCTTCGCTCATCCCGATGTGCCATCCCATCCCGATAACCGGGGTTGATGTGGCCTTCCGGACCGATGTTGCAAGCGGGGTCGTTGACATCCAGGTCACGGTGCGTACGTTCGGGAAGACGGGGGCTGAGATGGAGGCTCTTACCGGGGCGTGCGTGGCTGCGCTCACCATCTATGATATGTGCAAGGCAGTGGACCGGTCCATGGTGATAGGCGACGTGAGGCTCGTGCGGAAATCCGGTGGCAAGAGCGGCGAGTTCGTCCGGGAGGGAGAGGAGCCTTGGGGGGAGTAGTCGTTGCGGTATGCATGAGCGAGACGAAAGGTGTGAGTAAGCGCGACGTTGGCCGGGCCAGGCTTGTGGAGGGGCACGGCCTGGAGGGCGATGCCCACGCGGGGCCGTGGCACCGGCAAGTGAGCCTGCTCGCCGAGGAGAGCATCGAGAAGATGCGGACGAAAGGCATCGACGTCGGGCCCGGGGCGTTTGCGGAGAACATCACCACGCGCGGTATCGACCTTTACCACCTGCCGGTGGGCACTCGTCTCGAGGTGGGTCCCGAGGTGGTGCTGGAGATCACTCAGATAGGCAAGGAGTGCCACACGGGGTGCGCCATCTTCCGGCAGGTTGGGGAGTGCGTGATGCCGCGAGAGGGGATTTTCGCGAAAGTGGTGCGTGGGGGAGAGATCAAGCGGGGAGATGAGATACGGGTGAAAACGCCGATCGAGTTCGCCATCCTGACGGTGAGCGATAAGGGATCGAGGGGCGAGAGGCACGACGAGAGCGGCGATGTTATCGAGCGGATGGTGTCGGCCGTCGGCAGGGTCGTGGAAAGGCGCATTGTCCCCGACGAATATGATATGATCGTGGAAGAATTGCGCTGTATGGCGGATAAGCTCGGGGTCGACGTAATCCTGACTACGGGTGGTACCGGGTTCAGCCCGCGTGATGTCACGCCTGAGGCCACGAGGTCGGTCATCGACAGGCTCGTCCCCGGCATTCCCGAAGCGATGCGCGCTGCAGGCCTTGCCAAAACGCCCCACGCCATGCTGAGCAGGGCTGCGGCGGGGATCCGCCGGAAAACCCTTATCGTTAACCTGCCCGGCAGCCCGAAGGGCGTCGAAGAGAGCCTGAGAGTGGTGCTTCCGGCCATCCCTCACGCGGTGGAGACCCTGCGGGGAATCGCCGGCGAGTGCGCGCGCGGCAAGAGTGGCTGAGGGTCCACCCCACCGCCTCGTTGCTTTGCACTCTACGCCGCCTGCCCTTCATGGCGCCGCGCTGCCGTGCTGCCATGCTGATGCGCTGACGTGTGACGTGCTGCATGGCGCTTGTCCCCGGGAGACGGAGGCTGTATAATGTACACGTTGTTCCAGCCGACGGACCAAGAGAGAGTGGAGGGATCAATGAACCCTCACTTAGCCGGGGCGAGCGACAGCACACTGCGGGAGGCGGATGAAGTGGTAAACGACCTTGAGCAGGTCCTCCTGAGCGAGGAAGTCATTGCAAAGAGAGTCAAAGAGCTCGGCGAGCAGATCTCCCGAGACTACCGCGGGTGCGACCTTGTGGTGGTGGGCATACTAAAAGGCGCCCTCGTATTCATGGCGGACCTCATACGCCATCTCTCCATTCCTGTGATAATGGATTTTGCGGTGGTCTCGAGCTACGGCGCGGCGACGACGACCTCGGGTGTCGTGCGGATCCTCAAGGATCTCGACCAGCCCATCGAGGGCAAGCACGTGCTCATCGTCGAAGACATCATCGATACCGGTCTCACCATGCACTATCTCATCAACAACTTCAAGGCGAGGAAGCCTCTCTCGGTGAAGGTGTGCACTCTTCTCGACAAACCGAGCCGCAGGGAAGTAGACATCGTGCCCGATTATTGCGGGTTTTCCATCCCCGACCACTTCGTGGTGGGGTACGGCCTGGACTACGCCGAGTACTACCGCAACCTGCCCCAGGTTGGCGTGTTGAAACCGGAAGTATACAAGAAATGATAGCGATCCTGGACTTCGGCTCACAGTACAGCATGCTCATCGCCCGCAAGGTGCGGGAGCTTTCGGTATACTGCGAGATCCTTCCGCACGACACGCCCGCACCCCGGCTCGCGGCGCTAGAGCCCGAGGGCATCATCCTTTCGGGTGGGCCGTCAAGCGTGTACGAGGAGAACGCCCCCGGCTGCGACCGGCGGATCTTCGAGATGGGCGTTCCGGTACTCGGGATCTGCTACGGGATGCAGCTCATGGCGCACGTGCTTGGAGGGGACGTGGTCCGCTCGGGCCTGCGGGAGTACGGCAAGACCACGGTCTTCGTGGACGACCCATCCGACCTCTTTGCTGGCATTGGGTCCAGTTTCACCTCGTGGATGAGCCACCAGGATCGCGTGAACACGCCGCCTGGTGGGTTCGACGTCATTGCTCACACCGCCAGCACCCCCATCGCGGCCATGCGCGACCGCGGGCGAAAGCTTTACGCGCTCCAGTTCCATCCCGAGGTGGTCCACACCGAGCGCGGTAAGGAGATCCTGGCGAACTTCCTCTTTAAGGTGTGCGGGTGCGAGAGGTCGTGGACTCCCGGTAGGTTCATCGAGGACCAGGTGGACCGAATCCGGAAAGAGGTGGGCGACGGGCGCGCCATCGCCGCGCTGTCAGGCGGGGTGGACTCGTCGGTAGCCGCGGTCCTGGTTCACCGGGCAATCGGGGACAGGCTTACCTGCGTTTTCGTTGACACGGGCCTGCTCCGGAAGGGTGAGCCCGAGCAGGTGAAGGCCACGTTCGGTGAGCACTTCAACATGAACCTTCGCGTTGTTGACGCACGGGAGAGGTTTATCGCAGCGCTGCGAGGGGTGGTGGATCCCGAGGAAAAGCGCAAGAGGATCGGCCGGGAGTTCATCAGCGTGTTCGAAGAAGAGGCCCGGCGGTGCGGGGAAGTTGACTTTCTCGTCCAGGGCACGCTTTATCCAGACGTTATCGAGAGCGCAGGATCCCACCTCGGCCCCGCTGCCAAGATCAAGTCCCACCACAATGTCGGCGGGCTTCCGGAGACCATGCGGCTTCGGCTCATCGAGCCGTTGCGCTATCTCTTCAAGGATGAGGTCCGCATAATCGGGCGCAACCTCGGGCTTCCCGACTCGATAATCGACCGCCACCCCTTCCCAGGGCCCGGACTCGCCGTGCGGGTGGTGGGCGAGGTAACGCCCGAGAGCCTTGAGATCGTGCGTGAGGCGGATGCCATCGTCGAGGAAGAGACGAAGGCCGCCGAGCTCTACACCAGGGTCTGGCAGGCGTTCGCGGTGCTCCTGGACGTGCGAAGCGTGGGCGTGATGGGGGACATGCGCACCTACGAGCGGCCTGTGGTAATTCGCGCCGTGACGAGCGAGGACGGCATGACATGCGACTGGGCGAGGCTGCCGAGCGAGGTGCTCGAGAGAATCTCCACGCGCATTGTCAACGAGGTCAAAGGCGTGAACCGTGTGGTCTACGACATAAGCACGAAGCCGCCAGCCACGATCGAGTGGGAGTAGAGTTCCGGTCGACGAGGTCTACGGTTTGTAAGGCTCACAATCGGCAAATGATTTGTTGTTTGTGGCGGTTACAATCCCACAGGAGCTTGCGGTTTGTGGCGTCGACAATTCGCAAACGACTTGCGGTTTGTGGGGTTGCCGGTGTTGCACTCTCTCTTTGAGTCACCGGCAACCCCTCCCAGGAGTCAGGAGCATTCCTGCACTTTCACTTGGCGCTCCTCTGACGGACCTCGAAGTGCCCTGTCTCAGGATGCAGGAGCCTCGCCAGCTGCAGCCGCAGCCGAAGCGGCAAGTGCCTTTTCCTCGGGCGTGCTTCTGGCTTCCGACCGTCCTCGCATCAGGTTATAAGCGGCAGGATGAACCTGATGACGAAGAGCACCGCAAGCACCCACATGGTCACGCTTATCTCCTTCGCCCTGCCGGCCAATAGCTTGATGATGACGTACCCTAGGACCCCGAACACCAGGCCTTCCGCTATGCTGTACGCGAACGGCATCATCGCGATTGCTAGGAACGCGGGGATCGCCTCGGTGAAGTCGGTGAAATCGATCTTCATGACCGGCTCCATCATGAAGATGCCCACGATGATGAGGGCCGGAGCCGTGGCGGCGGCCGGGATCAGCTTCACGAGCGGTGCGAAGAACAGCGACAGCAGGAACAGCACCGCCACCGTGACCGCCGTGAGGCCCGTGCGGCCGCCCTCGGCGACGCCCGATGCGCTCTCGATGTAGGTGGTTACGGTGCTGGTCCCGAAGACCGCTCCGCCGATGGTGCCCACCGCGTCTGCAAGGAGCGCCTGGTCAGCTCTGGGCAACTCGCCTTTTTCGTTCAGGAAGCCGGCCTTCGTTGAGACACCGATGAGAGTGCCCGCTGTGTCGAAGAGGTCAACGAAGGTAAAGGTGAAGATCACGGTTATGAGACCCACATCGAGCAGGCCCCGGAAGTCCATCTGAAGGAAGGTCGGGGCGAGGCTCGGCGGGGCGCCGACAATGTCCGCAAGGCTCCTCGGCGCGGGGTTCAACTTGAATATCATCCCCACGACCGTGGTGATGAGGATACCGAGGAGGAGCGACCCTTTGACGCGCCGCGAGATCAAGAGGCCCATCACCGCGAGCCCGAACAGAGAGAGAAGGACGTTGGGAGAGGTTATATCGCCGAGGCCCACGAGCGTGGCCGGGTTCTTTACGATTATCCCGGCCTCCTGCATCCCTATGAACGCGATGAAGAGGCCGATGCCCACGCTCACTGCGAGCTTCAGGGTCATCGGCACGCCGTTGATGATGGCCCTTCGGACCGGGAGGAGCGTCAGTATCAGGAAGATCACACCGTCAACGAACACTGCAGCAAGGGCCGTTTGCCAGCTTATGCCCATTCCGAGGACCACCGTGAATGCAAAAAAGGCGTTCAAGCCCATTCCCGGTGCCATCGCAAACGGGTAGTTCGCATAGAAGGCCATAATGAGCGTGCCCAGGGTGGCGCCGAGGATGGTCGCGACCATCACGGCTCCGACATCCATGCCCGTGTTTCCGAGGATGGAGGGGTTGACGATGATGATGTAGGCCATTGTCATGAATGTCGTGATACCCGCTATGATCTCGGTTCTTACGTTGGTTCGGTTCTCTCTCAGGTGGAACACGCTCTCAAGGAACCCGCCATCTGCACTCTGCAACTTCACTTCTGCCATACCCGAACCTCCCTAGGTGCATAACATGCGAGTCACATGGGTGTACCTGCTGTCTACCTGACCGTGCTCCATTACACCAGAGAGCTGTTCGCTTGTTTGCTCCGGGCGTTCCCTCCCTTCTTCAGAAAGCCCTGGCCGGAGCCTCGGGCACTTCCGCGTCATGGTTCTAAGTGGGGGTGCGAAAACGGTCCCGACTTTTGGGAGGGGTTGCCGCTGCTTGCGCAAGGGGTGTCAAAATCCGGCTGCCTAGCCGGACGGGCCGGATTTTGGCGAAGCGCGCCCCGCTTGGGGCGCCGTCCCCGAGTGCAACACCGGCAACCCTGCAACCCCTGGAAAAGGGGCGAGGATTGATGCACCCTCACTTAGTATTTCGATGTATCCCCCGAAGGACCTCCTTGGCGCGCGGCTAATCTCTGCGCCGCAGGTCATGCTGGCCATGCCTGGCTTACGGCTTGACGTCGATGGATGTCGCGAGCGCGGATACGACGTGATCGAGGTCGTCCCTTGTGAGCGCAGAGTGGACGGGGAGCGAGAGGACCCGTCGGTAGGCCTGCTCTGTTACGGGGCAGAACGCGGCCTGTGTGCCGAACCGGTCCCGGAGCGCGGGCTGAGCATAGATCGGCTCCGGGTAGTGCACCCCCGTCTCAACGCCGACCGCTTTCATTGCTGCGGCGATCTCATCGCGCGTGAGTCCCGTCTTCTCTTCGTCTATGCTTACGGTGTACTGGTGGAAGACATGAGTCACGTGGGGCGCAACATAAGGTGGTGTAACGCCTGGAAGCGACGACAGCGCTGCGGTGAGGTACGCCGCGTTTTCGCGCCGGACCCGCGAGAACTCGTCTATGAGACCTACCTGTGCTCGTCCGATAGCAGCGGCGACCTCGGTCATGCGGTAGTTGAACCCGATCATCGTGTGATGGTACTTCCTTTCCTGACCGATGTTACGCAGGCGGCGGATCTTCGCCGCTGTGTCGTCGCTTGCTGTCGTGACGAAGCCCCCTTCCATGGTGTGGAGGTTCTTCGTCGCGTAAGTGCTGAAACACGTCACGTCGCCGATGGTTCCGATCTTTCTGCCCCGGTATTCCGCCCCGATGGCCTGAGCGGCGTCCTCCACGATGAAGAGGCCGTGGCGGACGGCGATGGCGCGGATGGCGTCCATCTCCGCCGGCTGCCCGTACAAGTGCACCGGCTCGATGCCCACCGTGCGCGGGGTTATCCTCTCCTCGATGGATGCCGGGTCTATGTTGAACGTCCTGGGGTCAATGTCCGCGAACACCGGCGTCGCGCCGCAATACAGGATGGCGTAGGCTGAGGAGGCGAAACTGAAAGGCGTCGTGATGACTTCGTCCCCGGGGCCGACCCCGAGGGCCAGGAACGCCAGGTGCAACGCGGCCGTGCCGCTGCCCACGGCGATCACGTGCTTGGCGCCCAGGTAGTCGGCAAGACGCGCCTCGAACTCTTCGACCACCCGCCCCTGGATGAGCATTCCTGACCGGAGCGCCGCGAGGACGGCCTCCTCTATATCGGAGCTGTGGTAGGGTCTCGCTATGGGGACCCGCCGGAACTTGAGACTTGTTGCACTGTGCGATTCAGGCTCCATTGTATCTCTCCTCATGTGACGACATTTGCCTGGGTGTCACGCGTTCTGCGAGGTCGCTCTCATGCACACGCCACACCGTATTCTGCACGACCCGCCGATTTCCTTCCTGACAGGGTGGCCGCGTGGGCGGTACGGGACTGGAAAATCGGACCTCGTTGTGAAGGGATACGGTAGCGGTGTGTAGAATTCCCGATAGCACGTGAATGCCGCCAGACGGCGCGACTCGACGACGAGGCGAACGGAAAGTTAGGCGGCCAGGGGAGGGACCGGTCTTGTTGGATGTGCCGGAACTCAAAGACGCCCTTGATCTCGCGGTGGCGAAAGGGGCTAGCTATGCCGACATCAGGGCAGTCCGAAGACGGCGGGAGTCGATCTCCGTCAAGAACGGGACGGTCGAGGGAGTGTCCATGAGCGAGGACCAGGGCTTTGGTGTGAGGGTCCTCGTGGACGGCGCCTGGGGTTTTGCGTCCAGCTCGAAGCTGGATCTCGACGAAGCCCTGCGCGTTGCGGGCGACGCGGTCAGAATAGCTCGGGCGAGCGCCGGGGTAAAGCAGCGCGATGTTGTGCTGGCGCCTGTGAAGCCGGTCACCGCCTCGCACGTGACGCCGTGCAAGGTGGACCCGTTCGAGGTCCCGGTGGATAAGAAGATCCAGCTTCTGCTCGACGCAGACAAGCTGGCGCGCGAGGACAAGAGGGTCAGGGTGTCCACCGCGTCGATGAGCTTTTTCGAGGAGGAGAAGACCTTCATTTCGACGGAAGGGGCAAGGATCAAGCAGAAGAGGGTCGAAAGCGGCGCCGGGATTTCCGCGTTGGCCGTCGGCCAAGGGGAGGTGCAGAGGCGGTCATACCCGGCGGCGTTCGGGGGCGACTTCGCGTGCGCTGGGTATGAGTTCGTGGAGGCGCTCGACCTTCCGGGCCATGCGGAGCAAGTGGGCCGGGAGGCGGGGGATCTTCTCGAAGCTCCCCAGTGTCCGTCAATGACTACCACCGTGATCCTGGGGACCAATCAGATGGCCCTGCAAATCCACGAGTCCTGTGGGCACCCATCGGAGCTCGACAGGGTGCTGGGGACCGAGGCAAGCTACGCGGGCACCAGCTTCCTGACCCCCGAGAAGCGGGGCAAGTTCAGGTATGGTTCGGAGCTTGTGAACATCACCGCGGACGCGACGATTCCGGGAGGCCTGGGCAGCTTCGGGTACGATGACGAGGGCGTGCCTGCCCAGAGGACGCCGCTCGTGGACGGTGGGATATTCGCCAACTACCTCACGTCGAGGGAGACCGCTGCGAGGTTCGGCGAGAGGAGCGGCGGCACCATGCGCGCCGACGGCCCGCACCGGATGCCCATAATCAGGATGACCAATATCAACCTTGAACCCGGTGACTGGACGCTCGAAGAGATGATCCGGGACACGAAGGAGGGCATCTTCCTCGATACCAACAAGAGCTGGAGCATCGACGACAAGCGCCTGAACTTCCAGTTTGGCACGGAGGTAGGATACCTCATCAAGGACGGCGCCATCGCCGGGCTGGTGAAGAACCCGACTTACACCGGGATCACGCCGGAGTTCTGGGGGAGTTGCGACGCCGTCGCGGGCAGGGGTGAATGGCACCTTTGGGGCCTTCCGAATTGCGGCAAGGGTGAGCCGCCGCAGGCGGCGCATGTGGGTCACGGCTCCGCGCCCGCGAGATTCCGCAATGTGAGGGTAGGTGTTGGGAAATGGTAGGAGCGAAGGGGAGGGCCTTGCGAAGCAGGGACCACGCGCGCGTGGCCGATATAGTGCTGAATAAGTCCAGGGCCGACCAGGTTGAGGTGGCCATTGAGACAGCCGACACCTACCTCACGCGCTTCGCTAACTCAGAGATCCACCAGAACACCGGCGAGCACACGACAGAGGTGGTGGTGAGGTCTGTCTTCGGCCAGAGAGTAGGCGTGGCCTCCACTACCAGCTTCGACCGGGAGGCGGTCGAGGCGACGGTGAAGCGAGCTGAGGACATCGCGAAGCTGCAGCCCGAGAACCCTGGGTTCCCGGGGTTGCCGGGTCCGGCTGAGTACGAGGCGGTCGATGGCTATTCCGAGGAGACGGCGACGTGCTCGCCCGAGAGGCGGGCCGCTGCGGTCGGTGAAATCTGCAGGCTCGCAGTGAAAGAGGGCCTTGTGGCCTCCGGCTCGTTCTCCACGGCGGCACACGAGACGATGGTTGTGAACTCGCGTGGGCTTCTCGCGGAGGTGCTGTTCACCCGCGCGAACCTCCTCACGGTGGTCATGTCTGGGACAGGCTCGGGGTACGCGGAGCGGTTCTCGGTGTGCGTCGACGACATAGACCCGCGCCAGGTGGCCGAGGAGGCGGTAGAGGGGTGTCTCGCGGACGCCGATCCCGGAGACATCGAACCTGGGGAATACGAGGCCATCTTCGAAGAGTACGCGGTGGCCGACATGATCCAAATGCTATCCTACATGGGGTTCGGGGCGCTCGCGTTCCAGGAAGGCCGCAGCTTCATGTCGGGCAACATAGGGCAGAAGATAACGGGGACGAACATCACCATCTGGGATGACGGCCTCGACCCTGCCGGGGTGCCGCTGCCTTTCGATACCGAGGGCGTGCCCAAGCAGAAGGTGGTGCTCATCGAAGAAGGCATGGCGCGGGGTGTCGTGTACGACTCATACACGGCGGCGCGAGAGGGGAAGCAGTCCACAGGCCATGCCGTATCACCTCTGCCTTCAGCGGGACCCTCTGCCGTCAACCTCTTCATGGCGGGAGGCGATTCCAGCATCGAGGAGATGATTGCCTCCACGAAGCGTGGCATCTACGTGAAGCGGCTGCACTACACGAACCCCGTCCATCCGGCCAAGTCGCTATTGACGGGCATGACCAGGGACGGCACGTTCCTCGTGGAGAACGGCAGGATCGTGCGGCCTGTCAAGAATCTCCGGTTTACCGAAAGCATACTCGGCGCCTTGTCATCGGCGGAGCTCATTTCGAGGGAGACGAAGCTCCTTCCCCTCTACTCGCTGGGCGGCATCAGGGCCCCGGCGGTGAAGGTGAGCAAGTTCACGTTTACGGGCGTCACCGAATACTAAGTGAGGGTGCATTAGTCCTCGCCCCTCTTCCAGTAGTTGCCGGGTTGCCGGTGTTGCACTCGGGGGCGGCGCCGCAAGCGGGGCGCGCTTCGCCAAGATCCGGCCCGTCTGGCTAGGCAGCCGGATTTTGACACCCCTCGTGCAATCACCGCCAACCTCTCCCAAAAGTCGGGAGCATTTCTGCACCCTCACTTGGAGGCTGCCGATACCAAGGGTGACGGTCCTCGTTGCGCGCGAAGGCATCTCCAGGACGGAATGGGGCGCGCGAGGATTGGACCGGATGAGGGACTGAGGCTTGAGGCTCGCTCCACTGCTCGTGGCCGCGAGCCTCGTTCGTAAGCGGCTTGTCTCGCCCGCCGGGTTGCGCTACAATGCTGCCAGGAGGGTGATCGATGACGACTAGCGTCATCCTGGAAAGCCTCAACCCTGTGCAGAGGCAAGCGGCCTGCCACACCGAGGGGCCGCTACTCATATTGGCGGGCGCCGGGTCGGGCAAGACCAGGGTGCTCACTCACCGCATCGCTTACCTCATCGGCGAGAAGGGGGTCTTCCCCGATAACATCCTTGCCGTG
This sequence comes from Bacillota bacterium, assembly GCA_012516125.1. Lineage (GTDB taxonomy): Bacteria > Bacillota > SHA-98 > UBA4971 > UBA4971 > UBA6256. The sequence goes on along the minus strand of JAAYXB010000021.1, from coordinate 23,746 downwards.
ACGTTCACCAACAAGGCCGCGAACGAGATGCGCGACCGCGTCGCGCGCCTCGTGGGGCCGTGGAGCCGCAGCGTCTGGGTAAGCACCTTCCACGCGTTCTGCGCGAGGGTCCTCAGGCGCGACATCGACAGGCTCGGCATTCCTAAGAGCTTCACCATCTTTGACGAAGCAGACCAGAGGTCGGCCATGAAGCGTGCCCTGCGCGAGCTTGGCATCGACGAGACCAGGTTCCAGCCAGAGGGCGTGCTCGCCGCGGTGAGCGCCGCGAAGAACGAGCTTATCGGCCCAGAGGAATACAGGAAGCAGGCGCACGGGTTCTGGCAGGAGACGGTGGCGCGCATCTATCCTGTTTACCAGCGGGTTTTGCGCGAGAGCAACGCTCTCGACTTCGACGATCTCCTCGTCGAAGCGGTGAGGCTGTTCAGGGAGCACCCATCCGTGCTCGAGTGGTATCAGAAGCAGCTCAAATACATCCTCGTGGACGAGTACCAGGACACCAACCACGCGCAATACGAACTTGTGAACTTACTTGCCGCCGAGCACCGCAACATCTGCGTATGCGGCGATCCGGACCAGTCCATCTACCGCTGGCGCGGGGCCGACATCCGCAACATCCTGGAATTCGAGCACGACTACCCCGACGCCACCGTGATCAAGCTCGAGCAGAACTACCGGTCCACGCAGGTGATACTGGACATAGCGAACCAGGTGATCGCGAGGAACAGGTCGCGCAAGGAGAAGAATCTCTGGACCACCAACGGTCGTGGGCGCGAGGCCGTGTACTATGAGGCGTGGGACGAGCGGGATGAGGCCGCGTTCGTTGCGTCCGAGATCGAGCAGGCGGTGCGCAAGGGGCGGCGCCCCGACGATTTCGTGATCCTCTACCGCACGAACGCGCAGTCCAGGGTATTTGAGGAGACGTTTCTGGGCATGGGCCTCCCCTACAAGGTCGTGGGCGGGCTGAAGTTCTACGAGAGGAAGGAGATCAAGGACATCCTTGCCTACCTCAAGCTCGTCCTGAACCCCGACGACCTCGTGAGCCTTTCAAGGGTGGTCAACGTGCCGAGGCGCGGGGTCGGCGAGGCCACCCTGGCGAAGTATGTGAGCTACGCCAAAGAGGCCCGGGTGCCGCTGGTCTTTGCGCTCGACGACCCGGCCGGGGCGGTGTCCGGGGTCACCGCAAAGGCAAGGGGCGCCCTTTCGGAATTCGCGTCTCTCATCCGTGGTCTTGCGGAGATCGCCGACAAGTTGCCGGTTTCCGAGATCGCAAGGAAGGTTATCGATGGTTCAGGGTACCTGAAGGCGCTCCGGGAAGAACGCACGGTCGAAGCTGACACAAGGGCAGAGAACATCAAGGAGCTTCTCTCCGTGACGCGGGAGTTTGACGCAAGAGATAGCGAACACAGGGGCCTCGCCGGATTCCTCGAGGAAGTCACCCTGGCGACTGACGTTGACCTCCTCGACGAAGAGCAGGAGGGCGTCACTCTCATGACGCTCCACGCCGCCAAGGGCCTGGAGTTCCCCGTGGTGTTTCTCGTTGGCATGGAGGAGGGGCTGTTTCCTCACTCCCGGACCCTTGACAACGAGGATGAGCTCGAGGAAGAGCGACGGCTCTGCTACGTCGGGATAACGCGGGCCAAGGAAGCTCTGTATTTCACCCGCGCCAGGCAGCGCCTGCTATATGGGGAGATCGTGGCGAACGAGCCTTCCCGCTTCCTCGAAGACGTCCCCGAGGACCTGTGCCGCAACGTGACAAGGAGGCCTGGCTCGGGCTGGGGGCTGGTAAGGAGGGTCCTTGCGGAGCCCGCGTGGTATGGGGGCGGCGGAGGGGGCGCCGAGCGGTGGCTCGACTCTCAGTCGGAGCCGGACGAGGAGGAGACGGTGCGGCGACCGAAGAGGCGGTTCGAGCCGCGCCAGGATGTGCGGGGTCTCGGGCCCGGGGGTTCCCTGCCGCGCGTGCCGCGGCCGTCGAAAAGCAGCGCCATGCCGCCTGTGCCTGGAGATCCGGAGACGGCCACCTCTTATCGCCCGGGGGACAGGGTGAAACACGGTGAGTGGGGGGTCGGCACGGTCGTGAGCGCGGAAGGCGAGGGCAGAAACGCCATAGTGACCGTGGCGTTCCCGGACGTGGGCGTCAAGAGGCTGGCGGTGGCTTATGCGCCCCTCGAGCCTGCGCTGTGAGGGGTGATCCCTCCTGGCCGAGGGGGCGCGGAGGGAGCACTGACTGAGGGTACAGAAATGAGGGTACAACAGAAAAGGGACAAGAACGAACGCACCCCACTTAGCCGTGGGATCCATAAGATAGGGAGCAAGAAGAGGGAGGCGGATGGGCATGGGCGAGGTGGACGAGCTCCGCGCGATCGAGGAGAGGATTCGCAAGCTGCGCGATGAGATCGAGTTCCACAACTACCGGTATTACGTCCTCGACGACCCGGTCATCTCTGACGCTGAATACGATGCGCTGATGAGGGAGCTGGTCGAGCTCGAGGCGGAGCATCCCGAGCTTGTAACGCCTGACTCGCCGACCCAGCGCGTGGGCGCGGCGCCTGCCGAGGCCTTCGCGCCCGTCGTCCACAGGTCGCCCATGATGAGCCTCGCAAACGTGTACTCGGTCGAGGAGCTTCGGGCGTTCGATACCAGGGTGAGGAAGGCTCTCGGCGGCGAGCTCGTGGAGTATGTGGCAGAGCTCAAGATCGATGGCCTGGCGGTGTCCCTGACATACGAAGACGGGAAGTTCGTCCGGGGAGCCACGCGCGGCGACGGCACCACCGGCGAGGACGTAACGCACAACCTCAGGACCATCCGCTCGATCCCAATGCGGCTTCGCCTCGATCAGCCCGTGAGCATCGACGTCCGGGGAGAGGTCTACATGATCCGCCGCGAGTTCCACAAGCTAAACGAGGAGCGACGGGCCGCTGGTGAGCCGCTCTTTGCAAACCCGCGCAATGCTGCGGCAGGGTCGCTCCGCCAGCTCGACCCGAAGGTGACGGCCGCACGGCCGCTTGGCATGTTCGTGTACGGCATTGGGTACATGAGCGGCGCAGGGGGCGCTGCGCCCGAGACGCACCTTGAGGCGCTCGGCCTTCTCAAGGAGGCGGGGTTCCGGACAAACCCCAATACGAGGCTGTGTCGCACCATTGACGAGGTCGTGGATTATTGCGCCCACTGGCGCGAGAGGCGCGACAGCCTCGATTACGAGATCGACGGCGTCGTGGTGAAGGTCAACTCCCTAGCGCAGCAGGAGCGGCTGGGTGCGACCGCGCGAAGCCCGCGCTGGGCGGTGGCCTACAAGTTTCCGGCCCGCCAGGCCACGACGAAGGTGCGCGACATCATCGTCCAGGTCGGGCGGACCGGGACGCTCACACCTGTAGCCGTGCTCGACCCAGTGGAGCTTGCCGGGTCCACGGTGAGCCGCGCAACGTTGCATAACGAGGACATAATCAGGGCGAAGGACATCCGAATCGGCGACACCGTCATCGTCGAGAAAGGCGGCGACGTGATCCCCGAGGTCGTGAAGGTGGTCACGGAGCGCCGGATGGGCGCGGAGCGCGAATTCCGGATGCCTACGAAATGCCCCGAGTGCGGCGCCGATGTGGTGAGGCTCGAAGGGGAAGCCGCCTCGCGGTGCGTCGGCGGGATGGCCTGCCCCGCGCAGGTTCGTGAGGGCATCCTGCACTTCGCCTCGCGCGACGCCATGGACATAGAGGGGATGGGGCCTTCGCTCGTGGCGCAGCTTCTCGACGCCGGCCTGGTGAAGACCGTAGCCGACATCTACGATCTCAAGCTGGACGATATCGCCCGCCTCGAGAGGATGGGGAAGAAATCTGCCGAGAACCTGCTCGGCGCCATCGAGAGATCGAAGAGCCACCCGCTCCACCGGCTCGTGTTCGGCCTGGGGATCCGCCACGTGGGGGAGCGCTCGGCGCGCGACCTCGCGGAGCATTTCGGCACCATGGACAAGCTTGCCGCCGCCACATACGACGAGCTGACTCGCGTGCCCGACGTCGGGCCGAAAGTCGCCGAGAGCGTGCTGGCCTTCTTCAGGGAGCCGCGAAACCGCGAGATCCTGAGGAGGCTCGCCGACGCGGGCGTCAACATGAAAGAGACGGAAAGGGCGGCGCCATCGGCCGAAAGCCCACTTGCGGGCAAGACGGTCGTGCTCACGGGCACCCTCGAACGCTTCACCCGCAAGGAGGCCGAGGAGGCGGTGCTGGCGCGGGGCGGCAAGGTTTCGAGCAGCGTAAGCCGGAAGACCGACTACGTCGTGGTTGGCAAGGACCCGGGTTCCAAGTACGACAAGGCCCGCGAACTTGGAGTGACGATTCTGGATGAGCACGAATTCGAAAGGCTGCTGGGTGAGGGATGATCCCGCGTGGTTGGAGCGCGGCGGCAGGCATGGCGGATGAGCCGTGCGGGCGAGGATCCGACGCGCTTGCGTCCGCACGCCAACCGTCACGGACGCACGGGCGGCTCCACGAGTTGCGCGCCGGCGGGTGGCGCACACCGTGCGGGCCGGGCCTGCGGCCAGGGCGGGCTTATTTACCTGGAGACATCGGAGGGGATGGGGCTTGAAGATCACCATTGCTGATGTTGACCACGTGGCCATGCTTGCGAGGCTCAGGTTTGATGAGGACCAGAAGGCCGGCATGGCGGAACAGCTTTCGCGCATTGTTGAGTATGTCGAGAAGCTGAACGAGCTTGACACCGGGGACGTAAGCCCAATGGCCCACGCGGTGCCGCTCCGTAACGTGCTGCGCGACGACGAGGTACGCCCATCCCTCGACCCGGAGGAAGCGCTCCGGAACGCGCCGGACCGCGAGGGCGATTTCTTCAGGGTACCGAGGATACTGGAGTCCGAGTAAGCGTCCGGCGGACGGCAAGTCGCGGACGCGGGAAAGGCGGATGGTTGCGGTTGAGACTGTACGAGCTTACTGCGCACGAGCTCAAGGAGAAGATCGAGCGGCGCGAGGTCGGAGTCGAGCAGGCAGTCCGGGCCCTGCTCGACAGGATAGCCGAGGTGGACGAGGCTGTCCGCGCATACGTGACGGTCGCGCGGGAGCAGGCGCTCGCGAAGGCGCGCGCGGCCGACGAGAGGCTTGCCCGCGGCGAGCCGGCGAGGCCGCTGGAAGGCGTCCCGGTCGCTATCAAGGACAACATGTGCACGCGAGGGGTCGAGACGACCTGTTCGTCGAAGATCCTCAAGGGGTTTGTGCCACCGTACGACGCCACCGTTGTTGAGCTCCTCGAGCGGGCCGGCGCCATAATCGTCGGCAAGACCAACATGGACGAGTTCGCCATGGGGTCGTCCACAGAGAACTCAGGATTCTTCCCGACCCGAAATCCCTGGGATCTGGGGCGGGTCCCGGGGGGGTCGAGCGGCGGGAGCGCGGCTGCGGTCGCATCCGACGAGGCCGTCGCGGCCCTGGGGTCGGACACAGGCGGTTCGGTGCGGCAGCCGGCAGCGCTCTGCGGCGTGGTGGGCCTGAAGCCCACCTACGGGCTGGTGTCGAGATACGGGCTTGTCGCGTTCGCCTCATCACTCGACCAGATCGGCCCCATCACGAAGGACGTGCGCGACGGCGCTCTTGTGCTTGGCGTCATCGCAGGCCACGACCCACGTGATTCCACGTCCGTGCCTCGGAAACGGTGCGATTACCTGAAAGGCCTCGTGCCCGACGTTCGCGGCATGAGGATAGGCGTTCCGAAGGAGTACTTCGGCGAGGGTATGGCTCCGGGAGTAAGGGCGGCCGTGGGCGCGGCCCTCAAGACGCTCCAGGACATGGGGGCGATCCTCGCGGACGTGTCGCTTCCGCACTCCGAATACGCCCTCGCCACTTACTACATTGTGGCCCCGGCCGAGGCAAGCTCGAACCTGGCGCGCTACGACGGCGTGAGATACGGCTACCGCGCCCCGGGGTGCCCAGATTCTGTGACCATGATGACGCAGACGAGGAGCGAGGGGTTCGGCGCTGAGGTGAAACGGAGAATAATGCTGGGCACTTATACTCTGAGCGCAGGGTATTATGAGGCATACTATCTCAAGGCGCTCAAGGTACGCACCCTCATTACCCGCGACTTCGACCGCGCCTTCGAGAAGTGCGATTGCCTGGTTTCACCCACCTCGCCGACGGTGGCGTTTAGGTTCGGCGAGAAGATGGATGACCCACTCGCCATGTATCTATCAGATATCTACACCGTAACCGCTAACCTTGCGGGCATACCAGCGGTATCGATCCCGTGCGGCTTCGGTGAAGACGGGATGCCAGTTGGCCTTCAGATCCTGGGGAAACACTATGACGAGGCCACTGTACTGCGCGTGGCGTACGCCTTCGAGCAGGCCACGGACTTCCATAAAGCGAAACCCGTCCTCCGAGACGCCGGAGCGGGCGGCGCCGCGATGGGTGGTGCGGCGGCGCGTGGCGCGGCTGCGAGCGGCGATGGTTCGGGAGAGGCCGGGGGAGGACCCACCCGCAAAGCGGCTGGAGGTGAAGCGGATGCCTGAGAGGGCAAAGGTGAGCACGGCCTGGGCGGCGGAAGCGGCCGGGGGGCCCGGGCCCGCGCAAGACGGAGGGGCCGGTGCCGTCGCTTGCGCCTCGGAATTCGAGCCTGTGATCGGCCTTGAGGTCCATGTAGAGCTTTCGACGAAATCGAAGCTGTTCTGCGGATGCCAGGCGGCGTTCAATGCGCCTCCGAACAGCCACACCTGCCCTGTGTGCCTGGGGCTTCCGGGGGTGTTGCCGGTCCTCAACCGCAAGGCTGTGGAATTCGGAATAAAGACAGCGCTCGCGCTGAACTGCGAGGTGGCAAGCTTCTCCAAGTTTGACAGGAAGAATTACTTCTATCCCGATCTACCGAAGAACTACCAGATATCCCAGTATGACCTGCCTCTCGGCACCAACGGTTACGTCGACGTCTCCGTAGACGGCGGCATGCGTCGGGTGCGCATAAAGCGGGTACACCTTGAGGAAGACGCCGGAAAGTCCGTGCACGAGAGCGGGACCATCACGGGGTCCAGCTTCTCGCTGGAGGACTACAACCGCACCGGGGTGCCGCTCCTTGAGATCGTGAGCGAGCCAGACTTAAGGTCGCCTGAGGAAGCGTACGCGTATCTTTCAATGCTACGGAGCATCCTTCGCTACCTGGACGTGTCCGACTGCAAGATGGAGGAAGGCTCGCTCAGGTGCGATGCGAACATCTCGGTGAAGCCGAAAGGGTCGTCCGCGCTCGGGACGCCCATCGAGCTCAAGAACCTCAACTCCTTCAGAGCCGTGGAAAAGGCTCTCGCGTATGAGTTCAGGCGCCAGGCGGAGATCCTGGCGAGGGGCGAGCGTGTTACGCGCGAGACCCGTCACTGGGACGAATCCCGCCAGGTGACTGTGCTCATGAGGCGCAAGGAGGAGGCCGACGACTACAGGTACTTCCCAGAGCCCGACCTCGTTCCGCTTGAGATCGATGAGGCATGGGTGGCCGAGGTGCGAAGCACGCTCCCTGAGCTTCCGGGTGTGCGCCACGAAAGGTTCATTCGGGAGTATGGGCTCCCCGCTTACGACGCGGCCATCCTGACCGAGTCGAAGGACCTCGCGGACTACTTCGAGGCGGCGGTCGCGGCGTACGGCGGCGATGCGAAAGCCGTGAGCAACTGGGTCATGGGCGAGCTTGCGAGGCTCATGAACGCGACCGGCACTGACATACGCGACGTGCGCGTGGCGCCGACCGCGCTCGCGGCCATGTTGAAGATGATAGATGACGGAACGATTAGCGGCAAGATAGCCAAGACGGTCTTCGAGGAAATGTTCGCCACAGGAAAGGAACCTCGCCAGGTGGTCGCCGAGAAGGGCCTCGTGCAGATAGCTGACGAGGGCGAGCTTGCGAGGATCGTTGACGAGGTCATAGCCGAAAACCGCGATGTCGCCGACGAAGTGCGCGCGGGGAAAGACAGGGCCATCACCTTCCTCGTCGGCCAGGTGATGAAGAAGACGCGGGGACGCGCGAACCCGCAGGCCGTGAACAGGCTGCTTCGAGAGCGGCTTTCGTCGGGTTGAGCGGGATGAAGGAGATGAGATATCTGCACTTCAAGGGATTTTGGGCAAGCCCGATCCATCGGCAATGGGTTGCCGATGGATCGCTCATTGTGACGACGCTCATCTGGGGCGCCACCTTCGTCGTGGTCAAGGACATTGTCGCGAGGGTGGACGCCGTTGCCCTCGTCGCGGTGCGCTTCCTCATGGCCGCTGCGCTCATGGCGGTGGCGGTCGCGCCCCGGCTCAGGCGTATAACGCCAAGGCTCGCGGGAGCAGGCGTCCTGGTCGGGCTCGCGCTATTCATTGGGTACGCTTTCCAGACCATGGGGCTCCAGTACACGAGCGCGTCCAAGGCGGGGTTCATCACAGGGCTATCGGTGGTGCTCGTCCCGATCCTGTCAACGATCATCCTCAGGAGGCCGCCGGAGCCGGCGGCCATCGTAGGGGTAACGTGCGCCACCGTGGGCCTTGCCCTTCTCACGCTTAAGCTGGGAGGAGGGCCACTCTTCGAGATAGGCGATCTCCTCGTTCTTGTGGGAGCGGTGGCATTCGGCCTTCACATCGTGGCGGTGGGCAAGTTCGCTCCCATGTTCGATGTGCCATTGCTCGTGACGGTCCAGCTTGCCACTGTCTCCGTCGCGGCTTTCGTGGTCCTCGGCGTTCGAGTGCTGGGGCTCGGCCAACACGTGGCGATGCCCGTTTCGGTGCGAGATCTCGGCGGGGTCGCGTTTCTCGCGGTCTTCGGGACGACGCTGGCGTTCTTCGTCCAGAACGTCGCCCAGAGGTTCACCAGCCCCACCCACGTGGCCATCGTGTTTGCGACGGAGCCTGTATTCGCAGGGCTCTTCGGGTGGCTGCTCCTCGGCGAGCGGCTGACAGCCGCCCAGCAGGTCGGCGCCGCGCTCATCCTCGCAGGCATGCTTGCCTCCGAAGTGGAGTTTCCACGGAAGCGCCCGGGGGACGGGCGGGATGTAGGCCGCCACCCGTGATGGGTCTGGCAAGGGCTACTGTGCGTTTCATAGTGGTGACGACACATGGCCGGGTAAGGCTTCGCTATCCTTCGCCCGCAACACGGCTCTTCCTGGCCCTGCTTCCACAAACATCCTTGCCAAGATTCCGCACAAAGGGTTTGTCCCTGTCCTTGGGTCCAAGCACTGGACCGTAGCTGCGACGAACGTCCATTCGGAGACGGGTTCCAGAAGATCCGCCTTCTTCGGCGGCTTCCGACACGCTATAAGGCACAGCGCCTTTGGCGGACGTCTCTGCGATAGGGACGCTCACTATTGGTGAGGGCCGCGGCGCGGTCGACTCAGGTGTTCACCCGGCAGGGGATGCATGCTGAGGAGTCGATGGGTTCTAGCCTGAGCGACGGGAGACACGCCTGGGCGAATATGAGTAAGACGTGGGCGAGAGAACGACGAGGCTCGCTCTGGAGAACGGGCCTTCCACATTGGGGAGCAGAAGCTTGATAAGAGGCTCTTCGGAGCACGCCCGGAAGCCGGTGGGCTGACCATGTCGACACGCCAGGAGAAGCAGATTACGGCCTGAAGTAATCACCGGGGACGTGGCGAAGAACCACTACGTGGAGGAGTATGGCATCTCCCTCGTCGCGGAGACCTCCGGCCTCAGCGACATCTGCCGCCACGCCCTCGTCAAGAATGGGCCCGACCGACTCAGGGGGACTGCGCTTGATTGATCGTGAGGAGTCAGTTCGGAGGTGACAGCAGCTTGCGGACCCACTCGGCTGTGAAAACGGTTGTCTTGCTTGCTATAGTCACGTGGTTCTTGGCGGGTTCACCGCCAGCTGGTGCATCTTCGAAGGAGACCGCCAATGATACCGTAGTGATTCGTTTTCCCGATGGCATTGACGTTCCTTGGGAGGTCCAGGAACTCTTACTTCAACGAGTGACCGAGTCCATTCGCTACGTGGAGGATTTCTTCGGCTACGCTTTCCCTCGCCGGATAGAGTATCAGTTCATAGAGAGTCGGTATTGGGGCATTGGGTCAGCCGGCTACCCGAACATAGTGCGAGACCCATGGCCCGTGCCGACGAGCATCGAAGATCCAAGTCTCTGTAGGCCCTTCAACCCCCACGAGGTTGTTCATCTGGTCAACCATGCCATATGGCACCTCTGCGCAGTTGATTCCATGGACGAGGGCTTTGCATGGTTGGTTCAGAATCTGTATCTCGGTCGTCCGCTGCATTATGAAGCCTCGGGTCTCTTGGCGCTAGGTGAGCTCCCACCTCTACGGACTTTGTTGCTTGAGTCGAGCCAGATCTCTCGGTTTCGGTACCTTGTGGCGTCGCGGGGCAACTCTTCGTTCTTAGGGTTCCTCTACGAACGGTTTGGCCACCGCAGCGTCATACGTCTCCATAGAGGTCTGGCTGAGATATGTGGCGAAGGGAGGTTTAGTGACAACCTGATATCCCTCGTTGAGAAGTGCACTTCTACGCCGATAGCTCAACTTGAGGTCGAATGGCACAAGGTGTTGCGAGCTATCCAAGTGCATCCCCGATACCTTACAGCACTCCGGTTGTACAAGGAGTATGATGAGGCCGACCTCCTCCGTCTGGTCAGGCAATGTGAGTGGCTCGACGTGGAGATCGACCCTGCGTTCATGGCTGAGGTACGGAGCCTTAACTCAGACATATGGAGCTACGTCAATAATGAGTCCTTGAACGAGGAAGAACTGAGGGCGCGCATTGAGCAGATCGTCAAGTGGGCCGAGGAGATACGTCGAGGAATCTCTGATCGCCACACAACGGGTTCGCCCGCATGAGGGAAACCAGGAGGTGCTGCTGTCTGAGCGCTAGAGTACTGAGGGCTGCCGGATGGATTCTGCTTCTTATCAACCTCTTCGGCCTCTTCGGGTGTTCTGCATGGGCGGCTGGGCAACCTTCACCAGTCGAGGTATCCAACGACTGGGTGATCGTCCATTTTCCTGGGGACGTCAACGTTCCCGTTGACATACAAAGGGCATTCCTCGAATGCTTAACGGACTCTATCGAGTACGTCGAGGGGTTTTTCGGAAGCTGCCTTCCCAAGCCCGTAAAGTACGTGTTCACGGGGAGCAAGAGGTTCTTCCCTGTGCCGAGGGCAAGCCCTCCTCACCACATCATCGACGAGCTGGGACCTCCAATGACTCTTGAGGAGGCGAGACGACGCTGCATAACCACTGCCACTCACGAACTCGTGCACCTGCACAGTTACGGCGTGTGGGGCGATCATTCATTTGCCTCGATGAGTGAGGGTTTTGCGCAACTCGTAGAGATACTGCGCTCACAACTCCCGCCCCACGATACTGCAGCAGCGCTGCACGCAATGGGCAGGCTTCCGTCTTTGCGCACATTGCTTACAACAGGACTGTCGCTCTCGGAGTCCGAACGGGTTGTCCTCCTGTACAGTTGCACCCCATCTTTTCTGGGCTTCATATACGAGAAGTTTGGCCACGACACCCTCATTCGTATATACAACAATGTCCCTCCCTATACAGCCAGCGCCAGCACCGCGAAACTCTTCTCTCTCATTGAAGAGTGTACCGCAACCTCCCTGGAGGAACTTGAGTTAAAGTGGCGTCAGGCGCTCCGTGCTACCGAGGTAAGCGAGCGGTTCATTGCTGCCATCGAGTTGTGGGATGAACTTGGCCATGCTGGGCTGTTCCGGTTGCGTCTGTTGAGCGACCATCTAGGTGTGGAGATAGACCCAGCATTCCAGGAGGAACTGCAATCCGTTGTGGCTGACATAGACCGGTACGGCCGGGGGGAACCTGTAAGTCGCGAGGAATTGTCGCGCCGCATCAGGAGGCTTTGCGAATGGGCTGAGGAGATACGCCGCGCCATGTCGGCACCGCGCTGCATGAGACCATCATGGTTCATGCCGGGCTTGGGGAGGTGAGAAGCCAGGCCCTGGCCCTGCTGGCCCTCACTGCACTAACCCTTCCAATTGGGCTGGCGGTGTTTCGGTGGGGGTTCAATGGGGCAAGGATAGACGCCAGCGTCGGTAAGTACTAGAGCGGGGGTCCGTTGGTTTCGCCCACATTCGGAGCACGAGGTCTGTCCCAACCAGCTGCATAATACGAAGGTGCAGGCGCTTCGATTCCGGCCATTCCACGTGCCAAGTCGACAAGGGTCTGTGTTGTCCCTTGCATCTCTCGGCTCGGCAACCGCCGCATTGGGTTCAACCCTGACCGGTTGGCTAGCGCCAGCGGCGTCCCGGAGCACTAGACGACATGCGGACATGTACCACGGCTCTGGGACGAGCGAGAGGATCGGACTGCTTCCGGCTCCTCTCCAGGTGAAGGTACGTTTGCGCTTGCCAGCTTGCCCGGGGCGTGTTGCATGAACGATCTGTTAGAGATGGAAAGCCACACGATCCTTCTGTCGCTCGAGAATGTCGACCCATGCGAGTGGTAGCGCGTGGCGCCACGACCAGGCTCCATGGGTGCAATGGTGCGCGCGCCCGGAGTTGGTTACAGTGCGTTGCTGGAACCGGGCTGATTGACCCGCTCGTCTGGTGGGCCCCTCGGCGTTCACATATACGCGGGAAAGGAGGCCATGGAGGCCAATGTGGGTTACGCGCGTAGTCAGGGTGCGGATACTGGCGTTGACTGCGGTGGTCTGCGCGTTGTTACAGAGTGCACCCGTCTTAGGCTCGTCAACGCTCATTGGGAACGGGGTTGTTGTGTTGGACTTCCCGCCGGGGACAACCGTGGCTGGCGACGTCGTGTCCACCCTACTGACGGTGGCCACTGATGATGTACGCTTCGCGGAAGGTTTTCTCGAACATACGCTCCACAAACCGGTAACGATCTCGTGGGTCGGCTCTGCGTCAGGAGGCGTGCCCGCGTTTGCGAAGCCAGGCCGGGTGATCATACACGCAGCCCCGCCACTGACTGTGGAGGAAGCGCAGCGCTATAAAGGCCGGTTCGCTCACGAATTCGTGCACCTAATCGCGTACGAGAGTTTCGGGGGAGCGGCTCCACCATCTGTACACGAAGGTATGGCAACACTCGTCGGGAACCGAGCCATCTTGGCCCCTGATCACTTTGTAGCTGCTGGCTTACTCGCCTCAGGACGGCTGCCATCTCTGAGGCAGCTGCTGATGATGCGCTGGGGGGGCACGGGATTCGGCGCGTTTGTGATGTACAACGGCAACGCTTCATTCCTCAGTTTCATAGAACAGAGACACGGGCGCCACACTCTACTTCGTATCTTCAGGAATCTACCGGGTTGTGCCCCTTCGTCAGCGAGGGACACTGGAGAGAGTCTCTTCTCTTTGATAGAAGACTGCACGCGCACCTCGCTTGACCGCTTAGAAGAGGAGTGGCGCGAGGTCCTTCGTACAGTCGAAGTCGATGAGCGCTTCGTCGACTCTCTCATCATTCGTGAGGGGCTTCGGGTTGATTTGTTGTCATTGAGCTGGCTATCCGATTGGACGGGACGAGAAATCGATCCGGAGTTCTTGAGAGCATACAACGAGCTCATAAGAAGCATATGGCGGTATGGTACTACCGAAGACAGCACTCTCACTGGTGACACGTTGAGGCAGCGCGTGCAAATGCTGAACGAGTGGGCCACCAAATTGCGTCAAAGCATGCTGGGAATCTCCGAGGGGGAATAGGACTGGTTGCACCTATTGGCAGGGCGAACAAATTCATGCGGAGAACGCTCGGCGAGCAAAGGATTCAGGACTTTCAGCTACGCTCGTCTTCTCGCTCCTTCATGCCTCTCGCAATGTACGGCTCGGTTGTTTCCATGAGCACGCTCCCGAAGAGCTGCTTGAGGGTGAGCACTGGCGTGAGGCCGGCGCACGCCGCGGCAAGCTCGCGGTCCTGGGTCAGCAGGGGGACTGCCCACTTTGAGCTGAGCATGAGGTAGACAGCATCGTACACCGTGAGCTTTGTCCTGCGTGCGAGCGCTCCCAGGACAGGCAGATCGGCGGGCGAGAGGTCGAGACGCTCGACCGGGCATACGGCTAGCGCCTCGAGGTCACGAAAGAGATCCTCATCGCTCTCTGGGGATCGCCGGAGAACGTTTGCTACTTCGTACCAGAAGAGCGAAGGTGCCATGAGCCGCCTTCGTCCCTCGTGAGCTTCTATGAGGAGACGCTCCGCAAGCCGTGATTCTTCCTCATCCACGAACCACTTTACCCCGATGCTCGCATCGACCACGTAGACCGGCGCGACCAGCGACGGGGCAGCCCAGACGGCGTCAGGTACGTCCTCCGCGTCGCTTCGGGGGCTTGCGGGCGGGATCTCCCAGCGTGTACCGGGGTTGCTGACCGACACTGCGGAACGCCCCTCATTCATCGCTGCTCTCGCCACCTTCGTATTTCTGCAACCCCATCGAATCCTTTGAGCCTCGCTGCCGCGCTGCGGGCTACCTGAAGAGCTTGCTCGAATGTCATGCGCCGAACGGGAATCCCAAGCTCAGGGAGCGGTGGCAGTGCGCCATCTCTCGTTCGCTCCTTTCGGGCTGCCTGGGAGACTAAGTCGCGCAGCAGGGCGCTACGCGAAAGCCCCCACACCTCAGCCATGCGGTCAAGCTCCGCCAGGTCATGCCTTGAAAGCATCACGTTCACGCGGACCAGGTCCTTCTCGCGTGCCATACTCAAGCGCTGTGATCGGCCTGCCATGGCGGCCGGATCCACAGCGGCTCCGACCTCCTTCTCGTTCCCGTGATGATTAGCTCCAGACCTATCATATCGCACCCACTGCGATGTATCAAGTATTATATGTAATTGATGTGTATACGCGATGTGTAGCCACGCAGGCCCGCACAGGGCTGAGGGGGGACCAAGCCGCGGCGTTCGTGTGTCTGTGTTGCCGGTCGTCATAGTGGTGGCATACGTTACGTCCATGCGTAAGTGCGCTGGGCAGGCAAGCGTCGGCGTATTCTCACCGCCGCCTGTACTCCACGAGCTCGCTCACTGTGCCTGCTTGTTTGTTCTCGTACCTGACAAGCTCGTGCGGGGCCGACGTTGAAATCCAGGCGAACTGGGACGTGCCCTTGAGCTCGACCACCCAGGCGTCGTAAGTGCCTGCCGGCACCGTCACGTTCTCTCTCCTGACGACCTGGACCGTGATAGCGGCCTTCGATGCGGTGCGCGTGACGATGTCGTTGAGCGTCGCCTTGAAGCCCTCCGCGAGTGGCAACGTTCGCAGGACCATGATGAACTCCTCATTGTCGAAGTAAGGACGGGCAGGCAGCTTCACCTTGACTTCCTGCGGACCTCCGGGTGTCTGGGCGTTTATGACGACATCCTTGTCGGCGTAGGCGGCTGTGTAGGCAACCCGCCCCTGAGCCGTCTCGAGCTCGAACTCCGTCCTGCTCGGAACGAGGGTTTCGGGGTCTACGAATACGGCGCTGTACTCGCGATACCCTTCAGTCTTCTGCTCCGATACCAGCACGACCTGGGAGTCCTCCTCCTCGACGCGCAGTTCCCATTGGAGCAGCAAGATCCCAGCCCTGCGTACCTCGAGGCGGCTCACCTCGCCGACTGCCCACGGGGGGGTTAACTGCAGACCCTGCCCAGCCCCGCAGCCCGCTGGGAGGATCACCGAGAGCGCCAACGCAACTACTACCCCAGACCCCACAAGCACGGCTGATGTTGCCAGCTTCCTAATCGTTCTCTTCACCACGTCTCACCCCTCTCACCAGGAATATCAAGTACGCGAAGAGCGCAAGAGATAGTATCCCCACGATAACCTCGGCACAGGCGACCCCAACCAACCCCATCCCGAGTAGGACGGGCAGCGAATCAAGGGCGGCGTGTGCCAGCACGGCTCCGAGGAGGCCAAGGAGCCCGCGCGCAGCGCCTCGCGCCCACCAGAACATCACGATGCCGGGGAGGCTCAAATGGAATATGACGGCACTTGCCCGCTCAACCGTGGCCAACCACGGAAATACCCCGGGTGGCACTATGGTTAGGGCATACGACAGAATGATCGCAGCCTCCATGCCCCCGTACCCGGCCCCGGCGAGAGCGCCGATCGTAGGTGCCGCCCGCCGTGTCCCGCGCCTGACCGTCCACATCCCAAGGCCGGCGGCAAGGAGTTTGGCTGGCTCCTGGACGATGCCCGTGAGGAGTATGGCGGGGATGGATAGGACGAGGCTGTTGGCGGTGGCGAGATGGCCCATCGCCCAGCGGGTCGCGAGGGACTGCAGCGGCACTTGGACCTCCGCTATCGACGGCGCGAACAGTGCCGCACCAAGCGCGAACCCGAGCACTCCGCCGGCAACCTGGGTACTGGCAAGCCTTTGCCTCCCCAGCGCAAGGAACAAGATCAGGGCAGCCACGGCCAGAGCTGCCCCTGTGATTACGCCGGACGCGGTAAGCGTTCTGAGCATACTGACAGCACTGCTCCAGTCCAACTTGCCTGGCACCTCCTCACCATCCAGGAAACGTGCTCGGCAGTGCGTGTCCCCATGTCGGCGACGAGACTGTCTTCTCCAAAGCCCTGCCGTTCCCTGCCTCGCATACCATTTTTCGCGATACCGCGGCGCCGTTCCTCGCGTTTCTCAAAGCCTGAGGGGCGAAACTGGAGAAGGGAGCAGGATTCCTTCTCCTTCAACCAGCGTGCAGTGGCTGACTTTGACGCCGTTCACATCTGTAATCGCTCCATATCGCTTCATATCTGCCCGGCCTGAAGGTGTCGATGTCCATTCCAATGTTTCTTAGCCTCAGCCTCAACTCCCTGGCTTCCCTGGCTTCGCCAGTCCGGTTAGGGCTAGCTGCTGAAGACAAGATGCATGCGGCCTCCTTTCCGCGAAGGAGTCACCCGTCCAGGCTTCACGTCTGCGTTCATGACCGGTAAACTTACCCAAGTATGAGGTCATTAGTTTTCTCTCGTTTTCCGAGGTCTTGGGTTGCCAGTGACTCAAAGAGAGAGTGCAACACCGGCAACCCTGCACGGCGCGTGCGCTCTCTGGAACCGGCGATTACTCATGGCGATCTACTTAGTTGGGAGGCTGTGAGCGAGTACCGGAGGCACCCTTGTAGTCTTCCAGGAGAACGACGAAAGGGAAAGCCTCTTTGGCAGACACGAACATCCGCTTATCCGCTGTAACCAGCATGCAGTCGTTTCTCACCTGAGCCGCGACGATGTAAGCAGTGTCGTAAGCTGTAAGACCGAGCTGCCTGGCGACAGAGAGTATTCGCTTGGGCTGTTCCTCTACGTTGACCCAGTTTATTTGCAGCGCCGCAATGTACGTGGCTAGACCATCAAGCACACTCTGTTCAAGCCGTCCGCGCCTCGCAGCCACGAGACATGCATTCGAGAGCTCGAGAAGTAAGAGCCTCGGGGCCCAAAGGTCGACCGTGCCCAGAGCGTAATCTCTCATCAACCGTTGGGCCTGAGGTGTCGATTCGTCGGGCAGGCACGCCGCGAGAACTACACTGGCATCGACCACTATGTCCATTCTTGCGCTATCTCCTCTCGAGCTGGCGGCGAGACTCCTGGTAGACCTCCTGAGCAGTGACGCCCGACTCCTTCGTAACGCGGCTAAGCTCTTGCATAGCGATGTAGGCTTTCACTCTCTCAAGGTTGACGTAATCCTTGTATGAGAGGATAGCCGCCACAGGGGCGCCGTTCTTTTGGACGACGATGCTCTCGTCGTTCTGAGCTTGCCGAATCAACTCCAGGAACTTGGCCTTAGCTTCGCTTACGTTCACGGTCAACATCTATGACCACCCCCGATGACTATATTCTACCCTGAGAGGGCGCCGAAAGCAAGAATGACATACCCGTTTCGTTCACGGCTGGACTGGATAGTGTCAGACTTGTGCGTAGATGCTCTGCGGCGATGGAGGGTGTGCCGTCGAGCGTGTCTATGGGCGAGGTTCCTGAGGGGGATGTGACGACGGGGACTGGCCCGGCGGCCGGCGGTCTTGAACCCTGCGCGGCGCCGATGCTCATCCTTGTAGCGCTCACGCTCGTGATGGGCCTCCTTCTTGCGGGACTCCTCGCAAGGTCGGGTCTGGACGAAGCAAGCGCCGTCGGTTGACGATCCGTCGGCCGTTGGCCGTCGGCGCGCTGTCCTAGCCTGATTACGAGGGTCGCGAAGCGTTGTGCGGGGCGATGTGGCGTCATGCTGCGTTACGAGGCATTACGGAAAGCGGTGGAGTGGCGCGAGCGACCGGGAGAAAACTAGAGAATGGGTGAGAGGTGTTGAAAATGGGCATCGAAGTCGGGTTGAGCACGTCAAAGCTGAGAAGTACGAACAGGTTCGGCGCGGTCGTGGTCGTGCTGGCCCTGGCTGTCGCGATCGCGCTGGTGGGCTTCACCGGGTCCGCGTCCGCCGAGGAAAGGCGGAGCGGGAGTCTAGTCATATTCGGCGGCCCGGTTCACGTGCAGGCAGACGAGGTTGTTGAAGGCGACGTGGTCTCCCTGGGTAACAAGGTCACCGTGGACGGGCGGGTGAGAGGAAATGCCGTCTCCATCGGGTCCGTGGTCGAGGTCAACGGCGAGGTGGACGGCGACGTGGTATCGGTTGGATCAACGGTTTTCCTCGGCGATAACGCGAGAGTTGGCGGGGATGTGACGAGCATCGGCGGATCGGTACAGAGATCTCCTGGCGCCATCGTCCGTGGTTCGATCCATAGCGGCAGGATCCCGTTCAGGTTCGACTTCCGGGGCGTGACTTGGCCGATGCGCTGGGGACCGTGGCACATGTCCTGGGCGTACTTCGGTTTCATGTGGATCCTGAGGCTTGTGGGCGCGCTGGTGCTGGCTCTTGTCATCGTGGCCATCTGGCCGAACCATGTGGCCGCCGTGGGTGCTTCCGTCGAGACGAAGCCGGGGCGAGCCGTGGTCGTCGGCCTCGTGGCGTGGCTGCTGTTCGTCCCTGGCATGATACTCCTTGCGATCACGCTCATAGGCATACCGCTGGTGCCGGTGTGGATAGTGTTCTATGTGGCGGCCGCGGCATTCGGCCACGCGGCCATCTCGGTGGTCGTGGGCGATAGAGTGGGGCGGCTGGCGAACGCGAACATGACCATCCTGGTCAAAGTCCTCGTCGGCGCGCTTGTCCTCGCTGCGCTGGGCCTGGTGTCGGGTCTCGGGGCGGTCGTCGCCATCGCGGTGGCAGTCATCGGGCTTGGCGCCGTCCTGGACACGAGATTCGGGACCAACAGGCCCTGGTTCCCGTCACATCAGCCACAGCAGCCGGTGCGTCCAGTGCCGCAGCCGGTGGTGCAGGGAGGGCCACAGTCGACGCAAGCCGCGCAACCGACGCAGGCCGCCCAGCCGACGGAGACTGCACCACGACAGGCGCAGCCGGCGCAGCAACCTGTGTCGCCTGCGGAGCCAGCCCAGCCCGAGGAACTGGCCCAGGCCGGGGAGCCGACAGAGCCGACGGAGGGGCCTGGCCCGTCAGATGCCCGGGAGGAGCGGTAGAAGGGCGCATGCAGCCATTGTGGCGCCTAGAGGTCATCGCCGCCTCCTCCTGGTCGGGCGGATGTTAGGCGAACGTCGGGCCGCCCTGGCAGGCGCAGGCAACGCCGCGATGTGATCGGCCGGGAGGCTGGTCCTGCCGCGACAAGGTCACGAGCGAACGTGGGCGCTCGCCGACCAGCCCAGCCCCAAGGCTGGTCTTGCGCTGACCACCCCGTCGCCGCCGGGGCGCCGGGTCAGCGTGTTGCGGGGAGCGCGGGGAGGGTAAAGGTGAAGATCGCGCCCTGGCCCGGCGAGCTCTGGACCCAGATGGAGCCGCCGTGGGCCTCCACGATGCCCTTGGCGATAGCCAGCCCGAGGCCCGCACCGCCTGCCGAGCGGTCGCGGGCTTCGTCCGTTCGGTAGAACCTGTCGAACACGTGGGGGAGATCCTTCTCGGCTATCCCCGGACCCGTATCGCGGACGGAGACGGCGATGCCGCCGCCCTCCTGGCGACGCACGGACACGGCGACGAGGCCGCCGTCGGGCGTATGGCGCATGGCGTTGGCGAGGAGGTTCACGAGCACCTGGGCTATCCGGTCCGGGTCTGCCTGGACCGGCGGAAGCTCTGGCTCTGCAGTCGTCTCGAGCTGGATCCGGCGCGACTCGGCTTCCGGGCCGAAGACCGTGGCCACGCGTGCGACGACTTCGCTGACGCGTGTGGGCACGAGGTGGAGCGGAAAGCCGCCTGACTCCATCTGTCCGAGGTTCAGGAGATCCTGCACGATCCTGGATAGCCGAATCACCTCGTCGTGCAGGGAAACGAACATCTCAGGGGTGGGATCGGCCACCCCCTCCTGGAGGGACTCCAGGTTGCCGCGCAGCACGGCGAGGGGCGTGCGAAGCTCGTGCGCGATGTCCGCCATGAGCTTGTGGCGGGCGTCCTCACTGGCCTTGAGGCTGTCCTGCATGAGGTTGAACGCCCGGGCAACGTCCCCGATCTCTCCCTCAGGCTCGGGCTCGACTTTCGCGCTGAAGTCGCGTCGCGCTATCCGGCGCGCCGCGCGCGCAAGCTCGGCGAGGGGCGCGGATATCTGCCGTGAGAAGGTAGACGCAAGCGCGGCCCCGAGGAGCGCGGCAAGGACCGCTCCAAGGATGGTCGAAGCTGTCACGCGGCGCAGGAACTCTGCCTCCAGCGTCACGAGTCCCTTCTGGAGCGGGGTTACCAGGGCTACGGTGCCTACGCGTCGGTCGTTCACGACGATGGGCAGCGAGAACCTGGCGGCCTCCTGACCGAGGAACGAACCCGTGGCAGTCCCCTCAGAGTCCGCTACGATCCTGCCGGTCTCGTCGGCAAGGACCACCCGTTCCCCCCTGGTTGCCGCCGCGGGGGTGCCCGCCCATCGCCTGCCGAACCCCATGCCGTGCATGGGTCCTGGCGCCGCCGACTGCACGAGGACGTCGACGCCGGACCACGAACCTCGCTGCGCATAGTAGGCCGCGAAGAGGTCGCGCCACTGCTCGGCGCGGGCCGCTGTGGCCCCCCGGACGTACCAATCGAACACGGATCGCGTCGCGGTGTTCGCCACGACCGCGGTAAGAAGGGCACCGCACACAGCCACAGCCGCAAATGCTATGGAGATCTTCCGTCCAATGGTCATTGCACCGCCGTCCTCTCTACGCTTCTATGTTGTAGCATCCTCCTTAGGGCGCGGCACAGCGCAGTCGGTCCCTGCGCTCTGCGCGGAGGTTGGAGGTTCGTCAGTCTAGAAGTCCAGGCCGGTTTGACGGCGCGTTCTGGGTTGCCTGGACCTCGGGTCCTCTAAGGTTCGGCGAGCCCAGGCGCCAGGATTTCCCGGAGGCGCACTCCAAGCCAAGCGTACCGTCCCGTCCGAGCGGCGAGCGGCGAGTCGCGAGCGATGGGCGGCGCGCTGCTCCGGGCCTGTGGACAAGTGAAAGACGTCTATGAACTCACGTCTGGCGCCGTTCGCCTGGTTCCGCAAGCTTATAACCCAGGCCGTATACCGTGAGAAGACGCTTGGGGTTGGACGGGTCCTCCTCGATCTTTTTCCGCAGGTTGCTCACGTGCGTGTCGATGGACCGTTCATAGCCTGCGTAGGCCTCCCCGAGCGCCGCGTTCACAAGCTGAAGGCGGCTTGCGACTTTTCCCGGGCGCTCCGCGAGAAAGCTCAGGATGGCGAACTCCGTCGGAGTGAGCGCTACGGGGCGCCCCCCTACGGTGACCTCGTGGCGATCGGTGTCGATGACTATGTCGCCCGCCTCCAGTACGGCGCTCTTCTCGTCCGCGGCGGCCTTGCCGGCCCTGCGGAGGACCGCCCGCACGCGCGCAGCAAGCTCCCGCAGGCTGAATGGCTTTGTGACGTAGTCATCCGCGCCGAGTTCCAGCCCGACAACGCGGTCGATCTCCTCGGACTTCGCGGTAAGCATGATAATCGGCACGTCGCTTTCCGCCCTGATGTCGCGGCAAACGTCGAGCCCGCTCTTTCCCGGAAGCATCAGGTCGAGGACGATCAAATCGGGGTGCGTCCTGCGGAAGAGGTCCAGGCCGGACAGCCCATCAGAGGCCCAGTCCACCCGATACCCTTGCGCCTCCAGGTAATCCCTGACCACGGTGCCTATCGCGGCTTCGTCGTCTATCACGAGAATGTGCGGCCTGTCCACAGGCGGTCCACCTCCGCTGCCAAGTGTGGCTTCTACACACGGCCAAGCTCAGAGTTGAACCATATGCGGGCCGTAGGCGGTCCGCTCGGTCGCCAAGCGGTGGCATGACGGCATCATCCCTCAGCTATCCCTCAACTCTTGAGTCGGCCATCCGTGGTACCACCCTGTTACGAGTGGATCTCATGGTATTGCCGTCGCTTGACTATATTGAGTCGCTCGAGCTGATAGTTGACGTAGGTCGCCGGTTTTTCGTCAAGCGTCCCCCACGTCATCATTAAGTGTTATCGGGTGACATACATCACGTGTCACGGCCCTACTCGTTCCCTGTGTCACGCATGCAAGGGGACCGGTGCTACGCGTCACTCTTTCCGTCCCACCCGTTGCGTACATCACGGATCTTCCGAGAACGGTCTTCCTGAAACTGCACGGTCAAGGGCCACCAGGGCCACCAGGGCCACCAGGACCGCCAGGACCACCAGGACCACCAGGGCCAGGAGTTGCCCCGCCGGACAAGCCCGCCAGCGTCCGGGCGCTTGGTTTCGGGCGCCGTCTCTGGGGTGTGACGCCGCAAGCTTCTGGCAAAGCGGCCGCGATCTGTGCACCCATAGTTGGCTTGTTACGCCCCGTCTCCGGCGGGTCCGTCCGGGATAATTGTGCCCGATCAGGCCCAAAGTTGCAAGGGAAGGCCGGAAGGCCTTCCCTTGAGAGGAGATGATGTTGCGTGGACCAGGTGGACCAGGTTAGTTGCTGGTGTTCTGGTTTTGAGTCTGAGTCTGAGTCTGAGTCTGATTCTGATTCTGCTGCCAGAACGGGCAGCCTGCCGGCCCCTGGCCGAGCCCGAGGCCCATTCCGAAGCCACACCTGAACCCGTGCTTCCAGCCCTGACGATAGCCCGTACCAAATCCCGCGCTGGCCCCGCGCCCAAAGGCGCCAGGGCCGGCACCGGCGCCAGCACGCTGACCTGCACCCGGGCCGCGGCCCATCCCCGTCCGGAGCCCGGCTCCCAGCGGGCCTATGGCCGTCCGGGTGATCGCAGCCTTGAGGTTCGCGCGGACGTTCGCGAGGACCTGGTCAGCCTGGCTCTGGGTCATCCTGCCGCTCGCCACGAGGCTGTCAACGTTGGCCTTGACCTGCGCCATGAGGGCGTCCAGGAGCTCAGCTTCGCTCACGCTTCTTTCCTTTGCGATGTCAGCGAACGACTTGCCCGCCTCCCTTGCTGCGACGAGGTCCTCCACCTTCATCTTGAGTATGTCTGCGATCTTCGCCACGAGTGGGCCGGGCCAGCCCGTCCTTTGGGCACCGCCGAACCACGGGTTCGCGGGTGCTACTGGCGCTATGCCCTTCGCCGCGGGCTGCTCGGGGGGCGCTGCGGTTTCCTGTGCGAAAGCCGCGCCCACGACGCCCGTCAATGCCACCGAGAGGGCGAGTGCGCTTGCAATGACTACGTTGTGTATCCTTGACCGGAGCATTATCCGGCACCTCCTTTCAAGCCCATTGTAGCTCGTGTGTTTCAAGAACCTGCGAGGCGAATGTCAAGATCTTCTCAAGAATGTTGAGCGTTGAGCGTATCCCAGGCAGCGGCAGGCCGCGTGCGTAGGAGCGTTACAGATACCCAAGCCCAGGATTGAAGGATGCGGGCGGCTTGGCGGCGTGGGGGGCGTGGGGAGGCG
>JAAYXB010000003.1 GCA_012516125.1 Bacillota bacterium | reverse complement strand
TTGCACTCGGGGACGGCGCCCCAAGCGGGGCGCCTTGACAAAATCCGGCCCGTCTGGCCAGTGGCCGGATTTTGACACCCCTCGTGCAATCACCGGCAACCTCTCCCAAAAGTCGGGAGCATTTCTGCACCCTCACTTAGAACCGCAGCCGGGCCTCGATGCCGAAGGTGTATATGCCTCGCTCGTCGAACTTCCCTGTCAGCACGACGCCGGGGCCGTACATGTAGTCGAACCTCAACACCCCCGATGACTGCGGCCCGAAACCCTTCTCGTAGCTCAGGTAAAGGTCATCGACCACGTACTTGCCGATCCTGAGCGTAAGTTCGTTGGACGTGCCCCGCTGGAGCCGGAACTCATCTAGCGAGAGCGCATCCTCGAACGCCCTCTCTATGCCGCCCACCAGCTGCAGCCGCAGTTCCTGGTCGAATATCCGCACGATCTCCTCTTTCATGGCGCCCTCCACATCGCCCTCGAGGATCTTCGCAAGAGCCCCCGGGTAATTCAGGAGCGCCAGGATCTCGTCACGGCTCTTCGGCGGGCTCGAGGTGAGGTCCACGGCGAGACCATCCGGCGGCGTCCCCTTCAGCGTGAGGTATATTGAGGTGGTTCCCGCGTGGGTCTCAGCCTGGACCTCAAGATACGGCATGACCCCGCCATCCTCCCGGAACTCCGCCACCGCCTCCCGCACCGTGAACTCGTTCCCGAAGTAGGCGAACCACCCGCGATGCGCCTCCACTCTACCTGCCAGGCTCGGCTGCTTGAGGGTCCCGCCCACCTTGACGCTACCAGACGCAGGGATGTCCATGATCTTCGTTCGGACCCTGAGGTCCCCCTCAGTGGACACGGTAAGCGCCAGGTCAGCATCGAATGGCACGGATGCGCTCCCGAAGCCAGACGGTGCCACCTCCGCCTTTATCAGCTTGATGTCGCCGCTCACGAGCGGTCGCATGGCAGGGCCATACACGGCAAGATGCGCGTCCACAAGGGCGCGGATCTGCCCGGTGTTCACCTGTGCGCGCTCGCTCGAGACCCTGACGTCCAGCTTCGGACCCTCGCCAGAAACCAGGTCCACCTTCCCCGACGCGCCTATGGCGCCGCCGCCGAGCCGGCACGAGAACTCCTCGATAGACGCCTCGGTGCCGTTGAAGACGACCCTGGCTGTCACGTCCTTCAGCGCATCCGCGAGGGGCGCGAGCTTCACGGTGCCGCCGCTCACCCTGACATGACCGCGAAGCTGCGGGTCATTGAGGCTTCCCGTCACGCGAAGGTCCACGTTCGTCGTGCCCTCGGACCACTCGATCTGGTCGGACACCATCATGAGCATCACGAGACTGGCATCCTTCATCCTCACGGCAAGGTCCAGGCTCTCCTGGCGCTTCGGCGGTGTGATCCCGAAGGCTGCCAACTGCTTGCCGACAAGAGGCACTCTACCCGTCACGCTCGCCCTGTGACGTCCCTGGACGATCTCGCCCTCCTCGATTGTTATGACGCCGCCCCTGAAGAGCATCCTCGCGGTTACCGTGTCGAACCTGATCCTCTCCACAGCGCCACCGGTGAGCTGCATGGCAACGGTGGCCGACGGGTCCGAGGACGTGCCCTCGATTTTCGCCGCAAGATCTAGCACACCGCTCACGGTATACCTGACACCGAGGAGGCTCGCCAGCACGCTCGCGTTGAACCCCCGTGCGGACGCCATGAACGAGATGGCGCCGCCGCGCTTCGACGTTCCACTCGCTTCGAGGTAGCCGCCGCCCTCCTGGCGAAGCCGCAGGACCCGCAGTTCGATGTCGCCCGCCGTCGCCCTCGCATCTATGACGGCGCTTGCGAAGGCCACGCCCGCAACGTCGAGCTCCGATGCCTGAAGCGCGACCTCCACATCAGGGCTTGCCATGCTGCCCTGGAGCGCCACCCTGCCGGTGACCTTCCCCGCGACATCCGCGCTATAGCCCGGCTGTACAAGGTCCAGGGCGGTCCTGACAGCAAGCCCCTTTGCTTCCAGCTCAAGGTCGAGGGTCGTGACGGTCGCGTCGCCAGGTGCACTCTTCGCAGGTGTAATGGTCCCGGTGGCACTTGCGTCGCCGCTCCCATCGTGAATGGCGAGCGGCGCTAGCTCGATCTTCTTCCCGTCCCACCTGACAGTGCCCGCAACACCTGGAAGAAGGACGTCCCTGAAAACCACATTGGTCGCAGATACACGCCCCTCGACGCGCGGGGCCTTCACGTCACCCGTGACCTTTCCCTCAAAAGTGGCGACCCCCGCGCTCACGAGGTTCCCCGGGATGTTTACAGGCAGCTTCGCGAGGTCCACGTCGTTCGCGTCAACCGAGAGATCCAGGACCCCGTCCTTGCCTATCATGCCGCTTGCGGCGACCCCGGCAGGCCCCACCTTCGCCTCAAGCCTCTCAACGTGAAGCGTGCCGCCGGTGTACGCGAAGTCCATGTCGGCCCTGTCCAGCTTCACCCCGGACAGCTCCGCGTCAGAAAGCTTCACAGAACCCCGGGCCTCCGGGCTTGCAGATGTGCCCTTCACGACCACCTCGCCCGAGAGCAGGCCCTTCAGCGGAAACCCGCTTGCGGCTCCCGCGAAGGACAGGACGTCCTGGCAAGGCACCCCGGCGAGTTGAACCGCCAGATCGATCACGTGCCCGGTCGCAGCATCGAGGCCCGCCTTCCCCGATATGAGGTAGGACGCCTTTCCACTACGGACGCTCACGCCGTCGAGGTAAACGTCGCTACGAGAGAGCCTGACCCGCCCCGTGAGCGCGTCGAACTTCATACCAGCGATAACGCCCTTTTCCGCGTCGGCGAGCCCGTCTATGACGACGTCCCTACCCTGGCCCGACACGGTGCCGGCGAACCCGGCGATGCCGCTCGCGCCGTCATACCCGGCAAGCCTCGCCAGCTTCGCCAGGCTGGCCCCTTTGACTATCGCCCGAAGGTTGACTTCTCCGGCGCGCGATACCGTCCCTCTGGCGTCGATGTCGCCATCGGCGCCCCGGGCCACCAGCCGTTCGAACGCGATCTTGCCGTCCGCAGCCCGAAAGCTCGCCTCGAGGCTTGTGAAGGCGAAGCTTGCCTTTTCGCTCGCGACGCCCCCCGCAGCCATCCGGCACGACCCCGCCACGCTGTACTTCGCCCCATCCGGGCCGCCTCCGGTGACCACCAAATTGCCATCAACCGTTCCCGATAGAGTGATAGCCGGGGGAACGAAAAGGGGCGCGATCTCCCCGGCGGAAACTCTCTTGAGCTCCGCCGTCATCCGGACCGCCGGGAGGCTCTCGGCCACCTCGCGGCCGGGGCTGGCGGGGCCGGGGCCGCCGCCCGGCCAGCCCTTTTCGGGTATTATCGCTCCCTCAAGGGCGATATTCCCGCCCGCGACTTGCGCGACCACCTGTCTCAACGTGAGGACGCCTTCACCGTACCGAAAACGCCCTTTCACGCCTGATGCAGCGATGACCCTTCCTTCCACGGGAACGGTGAGGGCCGCAAGATCCACAGCGCCCTCAATGAAGAACTCCTTTGCCGTCCCGGTAAGCCTCGCAGTGATGGAGCCTTTGCCACCGATGCCGCTTGCCATGTCGCTCGCGGCGTTCGTACTCTCCTTGCCGCTCGCAGCGTTCCGGTCGCCGCCATCGCTGCCGCCCGGTGCAAAGAACGCCGCCAGCCGGTGAATGTCGGCATCGACAACAGACACGGTGACGTCGAACCGGGGGTCCAGGGGGTCAGTGATCTCGCCACGCGCTTTCACCGGAAGGCCAGCGACCGTCATATTGAGGGACTCCGTCGTCATTTTCTTGCCGGAGAGGGCTATAAGGCCGGAGATGTCGCTGACCGGCGCGCCAAGCGCGGGATGCTTTACCGTCACGCCCTTGAGCGCTATCTGCCCGGCGTATTGAAGATTCGGATAGTATCCTCTTAGCTTGAGGTCCACCGCTGCGCTGCCCGATAGAACAGCGGGCTTCCCCGCAAACCCCGCAAACGCGACCTTGCCGAGATCGGCCAGGGCGAGGTCCCTGCTCTTGAGCGCCAGGTCTATCTCCACCCGCTTCCCAGGGCGGAGCCACCCCGAGGCCTCTATCCTCGATGACCCGAGGCGACCGGTCATGCCCTTGATCTCGACGAGGTTCTCGCCCACGCTGATCTGGGCGGCGATATCCTCGACCCGCGACCCGATGGCGTCGTGGGCCAGCACGCCCCTGGCCACGATGATCTCGGCCGTGCCCTTTATGCCGGAGCCTCCGGTGTTGGAAAACGTAAGATGAGCTTTGCCGTTCCCGCCAAGCTCCTTGATACCCGGGTAGACGGCGCCAGCGGCGAAAGACGCGTGCGCAAGGTCAGCGCTGCCCTCATAAGAAACCGATCCATCAGGCCGGCCGGTAAACGAGATGTCGCCGGACATCTTCGCGGTGACGCTCTTCATGCCCGGGACTATCTCCGCCGCACGAAAAGACGCGTCGCGCACGGAAACCGTGCCGCTGTACAGGGCTCCGGTCCCAACTCCGCCGGAGAACGCCACATCGAGGCTGGCAGGTCCCTCTATCCGCTCCACTCCTTTCGCCACCTCGCCAGCCCTGAGCGTCCCGCCGGAGATCCGGGCCTTGCCGTTGTAGGTGCCTGTTTTCCCACCGACGCCCTGGAAGTCCAGGGACACCACGATGTCCCCATCCATCCGTTCCAGCCCGGGGACCGCCTCACCTCCGAGGACCGCCCGCCCGGGCGCGACCTTCGCCGAACCCCTGTATTTCACCCCTTCAGATGTGCTTTCGAAGTCAAATGAGCTATCAACCTTGCCCGCAATGTCTACAAGACCCGGAAAGAGCCTCCCCGCGCGCAGATCGGCACCGGTGATGGTGGCCTTGCCCTTGTAAGCAAGATGCCCGCCGCATGTCGAGGAGAATTCCATATCAAGCCTCACCGGGCCCCTCGCGATGGTCACACCAGGGTAGACGCCGTCGGACACGAACGTCGCCGGCCCCACCGCGGCCTTGCCCGAATACTCCTCGACGCTACCTTCCCTCGCTCGAAAGCTTATCTCCCCCGTCACCCGGCCGGAAAGCGACCTTACAACGCCCGGGATCTCACCGACCGCAAGATCGGCGTCCCTGACAGAGACACTGCCCTCGAACTCCGGGACCCCGGGATACCCCCCTGCGAAGCGGAGGCTGCCTTGCGCCGACCCCTTCAGGCTCTGGACGCCGCCCGGCATGTTCACGGCGGCCACCTGGCCCGCTAGAAGCTCAGCAGTTCCCGAGTACCTGAGGCCGCCCGCGGAGGACCCGGCGAAATCGGCCGTAACCTTCGCCGTGCCCGCCAGGGACTCTATCCCGCCCGGGGCGTCCACCAGGTGGACAGACGCGTCCGCAAGAACAATATGCCCGCCGTACTCCACGTCGCCCGGCAGGCTCCCGCTTGCGTTTATCCGGCCGGAGGCTCGCCCCGAGGCAGACGCGATGCCTCCGGGACCGTTGGCGATCTCCACTTCCCCGTCGGAAAATGAGCACGAGACCCGAAACCCTGTCTTGCCAGGGTACTCGCCCTCGAAATCGACACGGGCTTCAGCCCCTGTCTCCCAACGGGCGAGGCCGCCAGGTCCTTCACGCACCGCCACGCGGCCGCGCGAGGCGTCCATCGTACCGCGGTATTCGATCCGCCCGGGGTACTCTCCCGCAAACAGCACCTTGCCCCTGGTGCGCGCTTCACCCGAAGCAGACCTCACGCCCGCCCCCGAAACTTCCGCGGCCACGCTGCCGTCCTCCAGGTCCACGCTGCCCTGGAATTTCGCCTTGCCCGGGTACTCACCCTCGAACTCCACAGTGCCGCTGGCACCGGTCTCGAAGGACTTGAGGCCAGCTTGGGGCCGCGCCATGGCGATACTCGCCTCGGAGATGCGTAGCGTCCCGGAGTATCTCGCGGGCCCGGCGCCCACGCCGCTTATGCTGACTCGCCCCGTGACCGCACCCTTCGCCGATGTAAGCCCAAGCGTCGGGCGACTTGCGCGGGCGGTGCCGGAGAGAATCTCTACCTCGCCGCTGTACGCGGGGACCATCGCCACTCTCACTTCGTCTGGCCTTCCTGCCTCGCCGTCCGGCGTGGTCGCGCCGGTCGCCGCCGAGAACGTGAAGACCGCGCTCACATCTCCTGCGAAATCACCCGCCCCCGCGGTGAGGCCAGCCCTCACCGAGGATTTTGCCGTCCGAACCTTTCCGGTGCAGGCAAGCGCGCCTTTCGCGTCACGAGAGAACTCGAGCTCCCAGCCGATGTCCCCGGCCACGCTCGGAATCTCGGGCACGATATTCTCTGCGAGCACCCGTCCGCCGGCCATGGCGATCTTGCCCCGCACGTCCATACCTTTCGACGCCCGCCCCGCGAAGGTCAGGGACACGTCGAGCGGGCCGTCCACCTCAAGGGCGCCGTCGGGAGTGCCCCCCTCAGCCTCCGTTGCCTCAGCTCCGCCGGGAACCGTCGCAGCCAGGACTTTCCGCACGGCATGACCCATGGAGAGGTGAGGGATATCGAGATCAGCACGGCCCTCGAAGCAGAGGTCCTCGCCTGCCTTCTGCCAGAAATCCACCACCGCCTGCGCACCCGCCTCGAATTCCCCGAGGCCGGCTGCGCTCCCGTCGCACTCCGCCCGCTCAACCAACACCGAGGCCTTGCCCTGGCATGAAAACCCCGCGGAGTCCACCTGGAACTCCGAAGCAAGGTTAACGATGCCCTGGATGCTACGCACCCAAGGGGCTAGGTCCTCCGCGATGACCCGGGCCTCCGCCAGGCTCACCTCTCCGCGCGCGAGGCGCCCGCCGTCCTGGCCCGGCCGTATGTGCACATCCACCTGCACCTTTCCGCCGGTAAGGTCCACCTTGTCAGCGGCATCGAGATGGGCTAGAACCTCCGGCCTGAGCCTCGCGCCGGCCCGCGTAAGAAGATCGGGTCTTTCTTTCAAGATGCGGCGCACGATGTCAACGAGTTCAGCCGGCATCGCGCCCGATACCGTGGCGTCGCATGCGAGGGCCTTCTGCGCTGTGTCGAACGTGCCTACCGCAGCCAGGTGAAGCTCGCCCTTGGGGCCCGCCCGCGCGCTCGCCCGCCAGGCAAGCCCGGTCCCGACGAACGAGAGCGTGCCCTCGATGCCTTCCACTGCGACGGTATCCCTGACCCCCGGCACCCCCGAGAACTCCACCCGC